>SVHU01000009.1 GCA_015055625.1 Clostridiales bacterium | reverse complement strand
CTTGGGGAAAGACTCAGCGTATGGGAACACTCTTGAATAGCGTATATTCGGCAGACGAAGTTCCGACCGTTATTGAAAAGGTTATGCTTTGGTACAAGGAAAACGGATATGTCAAGGAGCGACTTGGTGCAACAGTTGACCGTATAGGCACGGATGCTCTTGAAGCGGCAATTGCGACGGATGATCTGATCACAAGAAAAGATGACATTTTGGCAAAGCCTCTGTTTGAAAGACAATAAATATTTCTTTGCTTTCTGTAACGCAAATTTTGGGGAGCGGAAGGATAAATAAAAATGCAACACAGACTTTTTTCGTCCATGTTGCATTTTTCTTGTTTAGCCACTCTCAATCGGCATTTCTCTTGGATTTAACTTAATATCCTTATGAGAACCTTGCCTTTTGCAAGGTTTTTTTATTACGTTAAAATATTATCAAAAGTTTCATCAAAAAATTCACAAAGTTTAAGCAGAATAGAAAAATTCGGTTCGCATACGCCTTTTTCCCAAGCGCTTATGGTGCGTTGGTCAACTTGTAAAATATCGGCAAGCTGTTTTTGTGTGAGTTTTTTTGCTACTCTTAACTCTCTTAAATTTTCACTAAATCTTATACTTTTCATATTTTATATATTACCAAATTTTTTGGTAATATGCTTGACATACCAAAATTTTTGGTATATAATGTCGCGTAGAAGGAAAATTTATGTATTATAAACATTATAGAAAGACGTTATAGTCTATAACGAGCTTAAATTCGATTTTTTCCTTTAATACGTTTTGTTTTTTAAGAGGTGTAGAAATGGCAAAAAAAATTCAGCAAAACAAACAAAAAATATTTCCTTTAATAATTAGAATATTGACAGCTCTTGCTTTTCTAGGTTTTGGACTATGGTATTGGATTCCTTTGTTATCCACAGGTTCAAACGTGCTTGTAGATAGCACCGTTTGCGGTGCTGATGCCGGATGGTTTCGCTTTGCATTCCTAAATTGCGCTATACAGGCGCTTTCTGCTTTTGTAGCATCATACGGAATAATGAACGCTATAATTTTATTATTAGATTGGTTATTAGGGCTTCTTAGCAGAAAAAACTTTTTGAATAAAACAATTAAAGTAGTTTTCGGTATAATACTATTTGCTATTTCCGCCTTTGTGATTTATCTTTTTATAAACATGTGGCTTACAGAGGATATGGGCGGATTTGTAATATTTTTAATAGTTTTAGTAGGAATAGTAGCCGGTATCTTGGCAACATTACCCATTTTGTATTTTGCGGTTAAACACAATTATAACAAGACAATCTTGATGATAAAAGTTTTGACGGTTGGCGTATTTGTTGTGTTTTTACTATTAGGCACTGCAATGTGGCTTCTCGCTGTATTGCCGTTTTTGGGATTTATCTTTTTCCTACTTCCTCTTGCCGCACTTATTGGTTGTGGGTATGAAGAATTTTACATTATTAAAAACGGGAATTTATTTATCCTTCGAATATGGCGCTACTAAAAAACAAACAAAAAACTCACATACGTATGCTAAAAAGCAATGCAAAGTGTAATACAATGCATTGCTTTTTTGTTTAGATTTTTTCAAATATCATAAAGCGTTTTGCGCGAATGGGAAGAGTTACCTTTCCGCTTACCTTTTCTTTCGTTATTACATTTTGCCATACGCCTTCAAAGTTATGCTCAAAGCACACGTCGGTGTAAGGGAAGAAACCTATCAGTTTTTCGTCGGCAAGCACAGCGCAGTGCGAGAGCGCAATAAGTTGTACGCCTGCTTCTTTTAGTAGCTCTCTTAAAAGCGGAGTTCTTAACGTAAAGTCGGATGCAAAGATATTTTTACCGTTATCACGCTTTATACAAGCGGTAAGTACGTTTCCGTCGGGAGAGGTTTGAAGCACCTGCTGACCATCCTCTTTTACTACGCTAAGTAGCGGATAATCTTGTGGAATGGCGCGTGTTTCGTGCCAATAAATATGCTTATACAAATCCTTGTGGGCCATTCTGTTGGGCGTTTCATAGATATTAAATCCTGTTACCGCTTTTTGGTTTTCCAAGCTAAACGAGGGATCTAAAATTCCTGCGCAATAATTAAATAAAACGTAAGCGCTTGGATTAATTCTCGCGCGAATTTTCTCCCATTTTTCCTTAGGCATAACGAATGCGTGGCAGAACACGATAAACTTATACTTGCACATATCCACTTCCAGCATATCTGCAACGCGTAAATGGTCTACAACCGCCCCGCAAAGGCGAAGTTCACGCTCTAATTTTAGTCTAAGCGCACGTTGCGCGCCCGAAATATACGTGGTATGTCCACAGCTTTCCTCGTCTTCTACAAACAGTACTTGAGCAATGTTTTTTCTATCTCCGCCCGCGTGTTTTTTGTAAAAATCGGCTTGGTCTTTGAACATTTCCACCATGTCTTTATCGCCGTACCAATCGTCTGCAATTCCGTCGATATCCATCCACCAAAAGCCCTGCTTGAACGTAAGAGCTCTATAAATTTCGCGCCAGAAAATTGTTTGCGTATCGTCGAAATTGTCAGATTTGCGAATAACGTCCGGGGACAAATGCGACCGACAGTCGTTTTCCTCTATCCAAAGCTTCTTTCTTGCAAAGGATTGCGCGGGAGCTTGTGACGAACCTGGATCTCCAGCTAAGCAGTAATGATAACCTTTTGGCGAAGAATAAAAATCCACGTACGGCGTGTTTAACGCGCGTTCTATGCTAAGGTGTCCTGCATAGCCCACCGTTTCGTCTTGGAAATATCCGTAAAAACAGCCTGCAGGCTTACCTGATTTTTCCTTTATTACCTTACCAAACGCTTCTATTGCATCAAAGCAAGCCTTGGAGTGGAACTCGTTACAATCAACCTGTCTTTGATCGTCAGCCAAAATTACCTGACGCAAATTTTTTCCACCCTCGCTCCATCTTTCCATTGGCGTGGGCATAGGAATATTTTCCTTTGTAAGAGAGGGCATATTCCACGCTTTACGTAAAGCATCTTCGCTTCCGTATTTTTCTACCGCCCACTCGTAAAAATATTTCTTGTGGTTAAGTCCAAAGTCGCCCTTTCTCGGATCGCCCTGATTACGCCAATCCCCCCACCACATACACTCTCCGCAGTTTCCAAACGCAGGCATATATCCTATGGTTTGATCTTTGTACGGACCGCTTTCCAAATGCTCTACAAACGCCGAAAGCGCCTTGCTAGCATCCTCCACCCATTTTTTAGAAGAAAAAGACTGGTTTGCTATACGCTGATCGGGATAGGGATTACGAGTTTTGCCGTCATCCCATCCGTTCCTATCGTGCAACGGCGTACCAAGCATTTCTTTAATTTCCTCAGCGTTAGTAGGTCCGTTATAATACACGCATACGTCTTCAGGGTTTTCTTTTAGCCATTCAAGAGGCGGATCCATTTTTATACGTGGAACTAAATATCTATCAGGATAATCTTTTAACAATGCGTCGATATATTTATCTACTTTACTAAAATCATACGTATCAATACCAACCCACCAAACAGGCATATTTAGAGTATTGATATCCGAGCCAATGTAGTCTATTTTTTCTCTTCTTTCTCTATACATTTGCCAACTTTCTTGATGTTTTGGACTTGCTTCTCCACTGCACACGTAGTACCAGTTCCATGGCGTGGTTTTCATTTTTTGCAAAATCTCGTCAAAAGTCATTTCATTTCCCTCTCTATTATTCCTTGCTATAAATTTACCACTACGTGGTACGCTTTTATGGTTATACCACACCAAAGCTTATTTGTCAATACTGTTTTTGAAAAAAAGTGAAACAATATTTACCCTATTTGCTCCTGCTTATAAGACTTATTTATAATTCAAAAATTAATTTCAATCTCGCCTAAAATTTATCTATATAATTTTTAAAAACCTATTGACAAAGAAATTTTATTATGCTAACATTTAGGCGATTTTAGATGTAAATTTCATATCAAAGGGGAACTTTATGAGCCAGCCAAACAATCGGAAAAAACTCAATCGTAGCGATAACGCTATTCCCGACTACGATCATCTTTTCTCTCAAAACGAAAATATTACTCGCAAAAAGAAAAAAGGATTCTTCGGCAAGATTCTAAAACACAATGCGCCTGCAATCACTTGCTCGTGCTTGGTTTATCTGTTGCAAGCATCGCCACTTTGGCTAATGCCTGTTATCTCTGCAAACATAATTAACGTGGTTACAGATCTTATAAACGGATCGTGTTCAACTGATTTTGCAATATGGAATATCGTAATTAACTCATCTATTCTTTTAGTTTTGCTACTGCAAAACGTTCCTGCCACGATATTGCGATTTAGCATAGTAAGTAGGGTTGTAAGGCGCACAGGCGCAGGAATCAAGAGCGCTGTGGTAAGAAAACTGCAACGACTGTCAATAACGTATCATAAAGATATGCAAGCAGGTAAAATTCATTCCAAGTTTATAAAGGACACCGAATCTGTCGACACGTTACTGTCAAACCTTTTACACGGAATAATTCCCAACGTTATTACAGTAATTGTCGCAACCGTAATATCCGTATACAACAACGGCTTTATCGCTCTATTCTTTTTAGTTGTTATTCCCGTAAACGTTCTTCTTACAAACTTCTTCAAAAAGAAAATCAGTAAGGTAAATAGAGATTACAGAATCAAGACCGAAGACGTTTCTTCTAAGCTTAATAATATGCTAGAAATGATCCCCGTAACCAAGTCGCACGGACTTGAAAACGTAGAGATAAACTCTATAAACCGTAAAATCATAAAGCTGTCGGGATCTGGACGTAACGTGGATATGAACACGGCAAACTTTGGATCTTGGGTTTGGGTTGTAAATATGATTTTATCGGGCGCGTGTTTAGTTTTTTGCGCATTCTTAGCCCTAAACGGCATTATTAAAGTGGGCGACATCGTCTTATACCAATCAATGTTTACACAAATCAGCAGTAGTGTAATTAGTCTTACAAACTCCGTACCTGCTTTTGCAACAGGCATAGAAGCCTTATCATCAATTTCGGAAATTATGAACGCTACCGACGTTGAAAGTATAACAGGCAAAAACAAGGTTCCACATATTAACGGCACGGTAACGTTTAATAACGTTTCATACCGATATCCTGACGGCGACCAAAACGTAATAGACAAACTAACTCTAGACGTAAAACAGGGAGAATGTGTTGCTTTTGTAGGCTCAAGTGGCTCGGGCAAATCCACCGTAATGAACCTTATTATAGGTTTTATGAAAGCTACCGAGGGAGAAATCTTGATAGACGGAAAACCAATAGATAGCTTAAACCTATCTCAGTACCGACACCACATCTCGGTAGTTCCACAAAACAGCATACTTTTTTCAGGAAGTATTCGTCAAAATATTACTTACGGACTTGAAAAATACACCGAAGAACAACTACAAAAAGTTGTGGAAATGGCAAACCTTAACGAATTTGTAAAAGACCTTCCCGATGGACTCGACACACAAGTTGGCGAACACGGAGATAAACTCTCTGGTGGTCAGCGTCAACGCATTACTATTGCTAGAGCGCTTATAAGAAATCCTAAAATTCTGATACTGGACGAAGCTACAAGCGCACTCGACAACATTTCCGAATTCCACGTTCAACGCGCAATTTCTTCATCTATAAAAGGACGAACTACCTTCATCGTTGCCCATAGACTTTCCACAATACGAAACGCCGATAGAATAGTCGTTATGGATCAAGGCGTTGCCGTGGAAATTGGAACATACGACGAACTTATGTCTAAAAAAGGAGCTTTTTATAAGCTTAAAGAACTAAACGATATTAATATGAAACAAGCCGAAGAAGCCTTAGCTTAAAACTGCGCTTTGTACAAAAAATCACGCTACGTTATCGCCTAAACGCGAAATTCGTAACGTGATTTTGTTTTTTATAAAGTCAGATCTTATTCTGCTTTTTCCTCTTCGGAAATTACTTTATCAGCGGCAACTTCTTGTGTATTGCCTTCTTTAGCTTCAACCGTTTCTTCTTCAGAAAGAACAGCTCCTGCAGCAACTGTCACCTTTTTACTGTAACAAGCAAATGCGTTATCCACAACCGCTTTATCGGGCTTTTTAGTAAAGAGGGATACTACGATTACGATAACGAAGCCAACCAGCATTACCACTGCGCCCAAATTTACAGGCGACGTCATAAACTTAAAGAAAGCGTTAACACTACCAAGCTGTTTACCAACAAACATATTAACAGTCATAACTACTACTGCAAAGATAAAGTTTACTAAAACCGCGGGTTTTGTAACTTTCTTCCAGCAAAGACCAAGCAAGAAGGGCGCAAGGAACGCTCCTGCCAAAGCTCCCCAAGAAATTCCCATAAGCTGAGCTATAAATGCCGTTCCTTCGTTTCCTGATGGCGCATAATACTGTACTAGCGCAATAACAACAGAAATTCCTACGAATACCAAAATAAACAAACGCACCCACAACAACTGCTTTTTGTTATCCATTTTCTTTACGATATTGTCCTTAACAAGGTCAAGAACAAGCGTAGAAGAAGAGGTAAGAACAAGCGAGGAAAGCGTTGACATAGAGGCTGATAGCACAAGCACCAAGACAAGCGATAAGATAAAATCATTATTAAGACCTGCAAGCATGGTAGGCACGATATTATCAAAGCCCTTTCCACCTTCTAAAGCTTCGGGATACAATCTACCAAATCCACCAAGGAAATAACATCCGCCCGCTACAACAATTGCAAAAACAGTAGAGATTATCATACCCTTACGGATATCGCCTTCGCTCTTGATAGAATAGAACTTTTGTACCATTTGAGGAAGTCCCCAAGTTCCGAGCGAGGTAAGAATTACTACAAACAAAAGTCCGAGAGGATCGGGACCGAATATGGATGCAAAAATTCCCGGAGTTTCATACAAAGGTCCATCGGTAGGAGTTGCAGTAACTCCAGCCAAGCTTCCAAACGCCTCAGCAAAACCGCCGTTGCTCAAAATTACTGCAACGATTACCGCAACGATACCGATAAGCATAATTATTCCCTGAATAAAGTCGTTTACAGCTGTTGCCATGTATCCACCAGCAATAACGTATACGCAAGTAAGCACTGCCATTATTGCAATCCATACCCAGTACGGTAAATCGAAAGCGATTTCAAAAAGTCTACTAAGTCCGTTATAAAGGGACGCAGTGTAAGGGATAAGGAAAATAAACACGATAAGCGACGCTACTATTTTGAGCATCTTGCTATCAAATCTCTTTTCGAAAAATTCAGGCATTGTGGATGCGCCTAAATGTCTTGTCATAAGACGTGTACGGCGACCAAGCAAGAACCATGCAAGAAGCGAACCGATAATCGCGTTACCTATACCTATCCAGGTTGCAGACACGCCGAACTTCCAACCAAACTGTCCGGCGTATCCAATAAATATTACCGCCGAAAAGTAAGAAGTTCCGTAAGCAAATGCTGTAAGCCAAGGTCCAACCTTTCTTCCACCTAGCACAAAACCGTTAACAGATTTTGCCGATTTTCTACACATTATACCAACCGTTAGCATAATCGCAAAGAAAACGACTAAAAATATAATTTTTATTGCCATTTTTTGTTTTCTCCTTTAATGCAAATAAAATCTAGTTCCGTAAAATTATACTCCATTTACTCTTAATAGTCAAATGATATTTAAAAATTTATCACTTTAACTTGACAAAACACCTATAAGTTCGCTATAATCTTATAGTATATTTAAATATAAGAGAATATATCCTACACGCGCAAGCAAAAAAGCTTGCTTCACGTAGTTACAATAAGGAGAAAATTATGCCCATTTTTGAAACGCTTGACAAAAACGCCGAACTTTACGGTGATGAAGTAAGCCTTGTTGAAATCAATCCCAGCTTCGAGCCTAAAAGCCGTCTTACCTGGAAAGACTACTCACTCATTCAACCCATTCCCGGTCAGCCCTTCAGACGCGAAATTACTTGGAACGACTTTAAGAAAAAAGCAAACCGCTTTGCAAACCTTCTTTTAACAAGAGGATGCAAAAAAGGCGACAAGGTTGCAATTCTTTTAATGAACTCCATAGAATGGCTTCCCGTATACTTTGGAATATTAAAAGCCGGCGCTGTTGCCGTTCCACTCAACTTCCGTTACACCGCTGACGAGATCAAATATTGTCTTGATAAAGCGGATTGTTCTATGCTTGTATTTGGCCCTGAGTTTATCGGAAGAATAGAGGATATCTGCGAACGTATTCCTGCGGTTACATCGCTTTTCTACGTTGGAGAACAATGCCCCTCTTTTGCTGACAGCTATGACAAAATGATAGAATACTGCTCCACTTCCACTCCCAAAATTCACGTAACGGACGACGATGACGGCGCAATATACTTCTCTTCGGGTACTACCGGCTTTCCAAAAGCTATACTTCATTCCCACAGAGCGCTTATGCACGCAATGCACACCGAACAAGCTCACCACAACCAGACTCACGACGACGTATTCCTTTGTATTCCTCCCCTTTATCACACGGGCGCAAAAATGCATTGGTTTGGCTCGTTTATGGTGGGAGGTAAGGCTGTTCTACTTAAAGGTATTAAGCCCGAATGGATTATCAAGGTTGCATCCGACGAAAAATGCTCTATCGTTTGGCTTTTAGTTCCATGGGCGCAAGACATCTTAGACGAGATAGAAAGACAAAATATTGACCTTAGCCGTTACGATTTATCACGTTGGCGTCTTATGCACATTGGCGCGCAACCTGTTCCACCCTCGCTTATCAAACGTTGGCTTGCCGTATTCCCACATCATGACTATGACACCAACTACGGTCTTTCCGAGTCCATTGGCCCCGGATGCGTACACCTTGGACTTAAAAACGTGCACAAAGTAGGCGCAATCGGTAAAGCAGGCTATGGCTGGGAAGTTAAGATAACCGACGAAAACGGCGCAATCGTACCTCAGGGCGAGGTAGGCGAGCTTTGCGTAAAAGGCCCAGGCGTTATGAAATGCTATTATAACGACGAAAAGTCCACAAGAGAAGTTCTGGATAAAGGCTGGCTCAAAACGGGCGATATGGCTATGGAAGACGAGGACGGATTTATCTTCCTTGTAGACAGAAAGAAAGACGTTATTATCACAGGAGGAGAAAACCTCTATCCCGTGCAGATTGAAAACTTTATCCGCAAGCACGACGCGGTAAAAGACGTTGCGGTAATCGGACTTCCCGATACACGTCTTGGCGAAATCGCGTGCGCTATTATAGAGGTAAAGGAAGGCTACGCTCTTACCGAGGCTGAAATCGACGAGTTCTGTCTTGCTCTTCCACGTTATAAGCGTCCCAAAAAATTCATTTTTGCCGATATTCCCAGAAACCCAACAGGCAAGATTGAAAAACCCAAGCTCCGCGAAAAATACTGTGGAGACAGCTTGGTTGCTCAACAAATAAAATAACATTAAGGAAATATGATAAATATGAAAAAATTAATGCTTGGTAATGCAGCTGTGGCGCAAGGCGCGTATGAAGCAGGCGTAAACCTCGTTTCCTCGTATCCCGGCACACCCAGCACCGAAATTACTGAAAATATAGTAAAATATCCCGAAATCTTCGTAGAATGGGCACCAAACGAAAAAGTTGCGGCAGAAGTTGCGATAGGCGCGTCCATTGCAGGCGGAAGAGCAATGTCTTGCTGTAAGCACGTTGGTCTTAACGTTATGGCAGATCCCGTGTTTACCGTAAGCTATATCGGCGCAAACGGCGGTCTTGTTTTTGCTGTTGCAGACGATCCTGGCATGCACTCTTCTCAAAACGAGCAAGACTCTCGCCACTACGCTAAGGCAAGTAAAACCGTTATGCTCGAGCCCTCGGACTCTGGCGAATGTAAAGAGTTTACAAAACAGGCGTTTACTCTTTCCGAGCAGTTTGATATCCCAGTGTTCGTTCGCCTTACTACACGTGTTTCTCACTCTCAGAGCCTGGTAGAAATCTGCGACCGCGACAACGTTCCCGTAAAGGACTATAAAAAGGATGTTTCTAAGCACGTTATGATGCCTGCAAACGCTATTAAACGCCACGTTTACGTAGAAGAACGTCATCAAAAGCTCGTTACGTTTGCTGAAAACTGCAACCTCAACACGGTTGAAGACAACGGAAGCAAGATTGGCGTTATTTGCGCAGGTATTGACTATCAATACGCAAAAGAAGCGCTTTTGGACAAGGTTAACTACTTAAAGTTAGGTATGGTTTACCCACTTCCCGAAAAGCTTATAAAAGACTTTGCTTCAAAGTGTGACAAA
Organism: Clostridiales bacterium; assembly: GCA_015055625.1. Lineage (GTDB taxonomy): Bacteria > Bacillota > Clostridia > Christensenellales > Pumilibacteraceae > RUG12826. Next base: position 87,104 of record SVHU01000009.1, on the reverse strand, counting down.
GTTTACGTTATAGAAGAGCTCGATCCGTTTATCGAAGAGCATTGCAAGGCGCTCGGTGTTGACGTTATCGGAAAGGACGCGTTTACAATGCTTGGCGAATACACCCCCGAAATGATTGCAAAAGCAATCCTAAACGAGGATGGAAAAGCAAGAGTTGAGCTTTCCGCTCCTATTCCTGCTCGTCCCCCTGTACTATGTCCCGGATGTCCTCACAGAGCAACGTTCTACGTGCTCAAAAAGCTTGGACTTACCGTATCGGGCGATATCGGTTGCTACACTTTAGGCGCAATCGCTCCGCTTGACTCTGTTGATACAACCATTTGTATGGGCGCGTCTGTCAGCGCGGCGCACGGTATGGCAAAGGTAAGAGGCGAAGAGTTTAATAAAAAACTCGTTTCCGTTATCGGCGACTCCACCTTTATCCACTCAGGTATTACTGGGCTTATTGATATCGTATACAACAAGGGTGCAAACACCGTTATTATTCTCGACAACTCCATTACTGGTATGACAGGTCATCAGGATAATCCCACCACAGGCAAGACTATAAGAGGCGAACTTACCAAGCAGGTAAATCTCATTACTCTTTGTAAGTCTGTTGGCGTGGAGAGAGTTGTTGTTTGCGATCCGTTTGACGTAAAACAGTTCGAAAAAGTTGTAAGAGAAGAAACCAACGCTAACGAACCTTCGGTTATTATAGCTCAACGCCCCTGCGCGCTACTTAAGAGCGTTAAGTACGAGGGTAAGTGCGTAATTACAGATAAGTGCAGAAAGTGCAAGCTTTGTATGAAGCTCGGCTGTCCCGCAATCTCCGTTGACAAAGACGGTATTGTAAGAATTGACGCAAGCCAGTGCAACGGTTGTGGACTTTGCGTAAGCGTTTGTCCGTTCTCGGCTATCGAAAAGGAGTAAGACTATGAATACCGTAAATATTATGATTGTAGGCGTAGGCGGTCAAGGCACTCTTCTTGCAAGCAGGATCTTAGGAAACTGCGTAATAAAGGAAGGCTATGACGTTAAGGTAAGCGAGGTTCACGGAATGAGCCAGCGTGGCGGAAGCGTTGTAACGTATCTTAAATATGGCGACAAAGTTTACTCCCCTATCGTTGGAAAGGGCGAAGCAGATATCATTCTTGCTTTTGAAGAATTGGAAGCTTTGCGCGCTATGCCATACCTTAAAAAGGGTGGAAAAATCATTGTTAACACTCAGCAAATCAACCCAATGCCGGTAATTGTAGGTAAGGCTGATTACCCCACAGGGGTTCTTACTACACTTAAAAATGCAGGCGACGTTATTTCTTTAGACGCGCTTACTTTAGCTAAAGAGTCCGGCAATATGAAAGCTGTTAACGTGGTTCTTATAGGCGTTTTGGCAAAATCTAGCGGAATTGCTTACGAGAAATGGATTGACACTATTAAATCTACCGTTCCCGAAAAATTCCTCGAGGTAAATCTTAAGGCATTCGACGCTGGCTACAATATTTAAACTAGAAAACATTGACTACGGCGAGGTTAAACTTAACCCCTTATTATAATCTAGCGGAACTACCTTATTGATAATAGGCTAACCATCCCCGTCTGAGCCAAAAATTATAATTGGGAGAAAATTTTATGGCAAATTATTATAACAAACAAATCGAAACAATGCCACGCGAAGAGCTTGTTAAACTTCAGAGCGAAAGACTCGTTTGGCAGGTAAAAAGATGTTATGAAAACGTTGAATGTTTCCGTAACCGTATGGACGAAATGGGACTTAAACCCGAGGATATCAAGGGCGTAGAAGACCTACATCGTCTACCCTTTGCGTACAAGAGCGACCTTAGAGATTACTACCCCTACGGCTTGTTTGCAACCCCACTTTCGGAAGTAGTAAGAGTTCACGCTTCGAGCGGAACTACGGGTAAGCGTATCGTAGTAGGTTATACCGAAAAAGATCTTGACGTTTGGGCTGACTGCGTTGCAAGAATTCTTGCAGGTGCAGGAGTCGGTAAAGACGATATAGTTCAAGTATCCTTTGGTTATGGCTTGTTTACAGGTGGATTTGGACTTCACGCAGGCGCGGAAAAAGTAGGCGCTACTGTTATCCCTATGTCATCGGGAAACACCGCTCTTCAAATTCAGACCATGATAGATTTTGGAGCTACCGTACTTTGTTGTACGCCTTCTTACGCTCTATACCTTGGCGAAGAAATTGAAAAGCTTGGCGTTAAAGATCAGCTCAAACTCAAAGTCGGCATATTTGGCGCAGAACCCTGGAGTGAGGAAATGCGTCAGCAGATCGAGGAAAAGCTTGGCGTTAAAGCTCTTGATATTTACGGACTTTCCGAAGTTTTAGGACCTGGCGTTTCTTATGAGTGTACCGAGCAAGCTGGTATGCACGTTTGCGAAGACCACTTTATCGCAGAAATTATCGATCCTGACACGGGCAAGGTTCTTCCATATGGTGAGAAAGGCGAGCTTGTGTTTACCTCCATTACAAAGGAAGCTTTCCCTGTAATCAGATACAGAACAAGAGATATTTGCTCTCTTAACGTTGTTCCTTGTAAGTGCGGTAGAACTCATCTTAGAATGAACAAACCCCAAGGCAGAACAGACGATATGCTTATTATCCGTGGCGTAAACGTATTCCCCTCACAAATAGAAGAAGTTCTTCTTAAAGTTAGCGGTGGTACTATTACTCCTAACTACCAGATTATCGTTGACCGTGTTAACAATACCGATACGTTTGACGTTAACGTAGAAATGAGCGAGGCTTTCTTTGCGGACGAGATTAAGTCTATCGAAAAGACCGAAAAGCTTATTTCCGAAAAGCTTAAGTCCACTCTTGGAATTGGAACTAAAGTTCACCTTGTAAACCCCAACACCATTACCAGAAGCGAAGGCAAAGCAAAGCGTGTTATCGATAAGAGAAAAATTTAAGGAGGAATAATTTATGTATATTACACAGTTATCCGTATTCGTAGAAAACAAAACGGGCAGACTCTCCGAGATTTTGGACGAGCTTACAGCTCACAACATCAACATTCGCGCGCTCTCTATGGCTGATACCGAAAAGTACGGCATTTTGAGAATGATCGTTGATAACACCGAAAAAGCTGGCGAAATCCTAAAAGCAAGCGGTGTAATCGTAAAAAACACACCTGTTATCGCTATCGATATCGACGATACGCCCGGTGGACTTGGCTCGCTTATCGCAAAGCTAAGCGCAAACGATATCGCAGTAGAATACCTCTACGCTTTCCTTTCTAAGGATTCTCCCCATGCAAAAGTCGTACTCAAAGTAAACGACACAGCAAAAGCCGAAGAGGTTTTGAAATAATCAAAATTTAATGAACATAAAAACAGGACTTGACACAAATCAAGCCCTGTTTTTTTACTAAAATCGCGTATACGTATACGCGATTTCTTGTTCACACAAACAATCCTATCAAACTTATAACAAATGTTGCAACTATAAAAACTCCTCCAGTTATCATACCACAAATTAAGCCTTTATTTTGCTTTCTGACAATAGAAATCTCTTTATTTATAATTTCAATTTCTTTTAGAATTTCACATAATGACTGTTCAGTATTTTGAATCTTCATCTCGTGTCCGCATTTTTCACATATTACTTTTCCCGTTATTTTTTCCTCATAAATTTATAAGAGTTCAACCCCATCAACATAAATGCTCTTCGCCAAAATTTCTTCACTATTAACATTTACGTTGAAATTATTTTGTTTAAGCGTTGACATAAAATCATCAGATAATTTAATTTTATATTTCTTTACGTAATAAGATAAATCTCCAGGCCATACCCAAACACCATCAGTTAATAATGATGGAACACCTGCAATACCATTGCTCTCATTTAAAGCATCTATTGTTGTGCCACAACATTCCATTATTACAACACCACTATCCAAATATTTACAAACTTTATCAATTAATACTTTATCTGTTTCAGTATTTATGAATGGCTTTATTGAATTATCTGTTTCTTCACTATAGGACATTTCTTTGAAAAACCCTTGTTTAACTAAATATAATTTATCTTTCATTTCTTATTCCCTCCCGGATAATACGTCTTCCACGTTCCCGTATTACTAAAAGGACTTTTACCTACAACCATTTTACCATTTGGCAAAATCCATAAAGTATCCGTTGGTGCTTTTACAGGAACGCCTATTTTATTTGCTAAATTTTGTGCAAACCCATTTTCTTTTTTTCCTGTGCTACAGGATACTAACCTTATAGCACCTTTAGAATAGCCGCTATCGTGTTTTAACATTTTAGATAACTGTCTCTGATTGAGATTCGTCCATTTGCCTTTTACCATAATAGAAGCACTATCTGGTGTTCCATGAACAATAACATCCGTAAAACCTTTTTCTTCCTTAATCCATTTCGCCGCAATTTTTAGATTTTCTCCTTCTCCTTTGCCAACAAAAATAGATGAGGCGCATATAGCATTTAATCTTCTTTTTGCCCCATTTGTTTTTCCAAATCCACCGTGATAACCTGCTCCCATATTAGTTTACCTCCTTTTTGTGAGATAAACTAAATTCGCTTTCAAACGGGATTAGTTTTACTCCTTGCATTCTTGCTAAATTGAAAATTTTATCCGGCATACGTCCATAGACGATTACTGTTTTAGGCTTTAATTTGTTTATCACGTAGTCAAAGCCTGCAATAAACATATTTCTACCTTCAACCGTTTTTATACAACCGTGTGTACCAACCGCTATGGTCTTACCACTCTCCACCCCTAAACAAGCAATCTTGAACGTGCGTTCATCTCCCCAACGGACGTTTGGAATTACTTCTACACCGTTTTCTTGCAACCAACAGGCAAGGGCTTTACCACGATACGTATTCCATACTTGCATATTTAAAGGCATATCATAGTATAAACTATAATCGGGAGATATAATTCCCGTATACCGTTTTATAATAGGCAAATATTTTTGTGGGTTTCTCCATAAACATTCAAAAACACTATCGTGCTCATAAAAATGTATCCACGAGTCGTATTCTTTCCTGCTTCTGGCTTTTGAAAAGGATATAACCTTTTCGGGCAACAAATTACTGGTCGTAATTCGGGGGATTTCTTCTTTCCCGTCATACGTTGCGTTTCTAACTAAAAACGAGTTAAAAACGTCTCTTTCCGCCATTTTTGGCGTCGTTAAAATAGAGTGCATATAACACCTCCTTAAAAATTATTAACCTCAACCTTTGGTTGGCGTCAAAATATACTTGACACAAATTTTAGGAAATGTTATACTACTTTTATGAATGAAGTGTAGCAATACATTTCCCTTTGCACTTAATTGTTGCGCCAACAACAGTTAGGTGCTTTTTTTCTTTGTGTATATTTCAGTTTAGTAATTCCTTCTTACGCGTGCCGCATCTTGTGATACACCATATTCAATCATTAAGTCGATTTCATCCAAATCAGCCGTTTCTTCATATGGCATCATAACTTCGCCCGCCATCGCTTTTACTATCCATTCCACACTCTTGAACGCTGGAATTTTTTTATTTTCAACACTTCTGCTATAAATAGGCGTAAAACCTAATTTGTAGACATACGGATGTAATATTTCGTGCATTATATGCATTCTATATCCACCTGTTTTCTTTTCATATGCTCCCTCATACACATAATCAGCAATCTGGATAATAAATCCTTCTTTTTTAGTCATAATACATCTTGCCGGAACATTATCAGGAAGTTCAGATTTTTCAACAATTTCATAAAAAACGTCATCAAAAACCTCACTTAAACGATCCAACAACATAAGAGGATCTATCGGACCACATTGCGATAGTTCAAAAATACGTCTAAACAATTTTGCATATAATCGAACTTTCGCTCTGCTTGTAGGGTAGGTTTCGTAATCCAATATCAATCTTCTCCTAAAAGTTCCAATATTTTTCTTGCAGTTTCTTCGTCAATTTCATCAAAAGAGCGTTGGAACTGCAATGCCACTTGTCTTTTGAAACTTGGGACAGATACTAAATTTATTTTAGAAATAGTTTTAGAATCCTCTACTGCCCTTATAAGTTCTGCTTTCTCTTGTTCATTTAAGTTATAATGCTGTACAATTTTATCAACCCAATCTTCAGGAACATTTTTCTTCCCCGATTCAACAGCTGATACAAATGCAATATTAACACCAAGAAGTTTTGCTGTATCTCCCATATTTTCGTGATTCCTGACACGGAGAATTCGCAAAAATTCAGCAAATTTCGTGTATGCCATAACTTACACCTCCTATTAGTAAGACTATTATACACAATTAAAAATAACCTGTCAAGCATTTTAACCGTTTTTAGGTTAAAATTTTTAACCAAATATAGAATTCAGGACTCGAATTGTAATACCGTAAACTTATCTTAACTAAATAACACATATTGACTGTGGGTCTGCAAAAAAACAACTCATATACACCTCACACCCAAAGCACCCTCTTCCAATATAAACCACTCTTAGTTAAAGCACACATATTGGGTGTGCGCCTTCGCACTGGAATTATATTCTATTTTCAGTTTGTATGCTGAAATATTTGTCTTTTTTTGCGTAAAGGTGTATAATGCTTACGTAAATACATAAAAGAAGGTTAATTAAAGTTAATTATGAATCTGTTTTTAGCCACGTTCAACCAAATGGGATTTTTGTTCCTACTAATCTTTATCGGTTTTATCCTTGTTAAAATCAAAATCTTGCCCGAGGGAAGCGCAAAAATCTTGTCAAGACTTGAAAGCTACTTCCTTATCCCTGCAATGGTTTTACTCAAGTTCACTGAAGAATTTACCGTAGAGCGTCTTTCTACGTCCTGGCTCACCATTGTAATATCATTCGCTATTGCTTTCGTAATGATTCCTATCGTTTTGGTTATAAGCCGACTTCTCACTAAAAACGTTACCGAACGCAACGCGTACATATACGGTCTTTGCTTTTCCAACTTCGGGTTTATGGGTAACGCCGTTGTCGACGCGCTTTTCCACGAAATTATGCTCGAATACGTTATCTTCACCATTCCTCTTTGGACTCTTATTTACGTTTGGGGCGTACCGTTCATTCTTACCGAACGCGAGGATACAGCAAGTAAAACAGGCAATAGCAAAGCTCAAAATAAAATCCTCACTTCGCTCAAAGCCCTTGTCAACCCAATGTTTATCGCCCTTATTATCGGCGTAATTCTCGGTCTTACCAACGTTTACCCCCACCTTCCCGAAAACTTCTTCATTACTCAAGTAGTAAAAGCAGGCAACGATTGTATGTCGCCTATCGCTATGCTTATTACGGGTATAACGTTTGGAACAATGAATTTCAAAGTGGTATTCAAAAAACCCGGAATATATATCGCATCAGCTATCCGCCTTATCGCTATCCCGCTTATTATGTTCGGCGTATTCTCGCTCATTCCTATCAAATCCTTAGAAAACGGCGACGTAATCTTTAGATGCATAATGATAGTTTCCGCAATGCCGTTAGGTCTGAACTCCATAGTAGTGCCCGCATCTTATGGCAAGGACACGTCCGCTGCTGCAGGTATGGCGCTTGTTTCTCACCTGATATCCCTTGCAACTATTCCGCTATTCTTTATGTTGGTACTAGCGTAAATACAATAAAAAATCACAGCCTCTCTAATTACGGAGAGGCTGTTTTTGTTGCGTTTTATTCAATACGTATATTAGTTTTTATACCTTTTTAAAGTTGGGACCAAAGTTTGCGCACGCTCTATAATCCGCGCCTTCCTTATCCATTCCAAACGCATTCCAGCACGCGGGACGGAAAATCTTATCGTCGTCAACGTTGTGCATACAAACGGGAATACGAAGCATAGACGCCATTGTAATAATATCCGCGCCAATATGACCGTAAGAAATTGCGCCGTGGTTAGCACCCCAGTTATTCATAACGTCATACGCGCTTGTAAAAGGTGCTTTGCCTGTAAGACGAGGCGCAAACCAAGTACAAGGCCAGGTATAGTCCGTTCTCTTCCAAAGTGTATCGGACACTTTTTCGGGAAGATGTACAGTCCAACCCTCCGCTATCTGAAGCACGGGACCAAGACCTTTTACAAGGTTAAGTCTAATCATGGTAACAGGCATTTCCGCCTTAGTTTCAAATCTGGACGAGAATCCACCGCCACGGAAATATCCAAGATCCGCATAGTTGAAAGTACTGTTTTCCATAATGGCGTTAATATCTTTTTCGGTGACGTTATACCATTCTTTCATAACAGCGTTACCGTTTTCGTCTTTTGCTTCACCGTTAGCGTCAAGACAGCACGCGCCCGAGTTTATAAGGTGAATAAATCCCTTAGCATCCTTAGCCTTACCCTCGATATCATAACCTGTAACACGCTTAACAGACTCTGCATTCCAGCATGTTCTGACGTCAGCAAACATCTGAGGACGGTTTGTAAGAAGCTTCATAAACAACATTCCCAAACCGTTAAGAACATCGTTCTCGGTTGCCAAAATATATGGCTCTCTTGCACCCTCATAGTCAAACGAGGTATTAAGCATAGCCTCTGCAAAATCGCAGTTGGGATAAAAATCCGTCCACTGACGCTGACCTTGAAAACCTGCAGCAATCGCGTTATGTCCAACCATTTCTTCCTCGCGTCCCTTGGGAAGATTGGGGTTTCCGTTCATAAGGTCTTTGATGATAACCATCATCTTTACAACAAACTCCCACTCTTCGTCCTTTTGTTTTCTTGTCTTCTGAAGATTTTCGGGGTTTTTGTCAAAGCCTTCCTTGCAGTACTTCTTAGCCCACGCAAGCGCCTTTTGATATTCTTCCTCGTTGTAAATACCCTCGCTCATTCTGCGGATAATCTCTACCTCGTCAACGCTTTCAACACGCATACCAAGATAGTCCTCGATAAAGTTACTATCGATTATAGATCCGCCAATACCCATACAGATAGAACCTATCTGCAAGTACGACTTTCCGCGCATAGTAGCAACAGCAACGGCAGAACGCGCAAAACGCAAAATCTTTTCCTTAACGTCGCAAGGAATCTCTGTATCGTCGCAATCCTTTACGTCTTTACCGTAAATTCCAAACGCAGGCAATCCCTTTTGAGCGTGGGATGCAAGCACGGAAGCAAGGTATACAGCGCCCGGTCTTTCCGTTCCGTTAAATCCCCAAACCGCCTTTATAGTGTTGGGATTCATATCCATAGTTTCAGAACCGTAGCACCAGCAAGGCGTTACGGTAAGCGTAATATCTACACCGTTCTTTTTGAACTTCTCCTCACATGCAGCAGCCTCCGCTACTCTTCCGATAGTGGTATCGGCAATAATAACCTTAACCTTTTCGCCGTTAGAATACTTAAGATTTTCCTCAATAAGTTTAGCCGCGCTTTTTGCCATATTCATAGTCTGCTCTTCGAGCGACTCTCTTACCTTAAGCGGTCCGCGTCTTCCGTCAATAGTGGGGCGGATTCCGATTACGGGATAATCTCCGATAAGTCTGTTTTTAGCCATATTCTCCTCCATTATAATCTTAAATTTATAAGTATAAATTTATTATACCACACTTTTTTAATAAAAGCTTGTATTTTTATGGAAAAAATTATAATAATCGTCACTTTTTTTGAATTTTTTATAATTTTGAGCAAATATTAAAAACAGGTTGAATATTCACATAAAACGTGCTATACTTGTTTTATAAAAGTTACAAACTAAAACAAAAGTCACTTAAAACACAAGGAAAAAGGATATGAAATATTCGGACTATATCGAAAAAAAACGCCGAGGAGAACCCGGCTTTCCAATAAGCTACTATTACGTTACGCCCGACTATCACCAATACGTTATGGAAGCGCATTGGCACAACGAATTAGAGATAATCAGAGTACTGGACGGTAGATTTTGGGCGCACGTGGACAACGTGGAAAAAATTATGAACGCGGGCGACGTGCTTTTTGTAGACGGTGGATGTATTCATAGAGGAGTTCCGCAAAACTGCTCGTACGAATGCATTGTTCTCGACCTTAACATTTTAAGAAAACAAACTCAAGACTCTATGGAAAAATACATTTCGCCCATAGTATCTGCGCAAAAGGAAATAAACTGCTTCCTGAAAAACACAAGCTCGCCCTTGTACGCATCCGTAGACAAGCTATGTAACGCGCTAAGACATAGAGCCCCATACTATGAGCTTACCGTGTATAGCACTCTATACGATATTATCGCCAATCTTTATATGGAAGGCTACGTCCAAAACAAAACTGCGTCCAAGCATAGCGCGCAAAGAGAGATTATGAGCATACTGCTGGACTATATCGACTTGCATTACAGCGAACGTATTTCGCTTACCGACCTTGCTCAAAAAGCCAATATGAACGAAAAATACCTGTGTAGAATTTTTTATAACTACACTTCAAAAACGCCCATCAATTACATCAATGAGCTACGCATAGAAAAGGCGTGCTATGATATGCAAATAAAAAACGCAACGGTAACCGAAGCCGCGATAAGCTGTGGCTTTAACGATTTAAGCTACTTTTCAAAAGTCTTCAAATCCGTCAAAAATATCACTCCTACTCAATATAAAAAGAATATTAAAAACTAAACTTTTTACATAAAAAAACTCCCAAAGCTTACGCTAAGGAAGTTTTTTGTTTCTATTCGGTTTTGTTCTTAGTTTTAATAGTCACTACAAATAAGCTTACTTATTACTGTGGCTTAGCAATATCTTCCCAGCCATCGTTAGCAAGATATCTGCCTAAATCACCGTTGAAAGTACCACCAGTAACACTAACGGTTTCGATATCGTTCTTGTTACCACCGCCAAAGGAAACGTTACCGTTAAATACTCCACCAGCAATGGTTATTGTGGTGTTTGCATGAGAGCATCCGCCGTATGCATAAGAATAAATAGCCTGATCTCCATTTCCATTAAACGTACCACCGTTAATTATCAAAGACGTCGCTTGCTTATTATTATGAATCAAGTGAACCTGAGCAGCGCGCTTACCAGAAACAACACCGCTGTTGATGGTTGCATTAGCGCCATCACGAACACGAATTGCAATCAATTCTGCTGTAATTGTAGCATCGTTTACAATAAGGCTAGCTCCAGGAGCATTGTCAATTACATTACTAGATCCTACCGCTGTTGTATTTATAAGAGTAGCTCCGTCAATTACCAATTTACCAGAATTATTGATTGTGTTAGTACCATAACCATAACTTGTATCGCCCACACCTTGGTAAGTAACAGTTCCATCCATAATGGTAAGCTCGCCTAAATTGTTAATTGCACAGCTTGCTTTAGCCTCGGTATTTGCATAGCTAAGCTTATGTTTGTTTAAGTTAAGAGTAACAATACTTCCTGTTTTAATTTCAATATTGTTAGTCAAGGCAATATCGGATGTAAGAACAACGCTTTTGCCGTTTGCAATAGCTTCTATAAGCTTATTTTCCGTAGCTACTTCATTAATCTCATAAACTCTAAGGTTTCCTGTTGCAAGAAGAACGCCTTCTGCATCATACTGGTTAACCTGAAGAGTTATCCAACCCGATGCATAGTTTTGAGTTCTACCCGAATATACGGTAAGAGCCCCGTCTTTTAATTCGTAACCATATTCGTGGTCATTGCCATTAACAATTTTTGCAGAATTGAAACTATCGAAAATCTTGTTATCAAAACCAGTGGTAATCGTGTTACTTCCAAGAATTCCAGTCATTCCTGCAAGATTGTCAATCTTAACTCCGTTATTATCATAAGCCGTAATCTGAGCATTGAGGTAAACTACGTAATGATCAACACCGTCAACAGGAGCTACGTAATAGCCATCCTCTCCCTTTGTGGGTGTAGCTACGGTAAGTTTGGTAGAAGGATAAGTCTTTTCGTATCTGCTTACTTCTGCGCCGTTAAACACGTAGGTAGAATGAGAACACATAGCCATTACTTGATAACAGGTTGCAGTACCCGTAGTATACATCTTTCCACTATAACTAGAATTTTCATCCATATTAATAGAAAGCGTGTAATTTGCTCCCTCATAACCGTGTCCTAACATACCACCGATTGCGTTACCAGTCGTACAAACAAGGGTTACGTCGGACTTAGCATTTATAAAGGATACGGTATAGTCAGATCCGTCGCTACTACCATGATTTGCTGTACCATAGTTATAGAAAGATCCCATATTGTACGAACCTTCGATATAACCGTGCATTGACACATTTTCAAAAATGGTTTCACCAGGGTTGTAAATATTTCTTACCAATGCGCGACCGTTAGTTGTATTAACTGTAACGTCCATATTAGAAATCTTAATTTCCTTAGCTTCGTCTGGCTTACCAACACATACAAAAAGACAGGTAGTAAGGTTGGAAATTTTTACACCGTTACCATCAAAGCTACCATAAAGGCTGATTTCGCCAATTCCTGTCAAATCGAGAGCTTCAACGCCGTCAGCTACCTTATAGTACTTGTACTCGTGGTAATACTTAGAAATATTAAGCAAATCGCTAGGCTCGTTAATAATGTAAGGATTTTCCACAGTTCCGTCACCACTTGCAAAAACTTTTGCGGTAGAAACTACGGTAAAGGGACTAAATCCTTTGGTAGAGAAAGTAAGTTTACCTGTTTCTGCTACGTAAGTACTGGGAATTACAACATCATCATGATAAAGCGCAACGTCGATAAGTCCCTTTTCGATAAAGAGAGCAACTTCTATTTCTTTATCATTGTTTACATCAATTCCTTCAAGCGAAATTTCATAGGTTGTTGCCGTCTGATTAGAATTCATTTGTACAGCAACTCCCTCGTCAACCTCATCCTTTTCTTCAATCTTCAAAGAAAGCTGAGTTTCGCCATCTTTGATTTGCGCGCCTTCAGGCACAACAACTTCTACGTTAGAGATTGCCGAAGCAGTATTTGCGTAAGTAATATTTACCGCTTCAGTTAGCTGATTGCTACTGTCTGTGGTAACGTTCTTAGATACGGTAATGCTTACAGGATATGGAGCGTTCTCATCATACTTGTCGTCAAAGCTATCAAATTCCGCATCTACCTGTGTTGCGAACAAGTCAAGTCCAAGATTGATAGTAGGAACGTTTTCACCTGTTTTTGCATTTGCCTCGTCGCCAACCGTTGTAGGCATATATACTACCATTGTTACAATCTTTTCTTCTGTTTTTAAAAGCTTAACGGTTCCAGAATTATACTCAGCATTAAGAGCAGTTGCTGATGCTTCTACTGCTTCAATAGCCTCGTCACGGTTCGCATAAGTCTGTTCTCCCTCAACAATTCCATACTTAATAAAGTCGGAAAGATTAAAAGCTTTGTCATACTTATTGATAGATCCTACCTCGTGTGCTACGTGTACGCCAAGCTGATACTTAAGAGCAAGACTTCCCTCGTTTGCAACCTTAAGCTTGATAACTTCGGTATGTCCGGGCTCCCAAAGTGTACTTGTGAACACATTCGTGTCATCGGTTACTTTTCCCCAGGTTGTCTGACCTTGAGCCTGATAATAAAGTTCAACATCCAAGTTTCCTGCCTTTATTATGTTGTTAGAACTTGTAACAGAGTCGGTAAACCACGCGAACGTTGTTCCAGCAAACATCGAAAGGCATACAACCATAGAAAGAATTGCCATGATTAAAGCTCTTTTAAAGCTTCTTTTCTTTGCCATTTTTCAATGACCTCCTAAAAAATATTTATTTTAACGCTACATAGCGATAAAAGCACAGTTATGTATATTACATATACATTGTCATTATGCAAGCTTTCATATTATACAACTACAACACTTTAAAGTCAAACATTTTTATTGTTATTGTCAATTTTTGTCAATTTTTATCGAATATTTTTATTTTAAATAGACGCATGTTAAACCAACTCTAAACACACGAAAAAAGCGCACAAGGATACACCTTATGCGCCACAACGACAATAATATCTTAACTAATTACTTTTTCTTTTTGCTTTTACCTGCATTTTTAGCAGTAAGAAAAACACCGGCAATATACACAGCGTTAATAGCAAGTATTACTAAACCGATAATAACAAAAGACATAATTTCATCCTCCACCTACTTGGTCTTATAACAGTATATCAATATTAACTGCGTTTGTCAAGCACAAAAGACAATTTTTGAAAAATTTGATTACAATATTATTAATTTTCCTCTTTTTTTATTTTTTAGCTTGAATTTTATACCCATCAATCTTTACCGAAGCGATAACTCCAAGCCCATCAGACACCTTAACCTCATAAAAAGCCATGTGCTTGCTTTCTCCCAAACGCATTGCAACAGCGGTAAGAGTATCGGTTTTTGCCACTCTTATATACGACACGCTGGCGGATACGGACACACACGCGTCGCAGTTAAAATTGGAAGCAATTGCAAAAGTATAATCGGCAAGCGTAAATATCGCTCCGCCTTGCACTCCGCCTACCGCGTTTTTATGATCGTCTGTTATAGGCATAACACATTCAGCTTCTCCGTCGGTTGCTCTTAGTATTTCTATCCTACAATTTTGAGCAAACTTATCTTTTAAAAAGAACTCTTTTATTTCATCTAGCGTTTTCATTAATAAATTACTCCTTAGTCATCAAAAACCGAAATAAATAAGTCGGTAAACTCCCTCTTTTTAACATCTTTTGCCACACTTATACGATTTTTATTCCCACAATCTTTGCAATACGGATTCATATACGATTTGTTATACGCGTCGATATTAAAGGTTATTCCGCGCATAATTCCCTCTGTTACAACTTCAACTCGCGCTCTTTCCATACTGCATATTTCACGATTTATGGGGAAGTACACGGCGAGCGGATCGTGAAGATAAATAGGTCTATTATAATTGGTAAAAATACCGAAAATCTCACTAACGTATCGCCCTGCGCTGTTCATTCCGCTATTTTTGTACGCCAAAATCTTATTCCTTTCTTCCTGTCCTATATCCAGTTTATGCGTTACGTCCGCGCCTAAACACTCAAGAGTGGGAACATTGTCAAACATAATTTTTGCGCTTTCTACATCGCACATAACGTTCCAATCTGCATACTGACGGAAGAATGCTCCACCCATAATAACAAAGTTAACGTTATGAAAAACATCAGGCTTTTTTTGAATAGCTTTTGCAATATTAGTAAAAGGTCCGATAGCCACAACTGTGAGTTGCTTTCCATACTTTTCACATGCGTCGATAATAAAATCTATTGCCTCTTCTTCGCTATTGTTATCGGGTGAAAACCCATCGATTTCAGGAGTATACTGACATAATTTTTCTTTATCTCCACCCATGCCGTTAAGAGGCGTTCCGTAGCCTGCATACACTGGAACGTTTTCATAACCTTGCCCAAACTCGTTAAACAGTTTTTTTACCATTTTAGCGCGCTGAACGGTATCCTTAAAAACCGTGGTTACGCCCACGATCTCTATATTTTTACGCAATGCAAAGTATAACGCAAACAAGTCGTCGATATCGTCGCCGATATCAGTATCTATCAATAGCTTAGTTTTTTCCATAAAGCCCTCCTATTTTTCATATTATTTTAGCACTTTTTTACAAGCTTTGCAAGACTTTAATAAAGTTTTTTAATTGAATAAGTTTTATTAGCTCAAGTATTATTATAAAAATAACGGCGGATATTTCTATCCACCGTCTTTTTCTTGTTATAGTTTATTCTTGTATGCATTTACACTCTAAACTATTCCTTATTCACCTTTCTTGCCACTTCCAGCATTATCTTCCTTAATTGCGTTTACAAGCTGAACAATTCCGTCCACAAGAATGATTACGCCTGCGATAATGAACATTACGTCCATAAACGCGCTTTGATTAAAGAACAAGCATACGCCGATAAGGATATAAAGAGCAGGAACGATATACGCTGTTATTGTTGCGAGCAAGTTCTCACCTTTAGTATGACGCTGAACAAGTTTTACAATCCACAAAACTCCTACAACTACAAGCAACGCTCCCAAGATAAAGAGGATTACCGCAACAAAGAGCCATCCGCCCAAAATTATAACAGCGCCTATTACGCACTTAATGACGCATCTTACCACGTCTTTTCTTTGCACCGCATCAAGTATTCCCATAACGATAAGAGCAACACCAAGCGCCGTAAGAAGAATACCAATAATTCCGCCCTTTAGGATAATAAGCAATAATCCGATTACCATCATTATAGCGGCGGAAATGTACTTGTTAATTTTTTCCATAATTTAATTTCCTTCCTTTTTTGATAAATTTTTTGTCAAGTCTAACGTAAGACTTTTCTTATGTTCAGATCTTTAGTAAATCTATCTCGCAACCTTATAAAGGTATTATTTTAAAAGCGAAGCGATAGTTTGGTCGTCGCAAAGCGTAATTGCCATAACAGCCTTTATTGTGTGCATGCGGTTTTCCGCCTCGTCAAACACGATAGACTGCTCACTTTCGAACACGCCGTCGGTAACTTCCATACAATCGATACCAAACTTATCATAAATTTCTTTACCAACCGTAGTGTTAAGGTCGTGGAAAGCGGGAAGACAATGCATAAATCTGCACTGCTCGCCTGCGTTTTTCATAACCTCTTCTGTTACCCTATATGGCGTAAGATCCGCGATACGTTCTTGCCAAACGCTTGCATCTTCACCCATAGACACCCAAACGTCGGTGTAAATAACGTCAGCATTTTTAGTAGCTTTTTCTACGTCTTCGATAAACTCTAGCTTTGCTCCAGTTTGCTTTGCAACCTCTTCACACTCTTTAATAAGTTCTACGTTGGGGAAGTATTTTTTACTTGTGCAAGCAACGAAATGCATACCCATTTTTGCGCATCCTACCATAAGAGAATTGCCCATATTGTATCTTGCATCGCCCATATACACGAGCTTTTTTCCTTTAAGCGAACCAAAATGTTCTTGAATGGTTAGAAAATCTGCAAGTATTTGCGTGGGGTGAAACTCGTCGGTAAGTCCATTCCAAACAGGCACTTTAGACTTAGTTGCAAGCTCTTCTACGATAGTTTGACCATAGCCCCTGTATTCTATACCATCAAACATTCTGCCAAGTACTCTTGCTGTGTCGGCAATGCTTTCCTTTTTGCCCATTTGCGAGCTTTTGGGATCGAGGTATACAGGGTGCATACCAAGGTCGGCGCATGCAACCTCAAAAGCACAACGTGTACGCGTACTCGTCTTTTCAAACACGAGCGCTACACTTTTACCCTCGCAAAGTTTGTGGGCTATGCCTTTCTTTTTATATGCCTTGAGCACGCTTGCAAGTTCCAACATTTTTTCTATCTCTTGTGGCGTAAAATCCAAAAGCTTAAGGAAACTCTTTTTATACAAACTCATTTTATACTCCTTTAGCGCACACTTCAGCAATTACCGAAAGCGCCTTATCAAGTAGCTCATACGAAATATTAAGTGCAGGCAAAAGTCTTACTTTATCCTTTGCCGTAAGACACATTACGCCCTTTTCCAAACACTCTAAAACCACTTCTTTTGCGTTGCGCTCTGTCTTTATTCCTATCATAAGACCGCGTCCGGATACGGAAACCACACCCTTCATTTGACCAATTTTCTCAAATACGTATGCGCTTTTCTTGTCAACTTCTGCCAAAAACTCATCACTAAGACGATCAATTATGCTCTTAGCTCCTGCGCATGCTACTGGGTTTGCCCCATACGTAGAGCCGTGATCTCCAAACGAAAGAACAGACTCAACTTTACTAGACATTAACGTCGCTCCAATAGGAAGTCCTCCGCCTAAGCCTTTAGCTGTGGACACAACGTCGGGGAAAATTCCGTAGTTTTGATACGAATACAATTTTCCGCATCTTCCGTTACCGGTCTGAACTTCGTCTATAATAAGAATGATATCCTCTTTTTTACAAATATCCGCAACAGCTTTTACAAACTTTTCGTCCAAGGGATTTACTCCGCCCTCACCCTGTACGGTTTCTAGCATAACACCTGCAACCTTGTTATTTTTCACACACTCTTCAAACGCATCAACATCGTTTGCGGGAGTGGAAACAAAGCCAGGAGTAAGAGGATTGAAAAGCTTATGGAAATGGTCCTGACCAGTTGCTGAAAGCGTGGTAAGCGTTCTTCCATGAAAGCTGTTTACAAGCGTAACAATCGTATAATATTCTTCGCCCTTATTATCACTAGCGTACTTTCTTGCAACCTTAATAGCACACTCGTTAGCCTCTGCTCCCGAGTTTGAAAAGAATACCTTTTTCATTCCCGTTCTGTCGCACAAGGTTTTTGCAAGCTCAGCTCCCGGCGTAGTGTAATAAAGATTGGACGTATGCTGAACTTTATTAAGCTGGTCCATAACCGCGTTTTTCCAAATTTCGTCGCAATATCCAAACGCAGTAACGCCTATTCCAGAGCCTAAATCTATATATTCTTTGCCGTTTTCATCTACCGCTACCGAGCCTTTTCCGCTCACGATATGTACCGGAAATCTAGCATACGTATTAGCAATATACGTTTTATCCTGTTCAATTATACTCATTCGTTATCACCCGTAACCATAGTACCTGCGCCCTCGTCGGTAAGAAGCTCCATTAAAATAGAGTGAGGAACGCGTCCGTCCATAATAACAACGTTTTTAACGCCCTTATTAATAGCTTCGATACAACAATCGATTTTTGGAATCATACCGCCTGAAATAATTCCGTCCGTTTTAAGAACCTCAGCTTCCTTTACGCTTATCTTAGAAATGAGCGAATCGGGATCGTCGATATCTTTCAAAACTCCCGCGATATCCGTCATCATAATAAGACGCTCTGCATTTAAAGCTCCTGCAATATAAGCTGCAGCTGTATCTCCGTTAATGTTATACGCATTTCCGTCGGCATCACAACCAAGCGTAGAAACAACCGGTATATAACCCTTTTCCAAAAGATCCAAAACGGGATCAATATTGATATTGGTTATCTTACCCACAAAGCCAAGTCTTTCATCCTTGATCTTAGCCTCGATAAGACGTCCGTCCATACCCGAAATACCCATAGCCTTGCCACCTTTCTTTTCCAAAAGGTTTACAAGCGTTTTGTTTACTTTTCCTGCAAGTACCATCTGAACAATGTCCACGGTTTCCTTGTCCGTTACTCTAAGTCCGTCCACAAACACTGGCTTTTTACCCATTTTCGCCATAAGCTCGCTAATTTCAGGACCACCGCCATGAACGAGAACAACTTTTACTCCAATAAGATGCAAAAGCACCATATCTTCCATAACTTGCTCTTTCAGTATGGGATTTATCATTGCGTTTCCGCCGTACTTAACAACGACAATCTTGCCGTTATAATGTCTGATATTGGGAAGAGCTTGAGTTAGAACCTCAGCTCTTTGCGCGTTAGAAAAAATTTCGTCCATTTTTCTTCTCCGTTTTCTTAGGTGCGGTAATCACCGTTAATTTTTACGTAATCGTAGGTCAAGTCGCATCCCCAAGCCTTGGAAGAATACTCGCCCTCGCCCACTTTTACTAATATTTCAATTTCCTTTTCAAGCAAAATCTCTTTCGCAATTTCTTCCGAAAAATCCACGCCTGCGCCGTTTTTGCACACGTCGATTGTTCCCTTGTTACTCTTAAACGATACGTCAATAGTGTTTACGTCTACGTCCGCGCCACTATAACCGATAGCGCAAAGCACTCTGCCCCAGTTAGCGTCCGCGCCAAACATTGCAGCCTTTAATAAAGACGAGCAAATTACGCTCTTTGCTACAATCTTTGCGGTTTTAAGGTCTTTTGCTCCGCTTACCGAACACTCTAAAAGCTTAGTTGCGCCCTCACCGTCGCCAGCAATCATTTTGCAAAGGTGAACGGTTACGGTATTGAGCGCCTTCATGAAGATATCAAAGTCCTCACCTTCGCTATCAATAAGCTTGTTTTTAGCCATTCCGTTTGCAAGCACGGTAACCATATCGTTTGTAGAAGTATCTCCGTCCACACTAACCATATTAAAGGTGTTCTCAATATCCGAAGAGAGCGCCTTTTGAAGCATAGCCTGACTGATAGCAACGTCCGACGTAATGAATACGAGCATAGTTGCCATATTGGGGTGAATCATTCCGCTACCTTTAGCAATACCGCCAATACGACAAGTCTTTCCACCAATTTCGAACTCTACCGCAACTTCCTTTGCAACAGTATCGGTGGTCATAATTCCTTCCGACGCGTCGTGCTCTCCATTTTCGCTAAGCGCGCTTACAAGTGAGGGGATACCGTTTGCAATAGGTTCAATATCTAGGGGCTGTCCAATAACTCCAGTAGAAGCTACTACGATATCGTTTGCGTTTATATTAAGTTCTTTTGCCAAAAGCGAACAAGTTTGCTCAGCAATCTCTATACCGTTTGCATTACAGGTATTAGCGTTACCGCTGTTGCAAATAACTGCTTGAGCAACACCGTTTGCAATATGGTTTTTAGTAACCGTAAGGGGCGCGCCCTTTACAAGGTTTGTTGTATACACCGCGCAACACGTTGCAGGAACTTCGCTATAAATAAGCGCAAGGTCTTTTTTAGTTCTGTTCTTTCTTATTCCGCAGTGCACTCCGCTTGCCTTAAATCCTTTTGACGCACACACGCTTGCATTTAGTAATTTCATAAATTTCTCCTTATTTTTCAAGCCCCAAATCTTCCTGGGCGTTAAGTAAAATATTCATATTCTGTATCGCAGAACCACTTGCTCCCTTGCCAAGATTGTCATATCTTGCAACAAGCGTAAATCTATCCGCATTTCCTACAACGCTAACCTGCATAGTATCCATATACTCTAGCGCTAACGCTGACATAAATCCGTTTTCGTCAGCGTTTTCCTCATACGTTACCATGATTTTATCACCATACGCTTGTTTGTACACGTCCTTAACATCTTCAATAGTTCCGTTAATCTCGCTTGCGTGAACAGGTACTGTTACTTGCATTCCGCTATAAAAATTGCAAACAACTGGAACAAATACGGGATCGAAATCAAGACCACATACTGCCTTCATTTCCTTTAGGTGCTTGTGGTTTTGCGTAAGTCCGTAAGCACGTGGCGCGTTGTAAAGATACTCAAGCTCGTCCTCTTCATACTCTGCTATCATCTTTTTTCCGCCACCCGAATATCCCGTGAGCGAAAAGCAAGAGAGCTTTGCGTCTTTGGGCATTATTCCTGCCTTTACAAGAGGCTCTACAAGCGCGATAAATCCACTTGCATGGCAACCAGGGTTTGCAATTCGCTTGCTGTTTGCAATACTTTGCTTTCCTACAATCTCCGAAAATCCATATACCCACTCGGAATTTGTTCTATGAGCAGTAGACGTATCAATAACCGCAACGTTGGGATTAGTTATCATAGACACAGCTTCTCTTGCTGCATCGTCAGGCAAGCACAAGAAAACTATATCCGCACTATTGAGCGCCTCGCGTCTAGCCTCTACGTCTTTTCTTTTATCCTCAGAAAGAAGAATAAGCTGTATATCTTTTCTCTTTTCAAGTCTTTCTCTTATTCTAAGTCCGGTAGTTCCTGCGCTACCGTCTATAAATACTTTCGTCACGTATTTATCCTCGCTTTCGTTTCTTTTCATTTTTTATGCAGTAATTATACAACCTAACTAAATTTAAGTCAAGCAATCTATATATAGAAAATGCATTTTATTTTAAATTTTTTGCATAAATATTTATAGAGAATGCATAAATATTCGTTTTATGCAAAAATTTATGCATAACGGCATTATTCGGTAAAAAGGAAACGTAGAAAGATTAATAAAACGGTGCTTTTAACTCAAAACAAATCATTAAAAAAATCAAACAATTTGTTATTGACAATTCGGCAAATGTATATTACAATATGTTTATCATTTACAACAAAATATAAGGAGAAAATGATTATGGGATTTCCCGGTTATATCGTAAAAGAATTTCCACCCACGCAAGAAAATCCACGCAATAGCGAAGGTGATTTTATCAAGCTAAAAGACGGAAGAATAGCTTTTGCTTACAGTAGATTTAGTGGAGGATCGGAAGATGGTGCAAAATGCGACCTTGCAGTATCGTTTTCTACTGACGAGGGCGAAACATGGAGCAAAGAACGTGTTTTTTTGACACCTTCTGAATGTAACGGATTTAACCTTATGTCGGTTTCTCTTCTCCCTCTGCAAGACGGCACGGTAGGCTTGTTTTATCTAAAGAAATATAAGGGAATGCAATGCAAAGCGTTTCTTAGAAAAACGGTGGACTTTGAAAGCTTTTCCGACGAGATATGCTGTTTTGACGAACCTGGCTACTACACCGTTAACAATCAGCGTATAATAAGACAAAAGAACGGAAATATAGTTATCGTTGCTGGCTACACCGACACTACCCAAATAGAAATTACCGAAGCTTTTTCCAACCACAACTACCACGGCTTCCCCTGGCCTGCGGGCAGAGTTGCGGTATACGTATCGAGTAACGACGGCGTGTCGTGGACTCGAACCGCAGTTTTAAATCCACCTTTTAAAGAGATGTGTAAAGGTTCGGATATTGGACTTCAAGAGCCAGGAGTTGTAGAGCTTGACGACGGCGCGCTTTATATATATTTTAGAAACAATACTGGAAGACAGCTTCAATCTTTTTCTTACGACGGCGGTTATACTTGGTCAGCAATAGAGCCCTCACGCTTTACTGCTCCTCCCTCGCCCATGAACACACTAAGGCTAAAAAACGGAAACATTCTTATAGGCTACAATCCTATACCCTACTTTTTTGGCAGACAAACAGTATTTAACGGTAATTGGACGGGAGCAAGAACGCCTTACGTATTAGAAATTGCAGACGGAAATATGCAACCTCTTGTTGGTCCAAGAGCAATCGAGAGCGACGAGCGAGCAGGATTTTGTTACTGCGCCCTGCACGAGCTTGACGACGCAATACTGCTTGGGTACTGTGCTGGTGGAGAAAATGATAAGGGAGGATGCTTGACGCGTCTTAGAATAAGAAAAATATTAAAAGAAGATTTATAAAAACAAGGCTATGTCACAAACAAAAAGAGAGAACACTACGGAACACACCGTTTTGTTCTCTCTTTTTTAGTTTATTATAATTTCCACTTCACCGCAAACCGACGGTTTTGCAACGATTTCCGCTCTTAGCTTATACTTGCCACTTGTTATAGCTTTATCTAAGGTAAGCGGAAAACCTTTTTGCAAACTGCCTGCAAATTTTTCAGGCTTTCTCATACTTCCAACTTCTTGTCCATTGATATAAAACTTAACTTCGCCCGTCGGAAAACCTATATCTTTACCGACGGCATAAACAGTATATGGCGTCGTAATTTGACAACCATTTTCCACGTTAAACTCAAAATGCGGATTTTGTTTTTCGTAGTCAAGCATAAAAAGCTTACAAATGGCTTCGCTATACTTTTCGCCCGTTACGTCAAGTCCGTCTTTCCACTCTTGCTCAAACGTACGTTTTGAAAAATCTAACGAATCACAATCGGAAAGGGAATAGGGCTTTACCGTGTTAACTTCTCTTTTATCAAAGAAAAACTGCTTACATCTTTTTGCCCTGAATTCCCACGTCCAACGCGCGCTGACTTCGTTTTTTACCCATTGAGGTTGAGCGTCTATAATCTCAGGATTGCACAAAATCTCGTATACGCTTGCTACATTTCCGTCACTTTTCAGAAAAAATATTCCTGCGCGCGGATCGAAATATCCCCATTTGCCGTCCACGTACAACTCACAGGTAAGGTGTCCTCCGCCCACGTGAGTTATAATTCTTCCTGCAATTCCCACAATCTCACAAAGTGCGACGCAAAGACGGGACAAACACTCGCAAAGATGCTCGCCCTTTTCGATAAGTTCTTCTTCCGTCCCACCGTCGTACGGATTTTCTGCGTCAGTCTTTTTATATAAATCCCTGCAAAACCGAACTATCCGAAACGCTTTTTCAAACTGCGTTATATCGGATTTTATAAGCGTATTTACAACGTCTTCCAAAACAGGTCTGCTACCCTTTTCATAATCGGTGCGTTGCCATATTTTATCGTGATAAAGATAATCTACGGTTTGCTCGCACAGTAAAACCTGCCACCTCGATAACGCACCGTCCACGGTTTTTCCGTAGTTTGCCCGCATACTGTCACGGTTAATTTCTACTATTTCTCTTTGCGCTCCGTCTAAAACTTTTAGAATATTATCGCCAATATAACTGGAAAACACTGGAGAAAGATTGGAAATTTTCATTCTTTCCTCCTTTAGTTAAACTTAATTTCTACATCCACGTCTACAACGATAAGCGGTTCTTCTCCGTTATAAGTGATAACAAGTTCGTTATCTCTACTTAGCCAATGCGGATTTATATTAATGATCTTTCTACCTTTAATCCACCAGTTTTTTCCAAAATGAACGGTATCGGCTTTACAACCCCTGACGTGATCAAAATACGTCGGCTCTTCCATATTGCCTTTTTGCGTAATACCGTCAACGGATACGGAATGACCGTTTATACATAGCTTAAGAATTTCACCCTTCTGCAATTTGCGGATTATCGGACAAATGTTAACCGTTATTCTATCCCCCACTTCCGCTATATCTTCTACAATTCTGAACGGTACTGTTACACTTTCTCCGTTATTCAGAGTTGCGGATAAAAGGCGGTTATTAACAAGCGGATACGTTTTATCCTTATATATCATTTCGCTCAAATCGCTCAGATTTTCATAATGCGGTTTCCACTGATCGCAATCAGCTCCCGATCCGAAAGGCTCATCAGGATTATATTTTTTTGCAGTACCGAGCGCAATTTCCAGTCCGTCTGCTCCGCTAGAAAGCAACAACGAAGCTCTCGCTCTGTCGTTTTCCACACTTACGCCACGGTTAAGCCTGAATATCCCCTTTTCTTCGTCACCTGCCTGCGGATCAGGATCAATGTTTGTAAACTTGGGACGAATACAACCGAAAATCTTTATATTCTTACCCTTTACGTACTCAACGTACTCGTCAATCGGCACGTCAAACAGTTCGCCCGGCAAAATTACGGACGGAATTATAACGTCTACAAGCCCTTCGTCCACCCATTGTTTCCAATAAAGCCCATAATTTTCGGGAGCGAACGGAAGCCGTACTATAATTTCTATTTTTCTGTCAAAATCCTTTTCCAGTCTTGCTTTAAGATTACGGAAAAACTGAGTAATATAAATATGTTCGCTCTTAGGATCGTCAACGTACGGCGGATATACGCAAAAATCAAGCGATACGCCGTCAGCTCCGCGCTCAACCGCTTCTACCAAAACGTCTTCCTGATGCTTGCGCATAGCTTCGTGAGCAAAGCTCCACTTATTAGTTCCCTTAATTAAAAACTCTTTATTGTCCCAAAACCTGTTTGGTAACATCAAACGCATTTCCTGTCGCGCCCAAACTTTCATACCTTTTTCGTGAGCGCGCTTACATTGCACGCTAAATGCGTCAGTTCCTTGCTTTATAAGGTATCTGATATTAGCCATTGCGCGGAAATCGCCTAAACGTAACCAACTTTTTCGTCCTTCTTCCGTTTGCTTAAACTCTTGATAAATGGCAGTTATTGCTTCGGAAGAGTGGCAGTTATCCCAAATTTTATCCAAAATTTCTTCAGGAGTTCTCCACATAACGTTGTCGTCGCCTAAAATATCACTATACTTTGTATTATAATTGCGAGCTTCTCCCGCGCCTATTCCCACTTCTTTAATCTGGATTTTATCACTTAAAAAGTCCACGCATTTTTCGTGCAGAACTTCTGCAGTACAAGGAGGTTCTATTTCGTAAAGCCAAGAAAACCCATCGTCACGCAATGCTATTTCTACTTTTTTCATTGTATTCTCCTCAACTTTCTTTTACAGCAAGTTCCACTTTTTCAAGCGATACGAAAACGGAAGAAACAACCTTTATCTGATTGTATCCAACTGCGGTTTCCATACCCGTAACGTCTGCGATAAGCATTGTACAAGGCTTACTTATATCCGTGCCGTTTAGCAATCGTATGGTTACGCCATAGCCAGATATTGGCGCTTCTTTTTCTTTCGTTACCTGCAAATCCCTATGCGGGGTTGCCGTATACTCTAGCTTTTTACCATTAAAGTAAATATCGGGATATTCTTTTAGTTCTTCAAATAACAAGTTAAGCGTTGCACTTTTTGCTTTGGAAATATCCTCGCCAACGTACAGCTTTGCCACACCTTCGTTTTCTATCGCTAGCGGAAGTTGCCTATCCGCATTGTGATTGCCGTAGCCTATTCCCCAAGGATAACCGCCACGGCGGTCGATAACGTAAGTCTTATCCTGCTTTAACAAAAATTCTTTATCGTTTACGCCCGTAAAGTCGTCGTTTGCGTACTCGACAAAACATTCGCGAGCAGGATCCATTCCGTACTCAAACGTAAGCTGTTTAACAAGCGCAATCAGCTCCGCGCTTCCCTCGCCCATCCAGTTAAAGTACTCGATAGCATCCGCGCCACGGGCAAGGTTTGCATGCCATACACCGCGGAGGACTTGCAAGGAGGGGAAAGTGTATCCGTCCACGGTGTGATGGGTGTCATAGCCTGCGTATACCTGAATTTCATCAGATAAAGCCTTAATCTCTTCTATCTTTATATCAAACGAACGTGAGCCCATAGTGATACAGTCAACCAAATCTTCCTTTATCCACTGCTCGATATCAAGACCGTCTTCATGACAGCCCGCCAAACAATCAGGAACACGAGCAGAAAGCATTACAACTCTGCCTGTTTCCTTTTCAATCTCAAGCATATCTGCGCGAAGTTTTCGCATAAAATCTGTTATACACTCGCGCATTTCCCATTGCTTACCGGGAGGAAGAACAGGAGTATGACGCTCAAAATCGATATCAATGCCGTCAAACTCGTACTTGCGCATAAGTTCTGCGTGCGCTTTAAGCTTATGTTCACGCATCTGAGGGATTGACATATTTATCATTTTATAACCAAACGCAGGAATAAACCAATCGGGGTGTTCTTGCTCGATTGTTCTTGGGTTTGCCTTAGTATTTTCCCTGGTTTCCACTTCCGAAATTCTCGAAGTTACCCAACATTCCTTGCCTTTTCCTTTTACGTACTTTACCCACTCGCCGAAAATATCAATACCCTCGCTCCTGAAACGCGCAAACATCTTATCTCTTCGAAGCGGTAAAACCTCGCTTTCGTATACCGAATAAAAATCACCGTCGTAAAGTCCGTCAATTATAACTTTATCCACTTCGTCCGGGAAAGCAAAAGACAGCTTAAAATAATCCTTTGGCGAAAGCTCTCTTTGAAGATACGAGCCGAAAATATCCTGACGAAGCACGAATTTATTCTTCTTTCTTCGTTTTTCTATATGCGCTTTTGACAACTGAAATTTTTCCATAATTATCTCCTAAAACCAGTCATTTTGTTAATTCTTCCATATACGTATGCATCAAATTACGACAAGGCGTTAAACAAAAAGTCTATCTCTTCGTCGTCCTTATCTATCTCGTGTACGCCGTCAAACTCCACGTACTTAAAATTTTCTTCGAATCCCATTTGCTTATAAAACGAAGCTACTTCAGCGCATGCTTTTACGCATCCTTTCTTCCAATACTCATCCCTATTTCCCATAGACACAACCAAAGGACGAGGAGAAATAAGACAAGCCGTTTCCACTGCGGTAAACGTTTTTTGAGCGTTTTTATAAGTCCAATCGGGTTTTAGCCATTCGAACACGTCGCACATCCAGCTGGACGAATAGCACGCTTTAATTCGCTCGTCGCAAGCGGTAAGATGAAGTGCGTACATTCCGCCGTACGACATTCCCGCAACTCCTATCTTATCCTTATTGATATTTCCGTTTTCGATAAACCAATCCAAAGCTCCGCGTATAAGATATATTTCAAGCGCGGTAACAGAGCCGCCAAGTTCTTTCAGCTTACAATCTATCTCTACTCTATCGTACTTATTTCCATAGCAATCCACGTTCCATAAAAGCAGTTGAGGCACAAAAACAGACGCGCCCTTATCGGTTATTCGCCTTACTAAATGGTTATAGTTGGACGAATCAAACTGAATACTCGACACAAGCTCACACGTTCCCCACCCTCCGTGAAGTCCAACAATAAAAGGCGCACTGGAAGTGTTTTGCACTTGCTGAAAATACAGCCCATACAAGTACAGTCCGTTGTTAAAGGTAAAATGGAGTCTAAAAATATCAACGTTGTTATCCCTCAACACAAACTCTTCTTCTACCGACTTTATTCCGCGCCTTTCTCTAAGAGGAAAACCGAGCATATCGATAAATTTATTGCGATAAATCTCGGGATTTTTAACGTAGTCTTCCAACTTAAAAAAATTCGCTCGTTTTTTTGTTGCTTCCTGACGTTTTTTCTCCAAAAACTTATCCACGCTATCCAAAATCTTTTGACGAGATGCCGTGTCTTTTACCACATCTTCGCTGTAATATTTACTCATTTTCACAAAATTCCTCAATTATGGTAGTATCTTCTAGTGAGTGCGGATGATGTCCTACGTTCTCTTTTACTACCGCCGTAATTTCGATATTGTTTTTCTTGCAATACTCAATAACAGCCCCTGCGCTCTTTTCAAACGCTACACTCATATCCGCCGTTCCTGCAATAATAAGAAGGGGAATATTGAGCGAAAAAAACTCCTCTAGATTATCAATTGGATTGCCCTTGAAATTAGGAAAATTTTCCTCGGTTTGCCAATACTCGGCAAGCATTTGGTCTTGAAGGCGCGTACCCATCGGCCAACATTTCATATCCATAACAGGCGCATCGAGATATAGTTTACTCGTGTACTCCGGATAGAAAAGCGCAAAATTGAACGCATACAACGCGCCTCTGCTAAAACCGAAAAGTATTGCCTTTTTATCAAGATTATATCTCTTTACAACCTCGTGATAAAAAGCGCGCATAAGACGAATAGCTTTATCACTTCCGTACATATCACTTATTCCGTAATAAACTCTCGTGTATCCCTTGTTGCAAAGCGCAACTTCCGCCTGATCGAACGCCTTAAAAAACTCAGTTTTCCAAATCCATTTTCCGTTGGGATTGTCGGGAATTATAATCTCCGCCTTATGTCCGTTAAATTCAAAAGTTTCTTCTCTCATAATTCTACTCCTTTTACCATGTTAGTTCTATAATCATCGGCTCGCTTACGTACTCGTCTACGGGAATATCCGCAATAGACACGAACGGCCCGTTTGCATAGCCTTGACCGTTACCCCAACCGGGCAACAAGCCGTTTCTTACTCTTAATTTTCTTCCGTCATTTACAAGTTTTGCCTCTTTTATCTCTCTTTCCACTCCACTTTCGAACGCGATTGCGGAAGAGGGAATACCGTTATATAAATGAATATACGTCTTTCCGTTTTTCTCGGTTGCAACAAACGGTATGCCACCGCGAAGCCTAATATTTTTATCGCTCGCTTTATGATCTTGTAGCGTATACCCCACTTTTGAGTACCATTTACCCACCTTTTCAACAATCTCACAAGAACGCCTAGGAATTTCGCCACTTTCGGTAGGACCAACGTTTAGCAGATAGCTTCCGCCCATAGCCATAATCTTGTCAATCGACGAGGTTAGAAAACGCACGGAAAAATAGTCCTCGTCCGCTCTGTATCCCCAAGCCTGCTCGCCTACCGATTGGCAAGCCTCGGTCATTCGCTCGAATCTTGCTCCGTCAGGAACGCTTCGCTCAGGCGTGGAAAAGTCGCCTTTATCCCAGCCTCTGTCGTTTATGAAAATGTCCGGCTGAAGCGAACGCACATGCTCGTTCATGCTCTTATCTTCTATATTTGTGGGGATATCCCAAAACAAAGTATAGATTTTGCCGTAACTCGTAAGCAGTTCAGTTAACTGATTTTTGATATACGTTTTGTACTTTTCGATATCGCTCTTTTCCCTATTCGTGCAACACCACTGATGCGTGGACTTTTCGTTGTATGCATACTCATTGTGCCAATCGGGGTTTGAATAGTATAACGAAAGCAACATTCCGTGCTTACTGCAAGCATCCGCCAGCATTTTCAATACGTCCCTTTTATACGGCGTGTTTGTGATTTTATAATCCGTATACTTAGTATCCCACATACAAAATCCGTCATGGTGCTTTGCGGTAAAGCAAATATATTTCATACCCGCCCTCTTTGCAAGAAGCACCCAATCCTCGGGATTATAAAGCGTGGGATTGAACGACTTATAAAGTTGTTCGTACTCGGTTTTATCCAAAGCATAGCGGGCAAGCGCTTGCTCGTGAAGAGCCGTTTTGGAGTATACACCCCAATGTATAAACATTCCAAACTTATTCATCTTATCTCCTTTTACTTTTGCACAGGCGGAATCAACGCGTCTACGTAGTAAAGCGTAAACATATCGTCGCTTAGCGATTGCACGTCTACGCCCAAAATTTTATCAGCTTTAACGCGAACTGAACACGTGCAAACGTTCCCCTTTGCCCAAATAATTTCGTCCTTTCTTTCCTTTAGTAAACCGCTTTTTCTTGGTTTACATACACATCAATTTTGTCTACATTTACGTCTTCGCGGAACACTAAATGCACGAAAATCTCGCGTACGTTATCGGTTTTTCACGACGGAATTCTGTTGACAGTACTTATCTATCCAGGTTTGAAGTACGCCGGACATACTCGTACTGACCGTTCCGTTCACGTTAAAACAAAAATCGGTTATCGTTGTATCTTTATATTGACGAATAAAGTTTTGCAAGGCTTCCTTCTCAATTTCTTGATCATATCTGGACCATAAATAATGTATCCAGTCCTCGTTCAAAAAAACTCTCATCTCCCTCGCTCCTATTATAAAATTTTCCGTTTAACTCTATTCTATTTTAATTATATCACATATTTTTTGCCAATGCTTGTAAAAATACGGACAAAAATTATAACAATAGTCACTTTTTTTGTTGTTTTAAGCAACCTATCCTCGTATATTCATATTCTAGCACACAAAAAATATTGATTGCATCCGTTAAAATGCAAAAATTTACAGTTTTATTGCATCCGTAATTCTTATTTTGCATTATACTAAATGCTTATTTTAGCATTTTTATACAAAAACACAGTAAAAAATAGTCTTAAACTCACATTTTTTAAGAATTTTACTGCGTTTTTTCACTATTAATTTTACGAAAAAAATAAGATACTGCTCTTTTTTTTAGCAATATCTTATTTTTAACTAATTTTCACTTTCTACAACAATCACGCTATCCGGCTTTAGGGAAACAGACAAAACGTTTCCATCCTCTTCATAGGAAATTGGCGCTAAAGTATTATCCGCATCAAGCAAGAACAGGTTGTATTTTCTATCCTTATTCTTTATCTCAATACTGAGTTTTTCTTCCACTCTTGCAAAATCCGCATTGTAAAAACTTATTATCGCCATTTGCTTATCTGTATCGCTTGACGCTACCACGTACAAATCTTTATCGTCGCTTTCGCTCTTTACTTCATTTTTAAGCTCGTACAGTTTTGAGAAGGATTTTAACGCATAATATCCCTTAA
Organism: Clostridiales bacterium; assembly: GCA_015055625.1. GTDB lineage: Bacteria > Bacillota > Clostridia > Christensenellales > Pumilibacteraceae > RUG12826. Next base: position 55,597 of record SVHU01000009.1, on the reverse strand, counting down.
GAGGCCTATACGTATACGGAGCAAACAACCCATTAAAGCCAGTATTAAGGCGCGCGTCGTAATACATAAGCATATCAAGCGAACTCTTTTGACCTACCGTCATAATACAAGAGTGAAAAACCGCGCCTCTGATTCCGCCAATCTCGTCAATTGTTTCGTCAAACTTATCACCCCAACCAGCCTTTAGATAATTTATCTCGTTAAGGTGAGTTTCCGTACTACCAAACCCTGCGTTATCCAAAATCTCTCGGGCTTGCTCTGCTCGTTCTTTTACCTTCATCGGATCATTGGTATAAGAATGCCAAGAGAAAAAATCGAGCGGAACGTTTTTATCCGATTGTTTGATAGCGTTCAAAAATCCTGCAAGCCAATCTCTATTACCAAGATACGACAAAGCTGGGCCACCAATTTTAAGATGCGGAAAACGCTTTTTAAGATGCGACGCAGCCTCTACGTAAAGCTCGTAGTACTCTTCGGCTGTTCCCGACCAGTTAGGCTGATCGCCGTTCATTGCAACGCCGTCCGCCTCGTTCCATATCTCCCAATATATTATATTGAAATGAAAACCGTTTGCCCAACCCTCGTTGTAATGGCGTATAATATGCTCACAAATTACCGCCCACTTATGGAAGTCTGCAGGTACAATTGTCCCGTACTTTTTGCTCCAATGCTCTATCTTTGAACCTAAGCGGTAATACACTTGCGTACCTGCGTCTACAATGGTTTGCAAATACTCGTCGGTAAGCGTAAAGTCATACGAATTTTCGTCATACGGATTTTTACTAAAGTCCGGAAAAATTGCATGAACGTCTACCGTATGCTCTCCGCCATACGCCGCGCAAAACGATGCGTCGTGCGTTCTTGCGTATGGAATTTTTGCCTCTTTGTACGTTTCAAAATTCCCACAGCGCTGTTCTATGGGCGCTTTTCTAGGCCCATTATTTACCGCATGCATTGGCTTCATTTTTCCTACAATGTTACCAAAATCAATAGTCGCTTTCATATAAAAATTCTCCTTATGGTCTTAAAATCAGCCATACGTTATCTAAAAACGTGTAAAACTAATACTTTTTAACAATCTTAAACTTACTTGATGCGCTTATTCTTACGTCAATTTTCCCCTCTACTCTTCTCCACTCAACGCTTATCTTTTCACCCATATACTCACGCTCTGCTTTAGCGTAATTTATAGCGGATACGAACTTTGGCTCAATCTCGATAAGATACGGATCTTTTAGATTTGGGTTGATGTTTATACCGCACAAATACTTATAAAACCAAGCGGAAACATCTCCCCAAAAGTGATGGTTAAGCGAGGAAAAACCGCCCTTTTTAGGTTTGCCGTTCTCGTCCGTGTCCACAAACGTTTCCCACAATGTCGTTGCCTTTCCGCTAAGTATTTGGTTAGCGTACGAGGGGTGAGTTTTTTGAGTTATAAGCTTGTACGCAAGGTCGGCGTATCCGTAAATTGATAGTACTCTAAACAAAACTCTAGAGCCAAGCACGCCGATATTGAAGTGATCGTTATCCTCTTTTATTTTATCTAAAAGCTGAGCAAGCGCGGTAGGGATTTCACTCTTTTCGAAAATTCCCATATAAATCGACATTGAAATTGCCGTTTGCGTTTTATACTCATCTTTAATTCGTCCGTTTTCTACGTATACTTCTCTAAAGCGTTTTTTGATATAGGTAGCAAACTCGTTTACAAAGTTATAATCGGTAAAGTCGTTTAATACATCCATTATACGCATTGTTTTCATGCAACAATCCAAAAGCGCAAGAGTGTTAGTTACTTCCTTAGGAGTGTCGGGATTGTTAGCCGGCTTATTAATTTGAACCCAATCGCCAAGTCCGTAGCTAAACAAACCGTTTTCGTTCATCTTGGTTTTGGCGTAACGCAAATATTTTCGCATTGCGCCGATATTATCTTCCAGTATCTTTCTATTGCCCGTATACTTATATACGTGATAAGCAGTTTGCATCAGCGCCGAATCCCACGAAGGTCCACCAATCTCGCCCCAGCCGGTAGTTGGAATAATATCCATAATTTGACCGTTTTCCTTTTGTTGCGCCCTTAAATTGTCAAGCCACACCTTAAAGCTATTTTGCGCAGAAAAATTGAGCATGATTTGCTCGGCAGATAGCGCAATATCGCCAGTCCATCCGTTCTTTTCACGCTGTGGACAGTCTGTGGGAAAATAATGAAAGTTAGAAACGTCAGAGCGTCTTATGTTATCCTGAATTTTGTTTAATATCTCGTCCGAACACTCGAAAGAGCCCACGCTTTTAATATCCGAATGGAATACCACGTACGTAAGTAAGTCCCGCGTTGCTTGTTCGTCGGTTATGCCTTCCACAAACACGTACTGAAAACCGTGATAGGTAAAGCGTGGAGTATAAACCTCTTCGCCCTCGCCCTTGCAAATATACACGTCTTTGTGCATAAGAACAGGCGAGCGAGCGCCAAAAATAAGATTTTTTATAGTCAAACCATTCTCATCTACAACTTCGCCGTGCGTTAGAACTATTTTTTGTCCACGCTTTCCACGTACTTTCAACCTACAAACACCAGCGTTGTTTTGTGGAAATTTGTACAAGTAGCCATCGCCTGCTTTATAAAATTCTTCTACCGCCATCTCTTTTTCCACGCGAATAGGATCTGCCGTACAAAGCTTAGGCTCACCTTTTGGAGTAGACGCTATAATAGCCTTTTGCCAATTACTGTCGTCAAAATCTATCTCGTTCCACCCTTTTATTTCCTCTCTGGCATCGTAATGCTCGCCCATTCGATAGTCGTCAAAAATAATGGGAGAACAAGCGCATACAAAGCTCTCGTCGCTTTCAAACAGCTTTTCACCGTTAATATCCAGCCTTAACGCAAGCTTTGGCGCGTCACGGAAAGTCGCTTTATCAAAATCCCACACGTTACCGCCGGGATTGTTCAAAAAGCCGTTGCCCAGTACTAAGGCAATTACGTTCTTACCCTGCTTTAGTTCGCTTTTAATATCATACGTATCGTAGTAAAGCAGTACGTCGGGGTTGCTAACGTATGGAGCAAGCAAACCTTTTGTGATATTTTTACCGTTTACGTAAAGCTCGTAAAAACCCAATCCACATACGGTAAGTTGCGCCGAATTTATATTTTCGCATACGTTAAACGACTTTCTAAAATACGGAGCGCTAACATAGTTTTCACACGTTGTGTACTCCTTGGTCTTTTGTATAAAACTTTTTGGAAAATCCATAAATTTCTTTTCCCCCATAACCAAATTGTTTACTACTTTTTATTATAACATTATCAGATATATTTATCTATCGTTTTTTAGATAAAAATTAGCGATTTTATTAAATTTTAGCAGTTTATTTTATAAAACACTTAAAACTATTCACAAAATCCCCATAAAAAGTTAAAAGATTTTATCAATCGTTTTCAACTTGTCTAAGGATTTTTATTTTAGTATCACGAAATTTCGCCAAACCTTTTTCTATAAAAAGGCCTATTTTGCCCATTTTATAATCCGATGCGCAATGCATAACCAAAACGTCGTTTACGTACACTTCCGACGTTTTGCCACACACTACAATCTTTAAGTTAAACTTATTTTTCAAACTCCACTCTCTTTCTTCATCAGTTGTAAAAAGTCGCATTTTTGCTTGTACAACAGTGTTCGTAATGTAATCAAGCAATACTACGCGCGCGCCTTGAAAAATATTTTCACCAAGTGAAAACACAAGCCCAACCTCTTCTGCCGATACGTTTTCTATTTCGCTTTCATAAATAAAGTTTTCCGCATCAACGTTAAATGGGAATACCGACCAATCGTTTTTACTTTCGCCGACAATGCAAAATTCACTTTCTTCCCAATTTCCAATAGTTCCAAATTCACCATTATTTTTTAACGATTTACTATAATCAAGCTTAAATTCCTCTGTTACGTACTTTTCAATTCCTCGATAATAACAAGCGCACAATCTAGCGTTTTCACATTTTATCTCTTTAGGTAAAGACATATAAAAACTTACGTTATCTTGACTTACTTCGGTATAAAACATATATCGCTTTCCTTCATGCTCTACCGTTTTTGCACACGCAGCGCCTCCACCAATGGTTGCGATAAGCAAATTTTGCTCTGGCTCCACGTAAGGACCTTCTACTCTATCCGATACTCCATACACTGTTATTCTTCCGTATTGCAACTTTTCTTTTCCGTACCTACGCTGTCCATAAACGTTTCCTGCAAGACAAAGCATATACCACTTGCCGTCCATATAAAAAACGTCGGGCGTTTCTATACAATGGTACCTATTAGGAACAAAGCACGGAGGTAATTGTTCCCAGTTTAGTAAATCATAAGATTTTGCAAGCCCAACAACTGAGGTTTCCACAACGTCGTCCGAGCGTCTTCTACAAGCAAAAAATCCCCAATAACATCCTTTTTCTTCGTCTTTTACTACACATAAATCCCTCATATCATAACACGGATTTGCTAAATGTGGATTTCCATGATGAGCCAAACGTAGCTGAGTATTTTGTCCTACATAATATCTTTCGTCGGGAATAATAACAGGATTACCGCTATACTTTTCATATTTTACGCCGTCCTTAGAGATAGCTACGCTTATTGACGCCTGAGGCTTAGAAGTTGAGCGCGAAGTGTAAAAAAGATAGTACTTACCATCTTTTTTCACAGTACAACCCGTCCATATCGGAAGATCGTCATACGTGCCTTTCTCTCCCGAATAAATTGCCGACGGTAAAGTTTTCCATTGTATTAAATCTTCGCTTTCAGCTCTTCCGACCGCACCATACTCTTTGCCTGCCATTGGTTTTCCTGTTTGTTGATATTGTAAAAAATATGCTTGCACTTTTCCACAGTCTGACATGTGCCAGGTATCGCCTATTTGCACGTTTTCATTTTTAGGTCTATAACCCATACCCTCTCCCTTTATTTAACTATTCTTACTATTTACTTTATTATACAATAAAATCCACCTGTTTATCAAGTGGATTTTACTTTTTATTTACCTTTCTTCCGCAAAGTCACAAGCGTTTCCACGTTTACCGTTTGAGGAAACATATATTACCTTAAAACCGTATATATGTTGCTCTCGCGCCGAGAACGAAACTCGGTTCTCGTTGAAAACTCTTGTATTTTCTATGATAGACAATTCCGTGATAGCAACTACATAATTATCTTTTTCGCAAGCGCAACGCTAATTAAGTATTTGCATCACGGATTTTGCTTGCGCAAAGTCACAAGCGTTTCCACATTCACCGTTTGAGGAAACATATCGTATGGGGTTACGGATAAGATTTCGTAGCTTGTAAGCAAAGACAAATCTCTAGCAAGGGTTGCCGGATTGCAAGAAATGTAGACAAGGTTTGTTATTCCGTCGCAATCGTTGATTTTTTCGATAACGCTCTTATCACAACCGCTTCTTGGCGGATCGAGAACAAGGGCGATATTCTTGCCTATATGCTCGTCCAAAACATCTCCAATCTTGTCTTTTACGTCGCCTAAAATGGGTTTCATATTGTCTAGTCCGTTATTTTTAGCTAGCTCCGTTGCGCTCTCGTGCGCCTGCTTATTTATCTCTATTCCGTACACAAGTGGCGCAAACGATGCAAAGAACGAAGTCAGAATACCTGCGCCCGAATACGCGTCAATTACCACGTTTGTGTCGTGATTTTTAAGTACGTGTGCGACTTTTTCGTACATTTGACGTCTAATATAGTCGTTAACCTGGAAAAATCCGGCAGGGTGAATGTTTGCCATAACACCCTCTACAAGCTTGGGCTCATTATGTTTTTTTACCACTTGCCAACTATCCGAAAGTATAACGTTGTTATCCATTGTGTTTATATTCTGATACAAAACGAACGAGCTAAAATCAGACTTTAGCATATCCGCAAAAGCATCGGCTTTTAGTTGTTTTGTTACAACAAGCGTAACGTACAAACACCCCTCGACTTCTCTTACCACAAAATGCTTCAGTACGCCTTTTTTAGTTTCTTCGTTATAGCAAGATATTTTGTTATCGCGTATAAAAACTTTGAGAAGCTCGATAAGCTTTTTATTCCAGACAGGCTGAAGCAAGCAGTCCTCGCACGGTACAACTCTATGCGAAGCGGACGCAAACAAGCCGATTTGAACGCCGTTCTTCCCCTCGCGCACAGGCAAGCTCATTTTGTTTCGATAGCGCAAAACCTTATCGCTAGCCACAGTTTCGTCCACGCTTACATCGATTTTTCCCACGTGCAAAAGCGTGCTTTTTACAAGATCTTGCTTGTATAAAAGCTGAGCAGAATAATTTAGGTGCTGAATATTACAACCTCCGCATTTAGGAAAAAGCGGACAGTCAGGAACTACTCGGTTTTCGCTCTTTGTAAGATATTCGAGCACGATTGCATGACAAAATGAGGGCTTTGAAAAGATTATCTTTGCCCTTACCTTTTCGCCAGGTAACGCGTTTTTGATAAACACGGCTTTACCGTTATATCTCGCTACACCCTCGCCGTTTATTCCTAAGTTATCCACAGTTGCTTCTATAACCGTATTTTTTTCATTTGTCATGTTCGCACCTAAATGTTTTTACATAGCGAATATTTTGCGCAACTTAATATCAATCGCTAACTCTTAGTTCACCCTTGAGAAAAACGCGGTGAAACTCTGCCCATGCCACGTTGCGCATTGAGATTACTTCGCATACGCTCGCAATGACATATGGTTTGAATTTCAAAGCGTTATACCCAACGTCTTGTTGACACATTGACAGTGGTTTGTCAACTATTTGATTATAAAAGGCTTAAGATCATTTAGAAGTTCGTCGCAATTATCGTTGTGAATTTCCAACACTAGTGGTTTTGAAAGATCAAGTGAGAAAATACCGAGAAGCGACTTTGCATCAATAAGAAATCTTCCGCTACGAAGATCGAGGTCATAGGGGTACTTAGACACCGTATTTACAAACTGCTTCACGTTTTCTGCCATTGCCAATGTAATTTTTACTGATTTCATAAAAGTATCCTCCTTTGTCCAATATAGTTTTAGGACAGTAATTATTATATATCAAAACTTTTCTTTATGCAACAATTTTTAATAAATTTTTTATTTTTTCTATGCTTGTACACCAAAAACTTGCATACGTATCTGAGTTTTTAGAAAAATTCCCCAAAGCAAAACTTTGAGGAATTTATTTTTTACGCTCCTACAAGATTAAGAACAGGCTCTTTAATCTCGTTGATTTTAACAATATCAAGAGCTTCCAAAACACAGCGTTGCTCGCCTGTTTGAGGATGCTGAATATAATGAATTTTTGCAGTAAGCTCTATCCACTGACCGTCCGCAAGAGGGAACTCGTCGTTATAAGAAAGCATATGTCCGATAAGCTGAATATCGTTAGCGCAACACGTCATAGCCTGACGGGCTATAACCACAGTATGTGGGGGAAGATCATTGGGCTTTACGATATATCCTCTGATCTTTACCACTCGGTTATTATAACGCGCTGGCGAGTCGAAAGTTTCAATATACCAAGTTCCAAAATCCTTATCTTCCACCTCGATAATATCCTTGTTTATATCATAGGGCAAATCGTCGGCAGGATGTAAATCCACTCCGTTCTCGTCGTACATATAAAAGGATGCGGACGGCGCAAGCATTTTGAGCGAACGCTTATATCCCCCCACCGTATCTTCCACCGCACGGTTGATTATTACAACGTCGGTATACTTGAGCATATCCGTAAACTTTTGACGAATGTTTGCAAAGTAAGCGGGGAAAGTCGTAGCGTCCACTATTGTTATTTGCTGTTGAATAGCGAAAAACTTAGGATACACGATCTCATTCTCGTTCCACATTACGTTCATTTCCACAACAATGGTGGCGGGGTGAATTTCCTTTATAAACATCTTAATCGTCTTTTCGTTAAATTCGCTTTCGTCCTCGATTACGCGCACAGAACAAGAATTTCTTTTGCAGAACTCCGCATCATACTCCTCTTCGCCCTCTTCGCACAAAAGAATAAGGGTTTTTCCGTCTTCCTTAAAGCCGTTATCCTCGATAAGCTCCTTTATAAACTGAGTTTTTCCACTCTCTAAAAATCCGTTTACTATAAGCGCGGGTATTTCCATATTTGCTCCTTAACCTAGAAAAATCTTTTCAATCTCAGCCTCGTTTAGGTGAGAACCGATTACTACTACTCTGCCTACAATATCGGGCTCGCCTTCTCTTACCTCAAAGTCGCCCGCAACAAAATCGAAATAATACCACTTGTCGTTGTCGCTTGCTTTTACGATACCCTTGCTACGCAATATCTCACCAATATCCTCTCTGGTTGCAAGAGTGGAAAGAATACTCTCCATTTCTGCCTTGGAGTACGCCTTAACGGTTTCCTTACCCCAGCTGGTAAATACTTCGTCTGCATGATGTCCGTGATGGTGGTGATGTCCGCAACAGCACTCTTCGTCGTGCTCATGGTGGTGATGTTCGTGATCGTGTCCGCAACAGCACTCTTCGTCATGCTCATGGTGGTGATGTTCGTGATCGTGTCCGCAACAGCACTCTTCGTCGTGCTCGTGGTGGTGATGTTCGTGATCGTGCCCGCAACAGCACTCTTCGTCGTGCTCATGGTGGTGATGCTCGTGATCGTGTCCGCAACAGCACTCTTCGTCGTGCTCGTGGTGGTGATGTTCGTGGTCGTGTCCGCAACAGCACTCTTCGTCGTGCTCGTGGTGGTGATGCTCGTGATCGTGTCCGCAACAGCACTCTTCGTCGTGCTCGTGGTGGTGATGTTCGTGATCGTGTCCGCAACAGCACTCCTCGTCGTGCTCATGGTGGTGATGATGAGCGTGGTGTTCTGCCTTTACCATAGCAAGAAGCTTTTCCAAAAGATTTACGCTATCTTCCAAAGAAAGCAAGATTTTCTCGCCGTTTTCTTCGGTGATAGGTGTTGTAACAATCATAGCGGTTTCGTTCATTTCTCGAAGAACAGCGAACGATTCCTCTATCTTTTCCTGTTTTACCTTGTCCACTTTAGAGAGAATTATGGTGTTTGCTACCTTGATTTGGTCGTCGTAAAACTCGCCGAAGTTCTTGCGGTACATCTTAACCTTGCCAGCGTCCGCAACGGTTGCGATAATATTGAGTTTAAGATCGCACTCAACGCTTTCTACTGCCTTTACGATATCCGAAAGCTTGCCAACTCCGCTAGGCTCGATAATAATTCTGTCAGGCGCGTAGGTGTTTACGATTTCTTTGATGCTCTCTTCAAAGTTACCCACAAGCGAACAACAAATACAGCCCGAATTGATTTCCTTAATATTAATGCCCGACTCGCTCAAAAACTTACTGTCAATTCCAATCTCGCCAAACTCGTTCTCGATAAGGGCAACTTTTTCTTTGCTAAAAACATTGCTGTAAAGTTTTTTGATAAGAGTGGTTTTACCTGCTCCCAAAAATCCTGAAATTACGTCAACTTTTATCATAATAAAATCTCCTTTGCTTGCATTTTTACCGCTTAACGCTCTTAGAATTTTGCAAGCCCAAACTATACCAAATATATTATAACACATATTTTGTCAATAATCAATGTATTCTAAAATATTTTTCATCCTCTTTTTTGGGTTTTTCGTATTGATTTTTGTCCGATTGTATTGTATAATAAAATAAAATCACACCTAGGAGCAAGATATGAGAACTCAATTTATCGTTCACCCCGACGAAATAAGCATAGAGCGCATAGACTCGCTGAAAAGCGCCGGAATAACGTGTTTAGGCATTCACCCCGTAGGCGGAAAGAACGCATACAAAACGCTTGAAGACCTCGTTTCACTTCTTAAAACGGACGAGTTTCGAGCGCTTTTGGACTACGCTGAAAATAACGGAATAGAGATAGAGTACGAGCTTCACGCTATGGGCTACCTTATGCCCAAAAACCTTTTCTCGTCAAACCCCGAATACTTCAGAGAGGACAAAGACGGCTCTCGTAACGCCGACTATAACTTTTGTATAAGCAACAAAAAGGCAATGGATTTAGTGTGCGAAAACGCAGTAACGCTTGCGCAAAACTTGTACAACAGCTCGAATAATTATTACTTTTGGACAGACGACGGACGCGACGTGTTCTGCCACTGCGATAAGTGCAAAAACATATCACCGTCCAACCAGGCGCTCACTATCACAAACGCTATTGCTAGGGCTTTGAAAAAGCATAATAAGAACGCAAAATGCGCGTATCTTGCGTATATGGCAACAATTACTCCGCCTACAATAAAAAAAGAAGACAACGTGTTTTTAGAATACGCGCCGTTTGAAAAATATACGGCAAAGGGCGAAAACGCACCGTTCCTTATTGAGCAAGAACAAAAAATGCTTACGCCACTTCTTGATTATTTTAGCAAAGAAGACGCCAAAGTTTTGGAGTATTGGTACGATAATTCGCTGTACTCTTCTTGGAAAAAACCGCCAAAAAAATTCACACTAGACGAAAACCAAATGCAGAAAGACGTAAACTTTTATAAACAAAAAGGCTTTTCGTACATCTCCACGTTTGGTTGCTATTTAGGCAAAGACTACGAAGAGTTATACGGAAAAACCGATCTAACCCCCTTTGCAACCACCACAAAAGATTAAAGACCACTTACCAGTCATTTAGACCGTAGCGGAGATCTCTATACTCCCCCATATCGGATCCAACGTCACGCCCCGTCATTTAGACCGTAGCGGAGAAATCTCTATACTCCCCCATATCGGATCCAACGTCACACTGTCATTGCGAGGAGCTTCGCGACGTGGCAATCTCCATACTCCCTCAACAAAAGGCTAAACGCCACACCGTCATTGCGAGGAGCTTCGCGACGTGGCAATCTCTACACAACCAGACACAAAAGGCTAAACGCCACACTGTCATTGCGAGGAGCTTCGCGACGTGGCAATCTCTACACAACCAGACACAAAAGGCTAAACGCCACACTGTCATTGCGAGGAGCTTCGCGACGTGGCAATCTCGGCACAACCACCACTAAAAAGCCGTTTTGTCATAAAATCTTATATACACATAAAAGAAAACGTACCGACCTATTGATCGATACGTTTTTTTAATTTTTATCTTACTTGATAGAGAACTTGTAAACGGTTACTTCGTTGTAAAGTTCGCCGGCTTTAAGAACGGTTGAGGGATAGGTGGGGCAATTTGGGGAGTTGGGATAGCCCTGAGTTTCAAGGCAAAGTGAGCAATGGTTTACGTAGTCTTTCTTGCCCTTAAATCCGCCTGTTCCGCAAGCAGTGTAGAGCTGAACGCCGGGAAGAGTGGTATAGCAGTCCATTCTTCTTCCGCTTTCCTTATCGTACACGTATGCAAAGTGCTCCAAATCGTGTTCGCTAGAGCGCTCTAAGCAATAGTTGAAGTCATAGCCGTTGCAATGAGCGATGATGTGCTCTTTAGAGAACATATCGGTACCAAGAAGCTTTCCGTCATAGAAGCTAAAGGGTGTTCCGTCGATATCCAAAAAGTCACCGTGGGGGATAAGTTCGTCGTCAACGGGAGTGATCTGTCTAGACTTAATCATAAGCTCGTGTCCTAAGATAGTATCCTGTCCGCCAAGGTTGAAGTAGGAGTGGTTTGTAAGGTTGCAAACGGTATCCTTGTCGCTCTTTGCAAAATATTCGATTCTAAGCGCGTTATCCTCAGAGAGCGAGAACACAACTTTAACGTCCATATTTCCTGGGAAACCGCCTGCCATATCGGGAGAATGAAGAGTCATTTCCAAATTTTCGCCTACAATATTAGCGTCCCAAACCTTTCTGTCAAAGTTTGCTGTTTTTCCGCCGTGAAGGTTGTTTTTGCCGTTATTAGCTTCAAGCTTGTACGTTACGCCGTTTAAGGTAAACTGAGATCCGCCGATACGGTTGCCGTATCTACCGATAGTAGCGCCATAATAACCGGAAGGTCCGTAGTAATCTTCGGGGTTCTTGCAACCTACGATAAGGTCGCCAAAAGCGCCGTTTCTGTCGGGCATCCAAATACGGGTAATACGCGCGCCGTAAGTAAGTACGTCAACTTCGCAACCCTTAGAGTTGGAAATGGTATAAACCGCGTTCTTTTCGCCGTTAACTTCAAAAGTATAAGTTTGTTTAATCATATCATTAACCTCTTTATTAAAATTTTCTTGGTTTATTGTTTTTAGTATAACACAACAAATAAATATTGGCTACACTTTTTTACTACTTTTTAATAATTATTTTTCCTGATTTTCCGCTTCGGACTTTTCCTGAACAGGCGATGCAAGACCTACTGCCTTATCTATGGGAAGCGAGAACGCAATACCCTGGCCGGGAGAGTCAAGACCAACCTCTTTATAAAGCGCGGTCAAAAGCTCGTTTTTAATAGTAGACGGAACAACAATCATTACGATTTCTTTTTCGGGCTGAACGGTAATATTAAAGAACTTTTCAGCCTCTGTATTGGCAGTTCCCTTAGCGTTTACTACCGTACCGCCTCTTGCTCCTACCTTTTTTGCAACGGTCATAACCGCCTCGGAAAAACCGTCGTTTACTATACATACAACCATTTCGTGAGAAAATTTCATACTAAATATCTCCTAATTGCGACCTAGAATTGCACAAAAATCTATAAACCGCCACGCCTATCGTGCTAGTAAGGGGAACGGTATACGCTATACCCTTGCCGTTACGAACGGTGTTAAATTTTTCTTCGATAGCGGATAAAATTTCTTGCGCGTTGTCTTCTCTTATTACGCTTATAATAACGCTCTTTTCGCTACCGTCTATACCCAAATAATGAAGCATACCCGAGTCCGCTGTTCCGCGAGCAAGCAACGTCATTTGCATATTTGCGCCAAAGTGCTGAATTAAATCGGTATAAAACTCGGCTTTTTTACGCTGAACAATAGTGAAAAGAAGCTGAAGTTTGTGTGGCGCTAAGTCCTTTTTTTCTTCCTTTTCTTTCTTTTTACGCACGCCGACTATTTTCTTTACGTTTTCGACAATGCGCTCGGGCATGGAGGTTTTCTTTTTTTCTTCTTTCATAATTGCCTCCTTTTACATAAAGTTAATAATCTGCATATCGTCAAAGTCGAGAATACGACGCATAGCAATTCTATCACGTACTTTTTGTGTAACGATTGCCTTAAAACCAAGCAACTGAATACTAATAAGGGGCGTCATTGCTACCATTGCAACAAGACCGAACGCGTCCGCCATTACGTTTCCACCTAGCGCTACACATGCTCCGACTGCAAGGGGAAGAATGAAAGTCGACGTAAGCGGTCCGCTTGCTACTCCACCTGAGTCAAACGCGATTGCCGTGTAAATCTTGGGAACAAAGAACGAAAGCCCTAACGATATTGCATAGCCTGGGATCAAATAATAAAGTATGCTAAACCCAAACACTATTCTTATCATAGACAAGCACAAAGATATGCCTACACCCACGGAAAGAGCAATCATCATTGACGATTTTTTAACCGATCTGCCCGTTATTTCCTCGACCTGTTTGTTAAGCACGTGTACGGCAGGCTCGGCGAGTACTACCACCATTCCGATAACAAAACCTGCTACGCACAAAACAACAGGATGAAAATCAGCAAGATGCTGTCCTATTTTATAACCTACGGGCATAAATCCCACATGCACGGACGAGAGGAATATAACCAAGCCTATATACGTAACCACTATTCCGATTAAAATTCTAATAAGCTCTGCTTTCTTAATTTTGAGAAATACAAGGTTAAGCAAAAGGAAGAATACCACGATTATGCCCAAAGCAATAGCTACGTCCTTTGCGATAGTGAGAATGGATTCGAACAAGTGCAATCCCAAACTATCTGCAACGGTTGCGTACGTAGGCGTATCAATAGTTCCAACCGAGCCGAACAATCCAATGCAAGCAACGGCAAGTATAGGTCCGATTGAACACATTGCGATAAGACCGAAACTGTTTTCTCTGCTTCCCTTACCGCCGACAGCCGATGCAAGACCAACGCCCAGCGCCATTATGAACGGTACTGTAATAGGACCTGTGGTAACTCCGCCCGAATCGAACGAAAGAGGTAAAAACGAGCCGTTTCCGTTTTGGATAATTACTGCGGATATGGCAAATAGTACCATATAGAAAAACAGCAATAACTGCGATAGATCTTTTTTGAATACTATTTTAAGCACGCATATAAGCAAGAATAATCCTACACCCAAGCCCACTATAACGATAAGAACAGTGTTATTTACTATATCACTTACCTGATCGGCAAGCACGGTAAGGTCGGGTTCTGCGATTGTAATAAACAAGCCCAAACAAAAGCAAACTATCAACAACAAGCTAAGCGAGCCTCTTTTTACAAGTCCAAAACCGACTTTTTCCCCCATAGGCGTCATTGCTACGTCCGCGCCCAAGTTAAATAGCGCCATTCCCATAATCAAGAACACGGCGCACACACTAAAAGCAATTACCTCCACAATAGTTAGATTTAATATGGGGGTAAAATTCAATGCTATTACGATAAGAGTGATCGGGAAAACCGAAATCACGGACTCTTTTAATTTTGAAAGTAAAATATTTTTCATTATCGCGCCCTTTTATGAAATAAAATCGATGCGTTTTTAATTATTTTAAGGTAGATTGAGTATCTACATTATGCTCTAGTGGTATTATATCATAAAACCCTCCAAAAATGCAAGACTAAAACACTCTTATTTGCCGATTTTTCACAAATTATTCACTATGTTTGCTTGACATTGGCAATTTAAAAGTTCATAATATTATATAGTAGAATAATACTAAATCTACTACTAAAATCTTCCTTTGTATTATTTTGTCGAATTTATGTATAAAAATAAAAAAAATCGACAAATTAAACGTATAAGGAGGATCTCAAAATGGCTACTAAGAAAAATAACAGAACTACGGCTAAAGCTCAAAAAACAAAAGCTTGCAGTGGAACTAAAAACTGCAAGTAAAAAGTTAAAAGTAAAAAACAAAAGGCGTTTCTGTTAAAAGAGATGCCTTTTGTTTATTTTAGGGCAATACGTTATTAAAAAAACACAACATTTTAAAAATTTTTATAAACTTTCCTTATAAAAGCACACAAAGCTTAAATACTTTGGTATACTATTTAGCGAACAATAACAAATAGGAGGAAATCATGGAAACTTTTAGTAAACGCATTCTTGAATTGAGAAAGCAAGCTGGCTACACACAAGCACAAGTTGCAACTGTGCTCGGTATCAAACAGCCTTCTTACATCCGATACGAGAATAGCGGTGCGGAACCCACACTTGCCAATCTCGTTAGACTTGCTGACCTTTATGATGTATCGGTTGACTATTTGCTGGGTAGAAAAGATTACTGATTAAACCTAATTTTATTCATACTTAAGACGCTAGGGGAGTTCTTTATTTTAAGAGCTAATTTAAGTTTTCTCAAATTTCGTGGATTTTTTCTAAAAAAATAGAACAATCCTATAATAGTAGCAGTACTTACAAAGTATCTCGATAACATGTCGAGATACTTTGTCTTTTAATTTTCAATCTGTAATTACACATTTTTTATCAATAACACAAGCTAAAAAACGCGCCGTACTCATTGTTGAATACAGCGTGTTTTTTGTCTATTGAAATATTTTTCTTAGGATTATATCTTATTTGAAGAGTCTGTCCAAAAGTCCCTTAAAGCCTGCGCCATGTCTTGCTTCATCCTTTGCCATCTCGTGAACAGTATCGTGAATAGCGTCGTAACCAAGCTGTTTAGCTCTTACTGCAAGATCAAGCTTACCCTTGCATGCTCCGCCTTCTGCCATATAACGAAGCTCGAGGTTCTTCTTGGTACTGTCGGTTACTACCTCGCCGAGAAGTTCAGCAAACTTTGCTGCGTGCTCTGCCTCTTCGTATGCGTATCTTTTGAAAGCTTCTGCAACCTCGGGATATCCCTCGCGCTCTGCAACTCTTGCCATTGCAAGGTACATACCAACTTCGGTGCACTCGCCCATAAAGTTCTCTTTAAGTCCAGCTACGATGATTTCGTCCTCTACCTTGCCATCACCTACGTGGTGCTCGCAAGCCCAAGCCTCTTTCTCTGCAGGGATAGCTTCGAACTTTCCCTTAACGTGGCACTGGGGGCACTCCTCAACACCGTCTTCTACTACGCATCCACAAACTAAACATCTTTTCATAATTATTTACCTCCGTTAAACTTTTTTTATTTACCTTTTTTATTAAAGCGGATTTTCCGCATTTTAACCTATTTTGCCTCAGCTTTATTACAGTCTTTACAAAGCCCATAATAAATATGCTTTTCGTGGCTGACCTCAAACCCTTCAGGATTCTTTACTTGCGCCTGTATCGCCATATCGTAGATTTTACAACATTTATCACATACAAAATGCGCGTGAACGCTCATATCTCCGTCAAAATGAACTTCCTTTAGCGCCGTTTCCAGACTATCCAGCCGTCTTGCATCCACAAGCGAATTTAGGTTTCTATAAACCGTTCCAAGCGATATGTCGGGAATAACCTTTCGCACCTCGTTATATACCCACTCGGCATTTGGATGACATTTAGTCGAGCACACTACGTCGTATATTGTTTCTCGTTGTTTCGAATATCTCATAGCGCGCCTCCTTTTGCCTGAATGAATTTCATAAGTAGGAATGATTACTACTTAATAATAGCATATCGAAAAGGATTTGTCAAGAGTTTTTAAAAAGTTTTTTTAATTTTTTTTAGAAAATTAGTCTGATTGATTATTTGCATAGATAATTACTTATCGTATAATTGGCGGGGAGGGCTATATGTCCTTCCGTTTTTTGTTGCGTGATTTCGGGAGGAGTTAAACCTCTCCCCTACATCTATATCGTTTACGAATTAGCCTTATAAGGGCTCCTTTGTAAAGGGAGCTGGCAAAACTATCAGTTTTGTCTGAGGGATTTTATTGCGAAAAGATAATTAGCTTATCCAATCCTTTCGGTGTGGATTAGCTTTATCATAGTGGGGCGATTCGTGAATCGGTGGACAGCAAGTTAAGAAACCAACTACACTTAATTACTTGCTTTGTTAAAGCACAACATTTCGGATCCAACGTCTACGTTGGTATATTGGGTGTGCGCCTTCGCTCTAAAAACTTGTAAATTCAATCAATTCAAAGAACTAATTGCTCTCATTTATAAATAAAATACTAAAGAGCATATATTGGGAGTGGACCTGTCCACCGTCTACGTTGGTGCGCCTTCACACAAAATCCCACTCCCTATATATAATAAGGAATGGGATTTAATATGCTTTTTAGTGAAGTCTTGCTTTTACGGGAACGGTAAAGTAGTCGTCTAGGGGCTTGTCGCAAATGATATCGTCCACGTCGTTTACGTTACAAAGCTTAAATGTGGATTGCTGAGAAAGTTTGGTGCTGTCGCAAAGGAATACCTTTCTTGAAGAATTTTTCATCATAAGCTGACGAATACGATTTTCCTCTTCATAGCAATCGTATACTACTCCGTCGCTATCCATTGTTTGAGAGGAAAAGAACACAATATCTGCATGTACAGAATTAATCATTTCTTGCGCAAAGTTTCCAACAAGTACCGCACGGTTGGGAGGAGAAAGCATTCCGCCCGTAGAATATACGTCTACGCGATATTTAGTAAGCGAAGTAAGTGCGTCTATCCCGTTGGTGATAACCTTAAGCTTTTCAAATCCCGACAAATATTCGGACAAAAAGTATGCGGTAGACGAGCCGTCAATAAAAATAACGTCGCCTTCCTTTATAAGCGATACGGCTTTTCTTGCAATCGACTTTTTAAGGTCGATATTACGGTGCGTACGCATTGCAAACGGAACAATAGATCTATCGCCCCTAAGTAAGGACACTCCACCATAGCTTCTCTTTACTATACCCTTAGCTTCAAGCTTGTTAAGATCCCTTCTTACAGACGAGGGACTGATATGTATGCATTGAGCTATGTACTCGACCGTTGCGTAATAATTGTTCTCCTGCAATATATTGAGGATTTGCGTTTCTCTTTCTTCATTAAACATTCTGTTTTTCTCCTTAAAACTTTATCAACAATGTGCAAATCTCTCATATTTTGCTCATTTAATGCGCGTTGTTGCTTATTGTATTATAATACAATATAAAATCAATGTCAAGCAGAAAAGCGGAAGATTGTAAAATTAATGCAAAAGCGGTTGTAAAAACAACCGCTTTTTGACATTTTCGCTACTTTAAGTTACTTGATTTTTTTGAACACAAATGCAAGCGTTGCAAGTCCTGCAATAAGAGTAAAAATTTCCATTGCGTTTGCTCCGCATCCAGACGAAGATTCTTTCTTCTCTTCTTTCTTTTCGAACACTGCAACTACCTTTATATTGTCGTTTGCAACAAACGTATATTCGCTCTCTTCGCTTACCGTTTCGCCGTTTACAGTCCAATATTTGAACACTTTTCCCTCTAACGTATTCGCAATAACAGTAACTTCAGTTCCCTTTTCTACCGTTACTCTCGCCTCTCCGTTAATGCTTCCATTCTCTACCTGAACAAGGGCGGAAAGCGTATACCAGTTAACGATATTTCTCTGCTGCGTATGTGTGTTATCGTGCTTACATACCCACAAATCATATCCGTTCTTCTTTTCGCTCCAATTAGGCGCTATCGTGCTAGAATACTCATAATCGTGTTCTAAAACGTTTCCGCTTGTAAACGTTTCTTCCTCGTGCGCAATTCCGCAAGTTTCGCAAGATACTTTGTACTTTGCTTTTTCAGTGCAGGTAGCATGGTTTTCAAGATATTTGTCGTCCACGATATTTTTCCAATCGTGTTCTGCAACCTGACCAAACTCAAACGTTTCGTCTTTGTTTACCGCTCCGCAATCTGCGCAAGACTTGTAGTATATTGCCTTTTGAGTACAGGTAGCTGAGCTTACTCGATTTTCACTCTTTACGATTTCTTGATAGTTGTGCTCAAGTGGCTCGCCGTGCTCGAAAAACTCGTCGCTCTTTTCTTTACATACCGAACAGCTCTTATAATATTTTGCAGGTTTTTTACAGGTTGCTTTAACGTAAATAAACTCGTCGCTAACGTTTTCCGCAATCTCATGTCCTGCAAGTACTTCTTCCTTGCCCTCGGTGTAATCACACTCGGTACATGCCTTATGCGCTGTATATCCGTCTTCGGTACAAGTCTTATCTTTTGCCTCTACGTCTTTAAGCTCGTGGCTTGCAGGTATTACTTCCTTGCCCTCGGTATAATCACACTCGGTACATGCCTTGTGCGCCGTATATCCGTCCTCGGTACAAGTCTTATCTTTTGCTTCTACGTCTTTAAGCTCGTGGCTTGCAGGTATTACAAGATCGGAAGCTTTAACTTCTACGTAGTTGCCATTATCGAGAATAAACAGCTTATCGCAATCATTACATTTATAATGCTCTTTAGTTCCGTTTATAGTACACTGTTTAGCCTCTTCAGCTTGTTTTACGTAAGAATGATCGGTATAAGTGATTGTAACGGGTTTGCTGTATACCGTGTATACGCTACCGCCGTCCGCCTTGCGCGAAGCATAGAACACAATTGTAGTGCTTCCCGCTCCACTAAGCGCATAGCCTTTAGAAGTCAGAACAAGTTCGTCCCCCTCAAGCGTAATAAAGTTACAATCTACGTTTGCAATTCCCTTAATAAGCTTAAGAGGCCTATTGAGCGAAACAACCTCTCCTACGTGATAAGTTGCATTGCTCACGTCTACCGTATAATGATAGTCGTCGCACAAATGAATACAATCCGTCAAATATCCTACCGCTCCGGAACCCGTAAGAGCAACCGTATCCATAGTAGCCTGACTGTCAGTAATGGAGTGAGTATTTACGAATCCACGCGCGGATAGCTGATAGTAGAAAGACTCGGTAGACCACATATTTCCTTGCTTATAATAAGGATAGAAAAGTGGCTGATAGTTGTAAAGGTTGAGATTTCCTCTCATTGCTTCCACTCCGCCAAGCTCACTGGACTTTCCGCCAAACATACTGGAAACGTCGCCGGACGTGTAAAGCGAACCGTTTTTAACAACGGGAGCATTTTCAATAGAGTATGCTAAGTTAGATACGGTACGACTTACGGTTGAATTAAAATCGTCAGCGTATACGTTACTAATAAAGAACAACACGTTATCTCTGCAATTGTACTTATCAATCAAATGATTGAACGATGCAAGCACGGTGTCAGTTGCTACGTTGATATGCGCGTATACAGCAATATCCGTACCTTTGATAAGCTCGAATAATTCTTCTACGGTAGGAATTTTAGTTTCCTTTCCTGCAACTTCATCCACGGTAAGAGCTTTAAGCTGAGCAAGCGTCAAGTTTGCTGCATTTCCGGTACCGTTTGTAGTTCTGTCAAGCGTTGGATCGTGGAGCAAGAACAAGTATCCGTCTGAGCTAATACGAACGTCTACCTCCAAAGCGTCCACACCGTACTGCTCGATTGCAGCCTTGTATCCCATAATAGTATTTTCGGGATAAGCCGGGCCTCCTGCAATAAGGTTGTTTGCGCCACGGTGAGCAATAATTACAGGCTTTCCGCTAACCGTTACGTCGGTAATGCTCTCGTACACGTCGTAAACAAGGGAGGGCGAAGTGGTTACCATTCCGTGATATCCACACGCAATGCCGTTATACACGTCCGCTTTACTGCTTACCATGCTCCACACAGCGATTTGTCTGACGTTAAAGTAATGCGCCGACTCTTCTGATAGGAGAGCTTTAGAAATTGCCACGTAGCTCATATTGTCTACGACAAGCGCTCTTGCCTCTTTTCTGGCGCTTACGCTATTAAGATCATCAAATATCAACGCGCCTGAAATTTGTTTGGTTACGTCGTTTGCAAGTCTTACGCTACGAACAAGCCCTGCGTTTTGCGAGGACGCCACAACGTAACAGTCAATAAGTTTCTTATCTTTAAGCTTGGTTGCAAGCGCAGTAGCCTCTGCTTGAGAATCAACAATAAACGCGGGGATAAGAGAATTTCTGTAAGTGTCGATAAAGTTATCAATATTGCTTACAACCGCTCCCTTATTATCTAAAATATTAAGGTTAGCATCCACCTCTACAAGTAAAACCGCAGGACGTTCACCCTCTATGGAAGGTAACGCGGTAGTCATACTTTGTACAACAATGGGGGGATTTACTATTCCGCTTTCTACCTCGTAGATATCGGCAACGTTTGGAAGAACAATCTCTGTCATTCTATCGCTTCCTCTACGAACTACTACGTTATCAAAAGCAACCTGACACTTGTTGTTGGACATAAATCCAACGCTTCCGCTCATCTGTCCGTCGGGGAATCTTCCCTCAGTACCCATTACGTACTCCCACTCGCCAAGCTTTCCATCTGTGTAGTATGCAAGATACATTTTCGAAGAATTTTCTTCGACTACAACTTTAAGTCTAGTCTTAGTATTAAGAGGAATAACAGCTTTATCGTATGGAACTAAATCGGTACCACTAACGTTATTATACCATTCCATACTATTGTTCTTTCCGTTAATGGATGCGGTATTTGCTCCGCTTGCATTATCTACCGTAACGCCTGCTTTTCTAAAGTTAGTAACCGAATGAGAGCGTACCATAAGTCCTGCCCAACCACTTCCGTTTAGGTAAGTTACGTCCGCTTCAAACTCGTAGTTAGTCCAGTTTGCTCCTGCGGTGAACAATATTCCGTCGTGAGAATTTCCACCGGTAAACACAAGCTGACCGTCTTTTATTACCGCCGTTCCTGCTGTTTTTCCGCTTGGAATAAGGTAATTAAGACCAAGAGTTGTATTGATGTTGTTTGCAGTAAGCGTAACGTCGCCATAAGACTCGAAGTCCTCGCTAAACGATACGGTAGAAGTAGAATAACATTCGATGTTATCTACCCAATAAGACGCTAAGCTTCCGTTGCTTGTCAAAAATCCTATCGAACCGGTTTGAGAAGAAGCAGGGATATTGCTGATGCTTACTGCTTTCTTCCACTCTCCCAATACTCCGTTATTGTATAGTGCGTAATATAAATCCGCATTTTTGTTTTCTACTACAATCTTAAGTCTAAAGGGGGAATTAAGAGAAATAGTGTCGCTTATCGTAAAGCCTTTATTTACTCCGCTAATGTCGTTTACCCAATTTGTATCGTATCCGTTAACAGACGCTTTGCCGGCGATAGACACACCGCCCTTTTGCCACTTCTTGTCCGACTGAACGTTGAAAAGCATTCCGCCCCAACCAATGTCAGACGTATAGCACATATCGGCTTCTAAGGTATAATTACCCCAAACCTGTCCGCCGTCGCGATAAATAACGTCGTATGCGCTTCCCGAAAAATACATTCTTCCGTTTTCTACGTACGCGTTTCCGTTTGAAGATTTTTTGGAATAAACCCATCCACCCACGCTAGAATCGGCATAATTTACGCCTTGATCAATACTTGTGCGAGTAGTTATATCGTCAAAGTTTTCTTGATAAATAACAATCTTTTGAACGGGTGCAAGCTTTTCAATCCTGAGCTCTTCTTCGCTAACCTCTTTCTTTTCTCCACTCTCTTCCACAAAAAGCTTTCCGCAAGCGCTACATTCGTAATGCTCTTTTACGCCTTCTGCTTCTACTGTTGCAGGAACTTCTTCCACGAACACGTAATCGTGTCCTTCAGCTTCCAGCTCGAGGTCTTTTTCCTCCACCTCTACGTACGCTTCGCCATTCTTTATAAACAACTTATCGCAACCGCTACAAGTATAGTGGTCTTTAAGCCCACCCTCTACGCAGTCGTTAGTTCCGTTTACAAAGTTGTAATTATGAACAGGGGTTGTCAGTCTGTCGCTTCCACGGTGAACAACTACATTGTCAAACGCAATCTTGCACTTATTGTTTGCCATAAAACCAATCATTCCGCTCATTTGAGTAGAGTGTAATTTGTTTTCACGGCTTATTGCAAAATTCCAATCGCCAAGATTTCCCTCTGCGTCATAATAAGCAACATATAGCTTTGATGAGTTTTCCTCTACAACTATTTTTAGTCTGTGCTTAACGTTTACTTGTATATTTGCTTCGTTATATGCGACTTTATATACGTCTGCATCCGTGTTTAGGTACCACGCGCCATTATATTTTCCGTTTGTTACAGCGCTATTATTTCCACTTGCATCATCTACGGTAATAGCCGTCTTTTGGAAATTGGTAAGATCGGTAGAACGGAACATAAGTCCTGTCCAGCCGGTATTTGTAATATACGTTACGTCCGCTTCAAACGCATAGTTAGTCCAGTTCTTACTTGCTGTAAAAAGTAACGCGTCGTGAGAAGATCCACCGGTAAATACAACCTGACCTCCGGTAACGGTCGCAGTTCCTGCCGTTTTATGTATCAAATAATTATATCCTGTTGCTGTGTTTACGGCGTTTGCTGTAAACGTTACGTCGCCGTAAGAATCGAAATTCTCGGTGTAAGATACGGTAGAATCAGAATAACACTTGATGTTATCAACCCAATAAGAAACAAAGTTATTACTTCCGTTGCTCGTCAAAAATCCTATCGAGCCTGTTTGAGCATTTGCAGGAATATTGCTGATACTCAAAGCCTTTTTCCACTCTCCAAGCGTATTTCCGCTGTATACTGCATAATACAACGTTGCCGTTTTGTTTTCTACAACAATCTTAAGTCTGAAAGGATTATTAACCGAAAGCGTGTCGCTTATCGTAAAGCCGGTATTTGTGCCCGCTACGTTATTAGACCAGTTGTTGGTATCGTATCCGTTAATGGACGCCTTACCGCCGATAGACACACCGCCCTTTTGCCACTTTTTATCCGACTGAACGTTGAAAAGCATTCCGCCCCAACCTGTCGAATTAGTATAGCACATATCCGCCTCTAAAGTATAATTACCCCAAACCTGTCCGCCGTCGCGGTAAATAACGTCGTACGCGCTTCCGGAAAAATACATTCTTCCGTTTTCTACGTACGCGCTTCCGTTAGTGGATTTTTTGGAATAAATCCAACCGTCCGCGCTAGTTTTTGAATGGTTGTGTCCGTTCGCCATATCCACACGAGTGGTAACATCA
Source organism: Clostridiales bacterium (assembly GCA_015055625.1). GTDB lineage: Bacteria > Bacillota > Clostridia > Christensenellales > Pumilibacteraceae > RUG12826. The sequence goes on along the minus strand of SVHU01000009.1, from coordinate 31,517 downwards.
TCAAAATCCTCCTCGTATAGCGAATATACCTGCTCGGTAGTTTGCGCGCTCGCGTTTGTTACTTCGCCCTTTTGAGTAAAGCCGAACGAAACAAACGAACATACTACTATCGCAAGCATTGATCCAATCAAAATTCCGATTTTACGCATCAATTTTGATTTCATTTTTCATTCCTCCTGTATGCTATAATTTTAATTATAGCTTTAGATAATGACATTATATTATAAATTATTAGCAAAGTCAATATGGTGAGCTTTCCTTTTAAATCTATTTTGGAAACAAAACCACACTAAACCCACCACAATCACTTTTGCTCTTTAATAAAAAAGAGCAAAAGTAAAAGGTATCAATTCCTTCTAACCTTGCTCTTGTATTGCTAATGATTTTCGCTTGTAAAATATTGAGGATTTACGTTTCTCTTTCTTCGTTAAACATTATCAGCTTATTCCACATTTACGCATAGTTATATAAAACGCCTTTAATCTAACAATGCACCAAAACAGCATCCAACGGTGCAACCGTTATTTTATTGCCCTCTACGTTCGTTACTATAAATTGTTCTGTTGGATTTGCTATAATTGCAACCTTTCCATCATCCTTTTCCCAATATGAATAAAACAATCGTGAAAGCCCAATTTGACCTGCCTTGTCACGGCGTTCAAAATAATCCACACCGCTTTCTATTATTTGTCCGCTTGTCATTCTTCCATTGTACAAATAAGGCTTTGCCTTTTCATTGTAAAAACGAGTAAGATTGCGAATTAGAAGCAACGCCTTATCTCCATCCGTTTTATTTTCAAAGTATTCCCTTCCCCAATGCGCCATAATTTTTTCGTCGGGATTCATAACAATTGTCATACTATCACCAGCAACAAATGAATACGCAAGACGATAACGAAGCGTATCTTCGCTCTGCTTAAACGGACAACCTACCTGATTACCCATAAAGTTACGGACGTACTCATGGTATACGTATTGATATAAAGGCACAGGTTTACCCGCTTTGAAATTAAGCTCAAACCTATTATCGCTAAAGAGTAAGCTTGATATAAACGGCTCTGCCGAAGCTGATTCGCACCCATATAACGTTTTAGGCGCATACGTATTCCACTTTTTGAGTAATTCTCTCATGTTTGCAGTCATCCATCTACCGGGTGCCGTTGGGTGTCCGTGATCTTGATTATAGCACAAATATTGTCCTCCTCCGTGATTTTGGTCCAACACTTGCAAATAATCCATTCCTGATTTTAAGAAAGGAGTATACGCCTTTTCCAAAATTTCTTTACCCTCTTTAGATGCAGGACAAATATCATAACCCTTTCTCTGTACCGTACAAATGACACCTCGCATCTCACCATTAATGCCCGTGCACATTCCTCTTTTTAAGTTGTTCTTTTCGAACTCCTCGGTTTTATCGTATGACGGTATAAGATTACTTTTAAGGGTATATCCAAAGCCCGAACTGTACAAACCTATTAAATCGCCTCGTTTATGCAGTTCATTCCTAAACTCCTCCAGCATTTTTTCTCCGCCAACAGGTGGCCAAACGTAAGGCGGTGCCCATGGTGCAGTTCCCTCCCAGTGCATCAACAACACCAACAATCTACTATCGGTCTTCTCCTTAATTCTATCAATCATGCCTAAAGCGTTAGTATACGGAATATATCTGTTAGGTGACATTAAATCACTATCAAACCTGCCCTGAACAGGATAAGAAACAACTAACGGTGAATCCTCATACCACTTAGGAATATCAGGATTATCATTTATCTTAACCAACCCTTTTGGCAGATCACTCTCAAACCATTCTCTGTATTTCTCTGCAACATTCTGCCACGTTGGACCAACAACGCTCCACACAACCGGATAGTCCATCTCAAACTTTTCGCCGAAATTAACACCACTAAATAAACGAATTCTAAACTCTACGCAGTCGCCCGAACGGAAAAAATCTATTCCCTTCAAACCTCGTTCCTTATCATGTATACCAACGTACAAACTTTTATCATCCCACAAATATGCTAACATTTGAGAAGAAATCATGTTGGGGAAAACAGCATAACTTCCTTGTGAAGGATAAACCGGTTCAATTGGAGGAAAAGCAAAATCCTTTTCGTCAATATCACTAACCAATACCCCCTCGTTAAAGGGCCATAATACACTTCCTCCGTTTGGCGTGTTCTCTTTCAAAAGAGGTAATTTTATTTTAGGGAAATCCACCCACTCGACAACAACGTCTTTATTTTGACCTTTTGTGCTAAGTCGCCACTCTAAATCGTTGTTGCAAAACTTAACTTCAACCTTACAAACAAGTTGACCGTATTCACACCCTTCAAATTCATATTCCGCGCCATTCTCAAAAATTTTAACTTGCTTTGCTAAAGACGAATCGCACGAAAACCGCTTTCCGTCTACTGATCTTAACCCCAAAGTAAAAATATCACTTTTATCCTGCAACCTTTGCTTATTGTCAATTAGAAAACTATCAATAGTTCCATTCTCAAAATTTATCAAAATGCTTATGTTTTCAGTTTTCAATAACATGTCACACCACCCCATATGTTCTTTTTATTAATAAGTTACCATTTTTATTATATCATACCACGGCTTTTATTTCTATCGATTATTTATTAAAAAATATCGTATTTATTAAATTTATATTTATTACTATAACAACGGAAGAATAACTTTAAAATTGGAAATGAGTCCAGTCAAATGCCGAACTCAATCCCAATATATTTAATTTTTTGTCTAAACTTTTGGGTTCATATCAAAACCCGTGTTTTTAAGTAATTATTTATGCTTAATACAATTCTATAGGAAGTAATTGGGGCTCGGCTCTGTTGTTTGTGATTTCCAAGGTTACTTTTCTCGTTTGCGTGGGAATCTTAATAATTCTCTTATGAGAAATAACCTTGCCACTATGAGTAAAAATCTCTTTACCATGAGCGTTATATGCACGAACCGTATAACCCGTAACACGCTCACCTTGGGAAATATCCTCCTTTAATACAACGTAACGAGGTGCAATATCAGTTAATACGCTTTGGGTATCACCCACAGCAACAGGCTTTCCAAAAGCATTTCTGATAAGCTCACCGGCTTCTGCAAAAACGGTAACGTCAGGCTCTGGGACTTCTCCATCGGTATTGATAACCATACCTACAAGCATATTACTGTTTCTTCCCACCGTAGTCAGATACTTTTCAAACAGCACCTCAGGAGGCAACACGGTATGCTCTTCGCCCTCCTTCCAAAACCATCCACCCTCATAAGATTGATGAGCATATCGGTTAGGGAAATCACTCTCGGCAGGACACCAGATCTCTGCTCGCTCAAAATCCATTGACTTCTCTTTATCACCCGTTTCACCCTGCACACGGTTATCGTACAGCGAGCTATTCTCCTCCGAAGCAACACCACGCTCGTTTCCCGCCCAACGAACAAGCGACTTCGTTCCGACAGGGCCTTGGAACACGACTGCATCAGGCTGAAGCTTTTTCAGCAGACTTGCTACGTCCGGTCCACCTTCGGAAACAGGAATCACTCCTCCGTCAAACCATATCTCAAAAATCTTGCCATAATCAGTCCAAAGCTCAGTCAACTGTTGTAAAACCATTTCATTGTACTCTTTTTGCTTTTCGGGATTTCCGTCAATTACCCTGCCCGGGTTTTCCACGCTGAAATATTGGTTAAAAGAAGCACTGCAGTACAGTCCGGGTCTGACGTCATACTTTTTACAAGACTCAAAAAACTCCTTGACAATATCACCCTGTCCGTTTTTATAAGGCGAGCTTTTCACGCTATACTCATGAGCTTTTGTGGGCCACAGAGAAAAACCGGTACCGTGCTTTGCCACCAGAACAGCATACTTTGCACCTAACGCCTTCGCCGACCGAATCCACTGGTCTGTATCCAGTTTTTTGGGGTCAAACACAGAAGCAGGGATCGGATCCCCAAAGTGCTTTCTTCTGTCATAAGGTGCTTGATAGATAACAATATCTAAATGAATAATTACACCTATTTCGCAATCCGCCCATTGAATCTGCTCTAAAGTCGGTCTGATTTCTGCTTCGTTCATAAAATCCTCCCATTTCAACCAATATATCATAATAAAACAGAGTTCCTAACCCAAACCGTTCTTTGATTAAAAAAACAACTCTTTCATATAAAAAGTATAACACTTACTTAGATTTATTTCAAGAGAAAAAATAAAAAAATATTGCTGTCTTTTTCCTTAAAAAAACTGCAATATTTTCCTGATCTGTAATAAATAATATTTTCTGCAAAAGCTTTGCTATTACGTTACGTAATTTTTATACATCGTCTACTTCTTAAAGTGCTTGATTGCCCAAGGAATAGCAACGTCCTTTTTGAAATAATGGCTTTTTGTATCTGCATTTGCATACGAAAAATACTCCTCATCTCCTACGCATTCAGGTGGAGAGGTTGCGTCATCATACTTATGTGTTTGAGGATCTTGGTATTTGGGATAATGCACGAACTCAAACGCATTTTCGTTGCCTGCCGTCTTGTATGCATCTTTTACCTTGTTAAGATCCTTCGTAACTCCTCCCTCGCTTACAAGCAAAAGTTTGGGAGCATAAGCACAAAGTATATCAACGGTTGTAAACCACTCTTCACAGTCGGGAATAAGATGTGACCAACATCCCGAATATAAATAAAACCCGGGTGCTGCAATATATCTGTCTATAGTATCGTAAACGCTGTCGTTATATATTATACCCTTTACACAGTCGCAAACAATGCCCAAGAACATACACGGATACTTTCCGAGCGAGTGTCCGCTCAATAAAATGTTATCCTTTTGAACAAAATCCAACTTGTTTGCCCAATCTATAATAACCTTTTTCTGAAAAGCCGATAATCCCTGATAATGTCTGCCCATCGTCAGCATCTGAAAACAAAAACGCTCGTCTGGCATTTGATCAATAGGTCTGAGTTCTCCATATCCGGGATGCTCAACGGCAATAGCTACAAAGCCCTCTTTTACAAAATGCTTTGCCATTTGATTAAATTCAAAATATCTGTTGGGATGTGTTCTGTAAATATCAGGCTCTCCGCACAAAGACTCTTTTGGATGGAACGTTCCGGGATAGCACATAACGGCAGGAGCAGGATTGTCGGCATTAACTCCGTTGGGGATAAGCATAAGATAGGGAACAACGGAATACGGCTCGGGATAACACTCCCACTTTTGTATTCTATACCCCTCTCTTCCCTCTTCCCACAACAACTTTGGCTCGGGTTGAGGCGGTACGTCTTGAGGAAAACGTAATATTTCTAAAAGTTTTTCCTTTACTTTTTGTTGCCACTGTAAAAACTCTTCTTTACTCATTCCCGGTTTATAAGCAAGTTTTGGAGTGTATCTTTTAAACCAATCCCTCAAAAATAAATCGGTATGTAAAAATCTACCATCCTCTCTGTCACTCTTTATCGGTCTTAACGGATCAAGAATTTTCTTCTCTCCGTCTTGTATAAGATCTGCCATAAATTTTCCTCCTATTTAATTTTTATGGTTTTTACGTATTATAGCGTAGAAAATTTGCAAAGTCAATATACAAAAACAATCAAACAACAAAATAACAAAACGTTGTCAAATTATGACAAAACAAGAAAAAAAGTCGTTACTTTGCATTAAAAATTCGGCAGACAAATAAAATTTTACCGTGTAAGTTGACACGGTATATTTTATGTAGTAAAATTATAAAAAAAATCCAAATAAACGTTTTTAGGGGGATATTATGATTTACGAAAAACAAAAAACAAAACAAATTTCATTTCCTTTAGGCGGTATAGGAACGGGCAGTATTGGACTTGGCGGAAACGGCGAGCTTATTGACTGGGAAATTTTTAACCGCCCGAACAAAAATTCACGCAACGGCTATTCTCATTTTGCAATCAAAGCAACGCGTAAAAACGCTACTACCGTAAAAGTTTTACACGGAGATACCAACGAAAACCTTACAGGAATGATAGATAAATACTATGGATTTGGACACGGAGTAAGAACAAACTCGCTTGCAGGTCTGCCTCATTTTAAAAACGTGATTTTTGACGGCACGTTTCCTTTTGCAAACCTTACTTTTTCCGATGATGATTTTCCCGCAACTGTAAAGCTATGCGCGTTCAATCCTTTTATTCCACACGACGATTTTAATTCTTCTATCCCATCTGCATTATTTGAGTGGGAAGTGCAAAATACTGCGAACGAAGAGATTGAGTTTGCGCTTGCATTTACCGTATGCAATCCTGCTACGCTAGAAAAACACGAAAAGGTATGTCTTAAAAATGGTTGTGGCGTAAAATTAGGTTCTAACGTAGACAAGAAAAACACGAAATATTCGGACCTTTGTATTTTGACGGACGGCGATGATTGCGCAGTACAACAGTATTGGTATAGAGGCAGTTGGCAGGACGGCATAACAACGTATTGGAAAAACCTTTCCTCGCAAACTCGTCTTATTGACAGAATATACGAAGAAGACGAGCAAAAAGATCCCACCAAAAGAGATCACGCTACGATTGCATCTTATTTTACGATTAAGCCCCACGAAAGCAAGAAAGTTAAGTTTGTACTTGCTTGGAACGTTCCGAACGCGTATAACTATTGGGACAGAAAGGAAACAGAGGGTGAAATTACTTGGCGTAATTACTACGCTACGCAATTTGACTCCTCAGTTGATAGTGCTTCTTACTCGCTTGAAAACTACGCTACGCTTTATGAAAAAACGGCGTTATTTTCCTCCGCTTTGCAATCCAGCACTCTTCCTAATTTTGTAAAAGAAGCAATTTCCGCCAATATGTCCATAATAAAAACACCAACTGTTCTTAGGTACGAAGACGGCTCGTTTTGGGCTTGGGAAGGCTGTAACGAAACTTACGGCTCCTGCTTTGGAACCTGTCAGCACGTATGGAACTACGCATACGTAATGCCGTACCTTTTCCCAAAGCTTGAGCGTTCTATCAGAGAAATGACAATGAATCATGCTTTGGATGACAATGGTGGTACGATTTTCAGAATAACGTTACCGCCCCAGCGTACCTTAAGCAACTCCGCCAATTACCGTTCTTGTGTTGACGGACAAATGGGTGAGGTTATCAAGTGCTACCGTGAATGGATTTTTTCGGGTGACGACACTTGGCTTAAAACGTATTCCGAAAAGATTTTCAGCATGCTGGAATACGCTTGGAGTGATAAAAACAAAGACAAGTGGGACTTAGACTGCGATGGCGTTTTAGAAGGCAGACAGCACCATACTCTTGACCTTGAGTTGTTTGGTCCAAGTTCTTGGCTACAAGGCTTTTATCTGCTCGCTCTTAACTGCGGAGCTAAAATGGCTAAATATCTAGGTGAAAACGATAGGTACGAAAAATATACCGCCTTGTATGAAAAAGGCAAAAAATGGACAAATGAAAATCTTTTCAACGGCGAATATTTTTATCACAAGATAGACTTAAAAGACAAGTCCATTCTCGACAGATACGAAAACGCTCAATACTATTGGAATAACGAAACGAAAGAGATCAAGTACCAGGTATCCGAAGGCTGTATTATTGACCAGATGCTTGCAGATTGGCACGCAATACTTATCGGTGCTGACGGAGTTTTTGACAAAGATAAGAAGTTACGTGCGTTAGAAAGCCTGTACAAGTACAACTTCAAGGAATCAATGCGTACTGTCGCTAATATGTGGCGAAACTTTGCCCTAAACGATGAAAGCGCAACCATTATTTGCTCTTATCCTAACGAAGATAAAATACCTTCTATACCTATTTCTTACTGCGACGAAGCTATGACGGGCTTTGAATACGCACTTGCAGGACTTATGATCGCAAACGGATTCGTTACAGAAGGCGAGAAAATGGTAAAAGCAATACGTGACAGATATGACGGAGAAAAACGCAATCCTTGGAATGAAATCGAGTGCGGAAGCAACTACGCCCGCGCTATGGCGTCGTTTGCGCTTTTGCCGATTTATAGCGGTTTTACCTTTGATATGACAAAAAAACATATCGGCTTTAATCCTATTTATAAAGAAGGCAAATATCTCTTTAGCGTGGCTGAAAGCTGGGGACAGGTTCAGTTTAACGATAACTCGTTAACTCTATCTTGCTACGGTAACCCCCTTACGCTTTGTTCAATAAACGCACCTATAACAAAAATAAATTCTGTTACAGTTGACGGCAAAAGGATAGATTTTACCGTTACGAATGGGAAAATCTCGTTTGGTGACACTACCATTTTCAAAGAATTAAAAATAGTATGAAACGCTTTTCCAAAATAACAACCACACAACTTGCAAGAATTTGCGGTGTATCTCAAGGAACGGTAGACAGAGCTTTACACGATAGAGGCGATATCAATCCTCAGACTAAAGAAAAAATCCTTTCTATTGCAAGAGAATACGACTACACCCCCTCACTAAAAAACCAAACCGATGTAAACTCGATGCTGATAGGAGTAGTTTTATTTGACCTTTACAACGAATTTTTCTCCACTCTTGCAATGAATCTCGTAAATATTGCAAAAAAATCAGGCTACTCCATTCTCTTTCAGTTTTCCAATAAAAATATTAAAGACGAGCGTAACGCGCTTGAATATTTCGATTATATCGGCGTGGACGGAATAATTCTGTTTTCGGTGGGAAGTGATAGCGAAGAATATAAAAACTATCTCAAGTCCATTAAAAAACCGCTCGTTTTGATTGGCAATCCGATGTTTGATTTACCTTTTATAGGTATTGACAACACAAAAGCCATGTACGACCTTACAACAATACTTGCGCAAAAGATTAACACGGATACTATATTATACTATTCGCCCATTCTTAATAAAAAACTTAACTCCACTAATGCGCAAAATTTAAGACTACAAGGTTTCATTTCGGCGTGTACGTACCACGGAAAACAGTACAAAATCATAACTGACCTTAACGAAATTGATTCGTCTTTCCCGATAGTTTGCTCAACTGATTATTATGCATTACAAGTTTTATCTTATCTTAATTACCCTACAAATATTACGATTGCAGGTTGCGACAATACTTCATTATTCAAAAGCTTGCAAACACCGATAATCAGTATTGAAACAAACTCACCCTTAGTTGCCCAGCAGTGCATAAATTATATTTTAGGCAAAAAATATCTCTCTAAAATAGAATATCAAATAGTAGATAATAGCAAATAAAATTAATTGTATCGCAATTACGCTTACACGAAAACCACTTGACTTTTTAGCCAAGTGGTTTTATTTGTTTTCAATTATTTTCTTTGATATGGCGTTAGATTTATATCCTTATTCTATCACTTTAACGTTATTTTTTACAAGGGGAAATCGTTTAACCGTATAATTTTGCGCAAAATTTATTTATGCGTTCGATTGCTTGTTCTAACTTGTCTTTTTCGGCGGTATAGCTTACTCTCATAAAACCTTCTCCGCACTCGCCAAATGCGCTACCTGGAACACAAACAACCTTAGCCTCGTCTAAAAGTTTATTACAAAACTGCTTACTATTCATACCAAACGCGCTAACGTCGGGAAAAAGATAGAACGCACCTTTAGGGTGATTAGTTTTGATTCCTCTAATATTTTCAAACCCATTCAATATTATCTTTCTACGCTCCGAAAACGAGGCTCTAATCTCTTCGACAAACTCGGGATGCTCTAAGGCAAACGTTGCTCCCCATTGAGCGGGGGTATTGATACACGAATTGAAAAATTCTTGATACTTTACCATTCTACTCACAAGCCAAACAGGTCCTGCAAGATATCCTATACGCCAACCCGTCATAGCATACGCCTTTGAAAAAGAACCCACAACTACCGTCCTTTCCTTCATTCCTTTTATCGTTGAAATAGAAAGTTTTTCCGCGCCATCATAAATAAGAGCTCCGTATACTTCGTCGGATATTACCAACAAATCAAGTTCCTGCGCTACTTTTGCAATCTCTTCGAGCTTGTCTTTAGGGATAACTTCGCCTGTGGGATTATTGGGTGAGTTTAGGATAAGCATTTTCGTCTTGCCTTTTTTGTACCTTTTGCTAATATCCTCCACCTGCATACAAAAACCGCTCTCGCAAGTTGTAGGCACGGGAACTGCAACGCCTCCACAAAGGGCAACCGTTTGCTTGAAATTAAGGTATTGAGGGTCTTGTATAAGAACCTCGTCCCCATTGTTTAGTACACATTGCATAATAAGAGCAAACGCGCCCATTCCACCGTTTGTGACCATTATTTCAGTTTCGGGATCGAAAAAATCCTTAGCAATAAAACCGTTTTTAGATAATCCGATTCTCAATTCCTTTATACCTGCATTGGGAGCGTAATGCGTTTTACCACTCATTAGCGCATCACAACACGCCTTGCAAATTGCAAGATTGGTGTCTTGGTTAGGCTCTCCAATACCCATACTAATAACGCTATCCATCTTAGACGCCTTGTCGAACATTTCTCGAATAGCGCCAAGAGTAATATTACGAGCGTTGTCGGTCAAAATCTTATCACTAACCATACGTTTTCTCCTATTACTTTTTTATTAGTGTAACACATTAAAAACGCAGTTTCAAACGCATATAGAAAGCAATTTTTAAGACTTTTACCTTTTAAGATTTACTTTTTTAATTTTTAGTAAAATACGACAACGCTAACTTTAATTTTTTAAGTTTATAATCAAATTTATTAAATTTTTAATCAAATTACAGATTATTATTGACTTTTTTTAGCATAAATGCTAAAATTAATTAAAAATCGCAGGAGAAATTTATGGACGAATTAGATTTGCAAATAATAAAAATTCTATCAAAAAACGCTAACGTTACTGCAACTGAAATAAAAAACCAAATCAATCTTTCTATTCCTGCAATAAACAAGCGTATACAAAACCTTAAGCAAGAAGGTATAATAAAAAATTTTACAGTTTTAACGGACGGCAAAAAAGTTGGAAAACCAATTTGCGCCTATATTTTCGTGGTTTTGCAGTCAAGTAGTTTTATGAAATCACTTATTGATTACGCAAACTCTAACGACGATATTTTGGAACTATCGGCAATCACAGGCGAATATGATTTTTTGCTTAAAGTTTGCGCAAAAAGTATAGACCAGTTAGACGAAATTTTATTGTTCCTAAAAAAGAATTTAGGCATAATTAAAAGCAATACTATGCTATCTTTGACCAATTATAAATTCTCGCCTACGATTTTACCAAGCAAACAATAACTTTACACATAAATACCCCAAAAGTTTTTTTCACTTTTGGGGTATTTATCACTTTTATGTTTTCCATTCACAATACTTATTTTACTATATCGAAAACACGTACGTAGTCAACAAGGAAGGTATCGCCCGACTTTGACGCCGCTATCGCCTCTTCCGTTGGGCGGTGACGTTCGTGTCTATATCCCTGTGTTTCGGTAGAAATAAGAATAAACTGTGGAACGGCGGAAACGTTTTTATCCACTCTTCCGTCCTCCACTCCGTCCACGTAGAAAATATACTCGTTTTCAGTCCACAAAAGACCAAAGGTGTGGAACTCGTCGTTTACTTCCACTTCCATTCCACCCACTTTTATGCGTTGCATATCCTGTCCGTATCCGCCAGTAAACACGTTGTGCGGATGAACGTCGCCCGGATAAAAAGATTCCATAATATCCACCTCGCTACCCGACATTTTAGGATCTAAGGTAGAGCCGATATTTGGGGATTGCAACCAGAACGCGCTCCACCATCCCTTTTGCTTTTGAAGACGGCATCTGCACTCGTAATATCCGTACTTATGCGTATACTTATTCTCTTTAAGCTTACCGATTGGCCACTGTAAGAAAGAATTTCCAAACTTTGTAGGCTTTACAGGCTCGTCCATAAAGTTATAACCTGTTTGAAGCTGAGAGCTTACAATCTCGCCATTCTCTTCAAAAATGGAAAATATAGCGCAACCGTTTTCAACTTTTACGCCCTTGTCAGTCCAAGCTTGATGTCTTTTGCCCATCATGCAAAGTCTATAATCCCACTTTGTCGTGTCAAGCATATCTCCGTCAAACTCGTCAGACCAAACAAGCTCGAAGTTATACCCATCGGGCAAAATGCTGGGCGCGTGATCTTTTACTTCGTAATACTTCATTATTTTCTCCTTTTGCTTATTAATAACTTTATTATATCACAACAATAAAAATAACAATATCAAATTCATAAATTATTTTTCAAAATCTTGCTGTTTTATAAAACCGACAAATCTAAGCTACCAAACACTATATTCTTTGCGTGCATTATTTTTATGGAATCGGGAGAACTTGCACGAAACGTACAGCTTGTAAAACGAATATCTTCTACGGGTACTGACAGCGTGCCGTTTATCAACATTATATCTTTGCATTTTGCGGTAATTTTCTCAAAATCTAGCATACGTATGCGACTTATCGTGGTATCTTCGCCGTCAAAGAGATTGATTTTGACCGCAAGTTGAGCATTATCCATAACGATATTGGAAAAACGCAGATTTTCCACAATTGTAGCCTCTCTGCCATAATCGGATTGAATAAGACGTTTGTCGGGAATTTCCAATAACACGCCAACGTTGCAATCAATCATAGATAAATCTGAAAACGAACAGTTACGTATTGTTCCGTCACAAACAAACGCAATCCTTATTGCAGAAGTTGGGGAGGTTAGAACGCAATTGGTTACACTAACATTTTCACACGTCTTATTTTCACTTAAAGATCTGCTGTTTGCCCTAACTACTATACAGTCGTCGCTACATGAAATTTTGCAGTTTTTTACCGTTACATTTCTACTGCAATTTATGTGAATACCGTCGTTATTGGGATAGTCTAGGTCGCAATCGACCGTTACGCCCTCAAAGCTAACGTCGTCGCAATCGTGAATCCAGAATGACCAGCCAGCAGGTCCATTAGTCAGCGCAATATCTTCAACCCTAACATTTTTACACCCTGCAAAAAAGGTTACGCGAGGTGGCGTGGGCGCGTGTATTCTGCGATACTTGGTATAGTGATGGGCATCCTTTGGAGCAAGTTCCGTAAAAGCCGTACCGTTAGCGTCAATCTTGCCCTTGCCCGTAATAGATATATTCTCACTCTCTTCCGCATAGATAAGACAGCACCCTCTGTTTCTTGGCAAGTTTTGAGTATTTACGTGCTTTTTAGGAAAGTCGGGATAGTCCCCATACGAAGCAATGTCCCCCGACAAAATAACGTTATACGGATATGGGCGAATATCAAAACGTGAATTTTCGTCATACTTTCCACAGTTTGGAGAGCCTAAAATAACTCCGCTTTCTTCAATATGTAAATTTACGTTGCTTTTTAGAATTATAGTACCAGTAAGAAACGTTCCGTCACAAATTATTACTCTTCCGCCACCCTTACTAAAACACGCGTCGATTGTCTTTTGAAAAGCCACGGTATTAAGGGTTTTGCCGTCCCCCACCGCTCCAAAATCCTGAACGTAAAAATCCATAAATCTACCTCTTGCGCTTATTGATAACACTATTATACCATAACGAAATAAATAATAACAACAAATCTACAAATTATTTTTCAAAATCCTGTTACTTTGGTGATTTTAACTTAAAAAAATATAAAACGGCTTGAAAAAAATCAAACCGTTTTTTGTTTTGCTTATTAATGTTTTTATTATGAATTTAATAAACATTAAAACAAAAAGTTTTGTTATTTACGTTCAAATTCAATTTCTATCGACAATTTAGAGCAACTAACCACGTTAAAGTCAACGTACTTACTTTCTCCAATAACCGAAACGCTAAACGAGTGTTCTTTGCCATTTACAAGCAATTTTTTGCAATCTTTATCTTTAGGTAGAAGGATATGTGCGTTAATTTTTTCCGCCTGACTTATAAGATCGTATCTCATTCCATAATCTTTTATTATAAACCTGACGTCTACGTATCTATCAGAAATCTCATACCCCGTTATATATCGCATTTCGGTGTAGTGCGTAACCGTAAATCTTGGTGAAAAATCTATTTCACGGTACAAGCAATCCACGTCATTAATTCCCGCAAGACCTTTATCTATTGCATTTATAAGTCCGGCACATCCCCACCCTCCCGGGCCTTGGGTGGAATTAGACTCTTTATAATCGGGGCTATAAACGAATTTTAAACACCCGTCGCGCTCCATCATTTCTGCACAACGTGTAATGATGTCCCAACCGTATTCTTCATATCCGTTGTTAAACGCTGCAAGGGCAATCTCTCCTGCAACAAATGGAGTAATACCCCCATTAACGTATTGACCTGCCGAAAGTTTACCGAATTTTTCGTACGGCGGATCTATTGTAAACCATTCCGCAAATGCTTTAGTGTTTTTTCTACGCTCCATATATTCGTTGATTATCGAACGGCTTTGCTCGGTAGTAGTAAAATTACGATTAATGTCGTAAGCGTTTGAAATAGACAATCTCTCACTTTCTTTATTATCGTTTCCACTATGGTTTATGTGGTATTGATGAATAAAAAATTTACCGTTAAACAAATAACGTATTGCGTTTTTTCGTAACGTTTCGGCTCTCTCGCTCCACTCTTTAGCCTTGTTATCATCTCCGTTTTTAGCATTAAAGAACTCTAAAATCTTCATTGCGTCATAAACGCCCGAATTATCGCCGTGCATTGCGCTCATTTGTTCGCCGTCAATTATTCTTCTGTTAGTGCTTGGTCTTGTACCCACAAAATCCCAAGTATCAATGGTAAAGGGACGAATTACAAGACCGAGCTCTTTATTCCAACGCTTAGGATCGGACGTCATATAGTTTATTGCTTTTTCAAGCGAGGGTAAAACCTTTTTTACCCACTCAAAATCCCCTGTTGCCTTATAATAAAGCATAACGCCCTCTACAACAAGATATTCAACGTCCGCTTCTAGTTCGAGCCTTGTTGCAGCAACACTATCCTCTTCATAAATAGTGCGGTGTTCTTCTCCAACAAACGTATGATGAGCATCGGTAATTTGTTTTACGAGTTCTAAATAATAACCCTGCTCTCTTTGTGTGCTTATAATATAATCCAAAAAATCTTTAAGTCTATATTCATAATGCATAAAGGCTTTCATCATATGAACGTGGTCACGAATCCAGTTGTGACAGCACGGAATAACTTTGCCTTGAATAAATAACAAACGCCTATCGTCTGCAACCGTATTGTGTAGACGGTGCAAAAACTCACCAAGTTTATAGTCGTTTATACTCAAATGACAAGGTAATACCATTTCGGGATTATTGTACTGTCCACAAAATTTTTCACCATTCCTAAATCTTGGTAACACGTTTTCAAATTCAATCATGATTTTCTCCTTCAAAAAAAAATTATTTATTATTAGCCTTCACTAAAATAGTGCTGTTTCAAAACAATATTATTGACGAATTTTAGATGTACCGTAATAGTCTTTATATTAGTTTGAGAAAAATATATTAATTTTTGCTAAAAACCAATACGGACGAGCAAGCCAAATCCAGTTCAACCAATGCACCGCTCAAAGATTTTTGAGCGTTATTATATAAGACCCTGCTAAAAGACCAACCGTTTTCGACCGTTATTTCACAATTAACAATTTTATTAGAATAATTTGAAATAGTAACTAAACGTTCGTTATCGTTTAATATATGTTCAGTCATTCCAACGTTAGGATTCGTACAATTCGCTATTTTATCACTTTCTATTCGTTTTTTTATTTCTTCATAAACTTTATAAAAATTAGTGTTTTCAAAAGCGTTAACCTTATCGGATAAATATTCTTCAACGTCATAAGAAAGAAACATTACCGTGCCTTTACCGTACCTTGAACAATAATAGACGCCTTCGCCTGCTTCGTTTGTTCCTATTATTTGTGCTTTTGTAGTATTTACTTCAAAATGATATTTGGGTTTTATATTAAACGAACAATCACCTATCGTTACAGTTTTTTCTGCTGTTACGGGATGACGGAAAATAATATCAAAACCGAAATCTTTATTCATGTTTCTCAAGTATCCATTACCAACCGAAACGTAAAGCAACGCTCCTTCTTCTACTTTTTTCATTAAAGATTGCAGGTATTCAGCGTGCAAACTATGAGGACTTTGTATGGATGGCAAAATATATGCTTTTGCATCGGGCAATTTATCCGGAGCATAAACGAATTCCATATCAATGCCTGCTTGTTTTGCTAAAATAAAGGCTGAAGCAAATTGTTGTATATAATTTCCGCCGTTTGTCGGAACTATACAAACAGCGTCTACGATTCTTTCGGGTAAAGTTTTGAACTCGAAATTATCTAACCACTCAGAAAATTCACGTATCGATTTTCCTACTGGCTTTTCGCTTCTGTCCTCTCTGAATAAACCATAGTTGCTGGCACGATTATTAACCTTGTATGGAAAATACTCCAAACTTCCCTGATCATACCCTAGCCACCATAAATAACCTAAACAATTATGCGCCCACGCCGAAAACATTGAACTTTTACAATAAAGCCCTGCTAAGTTTTCGCTAACGTTCATCTCTCCGTAAGTACCCGTTTCCTCAATAAAAGTCGGTTTGTTTCCCACGCCCTTATAATATAAAGTTTGAGATACGGTGTGCAGAACGGGCTTAAACGTATTTATTATATCCTTATCCGTTCCGTACGAAGGCGATGCGTAAGGGTGAGTAGTAAGAACGTCACAACTCTCCCCTGCGTCCTGTAAATACCACTTTTCTTCGTTGGGATTTCCTAAACTATGCATTCCGTGAATTACAGGTCGCGTATTGTCGCACGATTTTATAGCATCGGACATAATCGTATTCCATACCCACGCCTGTTCTCTGCTTTCCACCTTTCCCATACAATTACACTCATTGCCTAAACACCATGCAACGATAGATTTATGATGCTTAAACTCGCATACAAACCTTTTTATAAAACGAACGGACCACATTAAAGCCAACGACGAGGTAATAACGTTTTCGCTCTTTATTGCAGGCGGAACTAAAAGCGCAAAACTCATCCAGCCGGTAAGAATTGACGGAACGATTTGAACCTTATATTCTTGTGCAATATCCAATAGAGTGTTAAAACGAGTTAGCATCGTTACGTCAACGCCATCATCAGTCGTTTTTAACATTGTAGTTCCACCGTCAACGGTGTATCCTTCTACCGATCCTTGATAAGAAACGATCTTGTCTACCGGCTGAAAAACACTCCATAAAGGAAAAACCCTTAACATTTTTACGCCGTTTTTACTAAGTTGTTCAATATCGCTTCTAACAACTTCTTCGTTCCAGTTTTCCCACATTCTTATTCCGGCGTGTGAAGCCCAATAATTACAACCTATAACTAATTTTCCATTATCAAACACGTTTTTCATAATTTTCCCCCTAAGGTTTACATACAAGAACTTTCATATTTCCGTCAATTTGTAATTTCTTGTCATTTTCCGGCATAAAAAACCTATCTCCAAAACACGCTTTTTCCCCGTTAATAAAGCCGTTTCCTTGTATAACTAACAATATAGCGTACGACTCCAATTTGGACGCATATTGATTATCAACCGTTATTTCTTCCAACTTAAACATATCGGTTACGTTGTTATCAACCAAAGATAAAACGTTGTCGTTTACTTTTTGTGGAGCTAAGAAAAATCTTTTTTTAGCGTCTTCTCTATCTAGTCCTGAATATTCAAAACAATCAAACATTTTTTCGTAGCCCAGTCCACCGTGGATTTTACTATCTTTTAACTTAATACCAGAGGGCGTTACCTTCTCTGGGATAACCATAAAATCAGTAGGCTCCTGAAGTTCTGCTAAAAAACAATTTGCGCCTATTGCGTGCGGAACTCCGCCAGGAACAAAAATAAAATCGCCTTTTTTAACCTTAAAACAATGCAAACAATTCAGCATTTCTTTTACGTCCTGTTTTTGAAAAAGCTCCATAAAATATTCTTTAGTTATCCCATTCTTAAAACCAATATAAATCTCTCCGCCATCGCTTAAAATATACCAACATTCAGTTTTACCGTACTTGCTGTTAAAATGCTTTTTAGCAAAATCACGGGTAGGATGACATTGTATAACAAGCCTTTCGCTACTGTCTAAAAGTTTGAAAAGCAGGGACATATCAGCCCTATCCCCTATCATATTTTTCTTGTCGTTTTCTATTAGATCTTTCAAAAAAACACCGTCTTCAGTCATACTTAACCCCTCGTTTTTAACTACGTTATCGGGATTATATGCTAAAGAAACGGACGAAATCCAATCCTCTGGATATCTCGAAAAAACAGGTTTCGGAATGTTTTGAAGAATATCCAAGTTTTTCCCACCGTAATAAGACCTGTATACTCTTGTGGGTAATAATTTATATATCATTTCCTATCCCCTTGATTTTTTTTAATATTTATGTTATAACTATATCAAATAAATAAAATAAATTCTTGCAGTTTTTTAAGTATTATATTGCAAATTTTAAGATTTAAAGGTTATGAGTATCGAAATATTATATTTTCAAGACAAAGAAAAAAACATCCAAATAGATTCTAGCATTGTGCACAGCTATCATATGCACACGCACTCTTATTACGAAATGACGTTGTATATGCCATTTGACGGAGAAATAAATATAAACGATAAAACGTTTAATATAAACTCTTTGACGTGCACTTTAATTGCACCGTCCGATTATCATTCTATTATAGTAAAAAACGATTGTAATTCACGGTATATCAAAATAGGTTTCACCCAGGATATATTAGATGTTGACGAAAACATTAATTCTTTGATTTGTCAAAATATTGAAAGTAATTTTATAGTATCATTGTTCAACGAAATGCTGAACAATAAAGACGACTTAAAATATCTTGCTCTGCTAATAAAAGTTATCGTTAGCAATCTCGAAAAATCCGCAATAAGGTTTGATAGAAAAATCAATTCCTCTTATAAAATAGTAGCACAAGCAATAAAAATAATAGATAATAATTTTTCCGAAATAATAAACGAAGAAAATATCGCTAAACAACTGGGAGTAACTTCACAATATCTCTCATATTTATTCAAAAAAGTTGCAAAAATAAGTTTTAGTAAATATTTAGTTAAAGTACGGCTTAAGCATGCTATAAATCTTTTAGTTACAACAAACGATCAAATAACTAAAATCTGCTATGATTGCGGTTATAATAATCTTTCCCATTTTCTACGATCGTTTAAGCAAGAATATGGAGTTTCGCCATTACAGTATAGAAATGAAAAATCAAGCGACTAAAATACTACAATAATAAAACCGCAAAATAAAACGCACCCCAAAA
This sequence comes from Clostridiales bacterium, assembly GCA_015055625.1. Lineage (GTDB taxonomy): Bacteria > Bacillota > Clostridia > Christensenellales > Pumilibacteraceae > RUG12826. The sequence continues at coordinate 12,211 of SVHU01000009.1, read as the reverse complement.
AGTTAAACACTTTTAGGGGTGTATTCTTATAAAAAACCACTCTGTTTTTTAATTGCAGAGTGGTTAAAATATTAACTATTTTTTTATCATAAATTCAACAAAAACCCAAAGTAAAAAGTTTTGTTTGCTTTTGAATTTAATTTATTTTATTACGCTTATACGCTCCTGAAAATCTGAAGGTATTTCGTTCTTTCCTTTACCATGCTCTCAAACTTGTCCATAAATATTGCCTCTACCGAAATTGCGCCCTTATAATTCATCTCTTTTAACGTATCAGCCCACTTTTTCAAGGTTGGTAAATCTTCCTCAACAGGCATCAGTCTATCAGGATCAGGGCGGGCAATATGTGTGTGGAAAAGCACGTCTTTTGAAGATAACAAACTCTCTTTTGTGTCGTTATTCATAAAGAAGTGGAAAAAGTCTACCAGCGTTCCTACGTTTTTAAGTCCGCTCTTTCTCGCTATATCCGCTCCCTCTTCAACAAAATTAATAAAATTCGTTTCGTGCTTAGAAAGAGGTTCTATGGCAATCTTTATTCCTTTTTTATCGGCAATCTCACCACAAACGCGCACAACCTCTAAAAAACGCTCCTCAGCAAGCGCTCTATCCATTCCTTCCGGAATCTTTCTTTGCGCACCGCTTCCCAAAACGCACACTTTTCCACCTAAAATCGATGCTCTTTCAATCGCCACAAGCGAAAACTTTCTTATCTCTTCTATTGCCGATTTTTCATAAATAGCAATATGTTTCGGAATATATCCGTTAAACGAATATACCGGCATATCGGCTTTCTCATAGCCTTTAACCGTACTGTCAAACTCACTGTCCGTCATTTGACCTATCCTTGAAAGGTTTTCTTCAATATAATCATAGCCCATTTCTTTAGCAAGAATAGCTCTGCCAACATCTCCGCAAATACCAATTTTCATTGCTTTTTCTCCTGTTGTGGTATAATTTTTGCTAATTTACACGTCAAAACGCATAGTTCTGAACTTATTATATATCAAAATAATACTTTTTTCCTTGACTATTTTGATATATTATCATTATTTTCTTGATTATTTTGATATTTTCCTGTAAAATAATTAAAAAAAAGATATAAGGAATAGAACGAATGAAACCGACGAAAATCGAATCAAAAATTTTTTATTACGAGAAAAGATGTACTGAAAAGCACGAAATCGGTTCTCAGCATTATCACGACCATTTCGAAATTTACTTTTTAGAGAAAGGCAGTTGCAGGTACTTTATTGACAATGACACGTACGATATAGAAAAAGGCGACATTGTTTTAATCCCTGCAGGCACCATCCACAAAACAACGTACAACGAAAACGAATCTATTCGTCACTTAATATACTGTTCTTCCGCATATATACCTGTTTCAGTCGTAAGATATTTTCCGTCAATACTGTATGTTTACCGCAATAAAAAAACCTATGCGCGCATTAAAGAGATATTCTACGAAATAGAAAAAGAAAATATTTCGCCCGATGAGTTTTCTAATGACGTTCTTTTGCACTACGTTCATCTTTTATTCTTTCTTTTAGCTCGCAATAACGATTCGGAAACACCTGCGCGCACAGGCAGTACGTACACCACTAAAACAATCGCTTATATTAAAGAAAATTACCACCAAGACATAAAACTTACCGATCTTGCCTCAAGACTCTTTGTAAGTTGTGAACATTTATCGAGAGTTTTCAAACGCAATACAGGACTGTGCATATCTGAATATATCACCATTATTCGCCTGCAACAAGCCCAAGCATTACTGCGCTCTTCCCCCAATATGGACGTTACCGAAATTGCTCAAAAATGCGGATTTAACGACAGCAATTACTTTTCAAAAAAATTCAAGACCGCGTACGGCATATCCCCACTCGCTTTCCGTAAAAAGGCAATAAAAACGCAAACCACTGCACTTTGAAAAACACCCGGCTATTTGTTGCAGAGTGCTTAAAAATATTTTTTATTTAACTTGTCTTCCTTGTTTTAAAATTTAATCAAACCCTATCTTGATTACACCACCATAAAGGAAGAGGGAAAACACATTGCAAGTACAGCTTCGTTCGCTCATTGGCAAAATCAAAAATATTGCTCTCGTCAAGCGAGAAAGGAATGATCTTGCCTTCAAAGACCTCTCTAGTAAATACGTTTTCGCACTTACTTGACCTTCTTAGCTCAATGCTTCCGCTCGTCTTCCCTTTACCGGAGCTACGCAAAAAAAATTAGAGCGCTCCAAATAAAATAACTACGCTAACCCTTCCTAATCGTAAAGGTGTTTTCGCCAACGCTTAGCGGGTTATTGGTCTTGCATAAACAGCCCTCTTCGTACCTAGCGACAACTTCCATATCACAGTTATATTCGTTTGGAACAAAAATGAACGCATTCTTATCGTTACAATCCTTTGCCTTTTCGTCAAGCGTGATTTTAAGGCTATCGTCTTCGTATACGGATTCAACCATATCCGCGCCAAGGAACAAATTATTATCCATATAAATAAATTGTGGAACGTCGGTTATCTTCTTAACGAGATAAACCTCTACGCTACGCGGTAATAGGCACGTTTCGATATATTTGTCCTCAAAAATTCCAATAGCGCGCTTTTCCCAAGCATTTACTATTACGTGCTTACCCGACACACCTAGTCGATTAAAGGAAATAGGATATTCCTTTTTTTCCTCGTCAAGATTGAAAAGCGAAAGCAATTTTGCGGAAGGATAATTAATAAAAAGAAGCGATGGATAAGGCAATTCGAAGAAATCAACGGGCTTGGCTGCTATACGATTTAATGGGAATAATTCTGCAAAAAGTTTTCGCCTAGCAGGAGAGAGCGTCCAATTGATATCGTTTTGCAACGTTACTCCTCCACTCATTGCAACCATCGTTGCCCAAGCGCGAACCTCGTGATACGAACCGTTAAAGCCGTCCCCGTTGTCGTAATCTCTCAAAATAACGCCATCTGCATCGTTATAAAATAATTTATCGTGATAAAAATACCGAAGCATCGTATTTTTAATGCATTTTTTCTCAATCTGCCAACAATAAAATTTAGAAAACTTTTTTCTCCATACTATATCTTGCGCTATTCTGCTACCGTCGAATATACCCACGCTTTCTAAAATGGGCGCTCCACAAGCAAGCAAAAAACACTCGTCTCCCACAGTTTCGCGTATAGCCGTTATCATCTTTCGATACAACGCAATCATATAATCTTTTTCGTAGACGTAAAAATGCTCGCGTGCAATATCTGCGCTAAAAGAATTAAACAAGAAGTCCAGCTTAAAATAGCTTGCGCCACATTCTTTTGTAAGTCGTCTAAAAACGTTTTTGAGCCGTTCGATAAATTTAGGATTTCCAAGATCAAAACGTGGCGATAAATTTTTTACTGTTTGTAAAACCTCAGGTTTGATATTTGCAGGCGGAGTCCATAATTCCTCTCTCAAATTATCGAAAAACGGTGAATTAAACTTTGGTAAAGTTGGGGCGAGCCACAACCCAAGATTTACACCTTGCGCTTTTAGATATTCACAAAAATCTTTCATTCCGTTGGGGAATTTTTGAATGTCTTCGTACCATTCTCCTGCGTGCTCTTTCGATTCGTCTTGCCATCCGTCGTCAAGCTGTAAGACGTTTAGACCGGGAACGCTGTCAAACAGTCCGTTGGTTGCATCTATAACTTTCCGTCTATCTACGTCTTTATAAAAGCAAGACCACGAGCACCAGCCTGCAGGCATAGGTTTATCAAGTTTGATATTATATATCTGCGCGATTCTATCACAATACCGTTCTAAAAAAGCGCTCTCGTTGGCGGCGTTTGATAATAATATTCTCTCAAGCTGAAATTTCTTACCTTTTGCAATTGGCTTATCTTCCATAAAATGACGCAAAACAATGCCGTTCTGCTCAAATTTTATATAAGTCATAAAACGATTAGCCGTAATATATCCAACGTGAAAGAACTCACCGGTTGCAAGGTTCTTCATAACCGTAACGTCTCTACCTATAACGCCTGTATTTCCGACGTATTTACGACATTCTACCCAATCGTTCGTAAGACACCCGTTATAAAAATAAAGCAAATCATCATTAAGAAAATTTTCGGAAAAATAAAACGCTACGTCTACGTATTTTACCGAAGCGCCACTACTACCGCAAACGTTGATATCCAATTCCGTATAATCACCAAATTTCTCGCAAGCTATTTCGGTAACCAAATTCCCATCGTCAAAAACAAAATTTTCCAAATTTTTGCTTTTCAGCGAGCCGTCGGTGTAAGTTATTGAAAAAACCGCTTTACTAATATTTTTCATTATTTAACCCCTCTTTCATAATCGAAACGAGAAAATTTCCATTTTTCTCTTTCCCTAAAACGTTTTTTACAAACAGAACGCTATCCCTAACGCGTTTATAAGTTTTCTACTCGTCACTTATACTATAGCACAACTTGATGATTTTTCAAACGACAAACAACTCGATACCCGTCAAATTTAGTTTTTCAGGTACGGATTGAAATAACGTTTTATTGTTATAAGCTAATCTTGCAGGTGGATATTGAAATAAATCCTTAGTGTTGGTTGCTGTCATAAAATCACCCCAAAGCGGTGCGTAGGACGAATAACAGGCAATTTTTATCGTAATATTACGACCCGAATATTCCTTAGGTATGCGCGCAAAACAAGGCGCGTACGCATTCGTTTCCACTTTAACCCCATCAACGTATACTTCAGAAACAAGATTGTTAGAATTGTATTTTAGTTTTGCGCTATGATTTTGTGGCAAATCAACGTTAAACGTAATACCTGCGCAACCATAAAACCTTTCGTTTGCAACCTTGTTTTTATCACGAGAAATTAATAAGTTTTTATTTATATTAAAATCTCCACTAATTAACACGCTAGGTAAAAATGGAAAATCTTTTATTTGCGTTTGTAAGCAATGCCTTCCTTTGATTAGGGCAACTTTATTTGATTTTACATACAATTTAGACATCGAACGAGGTAAAGAATTCGCTCTTTCGTTAAATTCAATCAAATTCCCATCCAAATAAATAGTTTCGCTCTCGTCTACCCTTTTGTATAACTCGACTTGTAAATCATTCTCAACGAAAAACTCAACATTGTCGTTGTTCATAAAGTGTGGTCTATAAAAATTGTCGTTGCAATAAAAATATGAAATATTGCTTATATTAAGTTTATCTCCAAACGTTTCTTCCTTGTCTTCGCTAAGATATACTCCAAAATCGTTTAGGAATATTTGTGTTGTAGTAGTTGATGTTTTTAGTAAAAGATTTCTACCGCCAATGGCATTCACGTTACGGTCTAAAATTACAAACGAGCCGTCTTTATAATTTCTAACTAAAACGTTTGTTGCAAGAGTTAAGTCTTCGTTTAACACTTTTATTTTGCGATCAATACAAGTTGAGGCGAAAGAAATTATTTCATCTATCGAGTTAAAATTTTTGCCCGAAATTTCATCTGTGTAACCGTTTTGCGTAAAACGTATGCACATTTTTCCGCACTTTTCATCATCTTCTTTTGCAAGAACGTAAGTGTATTGTTCTTTTATGATGTGGTCAATAAGCCCTAAAAAACGTTCGTCTATCAGTTTTTCGCCCGACACGTATTCTTTCAATAATAACTGATAGGGATATTTGATAACAATTTCTTCAAGCGGTTTCTTGTTTGCATAAATACTTGCAAGTTCTGCGGTCTTTTCTAGCTCTTTTGCTCCTGTAAAATCGGGCGATGAAGGGGAGAAATCGTGAAAATAATCGATTTTCAACTTATTACCTCGCAAGTCCAAATGTGAAACGGCAACAAAATATTTGCTTACACCATACGCTGCGGCATACCACAACATTTGACGTTTTCTTGCATACGGCAAAGAGCAAGGGCCTAACGCAAACATTTCTCCCATAACGTCGGTTTTGCCCTTTTTACGTAAATACGTAGCGTATGAAAAGAGAAAATCTTTACTTGGATTAACTCTGTTTGTAATCTTATCGACTCCAGGCATCCCAAACTCTGCTAAGGTACACAATATTTCACCGTTCGCCTTAATTGCATCTTTAATTCCACTATCTAAAAACAAATGTCCCGTAAAAATCAAATCGTTATTTACACACCATTCGTTTATTTGTTTTAGGTACGATTTTGCAAAGCGTTCGCCAAGTAAGGTTATATAACGCGGATAAAATCCTTCGTCTTTAGATAAGAAATCCTTTTGTCCGTCGCGAGAATATTTTACCTTATAATCTGCCCAAACACCATCATAATACGCGGGATTTTCTACCGAGGAATAGTAGGAAAAACTTGGCTCGTCTGTAAAAAATCCAAGAATAACTTTGCCAAAATACTGTCCAAATTTTTGCTTGTATATCTCGTGCGTTAACGAAATGAACGCGCGCGTAGCATCAGGATTAAGCATATCGACGCTAAAGCGTTTTTCTTGCATCGTTCCATCGTCGGCAGTTGAAGTATAAGGATTTTCGTATCGTACCACAATCTTGCCGTCTACAATTTCTAGATATTTAGCGCAAAACTCTTTATCAAGTTTTGCAACCTTTCCACCACACGATCCTGACGGCCAATTAAATTCATCGTAAATCCACAACTTAACACCGTATTTTTCCGCTAGAAGTACACAATCTTCGCAGGTTTTAAGCCATTCTTCCGTCATATATTCAAGTTCGCATCCCGAACGAGCGTATAACATTATTTCGTTAATTCCTTGACTTAAGAATCCTAACATTTTCTCTTCTATTTGCTCTTTTTTAGGCTTACCAGTTAGCGCAAACATAGGAACTAATCTACTCATTTTCTTTCTCCTTTTCCGCTTCGCTTATCTCTTTTTTATTTCTCAACAACACGGTTAGCGCCACAATAATAGAAATTAAAGTAATTATTTCATTAAGTATTCCCATATACGACGAATTAAAAATATCGTAAGTTAACATTAAAACCGAAACTACCAACGAAATTTTTTTAGTAGCCTTTACGTTATTTAGCCAAAAAGCAAACATTGCTGAAATTGACGCAAACGTAGGAAATAAACTAAACACGTTTTTCCAAGTTATTATTGCAAAAACAACGTTTATAATGCCAAATACAACTAAAGAAATTGGACTATTGTTTTTATTTTTGTTTTGACAGTAATACACTACTTCTCGCGGAATATTTACAAGAGCAACCGCCATTCCCGAATACGCGCCTATAAATCCATAATGTAATGCCCAAATGATATCGGAAAGAAGTTTATACAATATCATTTTATTTTTATTTTTTTGCTGAAAGATAATAAAGCTTATTATCACCCCAACAAAACCAATACCTTGTCCTATCCAAAACAGTATAATTCACCAACTCTTTTTTTTTGTATTTTATATTATTATAAAACTTTTTCACCATAAAAAATATTAAAATAATAATAGATTACATAGTAAAATAAACTTTTTTGATTGAACTAATTTGCTATATATGATATAATAAACAAAACTATTAAGGAAGAATAAAGATGAAACTTGAAGAAATAAATCCGTTTATTAGATATTACGCAATTCATTCGTCATATCTTCAAACTCTAAAAAATTCGGTTTGCTACGATTGCAGATTGTTTTTTGTCATAGAAGGAAGCGGTAAGTTTTTCATTGAAAATACTGAATACTCCCTAAATCCTTACACTATGATTTATCTACCGCCCAAAACTTGTTATAGATTTCAATTCGACGACAATAATTCAATTAAACTTCTTATCGTCAACTACGACTTGACAAGCGATTTTTCGTATATTTCGGACGTTATTGGTATTTCTATGGTGGAAAATTATGACGAAAAAAAGTTGTTAAAATATGATTTACCAACCGACTTATCCAAACCCATTATTCAATATAATAGAGAAGACGCTCTTGAAAAACTCCAAAAATCTATGGATGTTTATAATGAAAAAAATACGTATTATTCACAAATTTCATCAGCATTACTAAAGCTAATTTTGTTTGAGATTCTACTAAAAAATCAACCCGAAAACAATAATCCGCTTAAAGAAATTATCTCTTATATTTATTCTAATTATAAAAATTTTTATTTATCCAACGCGACTATTGCGCAACGTTTTAACTATCACCCCGTGTATCTTAATCGTATATTTAAGGAATACACAAATCAAACAATTCATCAGTTTTTGATAAATTTACGTCTAAATAAAGCAAAAGAGTTGCTTTTAACAACCCTTTTGGATATTACTAAAATATCTGAAGAAGTGGGATTTTTATCATATACTCACTTTATCAAAGTTTTTCGAGAAAAATTTGAAATTCCGCCTCAGCAATATCGAAAAGCACACAAATATAGAGGCTATTAGCGTAATGTCTTTACGCCTTGCTTGTTAAATTATGGTAGTTATTGTTGCTTTTTTATAGTATTTGCGCAGAGAGTTTTAGAATTAGAGTAATAAAAAAACACCCTGCAGTTAGTTTGCAGAGTGCTTAAAAATATTAACTATTTTATTTTGTTTTTTGTTATTTAAATTATATAATCTTTATTTTTATCTCAAATAGATAGCAGAGTTTGGCTTGATTGAAAGTTCCGCTACGCCGTCTTTAATCTCGACAATACCTACGCTTTGCGCATCGTGAGTTTTGTCAAGAGCGAGAAGTTCATAAGAAGCACGTCCACCGTTTACGTTCAACTTTATTTTCTTTCTGCTCGCCTTTTCGTTGTTGGTAAAGTAGGTTATAAGAATTCCCTGCTTGTCTTCACCAACTGCAGATAACACATAAACTTCCTTATCGTTGCTCTTTCCTTCCGTTTGAGTTCCCAATTGTTTTTGTAAAATCTACCGTAATTTTTGCCATAATTTTATTCCTTATTTATTACCATTCGATAAGAACGACGTCGTTTACCTCTAACCTCTTAATTTGGGGCGACCAGGAAAGCAAGCGCTCGTTGTCGATCACGTGCCATCTTGCTTCGCTCAAATCTACGCCCTCAAACTCCAAATCTACTCTTTCGCCCGTAAGGTTACTTATCATCATAGCGTGATTTTTACCGTTACTTGCGCAAACTACGTAAAGTCCGTTTTTGTCAACTTCGGTTTGCACTTGATTCTTAAGTTTATACAAAGTATTAAACGCAACCATACAATAATATGCGTGAATGGGTTTGTGGGTGCGAATATCGAAAAGAGGACAGTATGGCGCGGTATTTGTACGCATATCATAGATACAGCAAATATCGGTGTTACCGTGCTGAAGGGCAAGCATAACACCCGCAACCTCCGCGCTGTGATGAGCCGTTCCAAACTCTTGCGCAAAGGGATCCCACTCGTTAAGATGTGTTTCAAGACCCGCATAACCAAGTTTTTCAAGTTCCTTATTAAGCCATTCGTCCATAATCTTTATTCTTGACGTATCGGCGTACGAATGCCACGAGAAAAAGTCGATGGGGCTATTATGCTTTTTGATATAGTCGAAAAAGCCGTAGAAGAACTTCATTAAGTTTTGTTCCGCGCCAGACGGTGGGATAGTTCCGGGAAGAAGCGTTTCGGGGTCTATTCTAATTTGTGGAGCAATCGCATAGAAACCACAACTTGCATAGCCACCTATCTTAAGATGGGGAAACCGTGACTTAAGATGCTTTGATGCAACGTCATAAAGCTCGTAGTATTGCTCGGGTGTTCCACTCCACATTTGTTGGCGAGAAACTTCGGGCTCGTTCCAGATTTCCCAATACGTTATCTTGTAACAAAAACCGTTTGCCCAGCCCTCGGTATAGTGACGGATAATATGCTCACAAATTACCGCCCACTTTTTATAGTCCTTGGGCGGCGCGGTTCTATACGCTTTTATATACGCATAGTTCTCAATTGTAATTCCCAATCTATAATATGGTTCTACTCCCGCCTTTACAAGCTCGGTAATAAGACAGTCGGTAAAGGTGAAATCATAACTGTTTTCATCATATGGGTCGGCATCAAAATTACGGAAAATATTGGGAATATCCACGTACTTTCCTCCACCATATGGACCACCTACGTCGTGAAGTCTGCTATATGGAATTTCTGCTTCCGTCAAATAGTGAAAATGACCAAAGCTTGCTCCAATCACAGGAGGCTGTCCGCCTGCGTGCATTATCTTCATATCCTTTACTTTTTTGCTAAGATCTACTTTTATAGTTGCCATAATCATATTCCTCCTTATCTAAGGTAAATTGCGGTATTGGGTTTGAGTGAAAGCTCGACTACTCCGTCTTTAATCTCAACAATACCTACGCTTTGCGCATCGTGAGTTTTGTCAAGAACAAGCATTTCATAAGAAGCACGTCCACCGTTTACGTTCAACTTTATTTTCTTCCTGCTCGCCTTTTCGTTGTTGGTAAAGTAGGTTATAAGAATTCCCTGCTTGTCCTCGCCAACTGCAGATAACACATAAACTTCCTTATCGTTGCTCTTTCCTTCCGTTTGAGTTCCTAACTGATAAACCTGAGAGAACAACCAGAACGCATAATAACCTTTTAGGTGGTCGAAGGTGTAAAAGTCAAATATTCCATTAAGAGTTGATCCATTTCTTGCATCGTAATACATCAACATATCAAGTGGATTGTTCTGACCTGTGATCATAGTTGCAAGATAGAAAACTGCGCCCTTGATTCCGATAATATGTTGTTTGGATTCTCTGAGTCCGTCGTGCCAATTTATGACGTAGTTCCACTCGTTGAGAATACTCTCGGTTTTTGTAAAGCCATAGCTATCCAAGGCTTGTCTTACCGCATTGATTTTTTCTTCGTAAATTTCGGTACTTGGACGGTACAGATGCCAAGAGAAGAAGTCCAATGGTGCGTTATTGTCGCGTACGTATGCAAGAAAACGTGGCATAAGGTCACTAATAATACCATAGGTTGCAAACGCAGGTCCACCGATTTTTAGGCTAGGGAACTTATCTTTAAGGTGCTTTGCTGCCGTCACGTAAAAAGGCAAAAAGTCGTCGAAAGGTGCGTACCAACACTCTGCTCCGTTTTCGGGTTCGTTCCAAATTTCCCAATACTCGATATTGTGGAAAAAGCCGTTTGCCCAACCTTCGTTATAGTGCTTGATAATATGTTCACAAATTACCGCCCACTTTTTATAGTCCTTAGGTGGAAGAGAATCGTACTTTTTTACTCTGTGGTCAATCTTGTTTCCTAATCTATAAAAAACCTTAGTACCCGCATCCAAAATATCCTGCGTATACTTATCCGTGCAAGCAAAATCGTATGAGTCGGGATTGTATGGATCAGCATCGAAATTGGGGAAAATCGCGTTGATATCAACTGTATGTTCTCCACCGTACGAAGCGCAAAACGCCGCGTCGTGGTTTCTTGCGTATGGCAAACAAAGAGCTTTATAGCTTTCGAAGTTGCCGGACTTTGAAAACATTCTTGCCGGACGAACAGGTCCGTTATTTACTGCGTGCATAGGCTTAACTTTACCTATTGTTTTTGTAAAATCCACCGTAATTTTTGCCATTTATTTTCTCCTTTACTATTTGCTTTACTTAATAATTTTATTATATCATAGTTTTTTAGAAAATAATATGTAAAATTCGTCAAAAAATATGTAAAACTAATCAACTCTTAAAAACATTCATCAACAACGAAATTTTTCCAAATGTTAGACACTTTCAATACGAATCAAAACATCTAAGTTCAGGTGTGTTTTAACTTTTTGTGGAACATATTGTAAGTAATAAAAAAACACCCTGCTAGTTTTGCAGAGTGTTTAAAAATATTAGCTATTTTATTTTGTTTTTTTGTTATAAAATTTAATATGCCTAAAGCAAAAAGTTTTTGTAACTTTCGTCTAAATTCAATTTGTTTTATAACAAAAACTGTCGCCGAACAGGCAGAATTTCAACGAAAATGACAAAATCTTTCGACGTCGTTCGTACGCAGATTTATTTACTGTTCTTCTACCATAAAAAACTTTGTTTCGTGCGCATTAAATACAACTTCAGTTCCATTTTTATCTACGTAATACCGCTCACCGCTAAAGCAGTCCACAAGATAGGAAGGCTTTGGCCTATATAACTTTACCACTCCTCCTTCGTGGTTATACACACATTCAAATCCTGCACTTGTATATACAGGAATAGATTTATCAACGTAGGAGAAAATATTTGCATATTTATAGATTTCCCTTAACAATTCTACAGGAATGGGAGCGCAAGCGGTA
>SVHU01000008.1 GCA_015055625.1 Clostridiales bacterium | reverse complement strand
CCGTACCTATGTTTGTGCTAAACAACTGTACGGATAACTGGACTTTTGGTATTAGTGCTAAGGCTAAAGACCTTAAAGTTTACGGATTTTTGCGACTTTGCGTAGAAATTCGCCTAAAAAAAGAGGGCGTAAGCAAATATTCTACCGTACCCGATCCCGACGCTACGTTTACTATTGATATTGACGAAGGCGCGTACGACTGGAAAGACTTTAGGAAAAATATTACTTTCTCCCATAAGGACGTTTCTAACGTTTGCTTTATTTTAGAGGGCGAAGACTACGAAGGCGAAGTGTATTTTGAAGCTCCACTATTTGAATCTAAAAAAGGATTTAATATCATAGGACAATTTCTCCCCCACACCGAAGATAGACAAACGGTTAATTGGATAGGTCAAAACCTTTCAAAAATAGAATGGATTGGGCTAAAAGTGGAAATCAACGACAAAACCGTGTTTGACGGCGAAATTTTCGAGCGTTGTCATAGATTTTCGGAAGCGGAAATATTTTTACCTAAAAACGCGATAAAAGACGGGGAAAACACAATTACTCTTACTTGTACGTCTTCTTACCGAGATGCAGCAGGCTACGTATTGAAAGAATGGGGATTTATAACCGAAAAAGACAGTTGTATTATCTCCACTCCACCCGCAATAACAGTAAACAAGCCTTTCTATATTTGCGTAGAAGGTAAAAAAGGCGAACAAATTAAATTCTCTTCTAAATACGTTGAACCTACGTGCGATTTAGTATTGAAAAACGACGGACTTAACGCGCTCTGCTTTGTATGTAACAATCTTAAAAATGACGTTTCTCTTACGCTTAACGGTGAAGAAATTATTATCCCCAGATGCGTTGAGCGAGATGAAGACGGCGTTATTACGGGAACGGGTGATATGATTTATATCCACGTTGATGATAAAAACGTAAACAATTATCTAAAGTGGTATTTATCTCAAAATATTGGCAACTTACTTACTATTCGTCCTACGTATAGATGGAATGGAACAAGAACGCTAAATTCCGAAGTTTACAAAAAAACCGCTTCTCTTTTGGATTCTATGGGAATTTATTATTCGCATATGCTTGACGGAAGAGAACTTCCGGGGGCTAACTGCAATCCCTCTAATGAAGAACTTGACACTCCGCACTTTTTAGGCCGTCAAACACACGAGCGTGACGGCGCGTACGTTTATTGGGGTAATCGTGACGTAACTGAAGATCTTTCTCAGCAAATGTTCTACGATTTGTTTTTGAGAATGAATAGAAAATTTGCAGACAGAATGAGTTCTCAATTCACTCCTCAAAACATCCACTACACCGAAAAAAAACAGTTTATATTCCGTGATCCAAACGTTCCTGATAATATGCAGGACGCATCGGCAAGATTTATTAAATCACTTGCCAACAGCAAAGGCGAAGTTGTCAGACATACCGGACCTGCTACGCTGTTTAAGTATTTTTATCAAGCAGGCTACAAATGGACGGGCGCAGAACTTATGTATTCGCCAACTGAGCTCACCTCTTCTGCTTTACGTGGGGCAAGAGATGTATACGGAGGAAAGACGGGCGCTCATCTTGCAGTTCAATGGTCAACTTCTCCCCACGACGTAGAAGAAAGATATCGCAGATACCGTTTGGCGTTGTTCATTTGCTATATGCAAGGCATTGACGAAATAAATACCGAAGAGGGTTTGTGGAGATTGGAAGAATACTATAACTATCACCACCGTTTCTCGCCTGCGTGTACAAACCACACCTTACAGCAACAAGACTTATATAAGTTTATTACCACACATACAAGACGCGGACGTTTTTATACTCCTATCGCATTCCTAAACGGCAGACACGACGGATGGCGGACTTTTGGCAGAGGCGGTAATACTTGGGGAATAAACGAATTTGGTTTTAGCGACGCGGAAAAGGCTTGGGATATTCTTACGTATTACTATCCCAAAAGCGTATTAGATGCTTTGTATGTTCATAATTGCCCTACGGATAAAGAAGTTGGATATTATAGCGGAACGCCGTATGGAAACGTGGATATTATTCCAATCGAAGCTGACGATTATTCTAAGTATAGACTTTTGATTGCTCCCGGATTTAACAAAGCGGAACAAGAAGACTTAGAAAAACTAGAAAAATACGTTGCAAACGGTGGCGTTTTAATGATTGGATGGCCACAACTTTCTACAACCATAAACAGACAAAAAGTAACAAGTTACGAGCATACGTATTTCGATAACAAAGACCACCCCTTCATTTGCGACACATACTGTTCTCACCCTGTCAGCGTATGTGAAGACATAGAATACGATTCGGTTTTGGTTTATACGGATTCGCACAGACCGCTGGTTATTCTGAAGAACATAGGCAAAGGTCTTGTATGTTTTGTAAATGCAAAAGAATACATAAGCAAACCCGCAGTTGACCTTGCATACAAACAGGCATTATCCAAACTTACCGACGAATGTCTTGAAAAGGAAAACATATACGCAAAGGGCGATAGAAACGTTCAGTTTACCGTATTTGAATGTGAGGACGGACACAGAGAAATCTATTTTATCGCAACCGATTGGCACAAACCCAACCCCGACGGTATTGGTACTTTGATTATTAATAACAACTGCTACTCTATAAACGTTCCATGGGGACAAATGATAAAGGTTTGCGCGTATAACGATAGCGCCGTATATCCTGTAAAGGACGAAAACGAGGTTATCTCTTATAACGGAACAAGCGCTAAAGTTCAAGGATGTGGCATTGCCGAATTTGTATTATGCAAAGACGGCGTTTGCAAAAAGACAACCGTTGATTTTACCGACTTTTCAGTAAAAGAAATTAACTTAAGCGATTTTAATTAACTTGAAAAAGGCTCTACCCTCTATTGGGTAGAGCCTTTTATTTATTGAGCTTGTTCTTCTATTTCAGTTTGGGCAATCTCTTCGGAAGCATCGTCACTTTCGCAAACGATCTTGCTGACCGACAGCTCGTAAGCTACACGCGTTTCACTCGTTTCACCAAGCTTTTTCGTATACTCTCTGCTTTGTATTCTTCCGCTTACCGTTATTCTGCGTCCGACCTCTAAATCCTGCGAAAATCTTGCGTTGCGTCCCCAAGCTATGCATGGAATATAATCGGATTTTTTATAACTACGGTTTATTGCCAACAACACGTCGCAAATTTCCCGATTAAACGGTGTTGTTCTATATACGGGCGGTTTACAAACGTAACCTGTGAGCACTGCTTCGTTTGGATTTTGAAAACTTTCGTCATACGGCATAAAATCTTTTACGAATACCGTAAGCATAAGTTTACTCTTGTTATCAATAAGCTTATTATAGCTTCTAAACTGACCGTTTATGGCAACTTTATCACCCTTTTTAAGTTTATCCTTGCCAAGCAATCGCTCTGACGCGGTTACGGGAATTACATCATCCTGTCCGCTCAAGCGCTTTACCGACACCATAAATTCATAAAAGTTTTCGCCATACATCTCGTGGCTAAACGTGAGATCGGTGCAAATTTCACCCATTATAAATACTTTGTTTGTGTTTGTCATATTGTTTTCCATAGGTTCTCCCTCATTCGGTAGGTATTTGCCTTCCGGTGTTATCGATTGTGTAATTATCTTTGTAGATAAGGTCGGATATAAACACGAAAGTATAACCTTTATTTTTCAGCCCGGTTATAATCAAAGGTAACGCTTCTACGGTGTGCTTGCCGTCGTTATGCATTAGTATTATACTACCCTCTTTTACTCGCGAAAGTATCCTTGTCGCCATTTCGTTTGCCGATAAATTTTTCCAATCAAGCGAGTCTACATCCCATTGTATGGGAAATAGCCCGAGCTTAAATGACGTGTCTACCAAAGTATTGTTATACTCTCCGTACGGCGGTCTGAAAAGCGTTACTTGCTTGCCTGTAATATTCTTTATTATATTACTTGACGAAGTAAGCTCGTTTTCGATTTGAGCCGCACTCATTTTCGACATGTGAGAATGAGTTGCCGAATGAGTGCCAACCTCTACTCTTCCGCTATCTGACAGCGTTTTGAGTTTGTCGGCATACTTTTCAGCCCATGTAGATACGCAAAAATAATTCGCCACGATATCGTACTGAGTTAGCATTGACAAAATCTCTAACGTTTTATCCGCACCCCAACACGCATCAAACGAAATTGCTACCTTTTTTTCATCGGTTTTTACGCAATAGATAGGTGTTCTCCTCGGTTCTGCCTTAGCCGATACGCTTGTCGCTACCACAAAAATAAGCGCAATCAACATTGCCAAAAGGACCGAAATAACTGCTACCGTTTTCTTTTTTATTATAAATAATTTCATTCTTAAGAACACTCCTATTGTAACACGTAATTTTCTTTTTGCAAGCTCTTATTTTGTCGATTTAGCACGAATTTAGGCGATTCAACATTAGTTTGCATTGCTGTAATATTAATATGAAAATTACGTACGGAATATGAGTGAAAATATGAAACAGGTTATAATAAAATTTGGCGTCATCATATATATAAAACTATAAGCACATACTCTGCCAAATATAAAAACTGTACAAGTATAAATCTTATACGGTTTTTGTGTTAGAAATTTGAAAAAAACGTTAGTTTTTTGTAATAATATCAGATTATTTATCTAAAGGAAATGATAGAATACATTTTCTTGGACAGCTATCCTTACAAAGTCCACAACCAGTACATTTAGCATAATCTATTACAGGCAAGTTTTCCTGCATTGTTATTGCGCCGTTTGGACAAACTTTAGCGCACTTTGTACAACCAATACAACCTTTTTTGCAAGCACCGATGACGTCTTTACCTTTACAATGCGACGAGCATGCTACGTACACTTTTGCAGTTGCTGGTATTCTATCTATCAAAAGTTTAGGACACTTTACTACACAAGCTCCACAACTACGGCATTTTTTGTAGTCAACTTTCGCTACTCCGCTATCAATACTAATAGCATCGTATGGACAAGCGGATTTGCAAGTTCCAAGCCCCAAACATCCAAACGCGCAAGACTTATTTCCTCCAACAAGCAACGCTTCGCTTTCGCAAGAATAATAGCCTTTATAGTTATACTTAACACCGCACGCATCGCCACCCATACAGTGAACAACCGCAACGGTACGCGTAGTATCGCCTACGTCTACGCCTAAAACTTTTGCAATTTCCGTCTTACTTTCTACGTCGGTAGCTGAACACTTATCTAATGTTGTTTCGCCCTTTACCAAAGCTTCGGCAAACGCGGAACATCCTGCATAACCGCATCCGCCACAGTTAGCACCTGCAAGACAGTCTTTTACTTTGTCTATTCTCTCGTCCTTTTTTACCGCAAGCTTTTTGCCAAGGTATGCAAGTAAGAATGCAAGCACTCCCGCTATTACCGCGATTAGGAGGGCTGGGAATACGTATATCATAAAAATATTTCCGTTCATATCTGCACCTCCTTAAAATTCAAATCCGCCAAAGCCTGCAAACGCCATTGCCATAAGAGCTGCCGTAATAAGCGCAATGGGAAGACCTTTGAAACATTTGGGAATATTGGAGTTATTATCTATTCTTTCTCTTACTCCAGCCATAAGGATTAGAGCAAGCGTAAATCCAAGACCTACTGATACAGACTTAATAATCGCTTGCAAAATATTCAAACCGTCATTTACTACCGCATTTGCAGTACCAAGCACCGCGCAGTTTGTAGTAATAAGCGCAAGATAAACACCAAGTGAATTATACAGCGAAGGGCTCAACTTTTTGAGCACTATATCCAAAATCTGTACTAATACCGCAATTATGAGAATGAATACGATAGTTTGGAGATATTCTATCTCTAAAGGTACTAACACGTATGTATAAAGCGCCCAACACACAACGGATGCAATTAGTAATACAAAGGTTACTGCAAAACCCATACCAATCGCGGAATCCGTCTTTTTGCTAACACCAAGAAAAGGACAAATTCCCAAAGATTGAGAAAGAACAATATTTTCGGCAAGAAGGCCTGCTACCACTATGGTAAGAATTTCTGTAAATCCCATACTATTCAGCCTCCTTCGTGTTTTCTTCTACGATCTTAGGCGAATTCATATCAAGCAATACTTTTCTAGAAAACGCTTTATTATTAATAAACGTGATTACATAGTTAAATAATGCCATAACAAGACCGAATATCATAAATCCGCCAGCAGACGATACAAAGAACGAGAGCATACAAACTTCCGCTAAAAACTGTCTTATCGCACCAAGCAATATCAATGCAAGAGTAAATCCCAAGCCCATTGACACTCCGTCTATTGCTGACATAAGCACGTTGTTTTTAGCCGCGAACGCCTCCGCTCTTCCTAAAATTATACAGTTTACAACAATTAGCGGAATAAACGTTCCAATCGACTTATCAAGGTCGGGCAAGAACTTAGCCACGAAAAGCTGAACTACCGTTACAAACGTTGCAATAATTACGATGTATGCAGGAAGTCTTACTTCTCCTGGTATTGTTTTTCTTAAAAGTGATATAAATACGTTTGAGCAAAGCAAAACGAAAAGTGTTGCAAGACCTAGTCCTATTCCGTTAGAAATATTAGTACTCTTTGCAATAGTAGGACAAGTTCCAAGCACAAGCACAAATACTGGGTTATTTACAATTCCACCCAAGAGTGTGTCTTTTAATTTCTTATTCATTTTGACCACCTCTCTTGCTTATTTCCGTTTTTAACGCCTCGGATTTGGTGTAAATTTTGTTCATCGTATCAATAGCACGTGTTACCGCCCTGTTAAGACCTGCAACCGATTTTTTAGTAGTAGCTCCAGTTGAAGCAATGATATCTCCGTCCGAAAGTTTCATGTCGGGATCAGATATTAAAAGGTTTACGTAAACTTGGAATGTTTCCTTATTTAGCACCTGCGTTTTTCTGTCGCCAAAGTCTTCGCGTTGTTCTTTTACCGCAATATTTTGTATCGAAAAACTGTTGTCTTCTACGGTAAATGCTACCACTACGCTAATGGGATTTTGATATCCAACCGAAGTGCTTTCTATATAATACGTTCCCTCGTTTACGCCCTTTTGTGCATAATAAATTGCAACCACGTAATTAGACGAATTTGACTTAAAACTCTTATACGTATAGCCCGTAGCGTTACTAAGCTCGCTATCAGTAAGCATTACAAAGTAGTCTTCTTCAAACGCCGTATCACTATCGGTTCCCGTTGCCGTTTGCCCAGTTGTTGTTGCAAATTTTTCGTTAAGGAATTTTACCGTTGCTCTATCAAGCGAAACTTCCTTTTTCAAAAATACATTTGCAAACGATAGAATAGCTACGCAAACTAAAGCTATAACTGCAAGCACGGAAATTGATTTTATTAGATTTTTTGCTGATTTAGTCATTGTTTACTTAGCCTCCTTTGTCTGTTTTACAGCGCCAAAAGGCTTTGGATAAACGAATTTATCAATAAGCGGGGTTGCAATGTTCATAACCAAAATTGCAAAACTCATTCCTTCGGGGTACGACGCAAAACAACGAATAAGCATTGTAAACAAACCTATTCCTACGCCGAAGATTATTCTACCAACGTTAGTGTTGGGACTGGTTGCGTAATCTGTTGCCATAAATACAGCGCCAAAAATAAGGCCACCTGACAAAACGTGAGCTGAAGCGTTTGAGAAAACGCCAACTACGTCGTAGCCATTTACAAGACCGTCAAATAAAATTGCAAACACAAATCCGGATCCAACAACAACAAGAGGAAGCTTCCAGTCTATAATTTTACGCACGGATAAATATATATACGACACAACAAGCGCTATAACGCAAGTTTCACCGACAGCCGCGCTACCTGTTGTACCCCAAATCATAGACATTATCATTCCACCGTCTACGCTATCCTT
Organism: Clostridiales bacterium; assembly: GCA_015055625.1. Lineage (GTDB taxonomy): Bacteria > Bacillota > Clostridia > Christensenellales > Pumilibacteraceae > RUG12826. The sequence continues at coordinate 90,778 of SVHU01000008.1, read as the reverse complement.
AACAGCAAGCCAAGTGGCAGAGGTTGTACCGTCAAACACAGTTGCAACAGGCGCAAACATTGCTCCAAAGCACAAGAAAAGGAATACTCTTGCTCCAAGCGCGGGGTTAATAAAGTTTTTACCAATTCCGCCAAATAGCTGTTTTACGAGAACTATTGCGAAAAACGAACCTAAAATGCAAGCAATTATTATATCGAAAGATACAACTATGTTACTTCCGTTTACTACGTTAAGTCCCCAAATTTTCATTGTTGTAGGAAGATTTAGCGCAAGTATTACAGCTGTTACAAAGCACGAAAGGTTATGTACGGTTGCTTTTTTGAATGTAAACGTTTTTCCTTGTCTGATTTTTTCATACAAAAGCTCGAAGCCAAAACAGGACGCGCAACAAACGGCTACGTTTATAATTACGTGATATCCGTAAAACACCGTTGCTACCACTACAAGCGGAAGAAGAGCTATCAACACTTCGAACATTATCGAACGCGTTGTAGTACGTTTCGCTTTTACGTGAGGCGAGGTTGATACTATGAACTTATCCATATTATTTTCTCTCCTTAATCTTCTTTTTAGCCAGCTTCATCGTCTGAACGAGCGGACGAGCTGCTGGGCATATAAACGCACAACACCCACACTCAATACACGAAAGAACTCCGTATTTTATAGTGGTATCAAGATCCGCATTTGCTAAAGCGCTATCAATAAACATGGGCATCAAATTCATCGGACATACCGAGGCGCACTTAGAGCAGTTAATACACTCGGTAGGATCTGCTAAGTTTGCTCCGTTTGGAGTAAGAAGCAACAAACAGCTTGTAGTCTTAGTTGTTGCACATTCGCCATTCATAACGGATATACCCATCATAGGTCCTCCGCTTATAAGCTTTACAACGTTATCAGACGAAAATCCTCCGCAGTATTCCAACACTTTGTCATATAAAGTTCCCGTTCTTACCAACAAGTTTTTAGCTTCTTTTATTCCCTCTCCCGTAACCGTCATAACACGTTCGTAAAGAGGTTTTCCCTCAACAACAGCTTGATATGTAGACAGCGCGGTATGAACGTTATCGACTACGCATCCAACAGCGGCAGGAAGCCCACCTACGGGAACTTTGCGCTTAGTTACAGCGTAAATAAGTTGCTTTTCCGCGCCTTGCGGATATTTGGGCTTTAAGGGAACAACTACAACGTCTGTTATGTTTTTATCCAACACGTATGCTTTAATTGCGTCAATAGCGTCAGGTTTATTTGTTTCTACTCCGATATACACCTTGTCAAGAGCAAGCGCTTTCATAAGAAGTCGCGCACCCTCTACAAACTGCTCGGTATACTCGAGCATTATACGGTGATCGCAAGTTATGTAAGGCTCGCACTCAGCTGCATTTATGATAAGAGTATCCACTTTATCCTTGGGCATAAGCTTAACGTGAGTAGGAAATCCTGCTCCGCCCATTCCTACAATACCTGCAACCTTAATGCGCTCGATAATCTCGTCCTTTGTGGGATTTTCGAGAATGGGAAGCGTTACGGCGTCGTACTGACCATCGTTTGCTATAACAATGTGAGCACTTTTACCCATTGGTGTTGCACGCATTTCGGATATGCTTTCCACCGTACCCGAAACAGACGAGTAAATATTTGCCGAAACAAAACCATCCGCCTGAGCTATAAGCTGACCAGCCTTAACGTAATCGCCAACGTTTACTATCGGCATAGCTGGCTTTCCTATATGCTGAGCCAAAGAAATGCTAACTTTTTCAGGAGCAGGCATTCTTTCAATCGGCTTATTTTTAGATGCAGATTTCGATGAATTAGGATGAACTCCTCTTTTGAACGTATAATTCAAATTAACCTCCATTTATATCACCAAACACTCGGCGACATAATTAGTATATACCTAGTGTATTATACCAAGAAAACTAAAAAAAGTAAAGCATCTACGCTCTTATTCGAATTATTTTATTTGATTTAGTTTATTTATACGCTTTTTTCATAATAACTACAAGTAAATCAATTATTCCTAAAACCGCAAGGAAAATCCCAAAACCTTTTCTTAATATCTCAGAATTCATGCCGTAAGCAAGCAACGAGCCCCCAACCGAACTTAGTAGCGCGGGAATACTGAGTAGCAGATATGGAAACTTAATTAATTTATTTTTTGCATGCAATACAACTGCAACTACCGACATTGGAATAAACGCCAACAAGTTCATACTTTGCGCAAGATGCTGAGATACGGAAGAAAACACGGTAAGAAGAGGAATAAGTAACGTCCCACCTCCCATACCCATACCGCCTGCAATTCCTCCTACTATTGACACTAATATGATAATAAAAACGTTCACAAAACCTCCTAAAGAACACTAAATTAACCATTTTTTGCAATACGTATGCGACTTTTTATAACACATAGGTAAAATACAAAACCTAAATACACATTCTTACTCCTGCCACAATCATGAGAATTGCAAACACAATAGACGTAATGAATGAGGGTAATTTTTTTAAAAGAATCGCCCCTATTATTCCACCTATTACCACTCCTATTACCGTAGGAATAAAAATCTCCACACTAAAAATACCATTTATTATATAAGTTATTCCACTAGCTATACTTATTGGTAATATGATTGGAATTGCAGTCGCATGTGCCTCCTTTTCCGCAAGGCTCGCACCATATATAAGAAGCGGAACTAACAACATTCCTCCTCCGCCTCCAAAAAATCCGTTTACAAAACCTATCGCAATCGCTACGCTAATATATAAAAGTATTCGCAAAAACTTTTTCATATACTCATAGTTTTGCCCAAAATGGCACAAATTAAATATATATAATTAAAATTATATAATTTGTTTGCGTAAAGCGGTTAAAAATGATTGCAAAATAAGTAAAAATAATATATAATAGTGATTGTATTTGCGCCCACTTGTGCGCGTATAAAATTTAGTTAACAAAATTCTTATTATAAAGGTGTAAAAATGAGAAAGACTTCATTGTTTAGAAAATGTATTACCTCGATGGGCATGCTCGCAGTATCTTTCGTTATTGCTTTAGCTTTTATGTTTACGCAACCCGTTGTTGCTAGCGCAAAAGTCGTTGATAACGTTAATGATATCGGTTCGACATTCGACTCCAGCATTGCGGGATTTTCCGTTGCATACGACAGCGATACTTCCAACGCTATTGACGTTGCTTACACTGTTGTGCACAACCTAAGCTATAACAAAAGTAAGTTTGGCGAACTTCCCTCTGGTCTTAGTGAAAACAGCTCTGCAGGTTACGCAATTATAAAAACGTCCCCCAAAGCTGATGCGCAACCGATCTCCGCTGGTCTTACTTCTGCTACGTTTACTCTTAATAAAGATTCGTTCTACCGTATTAGCGTAGACGTTAACGCTCAATCCGCTTCTAAATACGGCGGAGCTGTTGTTAAGCTTGCCGCTACCGACGAATCCATTTATCTTATGAACGGCAATAGTGAGTTTATTACTACCAACGGAAAGTGGAATAAATACTCTTTGTTTATCGCTACTTCGCAATTTGAAGATATTGACGTTGCTATTAATCTTACGCTCGGTAACGTTAACGGAACAAAATGTCTTGGCTATGCTGCTTTTGACAACCTCGAAGTAGATCTTATTGATTTCGTTGGTTTTGATTCAGCTCTCTCTTCATTCGAAGCTGACAATCTTCCAAACTCCTACGTTGAAGATAAGAGAAAAGATACCACAACGATTGAATCCTTTGATTCTGCGTCCTACACTACTGAAGGCGATATCTATACCCAATCTGTAAACGTAGACGGCCCCTCCTCTTATAAGGCAGACGGCAACAAGGCTATCTCTATTACTAATAGAGAAGAAGACATTTCTTCTTTCGGAATTGTTTCCATTAATAAGGACAAGCCAATTTCCTTTAATAAGGTTACTTCTCCCGAAAACGGCTTCTACCTCATTACCGTAAACACTAAAGGCGACAACTTTACCGGAACTGCTTCCGTAACTCTTAACTATAAGAGTAAAGATTCGGTTGTTGATAAATATAAGACTTTCTCGGTTGCAGCAATTACCGACAACACAAACGTTTGTCATAACAATTGGAGAAAAAATTACTTTATTATTAAGTCGTCCGTTATTTCAGACAGCGAAGGTTATTTTACCGTAGAATATGGTAACGACTCTTCTCTTTGCACAGGTTCTATTCTTGTAGACGAAATTGAAATCGTTTCTATTAACTTCGCTGACTTTGGAAAATACTCCTCTGACCTTACTACCGCATCTGTTGTTTGCGACTTTGACGTAACCCTTGATGATACAACAGGAATTAATGGCGCTTTCTATCAACTTAGAACCGACTACTACGACGTTCTTCGTCCTAATCTTTGGTCTATCACCACTGCTTCCGACGATATTGAATATGAACTTGTAAGTAAAGAAAGTACTGGCTTTGCATTCTCTAAACCTTCTTTCGAACTCGACGCTAACAATCCAATTGGTAATATTGTAAAAATCGCTTCTGATACAGAAACAATCTTCACTCTTGATTCTCAAGCAGTAGAGCTTGAAGCTACCGACGAAGTTTCTTATTATAAAGTTACCGTTCTTGCTGCAAGCAGAAATCTTACAGGTGCAGGCGCTGCTACGCTTTCACTCGTTGACACTAACGGTACTGCTTATAGCGCAATCAAGATTGAAGGAAACAACGCTCCTACACTTTACACCTTTAACTTTAAGGCAAAGGACTCCGTAAGCTTCTATATTCGTTGCTCTATGGGTGATACAACCTATGGTAAAGAGCTTGGCGGAAAGGGCGAACTTTATATCGCAAGAATCACTTATAAGAAAATAACCGAAACTGAATATAAAGAGAAAATTGGTCATGATCATTGCCAAACAATCAATTTCTATTACGACAACTTCAACGACTTCACTCTTTATAATGCAAACGACAAAGCTGATGTTAAGGATGCTGGCGAACAAGTTGCAACTCTTACCAACATCTCCACAGGAGAAGCTAAACACGGTATCGTAGAGCTTGACAAAATTAACTATGAAGGCCACGAAATGGCAGGAACTTCTGTTTCCTCAAACTATCCAAACCGTCCCGAACTTGATCCATATTTGTTTGGCTCAGAAAGACTTTTCAGAACTTATGGATTTATCGTAAAAGAATCTAATGCTACTCTTACTATTAATAGATCGCAAACTATGTCGCTCCCTGACGAAAATGCAGAAGAAACTAATGCAAGCTCTTATTATAAAGTAGTCGTATCCGCGCGTGTTATCGTAACAGGTGATTATGGTCTTACAATTGGTCTTAAGAACACATCTACTGGTGAAGTTGTTGCTCAAATTACAGACATTAAGGATACAAGAATTTACGAAGAATTTGACGATGACGATATAGGAACTCCCTCAATTATCAAAGACCAGTTCGTTGATTTTGAGTTCTACGTTAAACTTAATGATGCCGATGTGACTTGCCAAATCTTTATGACTTTAGGCGGACTTGATAAGCACACGCAAAGAACTTCAGGATTCGTTCTCTTCCAGGGATATCAACTTACTCCTAGCCACGAAGCAGAATACGAAACCGCAGTAGAGAACGTAAAAAATAACGCATTCTACTTTGATAAAGAAACCGAAACTTATAAATACGGCGCCACTAAAGATCTTTCTGTAAAACATGAATCTAGTGGAGAAACAACACAAGGTCCCACCTACAACGCCAACGACACTTGGTACCTTGCTCCATCTATTCTTTTCGGAGTGCTCCTCATTGTAGCTGTTCTTGGCTTCTTCATTAAGAAATTTATTGAAAAGAGAAAGGAAAAGAAAGAAAAGAAGGCTTCTGCTAATATTGATAAGAATCCTACCTACACCAAGAGAATCGACTACTCGCGTCTTCCTGAAAAAGAAGAAACTGCCGATAAGGATGCAGAAACTACCGAAGACAATATCGACGAGTTTGACGAAGACTACGATATGTACGCAGTTCACGAAATTAAAGCTCCTGATAAGAAGGCAAAGAAGTCCGACACTCTTGATAACGAACTTTCTGACGATACTGACACAACTGAAGAAACAGTAGAAATTGAAGAAACTGCTGAAGTTGTTGAAGAAAAAGAAGAAGAGAAAAAAGAGGAAAAGAAGGTTGAAAAACCTGTCAGCGATGAATTCGATGACTAATTAACTTAAAAGCAAAAGTACGCTACTAAACGTAACGTACTTTTCTTTTATATATAATTACTGCACAATCTTAATAATACTTAAAAATACACTACGCTTATTCTATAAAAGCATAGTGTATTTTTAAATTTGTTTAATATCCTGCGGTTATCGAAATATCTTCGCCACCTATATAAAGATTTTCTTCTGTAAGCATAGAAATAACAGACGCGACTTCCTCCGCTTTGCCAAATCTTCCAAGCGGAATATCTTCTTCGATAAGGCGCTTATCTTCCGCGCTGAAATGTCTGTTCATATCGGTATCTATAACTCCCGGACAAACGGCATTTACTAAAATTCCAGATGGGGCAAGCTCTGCGTTAAGCGAACGAGTAAGACCGACAACAGCGTGTTTACTTGCGCTGTACAATACCTCCATACTAGCACCCTTTTGTCCCCAGACAGACGACACGTTTACAATTCGTCCAAACTTATTTGCAATCATATCCTTGCTTGCAAGCAAACACGCGGTAAACACGGAACGAAAATTTGTATCCATTATTTTATCGTAAGTTTCTTGCGTTTCAGTATCAAAAAAGCCAATATGCGAAATGCCGGCGTTATTTATCAGGGTATCTACAAAACCAAACTTTTCTTTTGCTAAATTAAAAACTTTTTGAACGTCGCTTGGCTTACTCACGTCGGCGCATACGGATATAAAATCGCATTTGCCGTTTAATTCTTGCTCCAGCTCCTTGATTTTATCATAAGAACGATTATAAACGAGAACAAGCGAAAAACCCTTATTTGCCAAATTTATGGCAACAGCTCTTCCTATTCCCCTACTTGCGCCTGTTATTATTGCGGTTCTTTTCATTTTTTAGTACGTATCGGGCAAGTCGTTTTCAAACAAAACTGCCCGTTCTCCTTGTATACTTTTATAACGTTTCATACACTCGTCAAGCGAAGAACAAATCTCGCATTTATCGCCAGCCCCTCTCTTAATCGCTTCAGCGTTAATCCCATACGTAAACAAATAATCTACGCGATCATAAGCATAGCTTGCAAGTCGCATATTTATTTCGCTTTGTCTTTTACCAAGCTCCACCACCCCTGGAGTTATTACAATCTTGATTTTGTTTTTATAAGAACTTACAAGATTGATCGCTGATATAAAACCGCTTTCATTGCTATTATACGCATCGTCTATGATAACGTCCTTATCATTATATAATATTTCCAATCTATGCGCAATCGGTTTGAGGTTATTTATTGAATTTTTAATGTTTTTTTGAGAAATTCCCAAGCTTTCGGCAATTGCAAGAGCAAGAGTTATCGTGGAAGGCATATAATCTGCAAGAAGCGAACACTTTATAGTATACGTGTTTTTAGCGTACACAACAAACTTTTGCTTCTCATTTTCAATATATACTTCGTCATACTTAACAGTTCCGTTTTTTCCGCTGACCGTTACCAATTTATCCTTTGGAATAGGCAGAATGTCTTTTACCGTATCGCCGTTTATAAACACGCTTTCTACGCTATCGGTTATAATGGAAAACTTTTCATTTTGTAAATTTTTCAGCGTTTTAAATGTTGATAAATGTTGATTACCTATCGCTGTAATTACAGCGATTTTAGGGTTCAAAAAACTACAAATTTCGCCTATATCACCCCTATATCTTGCTCCAGCCTCCGCTATAAATATCCTATCGCCGTCTTTCAGATTTTCGTTTATACACCGCGCTAAACCCATTGGTGTATTATAACTTTTAGGCGAGGCACACACTTTATATTGCGTCGATAAAATTTGAGCGAGAATATTTTTTAACGACGTTTTACCGTAGCTTCCCGTTATTGCAATAACCGTAGGATTTATACGTCTGATCTTATCTTCCGCACGTATTAAAAAGCCTTGCGCTATTCTTTTTTCAATAGGCTTACACACAAAATTGGCAAACAATAAAATTAAAACCGAACAAAATACAAGAGCGTAAACCTGAATTATAAAAATTTGTATTATGGCAAACGCAATTACAAACACGGCGTACGCTATCAATAATCTAACTACTCGCTTTGTAAAAACTATCGGTTTTTTTAGATTTTTTCTATAAAAAACAATCGACACAACGCTGTAAATAACAGAAAATCCACACGCAAGCCATATATTTACAAACACCGCAATAATACCAAGCGCAAAGAAACTCACTGAAAATATAGAATATATCGGCTTGTTTTTATAAGACAATAAAAACTCGGATGCTCTATATGATGATTGTTGCAATATTTGCAAAGGTTTACACGAGCTCAAAAGCAAGCATGCTATAAAAAGAACACTTCTTAACACTATAACGAGCATAAGAAATTCTCCATATACATACACGTTTCGTTATAACAGTCCAGATACGAATAGTGTCCGCCGTTCATTATATACAAAACACTGTTTTTAATGCACTTATTAATTTTTTTAGCCATATAAACAGGCGTATCCTTATCCTGTTTTCCCCACAAAACAAGCGTGGGAACAGTGATTTTTGAAAGAAGTTTATCCAAATGCTCATTAACAACTCTTACAAATGTTGCTCGCATATTTATGCTCAAACTCCTATAATCCTCAGAGCCTGAACGTTTTGTGCTTAATTTCAGTCTTTTTCTTGCTTTGTAAATAGCAACTTTTAGATAATACTTGAGCGTTCTTATAGGTTTTACCCCTGCGCTGTCAATAAGAATTAGCGCGTCAAGCTTATTGTTACTTGCCAAAATTATGCCTACTCTACCGCCGAAACTATGCCCAACAACTATCACGTTTTTTAACGAAAGATATTGTATAAAAGCATCGACACAGTCAGCATAATCGTAAATTGACCAAACCCCAAACGGCTCGTTGCTTTGTCCAAAACCAGGAAAATCTATGCTTATAACGTCATACCCTCGATTTTTTAGAAAATAAAAAAGGCAGTCCACCGTTTTACTGCTTGCACCAAATCCGTGCAAAAGCAATACGGTTTTACCACCTCTATTTTCGCGTTTATAAAAAACTTGTGTGTTATTATAATAAAAAAACAAACACTACCTCTTAAAGTTTTAGGCTCATAATTATGGCATTTCCGCTTTTGTAGTAGTTTTTTCGCTCGCCTATTTTTTCAAATCCAAACTTTGTATAAAGAGCTATCGCGCTTTTATTATGCTCGTTTACCTCTAAAAACATAATAGAAACTCTGCGTTCTTTGCAATGCGAGATTATATTATTTAATATTCCGCTCGCTATCCCTTTGTTACGAAAATTCTCGTCTACGGCAATATTATTTATATTTCCCTCGTCCAAAACAATTTGAACAGAGCCGTATCCTAAAAGATTTCCATCCTCTTCCGCCTTTACAAAAACGTAAGAATCCTGCCCGAAACTTTCGAGCAGGGTACTTTCACTCCATGGACATTCGATGTACTTTTCTTCCATCATTGCCACGGTTTTCATATCGGTTTTGTTGCAAAGTTTGTATTCCATTATTTTTTATTAATCAAATCCCTTTCAGCTTGTGAGGGCATTACGTAAAACGGCTTTACGTCCTCGTATGATCCTGTTTCTCCCTTTCCTAGCTTATCCTCAACGGCTTTAATAAACGCTTGTGTACCGTCATATACAAGAGCATTGCTTAGTACCTCTTGCGTTGCTTTATCCGCAACTATTACCCCGCTTAAAGAGGCTAATTCATCCTCTTTAATAGCTTTTGCTTCGCTTATCATATTATGATTTTTATCAAACGTGGCAATATAATAATTATCGCCCCATCCGTATAATACGCTACTACAATCTAAGTCGCTAGAGTATGCTCCAACTGTAAGACAATCTATACCTAAAATGGGCTTATTTAACGCATAAGCGAACGCTCTTGCTGTATTTACCGCAATACGTATACCGGTAAACGAACCGGGACCTACGGTTGTTGCAAACACGTCTATATCGCTAAGCTTCACGTTTGCTTTGCTTAAAAGCTCGTCAATTTTGGGTAAAAGTACCGCCGAAGCCATTTTATACTCCTCGTCGGTAAACGTATAAATTTTGCCATCTACGCTCAAAATTATCTTTACTCCAAGCGCGGTGTCAAGTGCTAACCAGTTCATTAGTTTTACCTCTTAAAACTCGATATGCTCTACGCCTTCGGTTTCGCTCTTTCTATAAAGCACAATCTTATTTCCGATAGCGCAAACAGGCTCTGCATCAAGTGCAAAAGCAAGGTCGTTTATAAGCTCTTTTGCCTTCTTTTCCGCAGTTTTAAGTACTGTAATTTTAATAAGCTCTCGCTTTTCCAAAACCTCGTCAATGCCTTTAATTACGTTGTCGGTAACGTTTCCCTTGCCGATAATATAAACAGGTTCTAAGGTGGATGCCATAGCTCTTAAATTTGCTCTTTGTTTGCTATTAAAGTTCATAAATTATCTCCCTTTCGGTTGCATTCAAGTATTTTATTTGAATTTTAATTAGTTTTTTAGGTAACGCCGAAGTTATATTTTGCGCCCATTCTATAACGCACACTCCGTCGCGAGCGCAAAGGTAGTCGGTAAGACCGCTACCATACGCTTCCTCTCCGCTTTTTAGTCTGTACGCATCGTAATGATATAGCGTAAGCGGAGAATTTTCGTAAATATTGAGAATGGTAAAAGTGGGGGATGTTATCTCGTCTGTTATGCCAAGAGAAGTTGCAAGACCTTTTGTAAACACGGTTTTGCCAGCTCCAAGCTCACCGTCAAGAGTTATTACCTCTCCGCCCTTTAAGCTTTTGCCTATCTTTTGCCCAAACTCAAAAGTTTCTTGTTGTGATTTGGAAATAAATTGCATTTATTTTTCCTCTGAATTTATTGTTTCGTCTTTTACAGCGTTTTCTTCCTCTTTTGTTTCGCCATCTTTTGTTTCGCTTTCGTTTGTTTCGTCCGCTTGCGCGGTTTCGTCAACTACGTTTACTGTATTTGGCTTATTTTTATTCTTTTTCGTTGTAAAAATGAAGTTGAAAAATCTTTGCAACCTCTTATACAGCAAAAACGTAACGATAGCGCAAACAAGACAACGCAATAAATTGAAGGGTATAACCGAGCAAAATATGTAGAACGTATAGAACGTATCTTGCGTTGCTTGTGGGAAAATTACGTTAAACATTCCCATAATTGCCGACCATCCAAACGCCTTTATAAAGAAGGGAAGCAAAATAAAGTAATTTGCAAAAATCGACATTATGACAGCGCTTATCATTCCAACTATCAAAGCTAAAATTGCTCCGCCTTTAGTTCGGTTTGTCTTGTAAATAAGTGCTGAAACAAGCACGAATGCAAGTCCGCACAAAAGATCCGCAAGTTCGCCCACCATTGACGTAGACGTAAACGGAAGCTTAATGAGCGTTCTTACAACTATTACGGTTGCGCCTTGTATCGGTCCCATCATAAAGCCTGCAAGCAACGCCGGCATATCCGAAAAATGGATTTCTAGCCACTGAGGGAACAAGCCGGGTAGTGGGAACTTTAGTCCGGGGACAAGATACAACAGTATCGAGAAAGCCGAAAAGACGGCTATTTGCGCAATAGTGCGCGTGGGTGAAAGTTTTGTTTTCATTTTTACCTCCATATATTTTTTAGAGGGCATAATACGAGAGTACTATGCTTTGTTCCATCCGGACTACGCAACAAGGGCTTTTGCCATAAATTTCGTTGCTCACCGTCGGTAAACGAATTTCACGCTTTCGGGCGCAAACACGTATAACAGTGCTTGGCTTAGCAGACTGTAACTGCCGGTGGGGAATTTCACCCCGCCTCCAATAAAAATGACTATTTAGTTTTTTTGTGGGCAATTCTTAAATCGCCCTTACATTGTAAATACGTTTGTTTACAAATTAAAACGCGTTTGAGTAAATACGTTTATCTATAAATCAAAACACATCTGATTGACATGTTTATAGCTTGATTGCCTTAAATAATGCGGGCATTGCTACACCTGCGACAAATGTGAGAAGGAAATATCTCAAAAACTCTTTAACAAGCATTTCTACAAGATCTTTTGCATATCCGTTTTCGATAGAAGAGAGAGGAATAATAGCCTTAAAGCCCTCTTTGATAGCAAAAACCACCGCTACACCTATCAGGACTTTGACAATATATTTCCACCATTTATCGCTTTTAACGTTATATTTTACAAACTTTTTCTCTAATGCATAAGAAATAGCAAAAGCGCTAACCGTGCCAAACATTATCATCATGCCCTTATTTGCAATACCCGTAAAGGCAAAAACAAGAGTTAAAATAATTGCAACAGGCGCGAGAATATAACCTATAATTTCCTCTTTATCTCCGACAAACTTAAATAGAAAAGTTACTAAAAACGCAATGCCTACGCCGATTGTCATACCTACTAAGGTGTCGGAAAGGTAATGTTGACCTAGATATATACGGCTGAACATTACGATTACCGTAAGGAAAACACCTGGAACTATTACGTACCATTTTTTAGTTTTTATGGCAAGCTGAGTGGCCATATTGGCAATAGAATGAGAATGTCCGCTTGGGAACGAATAGCCATGAGTTTGTTCGCCTATGGATATTACTTTTCCTTTATGAGTAAACGGACGAGGACGAGCTACCGTGGACTTTATTATCTCCACGCACGCTTGACCTGCAAAATACACGGTGAGAAACTGAAACGCGTAACGCTTGTTTATGCACCAATACAATAGTACGGCTACTGCAATAAAAATTAGATCGTCGCCAAACTCGGTAAAGAACAGCATAAGACCGTTGAGAAACGGATTTGCTATACTTTGTAAAGCTTGTGAAAATGCAAGTTCCACCTTTTACTCCTCGTATTCGTAAATTCTTACGTTGTCTTTATCTTCCCACAAACGCTCTAATTGATAATAATCGCGCACTTCGTTATAAAAAACGTGCACAATTACGTCGCTGTAATCGAGCGCCGACCACTTGGTATCGATATCGCGATGAACGATATTATAGCCTGCCTTTCCTAGCTCGTCGTCAACAAATTCGGCAATAGCGCGAACTTGCGTGGTTGAAGATGCTGAACAAATTACAAAATAATCGGCTTCGATAGATTTTTCACGAAGATCGATAATAGTAATTTTCTTACCGCGCTTTTCGCTTACAAGGTATGCGCAAGCTTCGGCAAAATCGGTTGAATTTTCAAGATCAAACTCTTTCAATTTCTCTTGAATATGATTTGTCATTTCCATAAATTTTTATATCCTTTTGCGGTTTTTCCGCTTGTATTTATTTTAGGTCGGCAAGCGCTAAAAGCGTTCTTTCGTCCACTTCTCCACCCTTGCTTTTTACATACGATAGAGTTTTTTCGATGGATATTTTCATACCCGCGTCTAGCGATTTATAACAAATTTTACGGACCTCGTCCACTCCGTCAAAAGTTCTTCCCTCTTCCACGTAGTCGGCAAGAAATATCACTTTTTCTAAGTCGCTCATATTTCTATCGCCTGTGGTATGATTAAGAATTGCTCTAAGCACTTCTTCGTCCTGCTCTTTTACAATATATCTTGCAATAGCTTCGGACGTAAAGCAGTGCTGAACAGGGGAAGGACAGGTCAGAGCCTCTATTTTTACAGCAATTCCTTGCTCTATCAACGTTTTAGCGTCTACGTACTTGCCTATATCATGAAGTAGCGCGCTTTTTATCGCTTTATCCACGTCAACTCCGTGCTGTTTTGCAAGAATTATCGCCATTTTTGCAGTACGGTACGTGTGCTCTATTCGCGTTTGCTTCATGTTAAACTTTTCGTAAAGATTTGTTATATAACAGTAGTCCTTATACAGTCCGTTATCGCATATATAGTTTGCAACAATTTGCGGAACAATTTCCGACTGCTTATTAAACGCCACTGCAACTTTTAGCAAAGAAGACGAACCCTCTTCTCCAATAAAGTCTGCAATCTCTATTTTTGCGCCCAAATTTTTATACTCGTTTATCTTTTCATAATCCATATCAAAGAAAGGACGCTGTATGAAAAAGAAGGATACGTTTGCCACTAAATAGTCAAACTTACGCCATTTATAAAGCGTAGAAATCATATCGCTACCCATAACGAGCGTTACGTCTTTGTCCAATCCTTTAAGATATTCCACAGTTGCGTAGGTATAGCTAACTTCAAGGTTGTTTACCTCAAAATCGGAAACTTCCACGTTTTTAAGATGCTTGCAACACTCTTTTATCATTGCAATTCTTACGCATCCGTCCACCGCAACAACGTCGGTCTTAAAAGGGGATATCTTACTGGGCATAACGATAACTTCGTCAAATATTGCGCTTAGTTTTTCTATTACGTCCAAATGCGCTTTTGTAAGCGGATCAAAGCTTCCGCCAAACAATGCCGTTCTTTTCATATTATTCTACAAATTCAAACTCGATATCAAGAACGCGCACTGTATCGCCGTCCTCAATTCCGTGTTTTTTGAGCGCTTTTATAACACCCTCGTCTTTAAGCTTACGCTGGAAGTACGCAAAAGAATCACTACTGTCAAGCACAACGTTTCTTGCAAGCTCTTCCATCATACCTCCTTCAAGTCTGTACGCGCCGTCGCTGTCGCGAGTGATAAAGTAAGAGGTCGTATCTTTACTCTCGTACTCGAACGGCTCAAATTCCATAGCGGTAACGGGAGGAAGCTCTTTAAGCGTTTCCCACATTGCTTTTTTTAGCTCGTCAATACCCTCGTGGATAATGGAACACATAACGATAGGATCTGTTCCCGTTTCCTTCTTAAATCTTTCGATCTGCTCGGGTTCTGCCATATCCGCTTTAGATAGCGCTACAATTTGAGGAAGCGATGCAAGACGCTCGTTGTATTTTTCGAGCTCTTTGTTTATGTTGAAATAGTCCTCAACAGGATCTCTTCCCTCACAACCCGAAATATCAACAACGTGCACGATAAGACGAGTTCTGTCTACGTGGCGCAAAAAGTCGTGACCAAGTCCTACCCCCTCGCTTGCACCGTCTATAAGTCCTGGAATATCGGCAACTACAAACGCGTTACCATAGTATGAAACTACACCTAAATTAGGAGAAAGCGTGGTAAAGTGATAGTTTGCAATCTTGGGTTTTGCGGCAGATATTACCGACAAAAGCGTGGATTTTCCAACGTTTGGATATCCTACAAGACCTACGTCCGCAATGGTTTTAAGCTCCATTGTTACGCATTTTTCTTCAGTTTTTTGTCCGCCTTGCGAAAAGTTGG
Source organism: Clostridiales bacterium (assembly GCA_015055625.1). Classification (GTDB taxonomy): domain Bacteria; phylum Bacillota; class Clostridia; order Christensenellales; family Pumilibacteraceae; genus RUG12826. Next base: position 75,373 of record SVHU01000008.1, on the reverse strand, counting down.
GGGCTTGACGGCGAGAAGAACGGAATCTTGCGTTTCCCTTTCCTCCAAAACCGCCCTTAAGAACGGTAACCTGAGTTTCGGTATCGAACATATCGGCAATAATACCACCCGTTTCGCTATCACGGATTACTGTTCCTCTTGGAACTTTGATATAAAGATGCGGAGCATTTTTACCGTGGCAAAACTTTCCCGATCCGTTCTCACCGTTTTCCGCTCTGTAATGCTGAGAAAAGCGGTAGTCGTTGAGAGTGCTCATATCGGGATCTACGACGAAGATTATATCTCCGCCGTGTCCGCCGTCTCCACCGTCGGGTCCGCCGTTAGCGATATACTTTTCGGTATAAAACGAGGTGCAACCGTTTCCGCCGTTTCCTGCTTTGATGTAAATTTTTGCTCTGTCTATAAACATTTAATTTTTATCCTTTTTTGTTTTTTAGCCTGTTTTATTCGATAATTCCAAGCTTTTTAAGTATAGTTTCGCTAGCCTTTCTTCCTGCGCCCATTGCAAGAATAACGGTAGCAGCGCCCGTTACGGCATCTCCGCCAGCGTAAACGTTTTCTACCGAGGTCATCATTCCTTCGTCTACGATAAGAGTGCCTTTGGGGTTTGTTGCAAGCTCGTTGCAACTGTCTTTAATAAGGGGATTGGGAGTAGTTCCAAGCGCGACGATAACCATATCTGCATCTACGATAAATTCGCTATCCTTGATTGCAACAGGTCTACGTCTTCCGCTTGCATCAGGCTCGCCAAGCTCCATTTTTACACACTTAAGTCCCTTTACCCAACCGTTTTCGCCAATCATTTCTACGGGATTGGTAAGAAGCATAAAGTTAATTCCTTCCTGCTCTGCGTGATGTATTTCATCCTTTCTTGCAGGCATTTCCTCTCTGCCTCTACGGTAAATAATGCTAACTTTATCAGCGCCCATTCTAAGAGCAGTACGTGCAGCGTCCATAGCTACGTTTCCTGCACCAATTACTGCAACGTTCTTTCCCTTTTGTACGGGAGTAACGCTATCAGACTTGTACGCGCCCATAAGGTTTACACGCGTAAGATATTCGTTTGCAGAGTATACGCCGTTATTATTTTCGCCAGGAATTCCCATAAAAGAGGGAAGTCCCGCTCCACTACCGATAAATACCGCATCGTTTTCTTCTAAAAGCTCGTCAATTGTAATGGTTTTACCTACAACGGTGTTAAACTCTATTTCTGCGCCAAGAGCCAAAACCGTATCGATTTCGCTCTTAACCAAAGACTTGGGAAGTCTGAATTCAGGGATTCCATAAGTAAGAACTCCGCCTGCTTTGTGGAAAGCTTCGTAAACGGTAACTTGTACGCCGTTCTTCTGAAGCTCTGCTGCGCACGTAATGGACGCAGGACCGCTTCCTACAACTGCCACGCGATATCCCTTGCTTTCTACCTTTTGAGGCTTTGCGTTTTTAGAAAGAAGATAGTCGCCTACAAATCTTTCTACCGCGCCAATTGCAACGGGTTCGTCGATACGAGAACGGAGGCAGAACTTTTCGCACTGCTCTTCCTGAGGACAAACTCTTCCACAAACGGAGGGGAGAGAGTTGGTACTCTTTACAATCTCGCCTGCTTTATCAAAATCGCCCTCTGCTACCGCTTGCATCATTTCGGGAATACGTACGGATACGGGGCAACCCTTACGACAGGGCGCGTTTTTACACTGCAAGCACCTTTTTGCTTCCGCCATTGCTTGCTCGGGAGTATAACCAAGAGCTACTTCGCTAAAGTTGTGCGCTCTAACTTGTGGATCTTGTTCGTTCATTAAATTTCTGGGGGTCTTTTCGATAGCCATTATTCTTTTTCTCCTGTAAGACGACAATAAGTTTCCTCTTCCTTCTCTTTGTACGCACCAAGTCTGTTCATTGCCTCAGCCCAATCGATTTCGTGTCCGTCAAACTCCGGACCGTCTACGCACGCGTACTTGATTTGTCCGCCAACCTTAATACGGCATCCTCCGCACATTCCTGTTCCATCTACCATTACAGGATTCATACTTACTACAGTCTTTATTCCATACTCCTTGGTAAGATTGCACACAGCGCGCATCATAGGCATAGGACCTACCGCCATAACGCAATCATAAAGCCCCTTGTCAAGATTTTCTCTAAGAACATCGGTAACAAAACCTTTACGGATGTAACTTCCGTCATCAGTTGTGAGGAATAATTCTTTAGCAGAAGCTTTGAACTCGTCTTCATACATTATAAGACTTTTGTTTCTTGCGCCTACAATTACGTCGGCAGGCTTTCCGATAGAGTTAAGATATTTCGCCTGAGGATAAATAACCGCAGTTCCGATTCCTCCTCCAACCAAACAAATACGACTAAACTCACTAAGATCAGTGGGTTTTCCCAAAGGTCCTACAAAGTCGTGAATATATCCACCTTCGGGTATAAGAGCAAGTTTTGCTGTGGAATATCCAACTTCTTGAACAAGAATGGTAACAGTTCCTTCCTCTGTACTATAATCGCAAATTGTAAAAGGAATTCTTTCTCCTTCCTCATCTGCTCTCAAAATGATGAACATTCCGGGTTTTGCCTTTTTAGCAACTCTTGGAGCATAAACTACATACTCGCAAACGTTGCTTGCCAATCTTCTTTTTGTAATAATTTTGTTCATATTTTTAGACCTCTTTGTCTTATTTTATTTTCTTATTTTCATATACGCACCAATCGTAAAGATTACAGTTTTTGCAATCGGGGTTTTGAGATTTGCAGGTGTATCTACCATGAAATATCAAAAGATGATGCATTCTTGTATACTTATCGCCAGGAATTATTTCCCTGAGCTGTTTTTCCACTTCAAACGGCGTTTTAGCCTTTGCAAGTCCTAGTCTGTTAGCCGTTCTAAAAACGTGAGTATCAACCGCTATCGCTTGCTTTTTGAAAGCTTCCGCACTCATAACGTTTGCAGTTTTTCTTCCAACGCCAGGAAGAGTGAGAAGAGCGGAAAAATCTTCGGGAACTTGTCCGTTATACTCATTCACAATGGCTTTGCTTGCGCTTATTATGTTTTTTGCCTTATTTCGGTAAAATCCACACGAATAAATGAGTTTTTCAAGCTCGGCTTGCTCCATTTTTGAAAACTGCAGAGGAGTATTTGCAACTCTAAACAAAGTTTTTGTAACCTCATTAACACGCTTATCCGTGCATTGCGCCGATAGAATTACCGCAACTAACAGCTCGAAAACCGTCGTATAATTAAGCTCGCATTTAGCGGTGGGATATGTTTTTTCCAGAGTATCAATTATTTTTTGAGTTGTCATTTTACACTCTTCCACCAAGCTCGTCAAGCGTCATACTGTAAGCTGGGATAAACACTTTTAAGAAATAGTTTACCGATTCGGACTTAAAAGATTTAAGTTCTGAAAGTATCGACTTTCCTGCTTGCTTAAACTCAGTATTCCCACAAGCGGTTTCTTCGATACACTTGATATACGCCGTAAGCTTATCTGCGTATTTTACAAGCTTATACTCTTCTTCATTTGCGTTTATAAGCTCGTCAAAATCGGCAACTAATTCTTCTGGAAGGGTTGCAAGCAACGTGTCGTTTGCAATCTTTTCCACAGACTTGTAGCTATCGCGCATTTCTTTGCTAAAATACTTGATAGGCGTGGGAAGATCGCCCGTTATAACCTCGCTCGTTTCGTGATACGCGCCCATCATTCCGATTTTGAAAACGTCGTACTGTCCGCCGAAAAACTTGTTTTCGATAAGGGCAAGACAATGCGCTATCATAGACACGTTAAGCGAATGTTCCGCGATGTTTTCGGTTGTGGTGTTACGCATCAAGCTCCATCTGTTGACGAATTTCATACGAGCCATAAATGCGAAAAATTTTGATTGCATATTTTCTCCTTAATTATTGAGCGGTAAACGTAAAGTTAGTAAAGTTTGCTTCCGCTCCCTTGATATTTATTCCAAACGTTGATTTTACGTCTTCTGTAAACGATACTAGGTTGTACACAAACAAATAATCACCCTTAAGGTCTACACTTGCTATTTGCTCGTTGTCAAAACATATTGTAAACACACTACCGTTTCTCGTTACGCTAACCACTCCACCTTCGCTTGACTTTAGTTTGTCTTTAACGTAAGAAGGAATCTCAACCGTGTTTATTCCGTATGGAGCAAGCGCGTATTGTCTAGTGAAAGTTTTGACTTGAGGGGCAGACACCGTTGCGTAAAAATAGAAGTTGTTAGTAGACGTACGCGTTCTTGTATTTGAATTATACGTACCAAAATCAAACACTCCGTTAAACGAATATACGTAACCATCTTGTTCGAAAGTTGCAAGGTTTACACCCAATCTATATTCGCTTGAAGCGTCGCCGTGAGTTGTTCCGGCGCTACCTAACACCATATCCGAAATTTTGAATGAGTAAGTATATGAAGACGCGAACGCGTCGAAGTAATAATTGCCTGCACCTAGCGCGGTTTTGAAATTGTTTATTACGTCGCCGTTTTTTACAAACGCTTCACTCTTGCAATAGGTCACGCCGTTTGCAGTAAGGTTTCCAACAGCCGAACTGCTTCCTATATACGTTTGAGTAAGCTTTTTAGTTGTAATCACGTTACCAAAATCTTTACTCTCGATAACTATTGGCAAGCTACGCTTATAATACCCGTCTTCTGCAAAAATCTCAATCTTGCTTATGTTTTGAGGATCTTTTAAGCTGAGCGAATACATATTAAGCGGCTTTCCTGCGGTATTTGCAGAATCTATAACAATTTCTTCTCTCTTTTCTCCCATACTGTCGTAGGTTTTTACTACGTAACCAAGGATAAGCGTTTCCTTATCTTGAGCGGGCGAAAACTTGATTGTAAGATATTTATCCGTATAATCCTTTGTGGGATTTAGGTTATCGTTATACTCTATCGCAACCTTTGCATTCTTAAAATATGGCGCGCTATTATTCTTTTCACGGTACTCGGTAGTGTGTATTGCGTTCTTTCCAGTTCCGTCAAGCGGTTTAACTATCCAATCCTTTCCTGCTTTCCTTTGGTTTGTGAAATCCACTCTAGCAATACGCACGGTATTATCTTTCATAATTCTTACCATCAAGCCTTGGCTTGACGAAGAACTTTGCGCTCCGTTGAAAACGTTGAAGGCTGAAGTTTCGGTATATAAGGAGTTGTCGGTATATTTTACAGATGCCGATTCTACTACCGTAAAACCTAACTTTTGAGTGATTGCGCTCTCGTGATATAAACTTCTATGAATGTGTCCAGTAAAAAGAATTACTTCGGGATATTCTTTCAAAATAGGCTCTAACGTTAATGAATGGCTTTGGTTTACCGAACCAAGCACCGAATCGTTTATGGGTTGATGTGTAAACATTAGAACAGGCTCTCCGCTATGATTTTCGCGGATATAGTTAAGTACTCTTTTAAGCCAATTAAGTCTACCTTCAGTATAGCAATTTACTGCAGAATAGAACTTGTCCGCATTGAGTATTATGAAATTTACTCCGTTTTGACGATAATATCTAAGACCTAATCTTCGCTGTACGGACTGCGGTTGCGAATCTATATATTCGCCTTCGTCATCTCCTTGAAGATATTCAAAATAATCCCTGTTTATCGAGCCGTCCTTTACTTTTTCAAGTTCTTCTACAATTTTTTGGTCGGAAGACGTTGTTGCGCCGTATCTACCTGTAAAATCACACATATCGTGATTTCCAAGCGTAAACATAACTGACGTATCTGCAGGAATTACTTGGTCGAAAACGTTTCTTAAGTGTTCTACTTCTGGTATTCTATAAGCATTATTTACCGAAACTATATCGTTTGCATTACCATCTTCAGAATAGTTTACGGTGTTCCACCAAAGGTTATCAAGAAGATCTCCAACCATTGCTACCGCGTCAAGATTTCCATCAGCCATCTCTACGCACGTATCGATAGCGCGCTCAAAATTACGCGTCGCGTGATCATCTCTTGTTTGAAGATGAATATCGGAAATAACAGCTAAATTCATTTTTACGTCATTAGGATTTGGTTCGTCGTAAGAAAGATCCATTTCTTCAAACGGACTTTTAAAAGAGTCCCAGTTATAAGTACTTGCATCTACAATTTCGTACTCAGTTTCGGTTGCAATTTCAGTTTTTTCCGTAGAACTTGTATCACAACCGATAAGTGGTGATATTACAAAAGAAAACGCACAAATAGAAGTTGCTATAATCGACGCTAATTTTTTAATTTTCATTGTTTAATTTCTCCTATAATAATGTGTATTCTCTAAAACTCCAAAAGATATTATATATCTTTTTTAGCACAATGTCAATTAATACGAGTATGATTTAGTCAAAATAGACACCTAAAAAGTTTTTAACATTTTAAAGACAAATCATCTTAATATTGTTAGCAAGTAACATTATTTTACTAACAATATTACAACCGTTTTGTCTTTCAAAGTGAATTAATAGGCGATAAATAATACATTTTGACACAAAAAAACGCATACGTATACGAGTTTTTATGACAAAACCACTCAAACTATAAAGCTGAGTGGTTTTATTTTATGTACTTTTTAACCAAATAAATATGTAATAAATTCTAAAATTACAAGTGAAGAACACGCTCTTTAATTTCTTCGGTTCTACCCTGATTCCAGTACTGAGTACCGATATATCCGCAAGTTCTTCTTGCAACGTTCATCTTGGACTGATCTCTATTTTTGCAGTTTGGACATTCCCAAACAAGCTTGCCGTCTTCGTCTTTTACTATCTGAATTTCTCCGTCGTATCCACACTCCTGACAGTAGTCGCTCTTAGTATTAAGCTCTGCGTACATAATGTTGTCGTAAATAAACTTCATTACTTCCAAAACTGCATCGATATTATCCTGCATATTTGGAACTTCTACGTAAGATATTGCACCGCCTGGAGAAAGCTGTTGGAACTCACTTTCGAACTTAAGCTTAGTAAACGCGTCGATTTCTTCGGTTACGTGAACGTGATAGCTGTTAGTGATATAGTTCTTATCGGTTACGCCTTCGATAATACCAAATCTACGCTGTAAGTTCTTTGCAAACTTGTAAGTAGTACTCTCAAGCGGAGTTCCATAAAGCGAAAAGTCGATGTTCTCTTTGCTCTTCCACTCTTTACACTTATCGTTCATCTTTTGCATTACAGCAAGAGCAAAAGGCTTTGCTTCAGGATCGGTATGAGATTTTCCGGTCATATATTTTACACACTCATAAAGTCCTGCATATCCCAGCGAAATTGTAGAATATCCGCCGTAAAGAAGCTTGTCGATAACTTCGCCCTTCTTAAGTCTTGCCAATGCGCCGTACTGCCACAAAATGGGAGCAGCGTCAGAAAGAGTTCCCTTAAGACGATTATGTCTACACATAAGCGCGCGATAGCAAAGCTCAAGTCTATCGTCAAATATTCTCCAGAACTTGTTCTCATCAGCGTTAGAAGAGAGCGCAACGTCTACAAGGTTAATGGTTACTACACCCTGATTAAATCTACCATAATACTTAGGATTGCCTTCCAAATCAACGTAAGGAGTAAGGAAGCTTCTGCACCCCATACAAGTATAGCAATGTCCTTTACCTGTTTTATCAACCTTGTATTCGAGCATCTTTTTCTCGGAAATATAGTCGGGAACCATTCTCTTTGCAGTACACTGAGCTGCAAGCTTGGTGAGTTCCCAAAATCTACTACCCTCTTTGATATTGTCTTCTTCCAATACGTAAATAAGTTTGGGGAATGCGGGAGTAATCCAAACACCCGATTCGTTCTTTACACCCTTAATACGCTGTTTCAATGTTTCTTCGATGATAAGCGCAAGGTCGAGCTTTTCCTGCTCGTTTCTTGCTTCGTTAAGATACATAAATACGGTTACGAAAGGCGCCTGACCGTTTGTAGTGAGAAGAGTTACAACCTGATACTGAATGGTTTGAATCCCTCTTCTAACTTCGTCCTTAAGTCTTTCTTCTGCGATATGAGCAATTTTTTCCTCGTCAAAAATGCCAACAGTAGCAAGCTCTGCTGCAACAGATTCTCTAATCTTCTTTCTGCTTACGTCAACAAAGGGCGCAAGATGGGTAAGAGAAATACTCTGTCCGCCATACTGATTAGACGCAACCTGCGCAATAATCTGAGTTGCGATGTTGCAAGCTGTGGAGAAAGAATGGGGACGCTCGATTAATGTTCCGCTAATAACTGTTCCGTTTTGAAGCATATCCTCCAAGTTTACAAGGTCGCAGTTATGCATATGCTGAGCAAAATAGTCAGCATCGTGGAAATGAATTATTCCCTCTTCGTGCGCATCAACTATCTCTTTAGGTAAAAGTATACGCTTGGTAATATCCTTACTAACTTCTCCTGCCATATAGTCACGCTGAACGCTATTAATGGTGGGGTTCTTGTTAGAGTTTTCCTGCTTTACCTCCTCGTTATTGCACTCAATAAGGCTCATAATCTGCTCGTCGGTAGTATTCGACTTTCTTACGAGCTCTCTTGTATAACGATAAGTAATATATTTACGAGCAAGATTGAACGCACCTAAAGACATAATTCGATCTTCTACAAGGTCCTGTATTTCTTCTACGGACAAAGCACGTCTACGATTGCTTGCAACTTTCGCAACGTCTTTAGCAATTTCGCTAACCTGTTCTGCAGTAATTCTGTCGCTTTCGGCAACCGAATCATTAGCTTTGGTAATAGCTACTATAATTTTGGTAATATCAAATACAGATTCTGCTCCGCTTCTTTTGATAATTTTCATGGTTCAATCTCCTTTTCATCTCGTTGTGACATTTCCGTAAAAACGGTTAAAAAAACAGCACGCACCATATTTAAGCGATAAAAAAAGACAAAAGCTTGTTTAATAACGTCTTTTTGTCAGTCGGAATATATTGCGTTCGCTGTATTTTCAGTATACTATATCTTGTGTTTAAAAGCAAGGATTTTAATGCTAATTTAAAAAATATTTTTCGCTTTTTTTACCTCTTTTTGCTTGACATCATTTTATATATTATTTTTTTTAATGCATATCATTTTTACTCGTTTTGCAATATTTTGCACTTTAATTGTAATAATATACATTTTCACCACAATTATTACAGGATTTTGTGCAAGTTTATGCAATTTTAGTGCGATAGTTATAAAAATATACCCTTTAAAATTTTAATAGCACAAAAACAGCTTTACCACTACAAATTGTGCTATGATAATTTTTTTACCCCACTATATATTGTGTTAAAAAATAGAGAGCCTTTACTATTTTTTGTAAAAACTCTCTAATTTTGCTAAAAGATTATTATCACCGCTCCTATAAGAGCGAAGGCTACTGATATCCAACTTTTTAAGTTTAGCTTTTCTCTATATATAATAAGGGGAAGAATTGCCGAAAGGAAGATTGTTCCGCCTGTTACTATCGGGTACTGCATCGACGAGTCGACTTTCAGTAACGCCAGAAGCAGTAAAAAGTTTCCTACACCATTACATACACCCCCCAAGATCGCCCAAGGCGTTGATTTTAAGAACGGCTTAAATTGTATTTGTTTACGTTTTTTTATTGCAACAAGACTAAACAGTACAAATCCTACAATCGAACCTAAAAATAAGTTTGCAATCGTATAAGACTGAGAAGACACGGACAGTCCTACTCCAAACACATCTTTTTGGTGAATAGAGGATACAATACCGATAAGTCCGTTTAACACGAACAACATTATAAAACACAAATACGTGCCAATTCCTACTTTCTCTTTGAAGTTAAACTTAATAAGTATAGCAACTACTATACAAACGATGCTTAAAATTTTCCAAACACCGAAATCCTCGCCAATGCACGCACCAAAAATTACGGGAATAACCATTCCACCACCCAAAAGGTAAAGCGAATAGTTTGATATAGTTCCCTTGCTTAATGCTTTTAGCGAAAACAATGTTAGAACTAGGTTTATCACAACGTTACAGCTTGACATAACAAGAGAAAACCAAGTAAACTGTACTTGAAATCCTGAGTAAATAAGTAATATTATGCCAAAAGCTATTGGAGATATTGCCTTTTGAAAAAACGATGCATCAAACCCTGTTCCTACACACAGCTGATATTTTTTGGTAAATATAAATTGTATAGAAAAAAGGAACGTTGCTATAATAATTAAAAAGTATTCTAATACCATATTATTTATTCCTTAATTATTTTTATACTCGTCTTTACCTGCAACAAAAGTTTGCTTTTTTGCCACGTTTGCCTCAAACTTACTTTGTTGCGCCTCGTAAACCTCATCCTTAATATCTGGATTTCCTTTGTGGAATACTGGAATTAACAGGTCTCCTGCAACTGCCGGATCGGTACAAGCCGTATCATTACGCCACTTTTCACGCTCTTCTTTATCTCTAAGATTGGGAACTTCTACGGGGAAGCCACCTATCATTATAGAACGGTATGCAAACATTCCAGGCAAGAACATATCTAACGCCTCGTATACATCAATAGTATCAGCGTCCTTGTTTCCCTTAATCTTTTCGATAAAGTTGTACATTGCATAATAGTCTGAGCCACCATGCCCAAAAATCTTTACCTCTTCGTTATTATTGCGCTCTTCTGGTAGATACGTTTCTTCATGACAATTATAATCACCAGAATGTTCGTCGGCTCTTATGAATATTCTATTAAATCCGCCGTTCTTTGCACTTTCTCTTGCGCTCTCCATTCTGCCTTTGCTTCCATACATAGAATACCAAATAGACCCTTGGTATAATCCACCGTGAATACTTTTTACAATTGCACCGTTATTAAGCCTTATCATCTCTATCCCAAAATGACCAGCCTTTGCTCCAATTCTAAGATTACGCTCATTCATCATATCCGGCTCAAATCCCGTAACAGAAACGGGGCGAAGTCCTGTGCTATGAATAATCGGTCCAATAGAATGAGTACAATAGAAAGTTGAATACATATTGTTACGCCAATGATTCTTATCGCCGTATGCAATATCGGGCCAAATACTTTCGCAGTTGTGAACGTATTCGCACTCTGCATATTCTAACTCTCCGATTTTGTTCTCTTTATAAAGTTTACGCATCTCGTAAGGAGCGCTCATATAGCAATAATTTTCACCGTACGCATAAATAAGTCCGGACTGCTCTACCGCTTCAACAAGTTCCACCGCCTCTTTCATTGTCTGACAAGGCAAAACTTCCGAATATACGTGCTTACCACTCTTTAACGCCTTAATGGCATAAGGCGCATGTTCGTTTGCGTAGTTTGCAAGAACAACAGCATCCATATCATGTGTTAGAAATTTATCGTAATCGGTATAGTACGTAACGTTAAATTCCACGTTCTTTTTCTTTTGCTCCTCAATAAGATCCTGTCTTTTTTCGCATACTGCTACAATCTCGGCATTATCTGCCTTTCTGCAGTATTCAATCATGCTTTCTCCACGCCTAGCTCCTATTACGCCTACTTTGATTTTTCTCATAGCTTATACTCCTTTGTGTTAAAATTTTTAGCCACATATAATTAATTCTAACACAGCAAAACGCGCAAGTAAATAGAATATTTACAGCTAAAAATAGAAAAAAGTTTGTTTTTAAGTTAAAACCCACCGCTTACAATTTGCGATGGGTTTACAATTTATTTTGATTAGTTTGAAGTTTTCATTTGACGTTTATGGAAAATTCCAGCGCCTTCCATTACTGTGCACACGTCACAAAAGAGTGGGTCTGCAACAACTTTATCAAGCTCAAGGGTAGTCGCCGTTTCATTGATCTTTTTTTGGAATTCCACGTCTTCTCTTGCCGAATAAAATTTATCGAGAACTTCTACGTCGTTTATGCTATCGTTAAAACTCTGAAACTCGGGGCTGTGCTCATAAACATAATCGTAAATTTTTTGGTTAAGGAAGAATGTGTGGATAAAGTTATTAAAGCCCTTATCCTTATCTCCGTCTTTGTCGAACTTATTGATAAGATTGCCTAAAATATCGGTACAAACCTTTCTTAAAAAGGCAGGGAAAGAAGAGGTTTTTGCAAAGCCCGAAATTTTTTCTCTACGAACGTCTTCTTCGTCAGTAGGACTGTAAAAGAAAGCTTTAGGCGGATCCATTTTGTTTTGCTTAGCATTGTTTTCCACCATATCCGAAAGCATCAAATAGTGGTTAGTGTGCTCGAAAAACTCTCTGTTCTTTTCAATATTTATCTTTACCATTTTAAGCTTTTGACTCCACTCGTCCATAAGCTCACACATAGTTTCAGTAGTAACCTGATTAAATTCGTCGATATCAATACCGTAGTCTAACATATTTTTCTCCTTATTATTTTATATTATATACCGAAAATGTGGAATACGTATCCCACTAAAAGTGAACAAATTACGATTAGCGACACAATAAAAACATTTTCGGAATGAGGTCTGTTTTTGCGCAAAAGCACCATTATTCCAAGTCCTGCGTTTACGGAAAGTCCGGTTATTATCGAACCGAACGTAAGCGAGCCGGACAGGAAAAGTTGAGTAAGTACAATGGACGAGGCACAGTTTGGAATAAGTCCAACAACTAGTGCAATTAGGGGCTGAAAATAACTTGACGATTGAAGGAATATTCTGATATTATCCTCTCCAACAAAATGCAAGATTATTTCCATAATCAAATTTATCACAAACACAAACGCAAAAATTTTGAGCGAATGAAGAATTGGATGCTTTATATCAAACTTCTTTTTATTATCGATTTCGTGATTGCAACAACCGCTTGATGCAGCATTCGGATCTTTTACCGTTTGTATTTGTCGTCCTGCAAAGGTAATTCTGGGCGCTACTACCGTATGTTTTTTGAAAAATTTAGGGTAAAGAAACATTGCTAAGTATCCTACGCCTATCCCCAGCACTACTTTTACGCCAAGTAACAACAAAAGCCACAATGCAGACTGAGGTGATGAACCTACCGATGAAAGCATAAGAGGTAAGGCTTCGTCGGAGGTGGAAATATATACCGCCACAAGCGCGCCTACCGATAATTTTTTAGTAGCGTACAAGTCTGTGGAAATTACCGAAAAACCGCATTGAGGAACACAACCAAACACAGCTCCAAATACTGGCGATACGTTGCCTTGCAAGAACTTGGACTTTTCGAACCTTGTAAGATTTCTACTTTCCAAAAATTCTATGAGAATGTATACCGCAAGCAAAATCGGCAACATCAGCGCCGAATCCTTTAGCGGATGCAACAGTATATGGGGAAGATGCTCCCAAAAGTGTTCTAAGTGTTCCATACAATCTCCAATAGATAATCTCAACTATAAATTATATATTAATTAATAGTTTTTGTCAAGCAACTGCAAGTATGGAACAACCGATTGTGGCTAAATCAATTTTCTTACTTCACTTACCAAAAACTCCGCCATTACGTCGTAGCCCTTATCGGAAAAATGAACTCCGTCGCCACCAATCAGCGAAATATTGTCTGAAGACACTTTGTTCAGGTCAATAACAGGAAGATTGAGTTCTTTTGCAATCTGCTTCACCTTTTCGTTTCTTACGTTTACTCGTTCGTTTCGCTCTTTATCGGTAATAGCAGTCGTAAGAACAAGAGCAAAAGCGCTATCGCTGTACGTTTTTATAAGACTGTCTACAATGCTCTTATAGTGCTTTGCGTACTCGTCTTCCGTAAGGTGCCAGCCATGAAGACCGTTATTAAAAATAATAATCTTACGCTCGCGTTGCTGATTAGCGAAAGAATTTACCGATGGTATAAAATAAGGGTTGTCCACAGCCTTGCTTGTACCAAATCCGTCGAAAAGTAATTTGTCTTTAGAAACAGCGGTTGCCTTTCTACGCATTGCGCAAGAAATGGAATCGCCTATATATAAAACTCTTGTCGCGCCATGCTTTGGGGCTTGCTCCCACCAAACGTTATCCCACTCGTACGTTTCGAGTTCTACGCTAGTATTGTTACTTTCGTAAGTAAAATCACTCATAATTTTCTCCTTGTTAAATAAGTTGGCTCAAAGTATTATAACAAATATTCCTGGAAAAAGCAATAGCCACGCTCAAAAAAATCGAACGTGGCAAACTAATTTTTATCGTCAGTTATTGCAAGAAAAATCGGTTGACATTGCAGAGTCAGGAACTCTTCCTACTCTCGTATTATCACACGTTCTGCTCCTTAACTCTTTTATGGGATTTGGAGCAACCTGATAGCGATAATCCTTTCCGCAACATCTGATATGTTTGTCTATAACAAGGTGAGAAGGAACTATCTCGGTAGTGGGCGCAATGGTGTTTTGGAAAGCGAAGAAGTTTGCGTCATTTGGCAATTCGTCTACGTTTATATAGTCTTCTAAATTACCCGTAAACTGCACCGTTGTACTCAAAATCTCGCGTACGTATTCGATATTTTCGTGCAAGGAAATGGGTGAGGGGAAGGTTGCATCGGGTATAATTTGTTGCCAGTTTTTGTTTTCGTACCGCTCTAAAAGCGCGTTCGCATTGTGAAGATGTCCAATTTCCATCTCTAAATTTTCACACCATAACTTCTTTACGTACGGATCTGTTTCCGTCATAAAGCATGACCAGTATAGATAACACTCGCAATATTCGTGCCACAACAACATCTCTAGCCACGTTGCGCTACTATCCATAAGCGATTCGTACTGCGTTACGTGTTCTTCTTCCACAAGCGCGATTTCCTCATAAAGCTTTCTAGATATATCGTTTGGAGCAAGATTCGTAATATTCATATAATAATTCATTGTTTGTTGCTCCGCCGCCGTTATTATCATTGTCGAAAGTACGGTTTGCTTATCGGCAGTCTTTGCGTCTATGTTACGTTTTACGTTATCAATCGGAAAGCGGTGATGTGCAAGCGTGGGACGAGCGGGCATAATCTCGGTATATCTTCCCACAAGCCGTTCAGCCTGCAAACCTTGTTCCATTTCTAATAAGTTTGCATAGCGGTACAAATGGTCAAAATCTTCTAAAAGCGCAAAGTCCAATGCTTTTTTGACGTTACAGTCTGTTTCTCTTTTTGCAAGCTCTGCCGTAAGATCGACTGCAAGCTGTTCATAACCTATCGTATGCTCTAACGGACTTTCGTTACAAGGCTTTAGCAAGGAAATTTTTAGCTGTTGCTGTTTTTCCACCGCTCTGCTTAATGCAAGCTCACGGCGTAAGTCATTGTTTGTAACGTGGCGCGCAAAGTTATGCGAAAACCAATTAGCCTCAAATTCCGTACCGTTCATTAGTATTATACGCGTTTTAGTATACGGGTCTACCTCTCTTTTGTCATACGACTTTGGATAAAGCTCGCTAAAAGAGAGAAAACTGTCTGTGATTTGTCTGCCTTTTTCGTTAAACGGATTCATAATATCCTCCTTAATTTTCACTGATATTATGATATGTATGAAAAAAGAAAAAGGTGAATTTTTTATTATTGCGCAAAAAATAACTATACGTACCGACCATAATCAGACAATACGTATAGTTTTAAGTTTATTTAATTACATATTCGCTAACTTCTTTGCCATTATAAAAAATTTTTGGAACAACGCAATCCTTTGAAGTTAAAGTAAGTATTATAGACTTTATCTCGCCCTCTACAACCTCTGCTTCTACTATAATTCCGCCTTTTACTCTGAGCTTGAATTTTACGTTTTTAATAGTGGTTGCCGGCAACAATTCCAAAGTATTTCCGTCGCTTTGAACAAACATTTCGTTAGTTGCTGAAATAAATACACCAGATGCAGTCATAAACCACGGGCGTAAACGTTTTCCTTCCTCGTTTATTTCATAAGATTCGTTAAACGCGCCTGTGGACTCAAAATATTGGAATAACGCTTTTTCCGCTTCAACCGACATTCTACACCTTGCATATGCGTTGGCTTTCCAGGCACAGTACCAAGGCGAAACCTTGCTCCCACCGTGATACATATTACCATAAACGCTTTCGTTTTCGATATAATCGGAAAATGATTTTAACATTTTTTCATCGTCGGTTTCAAGCACGTTAAAGGGAAACTTACACGAGAAAACCCCAATACTGCGCTCTTTACAATTGGGGTATGGCAAATACTTTTCGCCGTCTGTTGGAAGCGATTTTACAAGCTGTTCACGTAGCTTTTCACACTCAGTTTTGTAATCGTCGCCAGCGCCCAATACGTCAATAGTTTTTGCGCAAACTTCAAACAGCTTTATTGCTCCGCAAGTAGTCATAAACGCGCGCTCTTTCGACACGCCTAATCTTTCTAAATCGGTGCATTTTCCGATATATGGTTTACCGTTTTCGGTATATACCATATTGTTTGAAAAGAATTTTGCGCACGCTTTAACCATTGGATAACACTCTTTCAAGAACTCTTTGTCTAGCGTATACTCATAGTATTCGTACGCGCCAAGTCCTATTACGCACATATGGAAAACGTGGTCGTTCCAAAACCCATAGGGCGCGCTTTCGTTTCCACATTCGTTTGTTTCCCACATAAATCTCGCTTGAGCCTCGTTTTGCGCAACAAAGGCTGGAACAGCCCTGTTCTTTGCAATGGCATAGCATTTATTTAATCTAAAAGCAGGAACACGCTTTGCTTCGTCCATTCTATTTGCTCCAATTAGTCCTAAAAATCCGTAATATTCGTCGAAAGCAAAGAATTTACCGTCCCATGCATTGTCGTAAATTCCAACAGGTATAGACCACTTTGTTGTAAATATTTTAAGGTTATACAGCGCCACTAGATACGTATCGTTAAGCTTGTTATTATCGCTTATAATATAACCTTGATTAAAATACTCTTTCCATAATTTTGCGCTTTCGTCTAGCAAGTTTTGAAATCCAATTTTTACAAGGTTTGGCAACTTTGTATTTTCATTATCTAAGTTATCGTATATTCCAACAAAAAACGTTACGCTCTCGCCCTTTTTCGCGTCAAAAGTAAGGAATACGCGTCCGTCTTCCACACTGACGTCGCAAGGCTTAGTAAGAAGAATTTTCACTTTGCCCTCATACTCGTCCTGAGCGCAATTTTTAAACGAAACGGTAGCTCCGTTTTTACATTTCGAAACTTTTACATTATCAAATATTGATAAATTATAATTATCCTCTTTATAAATAAATTCGTACTTAACGCCCAAAATATCGCTGTCAAAGGTTTTTTCAAGCGCATAAAAGGGTAGATTGTAATGCACGAAAAATCTTGATCGTATGCTAAAATTTTCGTAATTACACTCGCTTATCTGATAACCGTCGGGCAAAACAAGATTGCGTGTAAAAGATTTTAGTTTGCTGTTAGAGTGAAAGACAAATTTTCCGTACGTTAAAAGATTGTAGTTTTGGTTTTTTTGCTTATTAAACAAGCTTCTTCTGCCTGCTCTGAAAATATGAGCTGAAGCTTTATGAACTGAAGCTTTTAGTTTTATTTTATCGTTATCACTATAATTAAGCGTACCCTCTTCGTCCAGCGCCAGCGCAATATCGCCGTTGCCTGCAAATACGGGCGCGTAGTCAGGTCTGTTTTCCCAAGAATCGTATCTCATAATTCCCTCCTAAAAATAAACAGCTGATAGATATATTATACATTAGAACTCATCTAATTTCTTTCGAAATCTTGCGTTTTTTTACGAAATCTTGTTTTTAATTGTATTTATTGTTTTGACGAGTTTTGCATGTTTTTTTTATAATTTTGACAGTTTTTACTATTGACTTAACGTTAAAATAGAAGTATAATAATAGGAACATATACTGTAAGGAGAATATTATGACCATCGCAAAAGTTTTTTTAGATAAAATAAGTGGAAAAATCAAGCCGATGAACGCCGTAAATAACGGCCCAGCAGGCTCTAGGGTAAGACAAACAGGAAACTTTAAGGATTATGAAGCGCTTAATATTCCTTATGCAAGACTGCACGATTCATCATTTTATGCTGGCAACTATGGTGGAGAATTCGCCGTGGACGTTCACCGCATTTTCCCTGACTTTACTAAGGACGAAAACGATCCTGCTTCCTATATTTTTGAACCCACCGACAGTTATCTTCAAGACATTGAGTCGGTTGGAACTAAGGTATTCTATCGCCTTGGAGCAAGCATCGAACACGGATACAAAAAGGGAACTTATCCCCCTGCCGATTTTGCAAAGTGGGCTAGAATATGCGAACATATAATTCTCCACTATACCCAAGGCTGGGCAAACGGATTTTTTATGGATATTGAATATTGGGAGATATGGAACGAGCCAGACTGTAAAAACCGCAACGGAGAAAATCCGTGTTGGCAAGGTACCGAGGAACAGTTTTATGACTTTTATGAAGTTGTTGCAAAGTATCTTAAATCAAAATTCCCATCACTTAAAATTGGCGGACCGGCGTTTTGCTCAAGTAAATCGTATATGGCAGAGCCGTTCCTTGCCGAGATGCAAAAGAGAAACGTTCCTATGGACTTCTATTCTTTCCACCGATATTCTAACGAGATTGAAAAATACCTGGAAGTTGTGGAAGTTGCGGACCAGCAACGCAAAAAATTCGGATACGAAAACGCAGAAATACACCTTAATGAGTGGAACTACGTAAAGGGCTGGGCAGGTGATATTTATAAATATTCGCTTGCTACACAGAAAAACCTGAAAGGCTCTGCGTTTGTATCTGCCGTTATGCTAGCAATGCAAAAAACAAAGCTTGATATGCTTGCTTATTACGATTTAAGACCGTCGGTATGGAACGGAGTTTTTGAAATGTATACAAGCAACCCCCTAAAGCCTTACTACACCTTCAAAGCCTTTTCCTGCATTGCAAGACTTGAAAACGAACTA
This sequence comes from Clostridiales bacterium, assembly GCA_015055625.1. Classification (GTDB taxonomy): domain Bacteria; phylum Bacillota; class Clostridia; order Christensenellales; family Pumilibacteraceae; genus RUG12826. Next base: position 56,582 of record SVHU01000008.1, on the reverse strand, counting down.
GTTAGCGAAACGGAAGACGACGTTTATATTATTGCTTCTCAAAAAGACGACGAAGCTTGCGTTATGTTTACTCGTTATGACGATAACGACGAAGCTCCTACAAAAGATATTGAGGTAGATTTTAGCAACGAAAAGCCTTGCAAAAAAATCACGATTGAGTATTATTTGCTTGACGAAAATCACAATCTGGAGCTTGTAAGAGAAGAATATTTTTCTGCTCCGTCTTTTAAGGTTTATATCAAAATGCCGAACTTTACAACGTATTTGCTAAAGATTAAAAAAGAGTATTAAAAATACGTTTTTTGAGATTGCAAGCTACGCTCGCAATGAGATAATGTAACGAAAAAACCGCTACGTATCGACTTAAATCGGTACATAGCGGTTTTTTTATTTGTGAGCTTCGATATATTTATCCATTTGTTCATTGAGCCAATCGACATTACCGTACTTCTCTTTTGCAAACTTCATCACTTCGCCACAAACAAGTTTAAGTCCATCGTAAAGGGGCATAAGGTCAGACTGTTTAAGTCCCGTTGCTTTAAGGATTTTTGTATTATCTATGCTTCTATTGAACATTCTGTCATAGTCAAGTATCCACTTTGCTGGTAGCGAAACTTTTCCACCTGTTACTACGTTTAGGAAATCTTCGTTGGGTATCCATTCTACTTCAAGTCCAATAATCTCTTTATACATATCGGCAATCTCTTGCCAAGTATGCGTTTCGCTAGATCCTACGGTATAAATTTCGCCAGCGCATTCAGGGTTTTCGATAAGGCGCACAATAAGTTTTGCTACGTCGCCACCCCAAATCATAGTGGTTGTTTTATTCTTTGTTTCGATAGGCAAAAGGAGTTTTTTATTGTTAAGCGCGCGATGCATTATTGCGTTACTAATAAGCGTTACAATATTAATTCTAGGAGGACCGTATACGAGGGTTGGGCGCAAAATCGTCCAATTTTTTTTGTCGGACGCATGCAAAATATCTTCTAGCCTGCATTTTGCGATTGCATAATCGTCAGACGCTTTTAGCTCTTCGTCAAAAGAAGTTTCGAGCAGTCTTGAACAATCCTCGGTGAGCGGTTTTTTAGCATCATCGTACACCCTGTATGACGAGAGTGCAATATAACGTCCAACAGAAGACAGGTACAAATCGTATCTTTCCTTAAACTCTACCGTTGCGTAATGCATAAAATCTATCATTGCATCATAGCCGTTATTAAGATATTCCCTTACTTCCGCTACGTCTTTTGCGTTCTTTTTGATATATCTAAGATTGGGGTTATCGCTTGTTACGTCATCCATTGTAAACGCGTCAACTGCATAACCGCACTCTAACAAATGCGCCGTAAGATACGCACCCATTGTTCCTGTTCCACCTAAAATCAAAGCTTTTCTCATACTTTGCTCCTATATTTTTATTTGTTAAAGTATAACATAAGATTATAGCGCAATCAATACACTATTCTACTTGTTTTAGTATAATATCCTATTTTATTAAACAAAAAACGAGCCGTGTTTTTTTGACTCGTTCTTTGTAAAAAGGGAAGGTATTAAAAATGAAATCAAAACAAACGAAAGGGTTTTATGGAAAACTAATAGTTTGACAAACGTTTGATTGATTACGCGTTTATTATAACACGTATAAATCACACCGTCAACCCCTAAATGTCGCAATATTTGTACACCTTGTTATTTTCTATTATTTTTTTGGAACGTAAATGGTAAGTTTTGTCTTTGCCGTTTCAAACTGAGGATTTGTTGAACTTGCAAGACTTGTTCCATTTGTAACGTTAAACGCTCTTAAAGTGTAATTACCCCACCACTCTTCCGTAATAAGCACGTAAGTTGTACTAACGTTACTCGGTCTTGAAGATTGCTTTGCATCAGTTACCCACGCTTCGGGACGGTATTGCCAGCCACTTTCGATTTTTATTACAGAGCCTACGGGAAGTTCTTGCTTTGTAAAACGCTTGGTTGCAACGAACTTTGGAGCGTTAGGATCGGAAGGATTTTTTTCGCACGTAGTACAAACGTTGTACGCATCTACGTCAGAACGCCAAAATCCACCAGTTGTCGTCCAACCATACTCTTCGTAACTAAGTTCTCTAGCGTTTTCAAGCGCAGTTTCCAACGCACTCTTAGGCACGTAAATGGTAAGCTTTGTCTTTGCCGTTTCAAACTGTGGACTAGCCGAATTACTATCAAGAACCGTTCCATTAGTTACGTTAAACGCCCTTAAAGTATAATTACCCCACCACTCTTCCGTAACGTCCACGTACGTTGTCGTAACGTTGTTAGGTCTTGAAGCCTGCTTTGCATCGGTTATCCACGCTTCGGGACGGTATTGCCAGCCACTTTCAATTTTTATTACAGAGCCTACGGGAAGTTCTTGCTTTGTAAAACGCTTGGTTGCAACGAACTTGTGAGTATTGGAATCCGAACTGCTATTTTCTACCGTAATACACTTATTATAGTCGTTTGTTGTAGAGTTCCAGTATCCACCAGTTGTCGTCCAACCGTACTCTTCGTAACTTAGCGCTCTAAGACCTTGAGTCTTCATTCCTTCTATGTTGGTATACTTTGAATTTGTTATTTGCTTAGGATTTTCAAGAGCATTAGTCGCGCTTTCGACAGCCACAATTCGGTATTCTTCGGAAAGGTTGCTAGGAACAAACGTAACCTTACTCAAATCTTCACACGTAAGTCTACCTATTAAGGTTAGTCCTGCCACGTATCTTCCAAAGTCATAAGACAAGTGGTATCCATCTCGTGTAAGATTATCGCCAACAAACGTAGTTCTTGCGTTTTGGATTGCAGTTCCGTTTGGAATTACACGCATATCAACGCTCTTATCTATGGCAGATAAAATTGCATTATACATTGTTATCTGATTACTGTTATATTTTGGGAAAGCCGAATGTGTACTATTTTGCTGATATGCCCAAGTCATATTAAAGAAGAACTTTACGTTTGGATTAGTAGCTCTTCTTTGAACAGAATCTACAAGCCAAATTAAATCGCCGTAACTTGTAGGTATTCCACTATCTGAGCTTGCTTGCTGGAAGGTAATAATATCCCAATCCTTAAACTTGATTGCATACTCTAAAGTTTGCTTTACACCACCATAGTTATAATCCCATTTATCGCCATTATAATATCTAAAATCATACTTTGCGTTATTTGCAAGAAGATTGCTATAATGCGCCGAAATAGAGCATCCACCTATAAACATATTTCCAACTTCGAACTCATATCCTAAATTCTTAAGGATTTGAGGCGCGTATTCGGACGTATCGTCAGAGAAGGAATTACCAATCATAAGTATTCTTAATTTCTTTGCTCTCTTTACCGATATTGCAATCTCTGTACCAACAGTAGGATCATCCTTTAACTGAACGTTCATAATATAATCACCCAAAACAAAATCATCATAATTGCCTTGGTCTATGGTTATCATAGACGACGTTAAAGAATCTTCGCTTCCATCTTCTCTTACAACCGTGCCACTTATATCATCAGGACTAAACGTTTCGTACAAAGTATATTCCTTTTTGTATGACGTTATATTCAAACTTTTTATTTTAGGCTCTTTTACAGTTATGGTATAGGTTATCTTTATTGTAGAATTTTCATTGTACGATACGACTACACTATATTTTCCAGACTGTTCCTTATTGTAATCTTCGCACAATACCGTATACTCGTTATCGTTTAGCACAACTTCGCTTTTATCGATATAAATTGCTTTTACTTCGCCTACAAACTCAAACTCTTCGCCCCAATCATATTTGGTTTTGTGATTAGAAACCTTAATTTTAGACACGTGGGGAGCGTTAACGGAAACGCTAACCGAGTCTTGATATTCTGTACCGTTTAGCTTTACTATAATTTCGTAAGCGCCTTCTTGATTTGCATTATACGCGCTACTATCTATCGTATATTCGCTAACACTTGCTTTGCGTTCGCTTCCGTCCTGATAAGTCTTGTAAACTTCAATTTTAGAATTAATAAAATTCGTACCCCATCTATAACTTTCCTGCAAATTTACCACTCTTATACCGTTTACTTTAGGAGAAAGAACGACTACGCTATACGATTGAGTAAATCCTTCGTAAGAAACGCTTATTTGATACTGTGCAGACTTATTTTTGTTAAAAAGCGAGCTATCAACAACGTAACCGTTTTCGACAACAGCTTTACTTCCATCTTGATATACGGCTTTTACCACTAAATCGCCCACGCTAAAATCTTCGCCCCAACTAAAGCTAGTCTTTGCGTTGGATAATTCTATTCCATCAATCAAAGGCTGTTTTACAACAACGTCGTAAGAAGTGGTTACTAAAGAGCCTTTCACTCCTACAATAATAGAATACGTTCCTGCTTTATTTTTATTATAAGAAAGAGAATTTATCGTATACTCAGACGAATCGCAACTAGAGCTTGTACCATCGGCGTAGAATTTTGTTACAACCAAATTCCCTACACTAAAATCTTCACCCCAACTAAACTCGGTTTTAACTTCATTTAACGTAATTCTTTCAATCTCTAGTTCTTTTACAATAACGTCGTACGAAGTTTGCTTGCCGTTATACTCAATTTTTATCGAATACGTTCCTGATTGCGTTTTATTAAAAGCAGAACTATCTACCGTATAATCGTCTTTGTCTAAGTTCTTTTTACTGCCGTCGCTATACGTTGCAGTAACTACTGCGTCGCCTAAAGAAAAATCTTCGTTATACTCAAATTCGATTTTTGCACCGCTTACACTAATTTCACTAAGCGTTGTTTCGGTAGAACAAGCTGAAACAACAACAAGCGCAACTACGATAATCAAAAAAATTAAAGCACAACCTAAACTTTTAACTTTACTTTTCTTCATCATTTTCTCCTTACTGTTTTACTTTATATTAAATTGTTAAAATTCCTATATTTAGACTTATATGTATATATTGTAACATTTTTTACGCACAAGTTTATATTATATTTTTGCTATGTTTTTTCGAAATCTTGTGATTTTAATTAACAAAAGAAAGCATTTAATTTTAATATATTTCTATGCATAATTGCCTACAATCACAATTTATTACACATATTGACACTAGGTGCAAAGTACTATACATTTATTCTATTATACTTTTAGATAAATTTATAGCACTTAATTGGATAAAATTTGTACTAAATTGACAATATAGACTTTCTATACCCAGACGGGGTTGTGCCCGTATACTTCTTAAAGCGTAATGAAAAATAGTTATAGTCGGAAAAACCGCATTTTTGCGCGATTGCTGTTATGGAAAGGTTACGAGAAGCAAGCAAGTCCTTTGCGTGATTTATGCGCAATCTATCAATATATTTACCTACGCTTTCCCCTTTATGTTTTTTGAATAAATGACACAACGACGATACCGAACACGCACACGCAGAAGCAATTTCTAATACTGTAATTTGCTCATAAAAATTGCGCTGAATAAACTTTTGCGCTCTGTTTACAATCTCATTTGTAGTAACCTCTTCGTCGTCTTTTGCCACTAACGTATTGAGGTATTCTAACATTTCACAAAGTGGAACAATCAAAGCATCGATAGGCAAATCGCTTTTAGAACTTACACATACGCTACCGCCAAAGCTGAGCGGAAATATTTTTTCTACAACGTTCACATGGCAGGTGCAAACCTCGCATCTATTGTTAGATACAATCTCTTTATTGTGATACTTTATGCATTTTTCCCACCTGTTACTATCGCTCTTTTCTTCCAGACATATAGGATTTTTATGCGCGTTATACTCCAAAAGCGGAAGCATATATTCGGTAAACGAGGTGTGAATGGATACGTAATACCCTTGTGCTTTTAGATATTCAATATAGTTTTTAATATCGCTTATTAAAGTTGTTAGCATGGTTTGCTCCTTGTTTTTGATTAAGAATATTTAGATTGCCACGACTAAAGCTCGCAATGACTTTAACGTGAACGAAAATAACGACGTTAACACTTACTTTTTGATAGAACAGCTTCTAAATGAAATGCTACGTCATGAATTACCATACGTTTATTATACGGCAAAATTTGCAAATAGTCAATATTTTGTGCAAAAAAATATATATTTTAACAAATAAATATTTGCTACAATATCAATAAAAGGGAGGGTATTATGACAAAATCGACAATAAATACCGAAGTTTTGGTTGTAGGAAGCGGACCTGCGGGTTTTTCGGCAGCGTATACAGCAGGAAAACTGGGCGCAAAAGTTATACTTGTTGAACAGAGTGGCGACGTGGGCGGAATATCCACGTCGGGACTTATGAGCCATTGGACGGGAAGATGCGGAAGTCCGTTATACCACAAAATTCTAAAGGAAAGCGCGGATAGAAACGAGGGCGAATATAAAGGCAAAATAACCAAATACATCAACCCAGAAAAACTGAAAACTTTATACTTAGAGATGCTTGAAGAAGCAGGCGTAAAGATTATGCTTTATACGTTTGCGTGTGACGCTATTATGGATGAAAATACCGTAAAAGGCGTAACCGTTGTCAACAAATCGGGATTTTTTGATATTTTTGCAAAGGTTATAATCGACGCTACGGGCGACGGCGATATTGCGTTTAAGGCAGGAGCTGAACACTTTGTTGGACGAGAGGAAGACGGTAAAATGCAACCTGCTACGCTTATGTTTAAGGTTGGCGGAGTTGACTATTCAAAAGCGGTTTTCCCCGGCTCTTTCGAAACCACGGTAGACACCGAAAAAGGCGAGCTTCAGTCGCTAGCCAGACAAATTTTACCACACCCAGCAGGACACGTGCTATTGTACAAAACCACACTTCCCGGAGTTGTTACGTGTAATATGACGAACTGCACGGACGTTGACGGAACAAAAGCTGAGGACTTGACAAAAGCGACGATAACGTGCAGAAAACAAATGGAAAGCATTGTTGAGTTTTTACGTGAGTACGTTCCAGGATATGAAAACTGCTTTATTATAAGCTCGGCTTCTTTAATTGGCGTAAGAGAAACCAGACATTTTGTGGGCGAATATACTCTTACGCAAGAGGATATTTTACAAGCGAGAGTGTTTGATGACTACGTTGTTTATGACGCACATTTCAATTTTGACGTACATAATATTACAGGCGCAGGTTTGGATAAGACAGGCGTTCAGCACAACTTTAAGCAACAAAACGGCTACACTATTCCGTATAGATGCCTACTTCCAATAAAGACCGAGAACTTACTACTTTGCGGTAGAAACATTTCGGGAACACATATAGCTCATTCTAACTTCAGAGTTATGCCAATTTGCGTGGGCATAGGCGAAGCGGCTGGAGTTAGCGCGTATTTGTCCGTAAAAAATAATATTCCCGTAAGAAAGATAAGCGCTAAAGACATAAGAAAGTTAATATTCTAAGATATAGAAAACCTAGCGAGAAAATAATTCGTTAGGTTTTTATAAATATTATTTGGGAAAAATCAATAACCTCTTGTTTTTTAGCTAAATGTATGCTAAAATATTTGTAAATCGACTACATTTTGGGGAGAAATTTTAGTGATGACAAAATTCGTATCCGTTCTACGCAAACCAGATGCTGTATATAGTGCTACCGAGCAATCTCCTTTTAGGTTTGAAGAAAAGGCAAGCGCTACAAATGACGTAAAATACGACTACGTTGTTGGAAAAAACAGCGCAAAGGTTATCGTTTACCCAAGCGGAAGCCCTGTAAAATTCCTCAAACTTCGTTTTAACGGAGATATGCGACACGTGGAAGCAGTAATGGGCGACCAGTGGGAAAGATGTGGTGTTGACTACCCCATAGAATGGCGCTCAGTATGTGCAGGCAGAGTTTTGCCCTGGTTTTGCTACGCTAAATCCAAAGACTTTATTGCGTGCTACGGCGTAAAGACTGGACCTGACGCGTTTGTTTCGTGGCAGATAGATCCACACGGCGTTACGCTTTTTATTAACCTACTTAGCGGAAACAACGGAACTGATTTACTAGAACCAATCGTTGCATGCGAAGTAGTTCAGCACGAATCATTAGAGGGTGAAGATGCTTTCTTTGTAGCTAAGCGCTTTGCTAAGATTATGTGTGACAATCCTGTTCTTCCGTCTTCTCCTATCTTTGGCGTAAACAATTGGTATTGGGCGTACGGTAAGATTTCACGCGAGAGCGTAAAGCAGGAAACCGAGCAAATAGTAAGGCTGTGCGATGGGGTAAAGAACCGTCCGTATATGATTATTGACGACGGATGGGAGCTTAACAGAACTTTTGGTAAGGGCGCGTATCTGGGTGGACCATGGCTTCCTAACGCGAAATTTGGCAGTATGCAAGCAACAGCTGAAGATATTCACGCAAAAGGCGCAAAAGCGGGACTTTGGTTCAGACCATTGCTTAGAATAGGCGATATTCCGGAAGATGCCAAGCACGAAGTTACAGCAGGTGGCGTTACTTTGGATCTTACACATCCGTATACATTAGAGCAGATAGAAAGCGACGTAAGAAATTTTAGAAGTTGGGGATTTGACCTTATTAAGCACGATTTTTCCACTTTTGATACGCTCGGTTGGGGTTCTATAACACCAAACTTTATAAACGACAAGCTGACAAACACTAATAGGGTTTGCTATGACAAGACGATTACTATGGCGACCGCTATTAAAAATCTTTATAAGGCGATACAAAGAGGCGCAGGAGATGCCGACGTTATTGGTTGCAATACCATAAGCCATCTTACCGCAGGTATTCATTCATGTTATAGAGCAAGTGGCGACACTAGTGGAAGAAGTTTTGAGTGGACGAGAAGCAACGGTATTAACAGCATGATGCGTCTTCCTCTAAATGATACTTTTTATTTAGTCGATCCCGATTGCGCTTGCTTTACCGAGCGCGTTGATACTTCGCTTAATCTCGACTTTTTGGAAATGTGCGCTATAACCGGTGTTACTACGCTTGCTTCTATCACTCCCAACATTTTAACAGACAAAGAAGAGCAACGAATAAACACTATCTACCAAATCGCAGACAAAAACAAGAATAGATACTCGATAAAGAATTATGACAAAAATTCCAACCCCGAAATTTTTGTATCAGAAAACGGCAAGGACGAAAAAGAGTATAACTGGGAAAGCGCGTACGACGGCGCAAGAAATATTATTAGCTGGCTAAATTAGTAAACATTAGAAAACAAAAAAAAACATTTGACATAAACAGTAAAATATGTTACAATTGTAAAAACAAATAATTAAAATGGAACCAGCTGTCAGTAGAGAACGTTGGTTCTTTTATTCTTTTAAGGGAGGGCTCTTGTGATTAGGAAAAAGAAATTCACGCTTTCAACCACGCAGATCATATTACTCAGTTTTCTAGTGACCATTCTCATAGGAAGCGGACTTTTGGCATTACCGATTAGTTCTGCAAGTGGCAAAGCTGTGCCGTATCTTGATGCGCTCTTTACGGCAACTACCTCCACCTGCGTGACAGGACTTGTTACACTCCCAACGGTGTCAACGTGGAGCGTGTTCGGGCAGATCGTTATATTGCTTTTGATACAAATCGGCGGTCTTGGTATTATCACCATTATGTCGGGGCTGATGCTTCTTCTCAATAGAAAAATGGGCATAAGCGACCATTTGCTCATTCAGGACGCCTTCAATCTCAATACAATGTCAGGACTTGCCAAGTTTGTTAAGAACGTGCTGTTAGCTACGCTGATCATCGAAGGGATAGGGGCTATCCTATATATGATTGTTTTCATTCCCGAATTTGGCGCAAAAGGTATTTGGATATCGGTGTTCAATTCTGTTTCTGCTTTTTGTAATGCAGGTATTGACATTATTGCAGAAAACAGCCTTTGTAATTATGTCACCAATCCTTTAATTAATATCGTCACGTCATCGCTTATCATTCTCGGTGGTCTTGGTTACGTCGTATGGTGGGACGTACTTCGTGTATTTAAGAGCCGTACACAAAAAAAACGCAAGATATTTAGACATTTGACTTTACACTCAAAAATCGCTATTACCGTAACAGCAGGACTTATTTTTGTCGGCGCAATTCTCATATTTATTTTTGAATACGCTAATCCATTAACCATTGGCAATATGTCCTTGTTCGATAAAATCCAAGTATCATTCTTTCAGTCTATTACCACGAGAACAGCAGGCTTTGCAACAATTCCACAAGAAAATTTGACGAATGCCTCTGCCACAGTATCGATTATCTTAATGCTGATAGGTGGTTCACCCGTGGGAACGGCAGGGGGCATGAAAACTGTAACTGTTGCTGTTCTAATATGTTCAGCGTTCGCTACTATCCGTAATAAGAATAGTGCAACTCTGTTCGGTCGGCGTATTTCCGACAGTTCTGAAAAAAAGGCCGTAGCTGTAGCTGTAACATTTATGATAATATGCTCTATATCAACTTTACTCTTAATGTCAACGAGCAATGTGCCTGTTCTTGATGCGATCTACGAAACGGTCAGCGCAACTGCTACCGTCGGTCTTTCTAGAAATCTTACCGCAACGCTTAACGCATTAGGTAAGTTCATTATTATAGTAACAATGTATTTGGGTAGAGTCGGACCAATTTCACTTGCGGTGGCATTTGGCAGTAAAAACAAAAATCAGAATGTTATTTCCGAGCCAACGGAAGATATTAGTATAGGATAAGGAGAAAACAATGAAAGCAAAGAAAACATATGCAGTCTTTGGACTTGGAAGATACGGTTTAGCCGTGGCAAGAGAACTCGTAGAAAACGGAATGGAAGTTATCGCAGTCGATGTTGATGAAAAAATCGTAAACGAGGCAGCAGTATATCTGCCAGTCTGTAAGTGTGCTGACGTAACTGAAGCAGAGGTCATATCCCGTCTAGGAATAGGCAATATTGACACCGTTATTGTTTGTATGGCAAGTAATCTTGAATCAAGCGTGATGGCGATTACACTTTGCAAGGAGGCTGGCGTTAAGACTGTTATTGCAAAATGCTCCAACGAGATGCAACAAAAGATATTGCTTCGTGTAGGAGCAGATCAAGTTGTTTTTCCCGAGAACGAGTCGGGGATTCGTCTTGCCAAGAATTTGCTCAGCTCGGGTTTTATCGACATGCTTTCTCTGTCGCACGACGTGTCGATAGTGGAAATTGACGTAAAGAAAGAGTGGTGTGGAAAAAACTTAATTGAATTGAATCTCCGTAAAAAATACGGTTTTAATATCGTTGCCATCAAAACCGGCGAAAATGTTAACGTTAACGTTAATCCTGAGCATGTGCTTGATGAGGAAACTACCTTAATCGTTATTGCAAATACTACAAAATTAGGAAAATTGAAATAAAACCGGCAAATTTATCAAGTTGTTAATTTTGCAAAGAAATTCTTAAAAGTATAGCGTGTTTTGCAAAGCACTATAAAAGATATTTTTTGTAAATTTAATATGAATACCTCGCATAAGCGTGATTTACTACAAGCTTACGGCTTGGATAAAAAATTGACAAGTTTAGACTTGTCAATTTTTTAGAGGAAGAGGGATTCGCTCCCTACTCTACAAGTACTTTAGCAAAGCTAGTAATTGAGAGTAGTTGGTTATTTAACTTATTGTACGGGCGATTCACGAATCGCCCTATATAGACAGTGGGTCTGCCCACCGCCTTCGCACCGATTCACTCGCATTTTGAACCTTACGGTTCGACCTGCCGTTCGGCATCCCTTATAAGAAAGTAAAAAAATATGAACACCCTTTTAGATATAAATCAGGCGAGGGATAGCGGTTGCGGACTTTTGCGCAACCTTTAGAACTAACGCTAACGCGTTGGTTCACGAACGATTTTTGACTGACATCAAAATATCGTTCGGTATCCCGAATTCTCACAGCAAATAAAAATGGACTATCAGTCGATAGTCCATTTTTATTTGGCGGAGGAAGAGGGATTCGCTCCGTTTCGCTTTCGCTTCACTATCACGCCTGTCAGGAAAACGCTTGATTCACGCGCGTTTTGAGCCTATGGCTCAACCTGCCGTTCGAATCCCTTACAGGAAAGTAAAAAAAATATAGACACCCTTTTGGATATAAATCAGGCGAGGGATAGCGGTGCTCTGCGCACCTTTTGTGCTACGCACAGCGAACGATTTTTGCTAAAGCAAAATATCGTTCTCATTCCCGAATTCTCACAGCAAATAAAAATGGACTATCAGTCGATAGTCCATTTTTATTTGGCGGAGGAAGAGGGATTCGAACCCCCGTGGGGTTGCCCCCAAACGGTTTTCAAGACCGCCTCGTTATGACCGCTTCGATATTCCTCCATAAATCCTCATAAAGTATAGCAAACTTATTTTTAATTGTCAAGCATTTGATTTATATTTTATTATACTTCATTCTATATAATGTGATTTATGTCATAGAATTGACAAATCAGTACAATAGTAGTATAATTTACGTACTACACTTTAGGAGAATTAAAAATGGGATTTTTTAAGAGAGCAAATTGGCATAGTGGTCTAACTTATCAACAAACGTGCAGTTTGTGCAAAACTATCATAACGTATGACGACTACAAACTAGACTATCGTCCTTGGTTTGCTGACGGTTTTGTGTATTGTCCTACTTGTAAAAAGCCCCTTAGGCACAACGAAAATTATGCAATAAACCTCCAAAAGACGACTGCGCAACCAAATAATTCCACAACAAACGCTATACAACCTCAGTTTTGTTCTCAATGTGGAAACAAGTTTAACGAAAACGACTTGTTTTGTTCTCAATGCGGAAATAAACGCTAACATCCTTTTTTAACAAACACCGTATACCTCTTAGCTGGGTTTATGCGGTGTTTTTACTTATAAATAAGATACGTATGCTAGTTTTTGCGACAAAATATATTACTCGGAAAACATATATTCGCCACCAGTTAGCGTGGTTTTGTAACCGCTTGGTAAAGTAAGGTTTGCCGTTACATTTTCAGGAATGATAATCTCATAGTAGACAGTTTCGTTTTTATAATACCATTTTACGCGGATTTTGCCATAAGCGGTTTTTATGGACGCGTCCGCAAAGCCAAGTTCTTTACAAGGCTTAGGAGCAATATCCACTACTTTATAACCTGGATTTTCTTCCGTGGGTTTTATTCCTATTGCCACTCCGAATATCCAGTCATACACAGCGCCGTATGCATAGTGGTTGAATGAGTTCATATCCGTGCTCCAAAAGCTTCCGTCCTCTTTCAAGCTATCCCAATGCTCCCACATTGTGGTTGCACCGTGGTTTACCGAGTATAGCCAGGAGGGCGCTTTTTCTTGAAGTAGTAGTTTGTACGCTATATCTGCTCTTCCGTTTTCTGACAATGCGTGCAAAATGTACGGCGTACCTAAAAATCCCGTAGTCATTCGCATACCGTTATCTTCTATCATTTTTACAAGCATTTCAGTAAACTTTGCTTTATCTTTCTCTTCGCAAAGATTAAAATGAAGAATAAGCACGAGTGCGGTTTGGGTTATGCCCTTACGATATATATCTACGGGCTTATGCTTAAAAGTAATTATTTCGGTATAAGGATATTGTTCCAAAAGCTCGCCACCCGGGATAAAGTATTCTCTAAAGCGCTTGACTATATTGTTATAAAGCTCTTCGTATTCTCTTACGTTTTTGCCTAAAATCTTTCCTGCTTTTATGAGAATCGACGTGGAATGTGCATAGAAAACCGTAGCGATAAGATCGTTTGACGTTGCTCCCACATACTCGTTTTCACCTGCGTCCATTGCAAGCCAATCTCCATAATGAAGACCAGTAAGCCACAAATATTCTTCGTTTCCCGTTTTGCGAATATACTCAACCCACTTTTGCATTGCGCTAAAGTTTTCTTTTAGGATTGATTTATCTCCGTATGCAAGGTATATCTCCCACGGACAAATACACACTGCATCACCCCAACCTGCCGACAAGCGTGTACCACCTATTGCTTTCCCCGTGCGGACTATGGGAATAATTCCACAAACAGCTCCGTCTTCTCTTTGGTCTGCCCTTAAATCCCCAAGCCACTTGCGGAAAAAGTTGTACACGTTAAAGTTTATTGCGCCTGTTCTACAAAAAACCTGAGTATCTCCAGTCCAGCCCAATCTTTCGTCACGTTGCGGACAATCGGTGGGAACATCCAAATAATTACTCTTTTGCCCCCAAATAACGTTGTGATAAAGCTGATTTATCTTCGCATTTCCGCATACAAAATCTCCTATTCTTTCCATATCCGAATGAACTACGATAGCGCGAATATCGTCTAGATTTATCTCTACGTCGGGATACTCGTCAAGACGTATGTACCTAAAGCCTTGAAATGTAAACTTAGGCTTAAAAACATCTTCATCCCCACTACAAACGTACGTCATTAAATTTTTTGCTAGGCGATAATTTTCGTTGTAAAAGTTGCCGTCTTTATCTAAAACTTCGGCGTGAGTTATTACTATTTTCTCTCCCTTTGTCGCCTTTACCTTAAACTCTACGTAACCCGTCATATTTTGACCAAAATCAATCACCCTTTCGCCCTTTGGCGTTGTAAAGAGCTTTATAGGGGCAAGGCGTTCGTGCTCTACAATCCACTCGCCAATTTGTGGAATAAGCTTGGTTTTTACGTTTACTTCCACAGCGTTGCCGACATTCTTTATTTGCGCAGTTCTATCTTGCGTTTCTCCGTCGTAAATTTCAGAAAAAAGCACGTCCGACGTATACGTTTCCCACGTATTATTTGTGATAAATTGTTCGGTTTTGCCGTCTACGTATGTAACTTTTAGCGACGCAATACTGCAAACTTCGCTAAACGAAATATGGTTTGTAGAATGATTTCCGATATATCCAACAGCCCAACCTTGACCACAAGAAACTGATAAAATACTACCGTCTTTAATCATATTCGTGACGTCGTATTTTTGGTACTGAACTCTACTTTTATATGAAGTCCACCCGGGAGCAAGCACGGCGTTTCCCACCTTTGCTCCGTCAATATACACATTATACACGCCCATACACGAAGCGTAGAGCATTGCCTTTTTAACAGTATTTTTTAATAATATTTGTTTTTGAAAAGTTACGCCTGCTTGCTTAAAATCATAGGGCGCTTTTATCCATTTTGCATCTTTCATATTTTTTCCTTATTCTACAATCCCGTTAAAAAAATCCTCTTGACACGCAAGGTATCTTTCTACTTCCCTTTCATCATTATCATTAATCGCAGATGAAGCTATAAGCTTATCCGCATACTGTTTTTTCGTTTCTGCGTTTACGGTAATATTCAAAAGAGCTGGGGTATATGGCATACCGTTATTTTTCATAAAGCGTAAAAGGTCGGAGTTGTTTTCCTTTTCTCCGTTAAACATATTTTGTAGTAAAAGTCCTACTCCTACAATTTCGCCATGCAACATGCTTTTGCAATCCACAGGAAAAAGAGTGCGGGTTGTTTCGTAAAATTTGTGAGCTATTGCGCATTGATTAGAACCCCTTGCAATTCCGCTTATTACACCTGTTACACAGAGAGTTGTAAAGAAAACTTGATCTAAAATAGGCGTAACGTTATCTTTTTTCGTATCTTCTACAGCTTGGTCGGTATTATTTACCAACACTTCATAAGAACCTTTTGCTAACATATACGCATAGTCTAATCCCAATGAGAATGAGCCAATCGGTTCTTTTTCTCTAAAACGCTGTTTAATTTCTACAAACTTAGCCATTGCGTCGAAAATGCCTGCAAGTAAAAGTCTTACGGGCTGATTTTTAAGAATTACGGTATCGACTAATACTTCATTCACTTCATCCGTAAAATGCATACTTCCTATCGTTTCGCCATCCTTTGTATATCTTACAGAAAGGGGAGTAAAGCATGCGCACGTTGCTGATGACGTAGGAATATTCATACATGGTGTTTTTGCGTAATAAGCAACAATCTTTGCAAAGTCGCAAATTACTCCTCCACCTACACCCACGACTAGTCCGTAACCACTGTTTTTTGCTTCCTTTGCAATAACAATCGCGTCGTCCTCATTGCACGTGCCATCGTGAAGTACAAATTTTACATCAACACCGTTATCCTTTGCGCTTTTTGCAATATCTTCCTTTGTTATGTTAAGAGAAATACTATCACCAATAACTACCACTTTATCCGAAAATCTCAAAAACTCGCTTCCGCTCTTTTGAATAAAATTTTCACCCTGCAAATATCTTCCGCATCCTATTCTAAACGATCCGTCTTTTTTTGGCATACCCTATTACTCCTTTTGTTTTTCCTTTATTATATCACTTAAACCTGAACTATAATACATGGTGATTTTAACCTTTTTACCCCATAAGTTTATCCGATTTAGATTGATTTTCTGTAAAAAAAGTGATATTATATAAAAAAGGAGAAATTATGCAAAACGGAGATTTGAGAATTATATCTGACGATTACTACGTGGTAAAAGCAAAACACACAAACAGGGCATTGCATCGCCACGAAGGGTACGAAGCTTTTTATGTGATGAGCGGAGAGTGCGACCATATTTTAATCACCGCTAACACCGAAAAAACACAAAGATTAAGCAGTGGTAATTTTATTGTACTGGATAACACCGTTTCTCACAGATTTAAAAACGGAAACAGTGATTTTTGCGTAATTAATTTTTTATTTAAACACGATTTTATTTTTGCGGATAGCAATTTTTTAAGTATAATAACAAACAATAACAGTTTTTTGAATGTAATGTTCTTTGATTGCGACAAAACGTTTTTGCCATTGTTTGAAAAAGCGTATTTTGTATTTAAGAAAAACGGACAAGTAAACAGAGAACTTGCGAAATGCTATGCAAAAGAAATAATACTTCAACTTATTCAAGGTTCAGATTCCAAAGAAAAACCAAGACTTGGCGTATCCGATAAAATAGCCACCTATACTCAGGAGCATTTTTCTGAACCAATAACTCTTAGCAAAATCTGCAACGAGCTACACTACTCTATCCCCTACGTCAGCAGAAAATTCAAGCAGGATTACCTCATTTCGTTTGAAAAATTCTTACAAAGCGTAAGAATTGAACACGCCTGCATGTTACTGTTAAATACCGATATGTCAATAAACGAGATTGCCCTTGCAGTTTCATATTCCGACACTGACGCTTTTAGAAAAATTTTTAGGCTAAAAACAGGTAAAACACCTACTCAATTTAGGCTAAATCACTAAAACAATGTATAAATATTGGTACCATAAAGCACAAGAAAAAACAAAACTGAATTTATACTCGGTTGAGTTTATTTCCTATTTCACGTTGTTTGTGTATAATAAAAAAACCGCTCTTAATTTTTTTTAAGAACGGTTTTAGTTTTATTCGCTAAACATATATTCGCCACCAGTTAGCGTGGTTTTGTAACCGCTTGGCAAAGTAAGATTTGCTATAACGTTTGTTGGAACACTAATCTCGTAGTAGACGGTTTCTTTTTTATAATACCACTTTACACGGATTTTGCCATAAGCAGTTTTTATGGACGCGTCCGCAAAACCCAATTCTTTACAAGGCTTAGGAGCAATATCCACTACTTTATAACCTGGATCTTCTTCCGTGGGTTTTATTCCTATTGCTACGCCAAAAATCCAGTCATACACAGCACCGTATGCATAGTGGTTGAATGAGTTCATATCCATACTCCAAAAGCTTCCGTCCTCTTTCAAGCTATCCCAATGCTCCCACATTGTGGTTGCACCGTGGTTTACAGAGTATAGCCAGGAGGGCGCTTTTTCTTGAAGTAGTAGCTTGTACGCTATATCTGCTCTACCATTTTCCGACAATGCGTGCAAAATGTACGGCGTACCTAAAAATCCAGTAGTCATTCGCATACCGTTATCTTCTATCATTTTTACCAGCATTTCAGTAAACTTTGCTTTATCTTTCTCTTCGCAAAGATTAAAATGAAGAATAAGCACGAGCGCTGTTTGGGTAAATCCCGTTCGCTTTACGTCCACAATATCTTCTCCGTTTTTGGAAATTTCGGTAAGCGGATAATCAGATTGTAGCTGTCCATTTGGAATAAAATACTCTCTAAAGCGCTTGACTATATTATTATAAAGCTCTTCGTATTCTGTTACGTCTTTGCCTAAAATTTTACCTACTTTAACTAAGATTGACGTCGAATAAGCATAGAAAACCGAAGCGATAAGATCGTTTGAAGTTGCACCCATATACTCGTTTTCGCCTGCATCCATCGCGAGCCAATCACCAAAGTGCACTCCTGTTAGCCACAAATATTCTTCATTACCTACTTTTCGGATATACTCCACCCACTTTTTCATGGCGGTAAAGTTTTCTTTCAGGATTGTTTTATCTCCGTACGCTAGGTACACCTCCCATGGGCAAATACAAACCGCGTCACCCCAACCAGAAGACACTCTAAGCCCATCGCGTCTACCAAAAACTTCGACAACTGGAACAATAGCAGGAACGCCTCCGTCTTTATGCTGATCTATTCTTAAATCTCCAAGCCATTTGCGGAAAAACTTGTTTACGTTGAAGTTGATCGCGCCTGTTCTGCAAAAGACCTGCGTATCTCCTGTCCAACCCATTCTCTCGTCGCGCTGTGGACAGTCGGTAGGAATATCCAAATAATTACTCTTTTGTCCCCAAATAACGTTGTGATAAAGCTGATTTATCTTCGCATTTCCGCATACAAAATCTCCTATTCTTTCCATATCCGAATGAACTGCGATAGCGCGGATATTATCTAGATTTATCTCTATATCAGGGTACTCGTCAAGACGAATATATCTAAAGCCCTGAAAGGTGTGCTTAGGCTTAAAAACATCGTCCTTACCACTACAAACGTAAGTCATTTTGTTTTTTGCCAAGCGATAATTTTCGTTATAAAAGTTGCCGTCCTTATCCAAAACTTCGGCGTGAGTTATTATTATTTTTTCACCCCTTTTTGCCTTTATCTTAAACTCTACGTAACCCGTCATATTTTGACCAAAGTCAACCACTTTTTCGCCTTTTGGGGTTATAAAAACACTAATGGGAGCAATACGTTCGTGTTCTGTTATCCATTCGCCAATTTGGGGGACGAGCTTGGTTTTTACGTTTACTTCCACAGCGTTGCCGACATTCTTTATTTGCGCAGTTTTATCCTGCGTTTCTCCGTCGTAAATTTCGGAAAAAAGCACGTCAGAGGTACATGTTTCCCACGTATTGTTTGTAACAAATTGTTCGGTTTTACCGTCTACGTATGTAACTTTTAGCGACGCAATAGCGCAAATTTCGCCTAAATTGAAATTCCTTGAATAGCTTACGGAAAGCCCGCTAAGAGCCCAGCCTTGACCGCAAGAAAGCTCCAAAATACTGCCGTTTTTAAGCATATTGGTTACGTCATATTTTTGATACTGAACTCTACTGTTATACGAAGTCCAGCCAGGAGCAAGTACAGCATTTCCTACCTTTTCTCCATCTATATACGCGTTGTATACACCACAACACGAAGCGAACAGAACCGCTTTCTTTACCGTGTTTTTTAATGTGATTTGCTTTTGAAAGGTTACGCCTGCTTGCTTAAAATCGTAAGGAGCTTTTATCCATTTTGCACTCTTCATTTTTACCTCCAACATATTGTTTATAGTTTAATTTTACACCACTTTTCGCTTTATTGTCAAGAGAAAAAACAAAGTAAAACTCACTACATTACATTGACTTTATCCTTTAGCAATGGTATACTATTTTTATAAAGTTTTGGAGTAAATTATGGAAAACAATTCTTACCTTTTTAAACTTGTAGACGATATATCCTGTATTGCTAAAAAAAGCGGTGAAATTTTTAAAAATGCTCATGCTAAAAACGTTGACAAAAAACTAAACGCTCACGATCTTGTTACCGAATATGACAAAGCCGTACAAGATTATATTTTCTCTTCTCTTGCTTCGCTCTACCCTGAAGTTATTCTTGTTGGCGAGGAAAATGGAGATTTAGCCAATTATGACGTAGAAAACGTTAAGGCATTTATTATTGATCCCATTGACGGAACTTCCAACTTTGTAAACGAACTTTCGCACAGTTGCGTGTCTATTGCATACGTAGAATACGGCAAGGTTTTAGCAGGTGTGGTTTATAATCCGTACAAAGATCACTTGTACTCGGCAGTTAGGGGAAACGGCGCATATTGCAACGGCATAAAAATGCAGGTTAGCGACAATCCGCTAAGTGAGGGATTAGTTGGATTTGGAACTGCGGTATATTATGACGAACTGATTGAGGAAACAAAGCGCATTTTTGGTGAGGTTTTAGTAAAATGTAGCGACCTTAGACGAATGGGAAGCGCTTCGATTGACCTAAGCTTAGTTGCAAGCGGAAGCTTTGTTGGTTTTTTTGAAACACGACTTTGTCCGTGGGATTACGGCGCTACTATACTTTTTATAGAAGAAGCAGGCGGAATTATAACTGACTTTAGCGGAAACAAGCTACCGTTAAATAAGAAAAGCTCCGTTATTGCCGGCAACAGAACCGCGTATAAAGAACTTTTTGATATAATAAAAAAATAAACATCTAAAATAACCGAAAAAACAATATTATACACAAAAACCACGATACGTATCGTGGTTTTTGTGTTTATTTTACTTATTTGCAACAAACTTTATTTCATCTAAAGTAATTTTATCTTCCGTGCCGTCTAATATAAGGACAATATCATTATACCCCTCTTGCGAGATTGTAACTTTACTTTGATAACCTTTAGGTAAAACTAATACACCATCGCCAGATATAATAGCCATTGTATAGTTATTAAGATATGGATAACTGGTGGTTATTTTTGCGGTAGCGTTTACTTTATTTCCATTCTCGTCAACAAGATTGAACACGCACGCAACAAGCTCGCTTTCCTGCACCTGAACGCTTGTGTTATACATTGCTCCGTTGTCTTTAAACGTATAATCTAAATCATACTTTCCATCGCTAGGAACTTGATCTAGAATTGAGGTTATATCGTTATCCACACCATTTACAGTCATAAACAGTTTATCAATGCGATATAATTTTACTCCGCTCCCCGTTACTCCGTTTGACTTTATTTTATTACGCTGAGTTGCCGTAAGTGCAAGATTAGAACCAGCTAGCGTTAGCGTTACCATTTTGTCCTCATCCGTTGCACTAAGCCAATTTTTATCAAGTTCGATAGTAAGGTTACGGAGTTTACCAACACTTAATAGGTATGCGTAATTCCTAGCTTCTGCCATTCCCTCTTCAGCAGTATACGCACGCGCACTATAAGAGCTAAACTTCAATCCCTTACATCCTTCACTATAAAGACCAACTGCCGTCTTTTTACCTTTTAGTTCATCTACGTGAATAACGGATACTGTTTTACCCTCTACCTGAACATATAAACAATTATTAGCATAAAGCACGCTAAGGTCGATTGCTTGTTTATTATCTACAATTTGTTCAAATATGGATGTTGTTCTAACCACGTTATTTACACAAGCAATATGGCTCATAACGTATTTACTAAAACTCTTTGTTTCCTTATTGTAAACACTTTCATTAATATTTATAACAATAGCGGAATAATTATAATCGTTGTTATAAATAATTACGCCAGCTTTTCCGCTACTTTCAAAACTTTCGGGATTTATGGTAGTTTGCGCAAAATAACTTTCATTGTCGATATTTTTGAAGAATATTGCTTTTTTAGTATCGGTTTTAGGCGATACGTATGCATTATTTTCGGCATTTTCGTATTCTACATCCCACCCCTCGCTCATTGCTACACCGCTAACAAAACCACCTAAAATTTGGGGCTCGACATTATTTTTAACATAACCGTTTTTATCAAACACAGCATACTCGTCAAGATTTTTAGAGGAAACGTTGGATAGCGTTATACCCATTTTAGCGTTAAGAAGATTGCTTGTAACGTCATTGGTTTTATAGTTATAAACAGGGTTTATTTTTACCGATTGAGGCATGCTTTCTAATTGAAGTTCGCTCCAAAGCAAAAAAGCTTCTACTTGTAATGTTGCGCTCTCTTGTGAATTAACTTTTCCCTCCGCCATATACGGCGCTACTTTTACGTATTCGTCGCACGGATACAACGAATCACTATCCACTCTATACGAGCGAACTAAAAAGTTATTGTAAACGCTATTATCTCCTGCTGTAACGTATAAAAGAAGGTTGGAATTGCGATCGGAATAATATCTATCTACAAAGTTTATACCATTATCATCCTTTATTTTAGCAAAGATATATAAACCTTTTTCGCTAAATTTCGTAGTAATGGATAAGGTTACTTTATTTTTATCAAGCGTAGCAGTTTCGTACCAAACTTGCTCTTCCCATTCTTCGTCTATGTTCATTTTTCCATCGATAACAAAGCCAGCCAAATCGGGGTTATCGCCAAAACCAGCCTCTTCCTTGTTGTCGGTATACGGTGCGTCATAATCGATAGTGTCTTTGGCGTTTTTATCCCACTGAGCATAAAAAACTGTGTCTTGAGCGATTGTCGTTTTTGAAACGTCTACCTTTTCGCCACCACTTGCCATTGTATACCAGCCATTAAATACGTATCCACTAACAGGTAATACATCTACTGCTATGGGGGCACATCCACATTCTATCTCTTGAGCATTTGGTGCAGGATACAGAGCCTCCTCGTTGTTTAGATCAAACGAAACGGTAAACAATTCGTTCCACTGAGCATATAAAGTTATGGAATATTTTGGAATATAGGTTTCAAAATCGATAAGTTCGTCTTTCCCATCCGCTTTAAGTGACCAACCCTTAAAAACCCAGCCCTTTGAAGAAAGATCGTCAGGTTTAGTTATTTTTCCATTCGTGCCTGCCTCTATATACTGCGAGGCAACCTTTTTACCTTTGCCTTGATTGTCAAACTTTATCGTATACGTACTCTCTTTTTCCACCCACTTTGCATAAATTGTAGTGTTTTTCGTAATAGGCGTATCAAAGTCAAACTTGGTGCTAAAACCTTCGTCTACGTACCAACCTACAAAAGTGTGCGTTTCGGATTCGGGATCCTGAGGCCTTGTTGCCGTTTTATTTTCCTCTACCGTTTGAGCTTGAACACTTGCAAGACTATAAGTTTCAAACGTTACGCTGTATTTTTTTGTTTCACTTTGTTCACAAGCAACAAACAAACAGGAAAACAAGAGAACAAGCGCAATACAAATGAATAATTTAATTTTTTTCATTTTTCTTCACCTCTCACGCTTATTCGGAATCCTTGCCTAAAATGAAGATCTCTGAAACTTTTACAATATTTTTAAGATCTCCACGCAACAAATCGGGCTCTATTTTGTCTAAAGCAGAAATAGTTATTATTACTTCGCTTACCGTTATTTCGTTAAAGGTCGCCATCGCCGATCCTCCCTTTCGCATTGCTTGATTGTCGGCGTTAATGCTGTACGGATCGACCTTAATATCTTTTATATAACAATATCCGTTATACGTAATATCACTTGGGTACCAAGACGGCTTGCTTGCAAGTTTGAACACAACCGAACGCACTTTACTAAACGCATATTCATAACTTCGGCTGTTGTATATCATTATATTGCGCAACGACTGCGGTTTATCCCACGAAAGCTTGACTTTAAGTTGCGCATTTGCCACATCACCCACAAGTTCGTAGTCCTTACTCCATTTTTGATACGTTATAAGTCCGTCCGTTGCATACTTTGCCGTTTTCTCGTCGCCGTAAATTATTTCTATTTTCGCTTTATCCGCAACGTTTGTATATCCGTTTGGTTGTGCAACTTCGGGAAGAGGCTGAAGTGAGCGGGTGGGTCCACAACCATAAAGTATGGGAACGACCTTATCTTTATTATAAATAGTACTCACATCTTTGCCGTAATAATAGGAATTATTGCAAGAAACAAATACACTTTCAATCCATTCTTTTGTTAAATAGACCTTAGTTTTGTTTTTTTCTATTTCGTTTGCAATATGCTCATCTACAATATCGCCAAACGTAATACCGTCGTAATCGTAAAAACCTACTCTATCAAAACCTATTGCTCTGCCTAAAAAGGCTCCCGATGCGCTAGTGTTATCTGAAGCATTCAAAAAACAATGATATACGGCAAAAAGTTCGTCGCCCGCCCACACAAACGCATGATGCCCGGTTCCTGACATATAATCGCCACTCTCTCCGTCAATACCAATTACGGGACTGAACTTAGGTATTTTTATAAAAGGTCCATAGGGGTTATTTGCAATTGCCATATACACCGCATAACCTCTACTTCCATAACCAAACGGAGAGTACGTAAGATAATAAAATCCGTCCTTTTCAATAACGTGCGCTCCCTCGTTTACGCCATCTTCATTTATATTAGAGTACCCTTTAATTCCGACAATCGGATCGTTTACGGAAACAGTTTCTTTCGTTTTTGTACCATCGGGATTTTTGGTGTATTTATTAACGCTTATAGTTTCAGAATTTACTCCGTCCGTATACACTGTGGACGCGCTAGGTGAAGATACGTGAGTGAGAGTTTCCCACTGCGGTGATACCCAGTCTTTCATTTTTATAACCCACACTCTGTTTCCGCCTTGAGAAGATGAGGAGTGCATTGAAAAATACATATATAAATCTCCCCTACTATCAATAAGCGGATTAATATCGATTGCCGGATACGTTCCAAAGCCCTCTTGCATATTGGGATAAATTTCCTTAATCTTTTCGTGGTAATAAGCAATATTTATAGGCGGAGTGTTTACTGTTACTCTGTTTCCGTTTTTGTTAAAAAACTCTCCGTCTTTATACTCGGTAAGGACTGCATTTTCCTCAGTTTTGCCTAAAAACTCGGATACGTCCTTTCGATATACGGACATTTGCTTTTGCTCTCCGTCAATTTCTTGCATTACGGTTTTTACACTTCCGTCCTCGTTATACTCGGCAAGATAGGAATAATATTCGTTTGCGCTGATAATTTTATATGGACCTATTGGTGTTTCGGACATAGCAATTGCAAGAGTTAGTCTATCCCACTTATCTACGTATTCGGTAGGGTATTCGGCGTCAGTTTCGCCAACTCTTACTCCGGTAGAGCCTACAATCATAAACAACCCGCTAATTGGATCGCGAACGATTTCTGGCGCCCACGAACAAAAAGACGTTGCCCAGCAATCCGACGTTAGCATTACAGCATATCCGTCAAGCTTGCCCGACAATTTCCAGTTGCTAAGATCCTTGGAAACGTATAGCGGATACATTGCCTCAGTAGCTTGTTCGTACTCTTGCTTTGTCTTTGAAGAAAGCGAAGCGGTAGAGCTTGTCACTACCATTACAAACATATCCGAATACTCCGCCAGCCACTCTTCTTTCGTTCCATACTCTTTTTCAAATGCGGTAAGATCAAAAGCGGTCGACTTTACTTTCTTTTCACGAACAAGGAGCTTATTATAGCTATCCATAGCTTGCTCTTCAGATACGAACATAACGCCCGGATCTGCGCTTATGGTACGGATTTGGTTGAAATAGTAGTATCTATCATCAAAGAGATATTTAGAATTTTCGTCATTATCCGCAAAGCCTGCATCATACCCAAGCTTAAAACCCGAATACAAGCCTACGCTATCCTCTGCACCTTCTCCGTTTTGCTCATTTTGGACCACAGAAGAATGAGGGACTGATATTTTATAATCAATCATCCCTTTCTCACATCCCGAAAAAATCGCAAGCATCACTATTATTATGCTTAGTAATATTCCAGCAATAATCTTCCTCATATTTTTCTCCAACTAAAGTGCTAATGTTATTTTATCATTTATTCCCACAGCATGTCAATAGTAAAATCATTCATAAAGCACAAAAATATACATTTCTTGTTAAAATAATAATTCAACTTTAATATCGCTATTGACAATTATCAAAAAAAGTGGTAAAATAATTAAGATATACACATTATTTAGTTGAGGAAAAGATATGAGAAAAGATTTAGGCGTTAAGCCTTATATTCTTCCTATGCCCGTACTGATTGTATCAGCATACGACGAAAACGGAAACGCTAACGCAATGAATGCTGCGTGGGGTACTATATGCGATATGGACAAGGTTTTGCTCGTTCTTACCGCAGGACACAAAACCACTAAAAACATTCTTAGCTCCAAGGCTTTTTGCGTGGGAACTGCAAACAAAATAAATTTAGCAGAATCCGACTACGTGGGAATTGTTTCGGGTAATAAAACTAAAGACAAAATTAAGAACACAGGTTGGATGTTAGAAAAGAGCAAGTTTGTAAACGCGCCTGTTATTACTTCGCTTCCGCTTTCTTTAGAGTGCAAGCTTATAAGCTATGACACAGAAAACGAAATATTGATTGGCGAAATTGTTAACGTTTCGGCAGATGAAAGCATTATTGAAGACGATAGCGTTAGCATTGAAAAAGCAAACCCGATTGTTTATGATCCAACCTCGCATTCGTATTACACGCTAGGCGAAAAGGCAGGAAATGCATTTAGTGACGGAAAAAAACTTATTAGATAAGAGGATATAAAAAATGAACAAACCCTATATTATTTTGCACATGGTGACTTCTGTTAACAGCAAGATTACCGGAGATTTTTTAACAACCGATGCAGGTAAATCTGCATGTGACACTTATTATAAAATTCACAGCGAATACAAAGCCGATGCTTATGCATGTGGAAGAATTACTATGGAAGAGAGCTTTACTAAAGGCTACCGTCCACGTCTTTCGGCTTATAAAGACTTACCTGCAATAAGAGAAGATTTTGTTGCTAAAAAGCATGCGCGCTACGCTGTTGCCATCGACCCCCACGGAGTTTTAGGCTGGAAAAAGGACGTTATTAAAGATGAAGATCCTGGCTATAACAACGCGCACGTTATCGAAGTTCTTACTCAAGACGTTGCTGATGAATACATCGCTTTCCTCCGCAAGAGAAATGTTTCGTATATCTTTTGTGGAGAAAAAGAGATTGATGTAAACATTATGCTTGAAAAGCTTTACTCTCTCTTTGGAATTGAAAAGCTCCTGTTGGAGGGCGGTGGAAAAACCAATACTCTATTTTATAACGCAGACGTTATCGATGAAATAAGCCTTGTAATTTGTCCTAAAGTAAGCGATGGATTAGACCTTTTTGTCGACGGTAATTTCGATCCTAGTAAGTATAGACTTAAAGGAATTAATATGAACGAAAAGCAAGTAATGCATTCGATTCATTTGAAAAAGTAAATCATAGCAAAAAGGCTAGTTCGCATTACAAATTGAACTAGCCTTTTTTTTATTCTTTAATTTTATTGTCAGGAATTAGAGGATAAAGCTGAATGGTGTTTCCTCCGTCTATGGTAAGCTCTGCGCCCGTTGTGTTACGTGCAGAGGACGCAAAATACCACACTCCGTCTGCTATATCGCTACCTCTTGCCACATCGCGAAGGGGAGTGTACGCTGAGGGAATATGACTATAAAACTCATAGTCATTGTCCCATCTGGTTGTCCATATCATACCGGGAAGAACTGCGTTTACTCTGATGTTATACTTACCTAAATCCAAAGCTAAAGCGCGCATCATACCAAGCTGAGCGCCCTTTGACGCAGAGTACGCAATTCGGTCGGGAATAGCTCTGTATGCAGTGTTGGAATTGATAAAAATTATGCTTCCGTCACACTTTTCTCGCATACGTTGTGCGCAATGTTCGACCAAACAGTAATTCCACACGGTATTTACGTTTAGCACGTTTACAAAATCGGAAAGCGGACTTTCGAAAATTTTAATGCCAACACCAAGATGAGCGGCGTTTAACACAAGCGCGTCCACGCTTACGTTTTTGTTGTCAAGACACTCAAACATTGTCTTTACTGCTTGCTCGTCAACGTTACCGTTTTTATCAGTTGGCGATATTGCGTATCCCAAAACAAAGCCGTCTTTTTTTTCTCTTAAAAGATTTGCAACAGCCTCGTCTACTTTTGCTTGATCTCTACCCGTTATTACCACGTTCCAGTTCTCTGCAATAAATTTTTGAGCTATTGCGTAGCCTGTATTTACACATGCGCCAGTAATTAGTGCTGTTTTTCTTTCCATATTATTTTACCTCATCAAATACTCTCACATAGTCGACTATAAATCTATCGTTAAGTTCTTCTTCCGTCCAAGTCGTTTTGTGAATATCGGATCTATACCCCTGAATTTCGGTAGAAAGAAGAATAAACTGCTCTACTTTTGACACAGGCTCGTTGCTTCTTGCCGTTTCCTTGCCGTCAAAATAGAACACGTAGCCGTTTTCGTCCCAAGACATTCCAAAGCGGTGCCACTCGTCGTCGCCAGCATAGGGATAGTGAACTCTTGCCGTTTCGCTAAACTGTTTTCCGTAACCGTTATAAATATTACCGGACGTTAGCGTTCCGTCCACGAAATACTCCATAATATCACTCTCAACTCCTGCATATTCCGGGTTCGCAGAAGCGCCTATCGTGGGGGTCTGCGTCCAAAATGCGCTCCACCAAAAGGGACATTTTTGGAACTTCACTCTTGCCTCGTAATATCCGTAACGATGCGCAAACTTTGCCTTTTTAAGAGGCTTTAAGGGCCAGATTTCCACCTGCTGTCCCCAGGGATTATTCCCATGATTACGCTCGACGCGGTTTTTGATTGCGCCCTCAAAGTCAAGACAGTCAAAGCTGTTTTCACCCGTTTGAAGCTGTGAAGTGCAAAGTCTTCCGTCTATGATAGTGGGCTTAAAAACCAAATTACTATTTCCGTCAAGCTCTACGCCTTTGTCGGTAAATCCGTCAAACGGCATTCCCCAATAATTAAGTCTGAAGCTCCACTTACTCTCGTCCAATCTATCGCCGTCAAACTCATCCGACCAAACGAGCTTCCACTCTTTGTCTTTGGGAAGTAAGCTGTATTCGTGATTTTCTACTTCGTACTTTTTCATCATTTTCTAACTCCTTTTTATTCTACTTCGCAAAAATCGCCAAACGTGATAGCGAAAGGATAATCCTTTATGGGCAAGAACGAAAGCTTAATAAATCCGCTTCCCAAATCTTCTACCATACGCTCGGGAATTTTGTATACGTTACCGCTCATAAGGTCGATAAGACGTATGTTTTCCAACTTTTCGTCACACGCAAACGACACTACTCCGTCATAACTTTCTGTCATAATATCAGCGTGTCTATAATACAAGAATGCGGACGAGCCGTTTTCTTTTACAAAGCCTTGCGTTACCATACGTTGTAATTTTTCGCTATTTCCAAACACTTTTTCGGTATAGTCAGGACCTTTCAGGATAATAGGTAAATCCTGCTTTTTTGCGCCCTGCCCAAATAACGCGATAAAGTTTTGATAAGCATAATAGGACGGCTTTTTAGTATATTCGCCAACGGCAAACCCGTTCTCGTCAAATTCTACTCGAAGTACTCCAAAATAACCGTAGTCTAGATAGCTCTTTAGGTCACCTGCCTTGCCGTTTAACGCTTCTATCATATCAACGGTAGTAAAGTGTGATGAAAATTCAACTTCGGAAATAAGGTCGATAAGCTGACGGCGAAGAAGAAGTTTTGCTTGCTTATCTTCGCTCCAATGTCCGTTTCTTAATGCTCCGTTTGTTTCGGGAACTGACGGACAGCCACTCTCGCCTTGAATAAGCTTGATATGCTCTCCGTACTTTTTGATAAACGCTTTGTAGTATCTTACGGTTTCCAGTACTCTCGTTTCGTCGTTGGTGTATTCGTGATAAGTTATCGCATCGATATATGGAGCTATGCCTGTTTCGAACATATCCTTTATCCAGACAATGTTGTTTCTGTTTGCAATCGAGCCTGCCAAGATTTTTGCAGACGGAACAACGCTCTTTATTGCTTTTGACGTTGCAATAACAAACTCGCCGTATTCTGTACCGCTTGCGCCGTGCTTCCAACACCATCTTCCGTCGGGCTCGTTCCAGACCTCGTACATTTTTACTCTGCCTTCAAAGTGTTTTGCAGTAGCCTTGCAGTAGTTTGCCCAAGCATTCTTTTCTCTTTCGCTAAAAATTGGTGGAACGCCTACGCAACCAAAGATCTCGTTTGCATTTTCAGTATAAAGTCCGTTGCCGTAACACATACAAATCCAAGGCTCCATACCACGTGCAATAAGGTTGTCTACAATCTCATCAATCCACGAAAAGTCGTATACGTTCTCTTGTTTTTCGGTTCTTGCCCAGCCTGACTGAATACGTACGTACTTTGCGCCAAGCTCACCTAGTTTATCGTAAGTTTTGCTTGGGTCAAACACGTTTCTGTCAAGTTTTTCAAGTCCAATACCAAACTTAGTATTGGTGCTATCAATAGAGGCTAAAGGTTTAATTTTTCCTACTTTTATAAGCCTATGCATTTTTTATTTTCTCCTTTTAGTTGGTTATGTGGGCGATTCGTGAATCGCCCCTACATTAAATACCTATATTAATTAATTTTAATAATGAAATGTAAGTTACGCAGATACATCTCGTTTGTTTGTAAACTCTCAAAAGCTTGATAAGTCATATTGACACCAGGTCTGCCCACGCTTGCTAGAAATAAAACTCTGTTTTGGGCGGTCTAATATCGGTTAACGCGCCAGTGTAATGGCGCAAATTGTGCTCCACGTAAGGATGCTTAAGACATTCTTCCTCGTTAAGCTCAATGCCAAGACCGGGCTTATCGCCAATCTTAATTCTGCCATTTTCATAAACTAAGCTTTCGTTTGTTACGTGCTTTCTATAATCAACGTCTGAGTACATAATCTCTAAAATGCAGAAATTTGGACAGCAAGCTGCAAGCTGAAGGGTTGCTGCGTTAGCAATAGGTCCAGAGGGATTATGGGGAGCAAACGGAATATAATTAGTTTCCGCAATCGACGCGATTTTCTTAAGTTCCATAATACCGCCTGCGTGCGATACGTCGGGCTGAATATAATCGCAAGCGCGAGTTCTAAACAACTCGTTATAGTCATATCTGGTATACAGTCTTTCGCCTGCCGAGATTGCAACGGGGGATTTATCACGAACTGCTTTTAGCGCTTCTAAATTGTTGGGTGGAACAGGCTCTTCTAAGAGCATGGGCTTAAACTGCGCAACCTCTTGAGCAATCTTAATACCGGTAGGTACGTCAAATCTGCCGTGAGCTTCGATAAGTAAATCCACGTCCTTACCCACAGCATCACGAACCTCGCCGATACATCTTAGCGCGGTATCCAGATCTTTATTGGAAATTTGCAGATAGTTTTTACCAAACGGATCCCACTTCATTGCGGTAACGCCTTTCTTTACCGCTTCTTTTGCCTTTTGTCCAAACTCTTCTGGCGTTTTTGCGCCTGCAAACCATCCGTTAACGTAGATACGGCAGTCATCGTTCACTTTTCCGCCCAAAAGCTGGTATACGGGCACGTTAAGCGATTTACCCAAAATATCCCAAAGCGCCATTTCAACAGCCGAAAGCGCGCTCATTAGAACAACACCGCCACGCCAGTACGCATCACGGTAAATATCGTGATAGTGCTTTTCGATATTGCGTGGGTCTTTGCCTACAAGATAGCTCTTTATGTGCTCAATAGCTCCGCAAAGCGCTTTTTCTTTATATTCAAGCGTGCCTTCGCCCACACCTGTAATACCCTCGTCGGTATATACTTTTACAAAAACCCAGTTTGTTCTAAAACAATCCACAACAAAAGTTTTGATATCGGTTACTTTCATAATTACTCCTTTCTTTGTCTTGTCTTGACAGCGTTTTTCAAAAACGCCAATCCGTTACATATATATTGTAACATTTTTTACGCACAAGTTTATATTATATTTTTGCTATGTTTTTTCGAAATCTTGCGATTTTAATTGACAAAAGCACACAATAAAGTCTAAAATAACAGTTAGAGAATATTAAGGAGAGAATTTATGGAATTTTGTAGGGTTACCGAATACGGAATTTGCGACACTCATACTAGGTTTCCTAATATGACGATAACCAAAGACCGACACGTTACTAAGTTTGAGTTTGAAATTATGATTTCGGGCGACGGAAAAAGCTTTATCGATAACAATTCGTGCGATCTTTGTTCGGGATTGGTGCTCTTCAGAAAGCCGGGAAGTGTAAGCCATAGCAGGTTGCATTTTAAGGCGTATTACTTTTATCTTTACGTTGACGAAAAATGCGAATACTACTCTAAACTCCTTACTTTACCAAACTACTTTTTCTCGACAAACCGCAACGAGTACTACGCTATTTTCGAAAACTTGTTCAAACTGTTTACTCAGTACGGCATAGAAAAAACCAACGATTTAATTAACGCTGAGCTTATAAAACTGTTCTTTTATATGGATCGCGACCGCAACCAAAATGTTGCAAAACAAATACAAAGCAAAACGTACGAATCCATTCAGCCCTCGCTTGATTATATTACTGCAAATTACGCAGACCAAATAACTCTTGAAGATATTGCAAAAGCTTCGGGGTATTCGCAGTTCTATTTCCAAAAAAAGTTTGTGGAGATTATGGGAATTAGCCCTCTGAAATACCTTACTAACGCGCGTATTGCACATGCAAAGCGATTGCTTATAGATCCGCAAAAATCGCTTGTGGATATTGCGTACGAGTGCGGCTTTCCTTCGCAATCTTACTTTTGCTATCTTTTTAAGAAAAACACCGATTTAACACCAACCGAATATAGAAAGAGCACACTTGGCAACTATCTAATCTAGTTGTTGACAAATATATTGATTTTTGCTACAATACTTAAAGCTTAGCTATATAAAAACTTTTAACTTATTTAATTTTCAAACAAAACGGAGATATTTATGAAACGAAGACCGATTGAAAAAAAGGACTACGAAAAACGCTATCAAAGCGCAAGATGGGATATTATGCTTCTTATTGCACTTACTGTTATAAACTTGGGCATTATGCTGTTTGGTGATAACGTAAGATATGTTTCCGCAGCTGCAATTCCTCTTTCTCTTATTGCACTTGGAAAAATTATGTGCGGAAAAATGGATAACTCGTTTTACGTAGGTCAGTATGCAGGTATAGAATTTTTAGAAGACGGGTTTTATATCGGAATGATTTTTGCTGCTATTGCAATTATCGGAATTTACCTGCTATTATGGTTCTTGGCTAAAAAATACAACGTTGCCCTTATTATTGCAGGCGCGTTGATTATTGCAGATACCGTTTGTATGCCGTTTGTTTATCCCACCTTTACTATCGATTTATTCTTTGACTACGCTATTCATGCTCTTATGATAATAATGATTGCAATGGGCGTTCACGCAGGTTTTAGACTAAAGAAGATAATCGCCGACGAGGAAGCTTTTAAGGCAACGCTTACCACTCACCGCGACCAGTTTGCAAATAGAAGATAAGAAAATTTTCAACTTAATTAACACAAAAAACTCGCATACGTATGCGAGTTTTTTGTTATTTAGTATTATTTATTTTCTTGTTTTGATTTGCTTGTAAAGTGGGTTAGTACCGGGATTAGAGCAAAGGTAAGAAGCGCGCAGATTGCGCCTGCTAAGAAGATTTCGGGAGCTGGGACGTAGCTTGTTGTCATTACGTCCGCGCCTGCATCTACTAGCGGAATTGCCATTGCTTTATTGATTGCGTTACCTATCATTGGACCTACTACCATAGGAATAAGCACGTTGAAAATCATTCGTACGCCTTGTAACTTTCCTGCGTTTTTAGTAGGCGTATAATCACGGGTTACTGCACCGCAAAGCGCGGAGAAAAAGATGTAACCGCAAATCATAACAAAGCCTGCTATTCCGAACAAAATAAGCAATGCTATCTTGTCTATATCTTTTGCAAAGTACATTCCCATAAGTCCTGCGCTAAGCACTCCAGCTCCAATATACATCAGCTTTGTTTTATCAAGCTTGTCTGTAAGAGGTCCGACCAGCACGTTTGCAACAGCGCCTAAAGCAATTGCTAAGCCAAACACTATGCTGTATTCTATGGTTGAAAAACCGAGATACGTTTTCATATAAATAATAAGGTATGGCATGAAAATCTGACACGCTACGCTATAAATACCTGCTATGCAAAGCACGATATAAAAGGACGGATTGGACTTGATTACGGAGGGCTTGAAGCCGTAGATAATATCTTTGAACGAGCCGTTACTTTGAAGCGTGGGGCTATCTTGAATAACGAATATTCCCACTATTCCGCACGCGCTTATTATTATACCTAAAGCTAAAAACAAGCCAAAGTAAGTTAATCCCTCTACAAGTATTCCAAAACCACCTGCAACAATAAGCATAGCCAGTAGCGGAAGCACGGAAAGCACACTTTCGACCTTTCCTCTAAAATCAGGCTTGGTATTGTCGGTAACCCACGCATTGAAGCTTGCATCATTTGCGGTAGAACCGAAAACCGTCATAACACAGTCGCCAACAACTACCAAAACCAAGCATAGCGGAACTGCCTCGCTAATCTTCATACCAAACATTACGCCTATTTTATCAGGCGATAACGTTCCGAAAAGCGCGACTGTAATACCCCAAATTATATATCCGTAGCAAATAAACTTTTTACGGTTGCCCACCTTATCGGAAAGAGTGCCTGCAACAAGCGTTGTCACCGTTGCTACAATTCCCGAAAGCTGAACCATAAGCGTTACTACATCCAAATCGTGCGCAACCCTGTCGTAGACAAACAGGTTGAAGAACATATTTTCCACCGACCAGGCTATTTGTCCGATTAGTCCGAAAAGCAATAACGCAAACCAATTTTTTCTGCCAAACTTAGTCATTTCTTCTCCTTGAAGGTTTACTCCTCTTTTTTCAGCACGGTACGAATTACCGTTATAAACTTAAACACAACCGCATCGTCGAAAACTCTTAGGTTATATCCTGTTTCACGCTCTATTTTGTCAAGTCTGTACATAAGCGTGTTTCTGTGTATATACAAAACACGGCTTGTTTCGGAAATATTGAGTGAATTGGAAATAAACGCTTCAGCCGTAGTCATAAGCTCGTCGTCTTCCCATACGTTTTCGCTTCCCTCTTTAACAATGCTGTCAAGCGTTGACTTTAGAAGTTTTTTATCGGCATACGTCAATAGTTTTGGTATTGCAAAATTACGATGCACCCAAATATTAACGGTGGGCGCAAAAATTTTACCCAGCTCGTACGTTTCAATCGCTTTTACATAAGACTCGGAAAAATCCTCAAACGTGTTTATTTCGCCCACTACCGCCACCTTTAAGTCAATACGTAATTCTTCCTTTACGTTTTCATAGAGAATGTTAGCAAAATCTTCGGTATTGCTATACTCGCCCGACACCTTGCGGTAGTACATCATAAACTTTTCATCTACCTTAACAATTATATCCGATTTATCCCTTATGGTGTCCAAAAAGTTTTCCAGCTCGGTTTGCTTTGCATAACTGTCGGTTATAAGACCCAACGTAAAGTAGTCCGTATTCTTCCATAAATGTTTAATAGCGTGCTGACGAATTTCGGACAACTCTCCCAAAAGCAGTTTTCTAAGCTTGTTTTCGTCCGAAAGACTGTCAAAATCCTCCGCTTCCACGTTCTTTATAAGCTGAGCTATTAATATTGCAACAGTGGGAGATTCCTCGCCTGTAATTTTGGCTATATACGGCACGGAATTAATGCGTACAAGAAAATACGTATTACCGTTCTCGTACCTTACTTCCTTGCTGAGGTTTTCGATAATATATTGAGAGGGAGCTTCGCCACTGGCATTTATCGTTATGGAATTATCCAAAGAATATAACGCCACGTCAACTGACGCGACCTCTTTTATTTCTTTTAGGACTTTATTTATACTTCTCATTTATCTCCTCCCGAATAATACGCTTCGCCCTCGTACAACACGTCCATTTGCGTTGCGCAAAGATTGTTAAGACCACTAACAAATTCGCTACCCGTTTCGGTTGCAATTTGCACGGTTACGTCCATACCGTATTCGATTTTTGTAACAATTCCCAAACGCGTAAGACCGTTTGAGACCTTTTTATAAAGCGAAAACGGAAATGCTACCGTATAAAAATCTTTGACCACAAAGGTGCGTTTTTCAGCGCTTTGCAAAACTTCGCTAACGGCTGAAGAATACGCGCGAACAAGTCCTCCAGCGCCTAGCAATATTCCGCCAAAGTATCTGACAACGGCAACCAGGCACTTTGTTATTCCGCTCTTTTTCAGCGCGTCGAACATAGGCTGACCAGCTGTTCCAGACGGTTCTCCATCGTCGCTATATCTGCCTCGTCTTCCCTCTTCGTCGCTGATGTATGCATAACAAACGTGGGTTGCGTCATAGTGTTTTTTTCGCAAAAACGCTATTTTTTCCTCGGCATCCTCTTCGTCGGTCAACGTGTACGCATACGCAATAAACCGCGATCTTTTAATCACGGTTTCTTGCACTGTATCTTTAATTGTCGTATAGTCTTTCACTAACCGATAACCACTTTTACGTGAACTTTTTTGCCCTTGTGAAGAACAAACTCGTTCTTGTCTGTAACTTCGTTTACAAGCGTGGTAACCGCGCTTATTTTGGTATCGTTAATCTTTACGCCACCACCCTCGACAAGACGTCTTGCTTCGCTCTTGGTAGAAGCTACTTTTGCAAGCACCATCATATCAACAACGGGCATACTCATATCGCCAGCAACGTTTACAGAAGGCATAGAATCGATATCGTTACTAAACGCGCCCTCAGCCTGTTTTTGAGCTTTGATAGCCTCTTCTTCGCCATGAACAAGCTTAGTAACCTCGAACGCAAGACGTTTTTTAGCATCATTGATACGCTCGTCTTGGTATTTGCAGATTTCCTTGATCTCGTCCATTTCGAGGAAGGTAAGAAGTCTGAAGCACTCTTCTACCTTTACGTCCTCTACGTTTCTGAAATACTGATAGAAGTCATAAGGCGAGGTCTTGTTAGCATCAAGCCACAAAGCGCCCTTTGCAGTCTTACCCATCTTCTTTCCGTCGCTGGTTTCTAAAAGTGTAAACGTCATTGCAAAAGCATCGCTACGTTCCTTTCTTCTGATAAGGTCAGCGCCTGCCAAAATATTGCTCCACTGATCGTTTCCGCCAAGCTGGATTTTACATCCGTGCTGTTGGAAAAGCACGAGGAAATCGTATGCTTGCATAAGCATATAGTTAAACTCCAAGAAAGAAAGTCCACGTTCAAGACGGGTTTTGAAGCACTTTGCGGTAAGCATTTCGTTTACAGAAAAGTAAGTTCCAATATCACGCAAAAAGTCTACGTAGTTGAGCTTTAAGAGCCAATCTCCGTTATTTACCATTGTTGCGCCATTCTCGCCCTCGAAGCGAATAAATCTACCCATTTGCTTTCTAAAACACTCGCAGTTATGCTCGATTGTTTCTCTCGTCATCATCTGACGCATATCAGTTCTTCCCGAAGGATCGCCGATCATTGCGGTTCCGCCACCGATAAGAGCGATGGGCTTATGTCCGCACTTTTGCATCCATGCCATTGCCATAATGGGTATATAATGACCGATATGCAAGCTGTCGGCTGTGGGATCAAATCCAACGTAAAAAGGTACGCTTTCGGTTTCGAGCAAATGCTTGAGATCGTCTTCGTATACTGTTTGCTTAATAAAGCCACGTTCTTGTAAGATGTCAAATGCGTTTTTCATTGTGTTTATATCTCCATTGTTTGGTTTAATTTCCATAAAATTTATCGGGAAGATGCTTTAGCGTAAAGTACGCTACTACTCCCACGAATAGTCCTGCTACAAACCCAGTAGGTAGGGTGTAAATGATAAGCGAATATAAATTCACTCCAGTAATAAGCGATGCGATTACCGTTTGCGTAACGTTGTGAAGCACACCGCCTACAACCGATATCGAAACAACGCCTATTTTTTTTATACATAATTTTACAAGTAATACTTGCATAGAATAGCTTATCACTCCTGCTGGCAACGCGTATATCAGGGTGGAAAAACTTCCGCCAAATACCGATGCAAGCAGTATTCGAATAATCAGAACAATATATCCGCCAATCACTCCGTCAGTAAACAAAGCTATCAGCGAAAGCAAGTTTGCAAGCCCAAGCTTCGCGCCCGGAGCAAACCAGAAAAGCGGTGGCAATGCGGATTCTACAAGCGACATAATAAGCGCAAGCGTTGTAAAAAGCGAAAGCCTTGTAAGTTTTTTAGTGCTCATTTTATCACCTACTTACTCGAGCCGTCAAAGCCGTCGCCCACTATTTGAACGTAGATACCTTTTGGCATGCATATTGCGCTGTCGCCTGCGTTGGATATCTTTCCGGTATGTACGCACTGTTTTGTGGGACAATCGTTGCTTTCGAAAAATACTGCGCCGTTTTCGATTTTTATTACCGCTCCGTCAATATTAAACGTTGCGTTTTTATTAAGCGAATACGTTTGAGAAACACCGTTATGCGTTATTTTTACAGTTTTCCCTTTTTCAGGCGGAACTATCAGCTTAAAAAATAGAGGCAAAAGGCATAAAATTAACACTACCGCTATCAAAATCACGTCAAATACCGTGAATATTTTGGATTTTTTTAATTGTTCTGCCTGTGGTGTCATTTATATCTCTTCCAAACTGTTCAAATAAAAATTGCCTTGCATAAAACGAATTGAACCTACCGTTTTATATTTTTTATCGGCTGTAACTATTATCGCGGAAAGCTGTAAATCTTCTATAAGTTGCGCGCCTTGTGTTATACCCATTACGCACACAGCTGTTGCAACCGCGTCGCATAACGCTCCGTTGTTTCCTATTACGGTAACTGACGTTACGTAGTCTAAGCTATTCAAATACGCTCCGTCATACATTACTCCAACCGGCATCTTAGTGTGAGGGTTTATAACGTGGTTTACTTTTACTCCGTCTTTTTCATAACCGCGCTCGTACGTTCCCGAAGTGATAACAGCGCTGTCTTTATTGGGCATTATTCCACACAAATACGATCCGTCATTGTTAAAACAGTTGTTTACTCCAATCTTCCAATCGCTTTTGTTTCCGCTTTCTTCATACTTATTGCCAAGCAAATGCAAGTTTCCACTAACGTCTATTACTGCGGATTTTACGCCGTTTGCATCAAGTTTTGCTTGCACCAAATCGGTCAAGTACCCTTTTGCAATTCCACCAAGGTCTATCTTTGCGTTATCTACGGTCTTTGATAAATAATACTTTCCGTTTTCTTCTCTCGCATCGATTTTATCCATTGTGCTATTTACTGACACAACTTCTTCGTATGAAGGAAGCAAAGGAAATTCGTTTGGGGCGTAATTTTCTAAAGACTTATGATCTACTTTCCACAATTTTGACAAATCGCTTAGCGTTATATCAAAAGCTCCTCCGCTTAACGAACAAAGCTGTTTTGACATTTTTACTAAATCGTAAACGCTCTTGCTTACCTCGATTTCGCCAGCTTGCATTGCGTTAAACCGAGCAACGTAAGAAGTGGGAATATCGGGATTTATCTCGTTATCCAAAGCAGTTGCAATATCGTACGCTCCGCTATCCGTTCCGCTATAATACGAAATGCTCATATACAAGTCACCCAAAACCGAATAATACTTATCGGTATATGATATGGACGAAGAACAAGCCACACAAAGCATCAACGCTACTGCCAAAGCAATTGCTGATAATTTTTTTATTACTCTTTTCACTTTAATTCTCTTTGCTGACAAAGATTATTCCCAAAGTATCCGGCCCGCAATGCGCACCGATTACCGGACCTATTAACTGAATTTCAATTTTTGCGTCGGGGTATTTTTGCAACACCGCATTCTCCATAATTTTATTGTCCGCCTCACTGTCAGCGTGTACTAAAATTATAGGATACGACGTGTCCACAATATCTAAAGCAAGCTTTTCTACAAGCGTATGGATAGCCTTTTTTCTACCGTTTACTTTTGCTAAAGACGCAAGCTTTCCATTATCGTCCACGCCGATTATTGGTTTTAGGTTCAAAAGTGTTCCAAGCGCGCCGGCAACAGCAGAAAGTCTTCCTCCGCGAACAAGGTATTTAAGCTCGCCTACGGTAAAATACATTTTCACTCTCTTTTTGAAATATTCCACAAAGTTAACGATATCTTCCGCGCTAGCTCCGCTGTTATGAAGCTTTGCTGCCTCCTCAACAACTACACCTGCGCCACAAGAAATCAACGAGCTGTCGATAACTGTAATTTTGCGTTCGGGATATTTTTCGGACAGCGCTTCTATTGCAAGACGCATAGAATTAAACGTCCCACTCATTGTCTGAGAAAACGTAACGTATACGATATCCTCACCACTTGCAAACACGGGTTCGAAATACTCAATATATTCGTCCATATTAAGAGCTTGAGTTTTTGCCGAATCTCCATTTCTCATTGCACCGAAAAACGCTTTACAATCTGTTTCTTTACCAAGATCGTAAAAATACATTTCGTTACCTAGAGTGTATGGCATTTTTATCACGTTGATACCAAGCTGTTCGGCTTTTTCGTACCAGAGTTCGCAGTTAGTATCACAAAAAAACTTGCTCATTTATACCTCCATTAATAAATCGGATCATTTAGAGTAAGATTTAAGGACTACGTCCTTCACGCTCACATATAGTATAATATTTTTTTTGATTTTTTGCAATAGTTTTTTAGCAATATACGGCGCTTATTACTCATATTTTGTAAAAAATATTACTTCTCTTCATTTGTTTGACTGTTTTTATCTTCCTTTCCAGCTTGTAAAGCTGTTTTTTTTGCAAGACGCTTGTTATAAAGAACAAATGCTAGGACGGGAACACCCATCATTACAAGCCAACTTATACCTATTAGCATAATCAAATCGGGAAAAATCTCGCCAATCATACTTATCATTACACCACTAGAAAAAGCGTAATTACCATCAAAAAGCATATTGTGGAAAACAACTTCGAACACGTACTTGAAATCAACAACTATGTACAATGCCAAAGCAATAAATATTACAAACAACACGCCAAAAGTTATAAACGGAACCTTCCTACTCGTTTCGTAGTACGCCTTAGGCCTATTAAGCAAAAAGAACAAAAACGCTATGCATATCAGTACTGATACAATAGTCAAAATTATACCTACGCCAAATATATTTCTAACGTCGTTCATATGAGCTCTTTCGTCTGCTCTAAAAATCTTGAGATGACGTCCGTCCACTGTTATATTCATATCGTCCTCAAGCCACATACAATAGCGCACTACGTGCAACATTAAATCTTCTAGCTGTTGCTCAGTCATACAGCATACGTACTCCGCTGCATACGGATCATAGTCTGGAGATTCTTCATCATATAACCTGTCCCCCTGACTTTGAACCCATTCCAATGTGCTATGCTTATCAAACTGCCATCTGTAAAACGCTTTGCTGTTAGCAGGCACCATTATTGCAATAAATCCAATAATTATAAAAATTGCAATCGAGGCAACTGCTGTAAATATTCGGTAAAGAATTTTTCTTTTCATTTTTACTTTCCTATTTTTATTTGTAATATTATAGCATTTTTTTAATTTTTTGACAAGTAAATAAATACGAATGAACAATTATGCGCATAACGTATGCTGAAAAAATGACAATATCAAGCTTTCCCTTGGAGTTTTCGCCAGAAAAACAACTCAAACACAGAAAAACACTACTTCTAAAATATACATAGTTTTAGCAAAAATCAGGATAATTGATAAAACTATCCCTGTATATAAAAAAAGCAACGCTTGGCTTTTAAGCTTTGCATTGCTCT
Organism: Clostridiales bacterium; assembly: GCA_015055625.1. Taxonomy (GTDB): domain Bacteria; phylum Bacillota; class Clostridia; order Christensenellales; family Pumilibacteraceae; genus RUG12826. The sequence goes on along the minus strand of SVHU01000008.1, from coordinate 14,891 downwards.
TTTTTTGTTATTTCACGATTTCGTCGGCAAGATAAATCAGTGTCTGACAAGGCGCAAGCGTTACGTCGAAAGAGTCGCAAGCGGAAGAAATAAGCTTACGTTCACGCTCGTCGTTTACTCTCATCGTCGCGCTCATTTTCATTGTTGCGGTAGCGGTATTGCTTGTGGGATTTGCAATAATTACAAGCCATTTTCTTACGCCATGGCTGTCTTTATACTCGTACAAGCTACACTTGATATCCTCGCTTTTATACGTAATTCTGTCATTTTTCCAATAGGGAATAAAGGTTGAATTTGCAATCGGGAACGCATCGTAAATATCCCAAAGTTTGTGAGTTATCTCCAAAGGTAAGCCGATATCGTTAGGCTTGGGCAACATTCCGTAAATCAGACAAAGCGACAAACCTTCTTCATAGCTCCAGTTAGGGAATGTATATACCAGATACTCATAAGGAACACCGATAGCTCTAGGCACGTATTCCGCTTTCATATACTCTTGAGGAATAACGTCTATGCCGTTGTCTTTAAGATATATCTGGATTGCTTCGCCGTCCCAAACGTAATCGCAGAACGACATTGCAGAAGGCGCGATATAGTTACTGATATGAGCGCTGATAATCTTTCCGCGCGGATGAAGAAGATTGTAAAGACCTTCCATAAATCTACGCACGCCAAGCACCGGGTGTGTGGTACGTCTTACGCCGTTTGCATCCACGTATCCGCAAGAATGTTCCAAACAAAAGTTGGGATATACGGTACTGTCAAGATAAATTCCGTCAAAGGCGTACTCGTCAAACATTTTTTCAAGACCTGCAAGCATTTTATCGGTAAAGCTACTGCCATAGCAAACAACGTAATCACGCTGATTGGGCTGACGGTACCAGCCGTGCATGTTCTCGGTGGGCCCTTCCTTTACCTGAATGGAGTCGTGCTCTTTTTCCCACTGCGTATAGTTGGGATTAAGAGTGCTGAGCTCATAACCAAAGTATGGTATTACTTTAATTCCTCTAAGGTGACATTGCTTGATAATTTCCTGAATTCTCGCTCTGTCTGAAACGGCAATTTCCCAATAGTTTTGGATCTTATTCCACTTTTCGTGGATGTAAAGCAAAGTTACGCCCTCCGCCGCTATCTTATCCAGGTTGCAAGCATAACCCTCATAATCGGACGTATTCAGCAAGAAATCGTAATATTCGATGAGAATCTTTTTGAAGCAGTCGATATGCACTGCTTTTTCCTTATAAGGGTTATCGGGCATCTTTTTAACGGGAGTAGCCTGAAAACCGAACGAGAAGGAAATTGCCATAAACGAGTATACGGGATTGTGAGGAGCCGGTGGATATTCCCACTTTTTAGGCTGAGAATTTAGCAGGTTGATCTTAAATACAACCTTGCCATCCTCTTTCTTTTCTATCCTAAGCGCTTCCTTTTCGGCAAACTGCCAATTCTCCGCGCTTTCCGCAAAGTAGCCAAGACCTTTATCTCCGTTACCAAAGTATATACCGGGCTTAAAATCCAGCGAGAGCGAAGACTTGAGCTTTCTGCTCATACAAACGGTAGAGTACGGAATTTTATCCTCTTCCTTGTCAAACTTTGCCTGAAGCGAGGGCCACATAGAGGGCCAGTAATGATAGTCTTGCGCAATGCTTTCTTTGATTGGGACCTCCACCCACAAAGCATCGAGATCAAACTGTTTTGCATTGTGCTTGTCAAGTCCGAAAACTTCCATAACGGTAAGACCTACGGGCATAATTTTAAGATCGATTTTGCAAAGTCCGTCATACTCGATTTTGAGCGCAGTGTTTACTACAAAACGGTTTGAACGCGTTGCTGAGCACACTACGACTTCTCTTCCGCTTTGGTTCATAATAAACGTGTGAGCATCGCCGAAAACTACTTCCTTTCCGTTTTCGATAGCGTGTATGGTCATGGGAGCTTCCAGCATTTCCTCTCCTCCGCTTATAATAGAGGAAAGCAAACAGTTTTTGCCAACAGTGTACTGTCTGTTCCACATATTGACTTTAACCTCGTCGTCCTTTTCGTCTGCAATGAGGTTCACCCAAGGCGTGGGGGCGTTGTTTTTCAAAAAATCTTCAAACATTGTTTTATCTCCTTTTAATGCATTCTGAAATCAAGTTTGCCAAGCGGACGCATTTTATCAACTATTGCGTTACGCTCTTTTTCGTCCAAATCATCACGACCTGTAATTATTGGTCCGTAAATTTCGTACCACAGCTCGGAAACGGAAAGCTCGCCCTCCTTTATATCCGAGAGTGTGTAATTCTCGTTTACTATCTCGCTCGCCTCTTTGTATTTTTTGAGCTTAGTGAGCGCGAACGCCTTGTAAAACTGAAGTCTTTCGCTGTTCTTATTCTTGCAATCACCGTCAAAGTATTCTATCCATTTTTCGTACAAGCCGGCTTTTACAAGCGTTTCGCCATAGTCCTTTTCAATGGGTAAAACGGGATTGAGATATACTGATTTTTTCATAAGCTCGACAGCTTTTCCCGTGTTAAAATACACGTTACGCTCGAGCATTGCAAGGTTGCGATACGCCCAACAGTTAGGCTTGATTTCTACCGATTTTTCCCAAGCCTTTTGAGCCTCTTCCGTTTTTCCTAAAGCGTACTTAATGACGCCTAAATGATAATACGTATTCCAGTTTTCGCTACCGTTTGCGATTGCTTCTTCAAATTTTTTCTCAAAAAATTCGCTAGTTACGTATCCTATTGGATATGCTTTTTCATCGCTGTTTACAACCTTTCCGGTATTTAACAATTCGCTGAAAATTTCTTGCTCTTCATTCATTGAAGAGGTGGGAAACTGAAGCGTTTTACTAATAGGCTCTAAACCCAAAATCTGATTTTCAATATTCTTCAACGCTCCCCAACCACTACCCAATCTTTCAAGTGAAAGCGGTGTTTCGTTGTATAAACTTAACACGTTTTCGAGCGTTACATTAACGCCGTTTGGAAAATACTCCGCTATATAATCTTTTACCGTATTTACCGCCACTTTAAAGTCTTTATCGTGGGCTTTGTTTACGTCAATATCAATAGCACCGTAAGCTTCGCACCAACGCCAAATGGTAGAAGCCGGCATCTTGATATGCTGGAGCTGAGTATGTGCAAGACCTGCCTGAATTTCAATATAGCTACCGCGTCCTCCCGAGAGAAAATCCTGCCAATTCTTTCCGCCGTTGCCTTGTCCCCAAACAAATAATTTTCGTCCATAGAGCACATCGGTGGAAAGCTGTAAAAGTCCCTGACCTTGCTCGTCTACCGCGGTTATCCACTTATCCTCGCCCTTGTCTATATCGTAAAAATAGTCGTTAGAACGTGGGGCTGTAAGAGGATAGGAACTATCTCGTCCCTCTACAATGGGATTGTCTACGTAGTCCACGTAGTATGCGTTTTTGTTATAACTGCTCATATAGCTGTGGCTTGCAGGAACGATAACCCTGGTTCGTGGCGTTTCCTTTACCGCAATATTACTCCACCAATACGCAAACTTTTCCGTCTTTTCGGTGTTTTCTATCGTGGGAATAACGTACAAAAACTCTGATTTTTCTGGCAATATAAAGTCGATAGAGTATACGATATTACGCTTGCGTTCATACTCATAAAGTTTTACTCCCTCACCCAAACTACTCTGAGTTTTGCAAGCAAACATTGGCGAACAGGTAAAAGGATTATGACCTTTTATAGCTACGTTCCACTCAACGCCACCAGAAAACCATGCGTTTCTTAGCGAGAGGTTAGCGGGCTGGAAAATCTCGTTAACGTACAAAAGTTCGCGATTGCGCTTTTTATCAAAAAGCGAATACAGTCTTCCGCCAAGTCCAGTAAGTATGGTGGCTATAAGATTTTCGTTTTCTAAAACTACCGCGTCAAGCTCTTTATCCTCAAGCTTTCGGTTATAATTGTCTTGCTGAAGGTAAGGAAGCATGGTAGAAACCATTCCTTCTCCCATAAAAGGAGGCTTTTTATTTTGAGCGCTTTCACTCATTTTGTAGCCAGCGTGAATATAAGACACGTTGTTTATATCTACCGTGGGATTTACTCCGCCCAAATCTGCGGACGGTATTTTAATGGTTGTAAACTTTACCGACATTAATATTCTCCTTTATTTTTCATTAGTTAAATTCTAACACTTACAACTAAATTATAAAATATACTAAACGCTTAATTATTTGTACAGAACGCTCACACTAAAAATACCGCCGTAAAATTGGCGGTATAATTTATTTACATTATTATTAATTCAGATACTGTTTTTTATAAAACGATGGGGATACTCCTACTCGTTTTTTAAACTCTTTACTAAAGTGATAGATATCGCAATATCCAAGCTGTTCGGCAATTTCGGTAACTGTAAAAAGATCGCTGACCAGCATACCTTTGGCAACCTCACACCTGATATTTTCTCTATACGCAGTAGGAGGAACTCCCATTTCTTTTACAAAGATTTTTCTAAAATGCGAGGGGCTGAACATACATAACGAGGCTAGCTCTTCGTAGTTGATTTCCTCTTTGTAATTTTTGTTTATATACTCAATCGCAGGATATATTTTAGAGTACGAATTATGCGCTTTTTGAGTGTTTTTATCAATACGTAGCGCCTCAAATAGGATTTCATACAAAATTTTACGTATTTCGAACAGGTAATTATCGCCACGTTTTTCCCACACGTCCGCAAGCATCAGGGCAGTATTTACAGCAGATGGCATATTAACACAATACGGTACACCGTATTCTCTAAACGAATGGTTCGCTTCCAAAATAAAGGCTGACGTCATATACTCTATTCCGCTTTCGCCTGCCTCTACCTTATATCTATCCGTCTTATCAACAAAAATCACGTCGCCAACTTTTAAGTTTCGCGTATACTCTCCGCAACTAAAAGTTCCACTTCCCGACAGTATTACCAAATACCCTGCTCCAACACGTTCGGAACAAGTGTAAGAAAAGTCGGCGGTTTCGCTTTTACAGACAATAACCAAAATATCTTTTATGATAATATCGTTGTTTGCGTTCATTTGTACCTTTTGCTCCGTTTTTCTTTTATTTTAGCACGAATATAAAACGTTTGTCAACAACAATTAAAAAATTTCAAACCTACTATACAAGCTGTTAATAGAACATCAAAAACCTATAAATAAAAGAGCAACCACACAAGATTTAGTCTTGCCTGTTTGCTCTTTTGCGTTGTTACTTAATTCCTATTATTGATTTTATGTGGTTTGCAAGATATTCCATTTGGTCGATACAGTCCGTGTGGTACTTGGTTGCAAGATGATAGTCCTTTGTTCTACTGTAAGGCTTGATGGGAAGTCCAAGATTTTTGTTAAGATAAATTTTGGACGTGCAAGGATATGCCAAATACTCGGTAAACGCGCTCATGCAAAAAAATGACTGTACAAGATCTGCATAGGGCGAATCTACGTTTTTACAAAGCCAGTTATAAAGCTCGGGGTGGAAGTTAGCCATAATTCCGCTATATCCCGCAGCTCCGTCGCGAAGGGACTGAAGAAGCGTTTGAGCATTGGCGTTATAAAGTCCACATCCACTACCTTCCAAAATCTTTACACGTTTTGCCATTTCTTCCGCGTCGCAACAAGTGTCTTTTATGAACGCAAAACGCTTTGTGCTTGCGATATACTCAAGCATTTTATCGGTAAGCAATCTCTTGTAAGGATACGGACACTCGTAAACGCCTAAAACTACGTCTTCGGGAATTGCGTCCATAAGTTTTTTTAGCTCTGCTATCCAATTTTCGTCACCTGTATTTGCAATATCTAGGCGGTTGCTAATCAAAATAACCGCTTCTACGCCTGTTGCGTGAATGCTTGTTATTTCTTTTACTTGCTCTTCAAAATTGTCTGCCATGTGACCTGAGGCTACAATGGTCATTTTTCTCCCACCGTTAGAAGCTATCTCGTTGGCTTTTTTTACAACTCTATCAGTAATTAAAACACGTTCTTCAAGAGTTTGGTGCTGAATTTCAGTGGATAAACACGCTGTAAATATTCCATCGCATCCACAATCGTGATACCACTGTACAAGCGCATCTACTGCATTTAGGTCTATTTTGTTATCGTCGGTATACGGACATACCATAACTGGGAAAACTGATTTATTCATAATAATCTCCTTTGTTGTTATCATTATACCATAGTTTTATTGATATTGCAATGTTAAAATCGGACATAAAAATGCAATTTAATGACCATTTTTAACATTATTTATTTTCTTTACGCCACAAAGACGGAGTTTTGCCTGTAACCGCCCTAAAACTTTTTGAAAAGGAAAACTCATCGCTGTACCCAAGCATATCCGCAGTTTCCTTTACCGTATAACGAGGAAGTAGCGCGCAAGCTTTGTTTATTTTTTGCTCTCTCAAAAATTTTCCAAACGTCAAACCAGTAAACTTTTCGCAAATTCTACTAAGATGGCGAACTGACACGTCGAAGTTTATTGCGATATCATATACTGTCATAGACGTACATAAATTATCCAAAACAAATCGCTCTATCCTTTCAAAAACCTCGCTTCCCTCTTCCAATACCTTTTCGCTTTTAGTTCTAAGGTCTAAAGCTCTACTTAAAAAAAGTTCTAATGAAAGCTTTGTAGAAACATCGCTAAAGCCTTTGAATTCTTCGGAAAAAAGCAAGTCTATGCATTGTTTTTGAACATACGTAGCTACGTTTTGTGGTACAAACCCACTTGTAGGGACTTCGCCTTTTTCCACCTCAAATCCCCAAACAAGCTTATGAAAATCATTACTCACGCTTACAATTCTATGTTTTATAGATGGAGGAACAAGTATGTATTCGTCTTCCTTAACTTCATACTCAACGTCATTTACAACAATCTTAAACGAACCTCTTGTTACGTAGTGAATTTCGAAAAACGAATGAGAATGCTCTTTCACATTATACGCTTCGTTCTCTCTAATAAGTCTAAGCCAAAAAATTTTTATCTTGTAGTCGTCGAAAGTGAACATGGTTAGCGCTACCGACTTAAGTTTTCGGTTTATACTTTTTATAATTTCGGAATTAATTTTTCTCATTTCTCATCCATCCGATATTTAAGTATTCTAAAATTATATACCCTTTTTTATAAAATGTCAATAATTGACACAAAAAAAGAAGAACAACTCTCGGTTATTCCTCTTTCTTTTTTTTGAATTTATCCGTTATTTTTTGAGCTATCGACGAGAAAAACGCATTGATTTTTTCGGCATACTTAAAAGAAAGTATAAACGCTGTAATTCCCACTATTGCGATTCCGCCAAGCACCCACAACCCCCAACCGGAAAAAGGAATTATTTCACCCGACATTATGAGAAGAGTTGCGCCTATCGACGTTGCTCTTGTTATTATCTGCATAATAAAAAATCCGTACCATTTTATTGGCAACACTGCCGCAATCGAGCAAAGTAAATCATCTGGGAAGAATGGGAAAAGAAACATAAAGAATAATAAAACGTTTTCTTTTCCTTTCATTTTAGCTATCCACTCGTCAGTTTTTTCCTGACCGCCTGTTATCCAATTTACAAACGGCTTGCCAATAAGCTTTCCCAATAGATACGCAACTATCGATCCTAACATCATTCCTATATACGAGTAAAGAAATGACAGCGCAGGTCCAAACAAATATGATCCTGCTAGTATGGTCACAGCACCAGGGATTGGAACAAAGGTAACTTGCAAGAAACTAATACCAATAAACACCAAAGGAGCTATCACTCCGGTTGAGCGCACGTACTTTTGAAGCTGTTCTTTGCTAACATTTGTCCAGCCTAAAAAATAAAAGACTAGATATATCACTCCCAAAAACAAGCCGATCGCAATAACTGAAATTATGAGTTTTTTTATAGAACTTTTTGTTTCTTCACTAAGCTTTTTCATCTATTATATAGTTAACCTTTTTTAACTAATTTTATTCTTCCACCACTTCAATATAAAAACTAACAGGTCTAAAGCCATCGTTACACGATATCATTGCAGAATATGGATTTTTCATCCATCCGTCATAAAAGTTCCCGCCACCGTTTGCAAGCTCTACAACAAACTTTTCCATACTTTCCCACGCGCTTTCGCACAAATTTTCGGGCTTTTTGCCATCAAAACTAAAATACGTGTCGCCGATTTTGATATCACATGCGTGATTTATAGGATTCTCGTACGCGCTAATAAGATCGTTATGAACAACTTGTTTTACAGCTGTAATCTTAATCGTTTTCATCATTTACCCTCTATCTTTTCCTAAATTACTTAATGATTGTATTTATTATATCACACTATCCAAAGAATTTCAAGAGGCTGAAGTGTATAGTAAATGAAATTTATTGTGTAATTAACTTTTTTACTCTTAAAAAGATACTACTTTTTCTCAAAACTTTTGATTTATTAAGTTTAATATTGACGGAAACGCTAAGTAATGATAAAATATTAATAATAATCTATATGCATCTTTACAAAGCGAGGACACTATGAAGAATTTTGCAATCGGCTGTAATTATTGGGCATCTAACGCCGGCATGAAAACCTGGGAAAAGTTTGACGAAAAGATTATCGAAAAAGACTTTGAAACATTGTCCAGTAACGGTGTGGACACTATAAGAGTTTTCCCGACTTGGGATGTTTTTCAGGAAATCCGCGACACAAAGACGAACACTCCGTCTTTTAATCTTCGCGATCATGACGAAAACTATTTACAAAACTCAGAAGGCGTAAATATGAAGCAAATGGAAAACTTTGGCAAAATGCTTGATTTGGCTGAAAAATACAATCTTAAAGTTATTGCTTCCATTATTGCAGGCTGGATGAGCGGAAGACATTTTGCTCCGCAACTTCTTATCAACAAGAGTCTTCTTTCCTCTCCTACTGCGGTTATTTGGACGTGTAAGTTTGTAAAAAAGTTCGTTTCGTACTTTAAGGACAGAAAATGTATAATAGCGTGGGAACCCGGTAACGAGTGTAATTGTCTTGACTTTAACGCAAACGAAGAGCAGGCGGAATTGTGGCTTTCTGCTGTTACAAACGCAATCAGAAGCGAAGACAATTCCCGTCCCATAATATCGGGAATGCACGGATTGCCTTGTAGGGGTAAATGGAGTATTTCTATGGTTTCCTACTATACCGACGTACAAACTACGCATCCGTATCCCATGTTTACGCCGTACTGTTCTAAAGAAAAAGTAACCACAATGCGATCAATTCTTCACCCTGCATCAGAAAGCGTTTATTATGCAGGCATTTCCAATCAAAAATGCATGGTTGAAGAGGTTAACACTCTTGGTCCTATGGTTTTATCCGACGACTTTATGCCCGAGTTTTTAGAAAAGAGCATGGCAACTTCTTTCCAGTACGGAACTAACGGATATTTGTGGTGGTGCGCATTTGATCAGGAGCATTTGGATTTTTCGCCCTACGATCTTAACGCTTTAGAGCAAAACCTCGGCTTGTGTTATAGCAACGGCGAGCCTAAGCCCGTAATGAAAGAAATGAAAAAAATGTCTTCGCTTCTTGCTCCGCTTGAAGATTTGCCCTCACCCGACAAGCACTGTTGCGTAATTCTATCCTTTGACCAGGACAACTGGAAGATTGCATACGCAAGCTTTGTTATGGCAACTCAGTGCGGTTATAGCGTGGACTTTATGTACGAGGACCAACCGCTAAAAGACTATGACTATTACATCGTTCCCTCTATCAGAAGTTACACCGGGCTTCCAAAAATTACACTAAACGCGCTTAAAGAAAAAGTAAATCACGGCGCAAAACTATTGATTTCCTATCACGGCGGATATATTGGTGATTTTGAAAATTTGACAGGTCTTAAAGTTTTGGGAAGAGAAGAAGCTAACAAGACTTATAATATTAGTCTTAATGGAAAAAACATACCGCTAAGAGCGCAAGTAAATCTCGAAACTGAATGCTTTAGCGCCAAAATAATTGCGAAAGACACTGATAACGTTTATACGGTAAACAAGTATGGAAAGGGACAGGTTCATTTTATTAACGCTGACCTTGAAAACTTGTACACCGACACGCTGAATGCGCATGACACAGACTTGTATCTTGTATACAAAAATTTCTTCGCTTCGCTATCTCTTCCACTTGTAGTAAACAGCAAGTACTGTGCGGTTACGTTTCACTCTCTTAAAAACGGCAACAAGGGCGTGTTTATCACTTCTCTTGGACAAGAACAAGAGGTTGAGCTTGCAGGAAATTTTGATATAAAAGACATTAAATACGCAACTGTTAAAGATAATAAACTCACCTTTAATTCGTCGTTTGCTTACCTTGAAATTACGGTAAAATAACCGAAAATCGAACATACGTACATAAAAAATCACGACATTTTACTTGCCGTGATTTTTTATGTACGTAATTTGTTAGCCAATCCTTTCACCGTCAAGACGGTCCCCCTTCCTTTGCAAGGACGGCTTTTTAAAGGCTCCTTTTAAAGGGAGCTGGCAAAACTTTATGTTTTGACTGAAGGATTTTTAACCAAATATGCTTTATGTTGTCGCTATTAATCAAACAATGCTAAGTGAACAAAGTTCTTAATTCTGTTATGGTTTTCATAGTTGTGGGGATTGAGAACGTGTTGAGCATATATGATTGCAAGGTCAAGCTCGGGCTCGAAACACGCCATAAAGCCAGCCGCTCCATCCCAACCAAATTCACCGCTGGCAAAGTTAGAGGTTAAGCCCTTTTCCATCTTTACTCTTACGCCGTAGCCATAACCGTAGCCTGGATTATTATAACTCCAATTGTGATAAATCTTTAGGCGCTGTTCGTCTAAAAGGTTTGTTCTCATATGCGCAATGGATTGTGCGGAAACAATCTTATTTCCGTTCTTACCCACACCGCCGTGAGTGAGCGCATACGCTATTTTGCTGTACTCGTTAAGGTTAGTAATAATTCCTGCTCCTCCGCTATCATACATATTGGTAGGAACAAAGTAATCGTTTTCAGGGCTTCTTCTGTCGTACTTTTTAGTTTGGTCATTATATGTATACTTAGCTGATTTTCTATGCTTTTCACTCTCGGGAAGATGGAAGTACGCGTCCTTCATGTCAAGAGGATCGAAAATATACTTTTTAACAAACTCTGCAAAACGCATTCCGCTAGCCTTTTCGATAACAAGCGCCAAAACATCGTGACACATACTGTAACAATAACGCTCTTTAGGTCTGAAACGAAGCGGACGTGTAAGGAAAGCTTTTATAACCTCTTCGGTTGTTGCGTTAGGATTTTTTTGCACAAGTTCTTTAATTTCTTTACATCCCACGTCATAGTCAAAGCCTGCACTCATACTAAACAAGTCCTGAATAACCATTACCTTGTCGTTTTTTGCAATTTCGGTTTCTGTCTTATAGTACGTAAGGTCATTTATTTCGGGAATATACCAACCAACCGGATCCCCTGGTAAGAACAAACCTTGTTCGATAGCAATAAGACCTGCAGTGCAAGTAATAACTTTTGTTGCAGAATATATATCAAAAAGGTGGTCTTTAGTAAGCTTTATCTTATTTTCCTCATCGGCATAGCCTGCTGTATAACGGAAAACTTCGTCGCCCTTATAAATTACTGCGATATCCACGCCTGGAGCCATTTTACCGATTATTTTATTGTCAAGATAGTTTTTAAGATTGCTAAAATCGTAAGCCATAATTTTCTCCTTAAAATATTTTTATGTGATTTTATTATACAACATAATTATCTAAAAAGCTATCAATATTTCAATATATACCAATTTTATTTTCGTGTTTTCAAAAAATATAGTTTTTAAATCACTTACAAAATATATTGATTGAAAAACTATATTTTATTTCACGTTTTCGCTTGCAAAAAAAAGCATAATGCTTTACAATTTAATTAACGATTCAAAAAACCTTTCAGGAGAATTTTATGAGCGAGAAATTTTGCAACCTTTTTATAAAAGACGGTGACATGCCCGTATTTTGTTACCGTAGCGGTCTTACCGTTTATGAAGAAGGATTTAGAGGCGGAAACTTTAATGCTTTAGGCTACAATGGCGCAGGCTTTACTTTGGACGTTCTTGAGGATATGCCCTCATACTTCACACCCGGCGACTTTCTTAAAAAAGAAGCTTTTTCAGTGGACGTCAACGGAGTTACCTGTCGCAACAACTGGAAGTATGAATATTGTGAACAACATGAAAATGACAACGGCTCGATTGAGGTTAGGATAAAGCTTTCTAACACCGTTTTCCCCATAGTTGCGTACGTTTGCACGATCATTGACGGAACAGCAATTCTTACTCGTCATATCGAAATTGAAAACCTTGGAAACGACAAGCTCAATATAAGCAACGTTACCGTTATGGCAGGAGGATTGGATAAGATCAACCGTTGGCACGAGTTTACAAGCGACGAAAACGCGGACAAACTCTTCTCTCTTGGCTATTTTACCACCTCTCAGCACATGCAAGAGGGCGCTTTTAAGTGGCACGACTTGCCCTCTGCAAGACAGACGATTGAGAGTAGATTCTCTCGCGATAGATTCCGTCATCCGATGTTTATGATAAAGAATAACGTTTACGGCTCTATTTGGTTTGCGCAACTTGCCTACTCCGGTGGCTACGCTTTTGATATCGATTTTGACAACGAAAACAAAGAACATACTGCAAAGCTTTCGTTTACATGCCGTATTGTGGGCGAAAATCCCACATACGTACTCGAGAAAAACGGAAAATTCATTTCCCCTGCTCTTCATATCGGAATGATGAATGCAAGCATGGACGATATTATAAACGAGATGCACGATCATACGAGAAAGAGCGTTTTCACTATCCCTCACGCTCTCGGAATGAAGGGAGGATGGCTTGAAGGCGGTATGGGGCCTGAACGTACTATGGATATCAAAGCTTGTAAGAGCTTTTGCGATACCTTTGCTTATATCGGTGCTGAAACGTTTATTATCGACGCAGGCTGGTACTGTCCTAAGGGGCTTGCTACTAAGGAATGGAGCAAGCGTGTTGGTACTTGGAACTACGCCGAAGACTTATACCCCAACGGCTTTGACGAGATTAGGGAATACGCTCACTCTAAAGGTTTACTGTTTGGACTTTGGATGGAACCTGAGCGCGCAGGCGTTCTTTCAGAAATTTGGGAAAAGCACCCCGATTGGTATATAACGAAAGTTACTGGCGAAAAGGATATTGTTCTCGACTGCTCTAAACCCGAAGTTATAGAGTTTATCGAAAGCTCGATTTCTCATCTTGTGGACGATTATAAGATTGACGTATTCAGACTTGACTATAATATTTCCTACTCCAATATGCACTACTTTAACGAAAAAGGCGAGAACGGAATTTATAGATATTATGAAAACGTATGCGCGATGTTTGACCGTTTGCGTAAAAAATATCCAAACGTTGTGTTTGAAAACTGCGCTTCAGGTGGTGCAAGAACGGATTTGCAGTTCGTTAAAAACTTCGACCATACTTGGGTTACGGACGAGAACAAGCTTCCTGTCAGCGTGCTTATCACAAACGGAATGACTATGGTGCTTCCTCCAGAATACGTAGATAGACTGTGCGCTGGAATGTTCTCTCACGAACACGGCACACTCGATTGCTCGGTAAGAAATACGATTTTCGGCAGACCTACTGCAAACCAGTTTAACAGTAAGGGCTCGTGCTTCAACACTAAACAGCTCGATTTTGTAAAGCATACGTTCGATATCTATAAGAACGTAATTCGTCCCTTTGCTCCAACAGGCAAAATTTATCACCACACTCCCGAAATTTACGCTACAAAGCCACAAAACACAGTAATTTTAGAACGTTGCGCATCTGACAAGAGCGCAGGCGTAATAGGTGTTTTCCGCCTTGTGCTAAACCCCAACGAAAGCACGGTTGTTTATCCCAAGGGTATTGATATGTCAGCTTGTTATGAGGTAACGTTTGACAACAGTGGCGCAACGGTTAAGCTTAGCGGATACGAAATGGCAAACAACGGAATTAAAGTAAACGTTCCCACTCAACTCTCCAGCGAATTGATTATTTATAAGAAGATATAAGGGGACGATTCGACAGTCGGTGGGCAGACCCACTCTCAATATAAGAAATACGGCTGTATAAAATGGGCGATTCGTGAATCGCCCCTACACAAAAAGCACAATGTAAATGAACATATACACAAAAAACTGCGATACATATCGCAGTTTTTTGTTGTTTAATTAACAATATTTACCATTTCTTTTTACTTTTTTTTAAGTTAAGAAGTTGTTCGTGAAGCTCTTGAATTTTTTTCTTACTATCTAAAAAGCTTCCTAGCATTTCAAACTTAACAATAAGATTTATATAATCGGATTTAGTTGCGCAAGTGTTCATTTTCTCCACTGCGCTAAAATACGCTTTTGCTTTTTCAGGATTCTTTCTTATTGTTTCTTCCCAAATTTTTCTCTCTGTTTCTTCCAACAAACGTTTTTCTTTTTCCGCTTCAGCATCTATCTCTTTTTGATTTTGGACAGGTTTGTCATTCACATTTGATAAATCTTTATTCGTTGACATTGTTACACTATTTTTATTAGCAATTGATGCCTGATGTTGATTATCCAATCTCAATGTATGAGTATAAACCGCCTGTTGCTGTGAACGCATTATTCTAGGTTGTGTATTTCCATACTGAGGTTGTGTATTTCCATACTGAGGTTGCGTATTTTCCTGTTCTGGCTTCGTTTCATCCGTTTCCTCTAACTTAATTTCCACTGTTTGCTGGGGTTGAGTATACGCTGTTTGCTGGGGCTGAGTGTACACTGTTTGCTGGGGCTGAGTGTACACTGTTTGCTGGGGCTGAGTGTACACTGTTTGCTGGGGCTGAGTGTACACTGTTTGCTGGGGCTGAGTGTA
>SVHU01000034.1 GCA_015055625.1 Clostridiales bacterium | reverse complement strand
TAGACGAATCAACTGTGTAGTCATTTGCAGAAAGTACAGTTTCGTTATCAAGCTGATCTAAGAACTTGACTACAAGTCCGTCAGTGCTAAACTGCTCGCCCACCTCAAAAGTTCCAATATATCCGCTAGCTTCGATACGAAGGGGCGGAATGGGAGAGTACTGAACTACAATCTTAAACTCTGATTGTCCGTTGAGATAATCGAAGATATCGTCAAGAACAATAGTAGCATTATTCTTTGCGCCCTCTACTTCGATATCGTTTATAGTAACTTTGTACACTCTTCCGTCTTGAGCTGGATGCGCTTCAAGCTCGTAATATCCTGCGTTTGCGTACACCTTATTTTCGTAGGTGTATATCTTATCGCCATAACCGTTGCCTTCTTGAGCAATGGATACGGAAACGTTGTAAGCATCTGCGTTTGTAAAATGAGATTCCAGCGTTATATCCTTACTATTATCAACAGGAACGTCTTTTAACTCGTACTTTCTAATATTTCCACTTACAGTTTGAGTAAGGTAGGGCATAAGGTCCATACCGTCTTTAATTTTAAGTGAAGTAATATTATAAAGTTTTTTAAGATCACACGTAAACGAAAGTTTTCCGTTTTTGTTAAACTCGTCGATATCAAACTTAACGTTTTCAAGCGAGGTCTTATCCATGTGGTCGTTGCGCTTGGCGGTAGAATTAAAGTAAACCCATTTATCATCGGGATTTACGTTATAAGCTTTTTCGCCAAACAAATATCCAATATCGAGCATATCGGGATAATTCCAATGCGCTCCGTCCGAGCCAAGCGTTACGTCCGCTCCAAACTCGTTGAAATCGTGAATAAGGAAATCCTTAGTAGGAATTACATAGGTTTGATTGAGATTATATGCAATTTCGTGTTGCATAGAAATAAATTTCTCGTTAGTTGGTTGTGAAGCTGCCGAGCTAAACGTCTTTGAAATTTCTCCGCATACAACAGGGAAGTTAGAATAATCTTCGCCTGTAAGCTCACTAAGATGACGTCTAACGTCGTTCATAAACGCATTGAAAGCAACTTTATACTCCGTTACTTGTCCCCTATCGCTTTCACCTTGCATCCAGCAAAGCGCTTTGAAATTTATTTTAGTATAACCCTCATCCTGAAGCCATTGATAATTGAGTTTTACAAAACTAATTAACTCTCTATACAAAAGTCCAGTAGGATGACGATAGTACTGACCATCCCACAAATCAACGGTAAGTCCGCCGTTTGTTACGTTCCACAAACTTTCGGGATACCAAGTACCAAAGTTTGCATCGTAGCTATTAACTTCTCTAAGCGCTTCAATATCAAGATTAGCATCGTCGTAATGACGAGTAAGAGTGGTACCGCCCGCAGCTACCTTAACAATAATTGCATCGGTGTTTTCCTTTTGAGCATAGATAGGATCGAGATATTCTGCCATTCCAAGCTCGGGGCCTATATGGTTTTTAGCCTGCGTATAACCCAAGCCTTGCGTTACGGGAACGAAATTCGTTATCATATATCCGCTTCCCTTTGTGGTGGGATGAGCGTGATGATTGTACAAAACGTTATCGTATTTAATTTCGGGGTTTGCGAAAGAATTATTATTCTGTTGCTGATAAACAGGGCCGGCTCCGTTTGCAATAAGAGTTGAACCTACTGCGTTAGATTGTCCTGCAATAAGATATACATCCGCAATCTTTTCAGTTTGCTTTTCTTGTGTTTCATTTGCGCTCACTACGCTTACAGTCGCGTTCCCCATTATTGCAAAACCTCCTACAATAAGAGCAAAACACATAACTAACATTAATAATTTCGTAAGTATCTTTTTCATTTTTTTCTCCTTACTTATAATTACCACTTTTTTATATATTAATTATATCCTAAAAACATAATTATTTCAATACAAATACTATATGTTTTATGGATTTTTTTAACATTTTAGCGTTATTTTTTCCTAAACACAAACGCTAGAGCGCAAAGACCTGCAACAAGTGTAAATATCTCCATTGCATTAGCTCCGCATCCACTAGACGAACTAGATCCGCTTTCGCCCTTTTCGGGAGTTTCAGTATTTCCGCTAGACACTACTACGGTTACCTCGTATGTTGCGCTCTTTCCGCACGCGCTTACCGTTATCGTATACGTTCCGCTCTCGTCTTTATTAAACTGTGTCGAGTCTACCGTATATAAGCTTGCGTCAAGTAAGTACTCGTCATCTCCTACCTTGGCCTTTACTACGATTTCCCCAGTACTAAACTCTTCTCCGCTAAACTCGGTTTTTGCTCCGCTTACCTCTATCGAATCGGGAGCTACTACCTGCACCTTATAAGTTCCGCTTGCGCCCTGTCCGCTTACCAAAATATCGTACGTGCCTGCATATTTAGAGTTGAACAATACGGTGGTTACAGTATACTGTCCTTCCTCTAAAAGCGTTTTGCCTGCCTTTGTAACCAGATAAACTTTTGCTTCGCCTATCGAGAATTGCTCTCCAATCAAGAATAACGTTTTTGCGTTCTCTATCTCTATTTTGGGAGCTACTACGTCCACCGTATAATTGTATTTATAATCGCCGTACGTTATCGTGATAAGGTACTTGCCTACCTGATTAGGATTGAATGTAGAACTATCTACCGTATACTCGTCTTTGTCAAGAACAGTTTCGTTTTCAAGAGCATCTACAAACTTAACAACTAGCCCGTCCGTGCTAAACGCTTCACCCGCCTCATACGAAATAACGTATCCGCTAGCAACAATTTTAGGCTCGGGAATTTTAGAATACTGAACTTCAATTTTGAACTTTTTATCATCGGTAGCAGGATAATCAAAGATGTTATCTATAATTATCGGATCGGAATTCTTTGCGCCTGCTACTTCCACTCCGTTTATTGTAACTTTATAAACTCTACCGTCTTGAGTAGGATGCGCGTTAAGCTCGTAATATCCTGCGTTTGCATATACCTTATTTTCATAAGTATAAATCTTATCGCCGTAGCTATTACCCTCTTGAGCTATGGATACGGAAACGGTATACGTATCTGCGTTTGTAAAGAATGCCTCTACTGTTGCGTCTTGCGTGTTATCCACATTTACTCCGTTTACCGTATACGTTCTGTAATTTCCGTTCACAGAATGTGTAACGTAAGGCATAAGATCAATCTCGCCAATTGATAACGACGTAATATTATAAAGTTTTTTAAGATCGCACGAAAAGGACAGTTTTCCGTTGTCGTTAAACTCATCTATATCAAGCTTAACGTTCTCAAGCGAAGTTTTGTCGTATCTATCACTACGCTTTGCGCCAACGTCTATATAAAGCCAATTATCTTCAGCGCTTGCTTTATACGATTGCTCACCAAATAATTTTCCGACTTCGACCATATCGGGATAGTTCCAATGAGCTCCGTCCGAGCCTAAAATTACGCTCTTCTCATCCGCGCCCATTTCACTCATTGCAAACTTTTCGCTATCAATAACGTAACTATTTCCAAGACTGAGCGGTATTTCACGCTGAACGTCAACAAAGTAACTTCTGCTAGGATAGGTTGCTCCAAGCTCGCCTATTACCATAGGCAACGAAGAATAATCTTCACCCGTAATCTCGCTAAGACGTGTGCGAATGTCGGAAGCAAAAACGTTAAACACTTTTTTATACTCTTTGTATTGTCCCACGTCCGACTCGCCCTGCATCCAGCAAAACGCTTTGAAATTAATTTTAGTATAACCTTTTTCTTGCAATATATTGTAATTCGTTCTTAAAAACGTAATGAGCTCTCTATACAAATAACCAGTGGGATGATGGTACAACTGAGATTCCCACAAATCCGCTTTGCTACCATCGTCATACAATACGTTCCATAAACTTTCAGGATACCAAGTTCCACTATTAGCATCAACTTCGGAAATGCCTGCAATAAAGTTTAGATCAACGTTTACAGAGTCATAATGCCTTACCAGCGAAGTTCCACCGTCTGCAACCTTAATAATAATTGCATCGGTGTTTTCCTTTTGAGCGTAAATGGGATCGAGATATTGAGCCATACCAAGCTCGGGGCCTATATGTGTTTTTTGATAATTCCACCCCAATCCTTGAACTACTGGAATTAAATCGGTTATCATATAAGAACCTCCCGAAAGGTTGAGAAGAACGTTATGATTGTATAAAACGTTTTCGTACTTTAGGGTAGGATTATAAAAAGAAGAACTAGTTTGAGTTTCGTATATAGGTCCCTTACCTCCCGTAACTAAAGAACAACCTTCCGCGTTAGACTGACCGGCTACAAGATATACGTCCGCTATCTTTTCCACTTGTTCGCCAGTTTTTTCATCTGCATAAGCAAAAGTGTAAGAAAGCGCGGTTATTCCGCATACCAGAAACGTCAAACATGACAACAAACATAAAATTTTTGCAAAAATTTTTTTCATATTTTCCCTTAATCTCTTTATTTTTCAGCTTCCAACCACACGCTTACTTTGCAATTATTATCATTCCAATTTTTGCCTGCAAACGCATAATCTGTAAGTACGACTTTTTCGCCGTTAGAAAAAATCACTCCCAAACTATCCATACAATCAAACTTCTTTTTTATGCTCTTCGCACTTATTATATCCTTACTTGCAACAACGTCTAATTTTTGGTTACGCTCGTCGATAGCATATACTATCGCTCCCTTGCTTACACACACCTTTCCGTTGAGCAAAGTAGTTTTCACCTTGTTATCAAACTTAATCGTAATAACCGTAGTTTTCTCATGCACGTTGCAATTTTCGAAATACGTATTAGATATTGCAGACATTACTCTATTATTAAAACCGACTTGAGCATCGCTATAAGATGGAATTCTGAGCGCAATCGTATAATTTTCAGGCTCTGATTGAACAAAAGTTAGCTTAACGTTGTTAGAATACGGATATTCCGTTTCTATTGTTATATCCACCTTTTGTCCTTTTGGGGTAAAAGCCGAATACGAACCAGGCACGTAATGATTTACCGCAATACCATCCTCTCTGTACATCACGGCACTTAATGGCAACAATGCTGTTCCCGCGCTTCCGATACATACGCAACAACCATAGCTTGTGTTGTTCTCCATTTTCTTAAATCCGCCCACCTTTACGTTACGTCTTGCGTTAACAAGTGGAGAATACGAATCAAACGTAAAGCCCTCGATTTCTTTCAAAAACTCTCTGCTCGGTTCAAAATCTTTAATGTTTTCACCTTTTTCCAAACCTAAGAACGTGTTTTTGTTAAAGTTTACGGAAGAAAGCATTGCGTTGTAGTACGCTCTTTCTATAACGTCCGCATACTTTGCATCGCCCGTAAGTCTTAGGGCTTGATAACACGTTTTCATAAGCGTTACCGTTACGCACGTTTCTTGCATAACAAGCTCACTCTCTTCAGTTTGCTTTACCGCGCTGTTGTCAAACAATTCGTGAGTACAACCGCAACAACCTATCACCGTTACGTCCGTATCTATTACCGCGTTTATAAAATTGAGAAACGCTTTTTTGCAATCGCTATCACCTGTAACTCTATAATATTCTATAACGCCTTCAAAAAAGGACATCATCTCATAAGCCTTTTTTACCGGATATTGATAGGGCGCTACCTCGTTTTTAAGAGCAAGCTCGAACACGTTGCCCCAACTGCTTCCACCTCGTTTTATGATATACGTTGCAAAGTCGAGATATTTTTTGTCCTCGGTAAGATTATAAAGCTTTACAACTGGCTCTAAGATAGACGACGAATTAAGCGCTCCCCACGTCCATTGATTATTGGTGGTGGACTGTAAAATATCTATTTGCTTTTCACCGCTTCCCACCTTTTTTATTATATAATCAAGGTGTTTTTTCATCACCTCGACAAGCTCTAGCTTAAACTTTTCGTCCTTGCAAATCGAATAAAAATGTTCAAGTCCTAGCAATACGTACTTTCTGCACCACATATCCCATCCCGAAAACTCAGTGTATTTACCGTACGTGGTTATTCTTCCCTCGCTATATTGCGTTGCAATTAGTCCTTTAACTGCGGACAATAACGTTTTATAAAGCTTTTCGTCTTGCGTATACTGATAGGTCATACACGCTCCGCGCATCATCTTTCCCCAATACTCGCCTCGCCATCCTCCGTCGCTCCCATCCACTCTCAAAGCAAACTGATTGACGAATAAATCCCACAAACGGCTTTTTAACAGCTGATGATCCTGAACGAATTTTGCAGTAAAATCCACAATTCCGTCAAGCTTACACTTAACGCCATCCGCAAAAAAATCTCGCTTTATTTCGCATTTTCGCATCGCATCTATTTTACCGCTAAAATAATGGCTCATATCTTCCTCGCTATTTTTTTCTAGTATTAGTTTTATTATTATATAATAAACTTTATATACGTGTCAAGTCCAAATTCGTTTCTTTCAGCTTATTTGCTTGACACGAATTAAATTTTTAGCTACACTAAACTAAGAGGTGAATAGTTATGACCATAAAAGAAAGAATGGAAAAAGGTATGATGTATCACGAGTTTGGGTTTGGTATCGATAAATATCAAGCAGAAGCCAATATGCTTGCTTTTGAACGCAGTAAATACAAAGAACCCGTATACGACTTTAACAATACTCGCCCTAGCGAAATGAAAAAACGCAATCAGCTTTTAGAGGAAATATTTGGAAAAGCAAACGGCTGTTGGATCGAACCTCCGCTTCATGTTGCGTACGGAAAAAACGTGTTTTGGGGTAAAGACTGCTACGCCAACTTTAACCTTACTTTAGTAGACGATAGCAAAATTTATATAGGCGACAACGTTATGTTTGCGCCCAACGTCGTAGTTTCCACAGCAGGTCATCCCATAGATCCGTTTTACCGCAAGAAAGGCACCCAATATTCTTTGGAAATAAAAATCGGCAACAACGTCTGGATAGGCGCAGGTGCAATTATTTTGCCCGGCGTTACCATTGGCGATAACACGGTAATTGGAGCGGGAAGTATCGTTACTCGCTCTATCCCGGCAAACGTCGTTGCATACGGTAATCCTTGCAAAGTTGTTAGAGAAATTGGTGAACGCGATAAAAAATATTACTTCCGCGATATGCCGTTTGATGAAGAATTTATTGAAGAAGCCCACCTAAATCAAGACTAAAAACTAACTTTTTCGCTTAAGTTATGCTAATTTAGCCTACAAACAAGCAAGAATGAGCATAAAAATGCGTAAATTTTGCACGTTTGCTTTCAAATTTGATTTTCATACAATTTGCTTGCCATAACGGCTTTTATGATATTATAATATAGTTACAAAATAAAATTTTCCAAGGAGTTTTTATCATGGGTAAGATTACAATTATCGGCGCAGGTATGATGGGTTCAGCTCTTGCTTTCCCCGCAAGAGAAAACGGACACGAGGTTTGTCTTGTAGGTACTCCTCTTGACAAGGACATTATCACCGAAAGCAAAAAGACGGGAAAACATCCCAAGTTTGACATCGCTTTCCCTCAAGGCGTTAAGTACTTCTATTTTGAAGAGTGGCAAGAAGCCGTAAAGGGTTCTGACTTTGTTATCGGAGGCGTTAGCTCGTTTGGCGTTGATTGGTTCTTAAACGAGATTCTTTCCGTCCTCGATCCTGCTATGCCCGTTCTTTCCGTAACTAAGGGACTTATCGACCTTGAGGACGGTACTCTTATTTCCTATCCCGACTACTGGCAAAGAGAACTTGCTAAAAAGGGTATTAACAGAAAGGTTTGCGCTATCGGCGGACCTTGCACTTCCTACGAGCTCGTTTATCACGATCAGACCGAAGTTGCTTTCTGTGGCGAAGACAGAGATATTCTTAAGATGATGAAAGATATGATGAAAACTTCTTACTATCATATTTCTCTTACTTCCGACGTTGTTGGTCTTGAAAGCGCTGTTGCTCTTAAGAACGGCTACGCTCTCGGCATCGCTATGACCATCGGTCTTTGCGAGAGAGAAAACGGAAAGGATTGCGGACTTCACTTCAACTCTCAGGCTGGCGCATTCTATCAGGCAGTAAAGGAGATGACCTATCTTCTTAATATGCAGGGCGCTAAAGAAAAGAGCTTCTTTATTGGATTTGGCGATCTTTACGTTACCGTATACGGCGGAAGAACAAGAAAGGTTGGTATCCTTTTAGGACAGGGCTACACCTACAACGAGGCAATGGAAATTCTTGCAGGCGTAACCTTAGAGTCTTTAGTTGTTGCTCAGCGTGTTGCTCGCGCTATCAGAAAAAAGGCTGCTCGCGGTGAGGTTAACCTTGCTGACTTCCCCCTTCTTATGCACGCAGACGACGTTATCAACAAGGGCAAAGACGCTCTTCTTCCTTGGGAAGACTTTACCTACGAAGACTAATTTTAATAATGCGCGAAAACTCCTTTGCAATAAGCTTGCAAAGGAGTTTTTTTACTCGTTTTTCATATACGTATTTAAGTTTTTAGTCAATCATTAAAATCTTACAATACCAAAAACAACGCCTGTCGCATACACGATAAGAGCTACCCAGTATACGATTTTCCAGCCAGCTTTTTTCCCTCTTGTAAACTGAAACGCAATAATAGCAACTGCTAAAAATAACGCTACTTTGCCAATCAAATCCAAAATGCTAACAACTGACGTTAGTATTCCAAAAGCTTGAAAAATTCCTGAGGCTACAAACACCGCAGATGCTATCAATAGCCCCCAAAACGCGCACACAACCGAAAACGGACTACCATTCTTTTTTGCCATAATTTTTTACTCCTTTTTTTGTTTTCTCTCATTATCTTTTATCTACCGTATTTTTATAAGGCGTTCCAATAAATCCAACTTGCTTAAAATCTTTTGGATTAGAACGTATTATCCAATCTATATAAGAAGATATCATTTTACCCGTAAGCAAATACCCCATAGGATTAAGATGTCCGCCAAGACGGAAAAACCTACTGTATTCCTCGTCGTATGCAGGCGCGTACTCGTATAAATCTATAAGGTAAGAGTTCGCGAAAGTATCAACGAGCGATTGAAGCATATCCCTATACTTTTTACCCTTTTGATTGCGCTCCTCCGCGCCCTCGTCAGCCTTTGGCATGCTTACGAAAAAGAATTTAGCGTCGGGCTGAATTTGTTTGTAACGCTGTATGATCGTTGCGTAATATCCAACTATCGTCTTTTTATTATTGCGCCAATCATTCAAATCAATATCCGCAACACTTCCAAGTTCTTGGTTTTGGTTAAAATAATCGTTTACACCAAGCGCTATTATATACGCTTGCGCTTTCTTTTCCTCATCCCAAACACCGTTAGCTTCACCCCAGCTTTCGCAATACTCTTTTGCAGTCATTCCCCCGCGTGAAAAGTTATAAACCTTACTACCGCACGCTCTGGCGATAAACTGTCCCCAGGAATATTCAAACATATCGTGATAACTCTTGCTTCCGTCCTCCTTAGTTCCTTCAAACTCACCAGAAGACAAGCTATCTCCAACCACGGCAATTGTTCTAAGTATAGCGGTAAATCCACCGTCGTCCACAATTTTATCAAGCGGTTTTTCGCCCTCTTTTAACATATAATCCTTAAAGTCCATTTAATCCACTCTCTCTTTTTAGCATTTTTACTCTTTGTAGTATACCCCATTTAAACCATTGTGTCAATAGCAATGAAAAAAATTGTTCGAAATTTATTTTAGCGCAGATTTTTAGATTAATATCATTGACTTTACAAATTAAAGATGATATAATACTAAAGGTGGAATTTGGATTTATTCTAAAAACATAGCCTTTTTCCCCTAAAAAACGATATAATTTTTTTAATGAGGTATAATATATGAGCAAAATTGATTTAAGCAAGTACGGTATTACCGGCGCAACCGAAATCGTTCACAATCCTTCTTACGAAGAGTTGTTCGTTGCAGAAATGGATCCCACTTTAGAGGGATACGAGAAAGGTCAGCTTACTGAGCTTGACGCTGTAAACGTAATGACAGGTATTTATACCGGTCGTTCTCCCAAGGACAAGTTCATCGTTATGGACGAAAACTCCAAAGACACCGTTTGGTGGACTTCCGACGCTTTCAAAAACGACAACCATCCTTGTAGCGTAGAATCCTGGAAGGCTTTAAAAGAACTCGCTGTTAAAGAGTTGTCCAACAAGAAGCTTTACGTTATGGACGTATTCTGCGGTGCTAATGCTGATACTCGTATGGCTATCAGATTCATTATGGAAGTTGCTTGGCAGGCTCACTTTGTTAAGAACATGTTCATCAATCCTTCTAAGGAAGAGCTTGAGAACTTCGAGCCCGACTTTGTATGCTACAATGCTTCTAAGGCAAAAGTAGAAAACTACAAAGAGCTTGGTCTTAACTCCGAAACCGCAGCTGCTTTCAACATTACCTCTCGTGAACAGGTTATCCTTAACACTTGGTACGGTGGAGAAATGAAGAAGGGTATGTTCTCTATGATGAACTACTTCCTTCCCTTAAACGGTATGGCTTCTATGCACTGCTCCGCTAACACTGATATGAACGGCGAAAACACCGCTCTCTTCTTCGGTCTTTCCGGAACTGGTAAAACCACTCTTTCTACCGATCCTAAGCGTCTTCTTATCGGCGACGACGAACACGGTTGGGACGACAACGGCGTATTCAACTTCGAAGGCGGTTGCTACGCTAAGGTTATCAACCTTGACAAAGAATCCGAGCCCGACATTTATAACGCAATCAAGCGTAATGCTCTTTTAGAAAACGTTACTGTTGCTGAAGATGGAAAGTGCGATTTTGCAGACAAGTCGGTTACTGAAAACACCCGTGTTTCCTATCCTATCGACCACATCGAAAAGATCGTTCGTCCTGTTTCCGCTGCTCCCGCTGCTAAGAACGTAATCTTCCTTTCCGCTGACGCATTCGGCGTTCTTCCTCCTGTTTCTATCCTTACTCCCGAACAGGCTCAGTACTACTTCCTCTCTGGTTTCACCTCCAAGCTTGCAGGTACCGAACGTGGAATTACCGAACCTACTCCTACCTTCTCTGCTTGCTTTGGTCAGGCTTTCTTGGAGCTTCATCCCACTAAGTACGCTGAAGAGCTTGTTAAGAAGATGGAAAAGAGTGGCGCTAAGGCATACCTTGTAAACACTGGATGGAACGGAACCGGTAAGCGTATCTCCATTAAGGATACTCGTGGTATTATCGACGCTATCTTGGACGGCTCTATCCTTAAAGCTGAAACAAAGAACATTCCTTACTTCAACTTTGCAGTTCCCACCGCTCTTCCCGGCGTTGACACCAACATCCTTGACCCCAGACAGACCTATGCAGATGCTGCTGAATGGGATAAAAAGGCTAAGGATCTTGCAGGACGTTTCGTAAAGAACTTTGATAAGTACACCGGAAACGATGCAGGTAAGGCTCTTGTAAAAGCTGGTCCCCAGTTATAATCTAAAACCAACAAACACAAAATCCACAACGTGAAAAGCGTTGTGGATTTTTCTTTTTATATAGGCTATGTCACAAAATAGGTTGATTAGCCATAAGGCGGTTTGACGAGAAAATCACAAGAAAGACAAGTATATTTACGAAGGCGCGTATCTGCAGGGTACGTAACTGAGTAAATTACGCAGTATTTCGTAGTGGGCTTTCCGTCCAAAATCAACCGTAGATTGGGACAGAGCCTTTATATAAAAAAGTTTCAAATATTACCCAAAATACAATCGACAAAAAATCAACCTCTATATAATATTAAGAATACCGCTACGCTAGTATTAAAATACACTTGAATTATACTATCTTTTTTGCTATAATAAATATAGTATGCGGTATATTCACGGCAAGGAGAAAATCACAAATGCTACTTTTAAACGGCACAAACTTACATAAATCATTTTCGGGAGAAACACTATTTCAAAACGTATCTTTCAACGTGTACGACAAGGACAAAATCGGCTTTGTCGGGGTTAACGGCGCCGGGAAATCCACACTTTTTAAGATGATAACAGGCGAAATGGATTTTGACAGCGGAGATTTAACTAAAAGCCGAGAAATAAAAATAGGCTATTTAGAGCAACACCCGGTGTCTGATAGCAATCAAACCGTAATGGGCGAAATTTTAACAGCATTTTCAGAGCTTACCGACATAGAATTACAGCTTGATCAAATAGGAATTGATCTTCAAATGCAGAATGGGGACGTAAACACGCTAATAGCCCGACAAGCAAAATTACAAGAGCGTTTTTTAGAGCTGGACGGAACTCATTACAAGTCCAAAATTCGAAGCGCGCTAATGGGCTTAGGTTTTTCGGAAGAAAACTTTTATGCTCCACTGTCCAATCTGTCGGGAGGGCAAAAAACACGAGTGGCGCTGTGTAAAATCCTACTATCAAACACAAACCTTTTATTACTAGACGAGCCAACAAACCATCTTGACATAGATTCCGTCGAATGGTTGGAAAACTTTTTAGACAACTATAACGGCGCATTTATCGTTATATCACATGACCGCTTCTTCCTCGATAGAGTTACAAATAAAACCTTTGAACTTGAAAATAAGAAGTTCCGTTCGTACAACGGCAATTACAGCGAATATATTACACAGCGTGAAATCGAAAGATTATCACAGCAACGTGATTATGATTGGACGGTGCGTGAAATTCATAGACTAGAAGAGGTTGTCGAACAGCAAAGGCGATGGAAGCATAAGAAAAACAAAAAAACACACACTCTTGACAACACGAGAAAAATGATAGAAAGACTCGAAGCATCGCTTGTTAAACCCGATAAATCACCAGATTCAGTGCGTTTTCGGTTCAAAGCCTGCCAAGGTGGAGCAAAACACGTTCTTAAAACCGAAGATTTAAGCATGAGCTTTAATGAAAATCTTTTGTTTAAAAACGTGAATATTCATATCCAAAAGGGCGAAAAAGTTTTTCTGCTTGGCCCGAACGGGTGCGGTAAAACCACCCTTCTCAAAATTCTTATGGGACAACAAGAACCCACTTTCGGCAAATATCGAATTGGCGACAATATACACGTAGGATACTACGACCAGTTTAAGGAAAACTTAAACAGAGATAACAACGTCATCAACGAAATTTGGGACGAACATCATACGCTTTCGCAAACTGAAGTAAGAAAAGCGCTTGCTCTATTTTTATTCAAAGACGACGACGTATTTAAGGACATAAAAATGCTTTCCGGTGGCGAACTAGCCAGAGTTGAGCTTACAAAGCTATTGCTTAAAGACGTTAACTTTCTTATTATGGACGAGCCAACCAACCACCTTGACATTTCTTCTCGCGAGGCGCTCGAATCTGCGCTTTACGACTATGACGGAACAATGCTTATGGTATCTCACGACAGATACTTCATTAATAAGCTTGCGGATAAAATTCTTTATCTTACCCCAAACGGGGTTGTGGAGTTTGAAGGCAATTACGAGGACTATCTGGACGGAAAGGAAAAAATTGCGGAACTGAATAAAACCGATGATATAGTAGAGGAAAAAGGGATAGAGTACAAAGAAAGAAAAAAACTTATAGCGGAAAAACGAAAACTACTCAACCGTTATACAAAAGTAGAAGAATTGATAGAAGCAAGCGAAAAGAAAATTGCCGAGCTTGAAAAAAATTACTATGATCCCCAAATTGCATCGGACTATGAAAAGCTTAGCGAAATATCCGCGCAAATGAATTCACTCCGCCTAGAAGTTGATAAACTTATGGAAGAATGGGAATCTCTACAACTGCAAATTGACGAGGAAAACTAACATTACAAGAAAAAGGAAAGCAAAAGTTTTGCTTTCCTTTTTATATTAACGTATTATTCTTTTATTCTACGTGCATATTTCCTCTAAACGCGCCCTTTCTTGTTTTATCCTTTTCGGCTTGCTTGGGATTAAAGGATAAAATCTTTATTCCTTTATCCACCGTGTTACGATAGATAGTTTCCATATCGTTATACTCGGGTTGCGACATATTTATTCCGTACACGCCCTCCATTTCAGAAAGCTCTTCTATATAGTGGTCGCCCTTTCCGCAAAAATGTATTACACCGCCGTTAAAGCGCTTTAGTAAAGTTGAGTCATAAGGCACGGAAAACTGCTTGTACATATCGGGAGAGAGATTCATTGCGCTATCATTTCTTATTAGAATTTCACCCTTATGCCAAAGATTCCAGTGTGTGTTCATACCCTTTCTTGGAGGGAACATTGCTTGCCATTTGTCTAAAAATGCCGTATACGTATCCGTAATAAGCGTCAAAAGTGAACATACAACGTCAGGATCGTCATAAAACGAATAGAACATTTCGCCACCCATAAGCAGTTCGCAAATATCAAGAGGCCCCTGAAGGTCGGGGTGATACACATTTACGTACTTTTTTACTTTTGGATACTTTTCAAACGCCTCTAGACACATCGAGCCAAAATCAAAAACCTTTTGTCCCAGTCCGTTATTAAGTGAGGGAATTCCCTTATCAAGTATCTCTTCCATTTCATCAAGTCCGCCTATCGGCTTGGTTGTAGGCAGGGTATTGGTGTGTCTAGGCATAACGAAAAGAGGCGCGCCAAACACCGATGAAAGTATGCCAGTTCCGTAGTTTGCCCTCACGTTCAGACAGTTAGTTCTTCCATTAATATTTCTACAAACGCCCACAAGCTGACTTTGAAGCATAAGGTCATAGTCCTCAATCGCGTCGTTTATATTAACAGACGGAAGATTGTCCAAAGGTTTTGCAATCTCTTTTCTATGCGGAATAAATATATCAGAGCTAAATTTATCAAAAGTGAAATCTTCCCACTGCTTGATAAAATCATCCTCCACTTCAGGATTGATATTTTTCTCTAAATATTCAAGCATTTCTATTGTTTTTTCGCCCAGCTTCATTATTTTTCTCCTTAAAAAATCATTCCCATTGTATATTCTTCGACAAAAACCGCATCCTTTGCAAGATCCACCGTTTTTGCGCTCTTGCTCAACTTTTCGCTACGCTCTTTTGCCTTAATATCAAGCAATAATCTCGACGCGCCTGTAAGCGACGCATTTCCCACAACTTTAGCAATATTAGAAAAACCTTGTGGAATAAGACCAATCCGCTCTGCATTTTTTACGTTCAAAAAAGAGCCAAAACCTCCTGCAATACAAAAGGCTTTAGGCATTTTAATTCCGCTTTTTGACAGTAAAGTTTTTATGCCTGCATTTATTGCGCTCTTTGCAAGCTGAACTGAACGCACGTCGCTTTGATTTATCGAAACTCCGCTCGCAAGCTCCACCTCGTTTTCCAAATATCCGCTCTCGTCCAATTCTTCCAAATCCAGCAAGCAAGCTACCGCGTCCACAATTCCGCTACCGCAAATTCCTCTTGCCGTGCCCTCTCCTATAACGTGAGCAAAAAGCTTGCCGTTAACTATACTAACCTTATCCACAGCGCCCCTCTCGCCACTCATTCCACTAGATATTCCTACGCCTTCAAATGCAGGCCCGGCAGAGGTTGAACACACTAAAATTTCGCCGTTTGATATCAGCGCAATTTCACCGTTTGTACCGATATCCGCGATAACGGTATCGACTTTTTGGTCAAAATCTACCGCAAGCATAGCGCAAACGATATCCGCACCCACAAATGCCGACACACATCTTGGCAAGTATACTAACGTATTTTTTTGCAATGACGAAAGTCCTAAACTTTCCGCGCTTACGTTATATCCATACAAATTTTCCGCCTTGAAGGGAGCGTGCGAAAACGGTTCAACGCTCTCGCCTGTTAGCAACGAAAGCATAACCGTATTGCCCGTAATTACTACTCCATCAACAAGTTTACTATCAATACCAGCCTTTAGACAAGCGCTTATAATATGCTCGTCAAGAGCATTTATAATCAAACGTCTAAGCTCGTCACTATTACCCTTTAGCGCGTGCTCTACCCTGGATATCACATCCGCCCCAAACACGTTTTGTGGATTTTCTCCACCCACACTTGATAAACACTTTCCGTTATTATCGTACAATTTTATCGCAATAGTGGTAGTTCCTATATCTACCGCTACGCCATAACGACTAAACGTGGGACTAAGCTCAAACGCTTCTTCCGCTCCGTCTAAAACAACTTCTATCTGCTCCGTATCAAGCGTTTTAATGATACAATCGCCCAAAATTTTGGTTTTACAAGCAAGCCTTATTCCTGCACTAATTTCCGCTTTTGTAAGATACGTATGCTCAGTTTCGGTAACCTCGGACAGCGTTCCGCTAGCATAAACTTTGCATTTTCCGCATCTTCCCTTACCTCCGCACGGACTAACGTTTTTTGCCACGGCAGAAATTTGCAAGCCCACCTCAACAGGTATGGGCTTACCGTCAACAACCGCAATAGCTTGTTTTGTCTTTTCTGCCATAAAAACTCCTTAATTAAAAAACACCGCCGAAAAATAAGTAACGGTATTTTGACCGTTTATATACTTCATATCCGCGCTTTTTGATAACGCGTACACGTCTATTCCGTACGCTTCCAGCGAATAAATCGCCAGGTCCGGAAATCTACACAACTCGTTATCGCGCTTTGAACATCTTTCGCAAATACCGCAACCGCCTGCGCCAAGCACAAGAGCTTCGGTATTATCAGAAATAAACATCTTTTTAACCTTTAATACAAGTTGTAAAAACTGCTTTTTATGCTCCGTCATCCCCTCGAAGTCATACGAATCTTCAAGTTTTCCAACTGTTTGAAAAACCAAAACTTTGGAGTATTTTCCCAAACTTTTTATAAGCTGATTGATATCGCCACAATCGGGCGGACAAGTCCAGCACTTTCCGTACATTCCACACGCGTTAGACTTACACATATCCCTAAAAGAAACGTTTGTAACAACGTCCATTGCATCAATCACGCTTACCTTATTTGCTCCAAGCGCGTAAAGTTCGGTTATTATCCGATCGATTTTATTTTTCATAAAATTCTTTTACCGCGCTAAAAAACGCATCTATGTTTTCCCATGGGGTAAGGGGAGGAATATCACAACCCGACGAGATTATAAAATTTTTATAATCCTGACATTTTTCCATAACCGCAAGCGTTGTTTCCCTTACGGTTTTTTTGTTACCCATACGTAATACCCCGGCAGGATCTACGTTACCCATAACAAGCACGTTTTCAGGAAAGGCTTTTAGCATTGTTTCCATATCCACGCTATTGCCAAAGTGATACGCCATAGCCCCAATAGACGAAATTGATTTTGTCATTTTGTCCACGTTATTTCCGCAGTTATGATACACCACGATAAACTCGTCGTCTTGAACCGCGTCCACAATCTTTTTTACGTAAGGCGCAGAAAACTCACTTTCTAAAGAGGGTGAAAGCAAACCGGATACGGGCTCTGCAATAACCACGCCGTTTGCTCCTGCATTTTTGTAAGCTTTTGCATACTCAATCAAAAACTCGGTAGTTTTTTCCATTACCGTATGTACCATATCGGGTTCGTCGTAGCACTGTATCATAATCTCTGTTACGTCCATAAGTCTTGCGGACAACGAAAACGGCCCAACCATTCCTGCAAAAACAGGACGGTCAGTTATACTTGCGCTAGCTTTACGGATTGCCTCGATATAAATGCCCGATCTTGCGCTACCAATAGACGGCACAACCAAGTTGTCAGCATCCTCTTCGCTTTCGACAACCTTTCCCACAACGGTAGGAACTTCATCTTCGCTAACACTAATGGTAGAGCCAAAACATTCCGCTTCTACCGATAAGTCCATCAAACTCACCGAAGCTGAGCTATCCACACGCTTTGCAACCTCAATCATGCCTTTAGCCTGAAGGTTTGCGTCGTTTATAAGTTCGCTGACCTTTACGCCAAGTAATTGCGCGCACGGAAACGAAAGTATAGGCAACGCTTTTTTTGTGGTGGAATTTATTTGATCCTCCACCCATTTTTTCATATTTATTCTCATATTTTATCTTAATTTTTGCCGAGTTTTTTAGCAAGCTCGGTTATTATCTTCATATTTTCAAAAGACACAGAATTAGGTATTGAGTGGTCGGAAGCAAAAACATAACCACCACCGGCTTTCATAATCGGTATAATACACTCCATTTCCGCAACAACCGCATCAATATTATCCCAAAGCTGTGCATTGATTCCGCCGTGGAAAGCAAGCTTTCCACCATATTTTTCCTTAAGTCTTGTCGGATTCATTCCTGCCTTTATTTCCAGAGGATTCAGCATTTCTACGCCAGTATCTACAATGTCGTCAAGCAACGGCTCAATAAATCCACACGAATGAAGTTCGGTCACAAGTCCACGCTCATGAGCCCAATCCACTGCCTTTTTGTGATAAGGCTTAAGCAATTCGCGATAGGTGTTAGCAGAGAAGAAAGATGTTCCCTTATACCCCATATCGTCATACCAAAACAAACCGTCAAATTTATAACCTGCATCGAGAATTTTTTGGTTAAGTTTGAGCGACACGTCAAGATAGGTATCGAACATATCGGTTATCCACTCGGGCTCTTCCATCATTCCAATAAGAACCTCTTCCGTTCCCACCATATGCGAGTGCGTTACGTCAAAACCAAACCACGCCACAAGCTGTAAAAATCTTCCTTCACTTTTCCAAACAGGATACTCTTTTTTCAGTCTTTCCCACGGAATACGGCTGTCAAGATCTTTATACATTCGCTCTTTTGCCTCTTCCCATCTATCGGAAGTACAGTAATAGCAATCCAAAACCTGAGGTGTTGAGTCCAACTCTTTGAATATTTTTATGGTCTGTCCCCAAGCCGTGGTAACAATTTTGTATCTGTCATTCTCTTCAATAGTTTTGCCTTCATAGTTCGGTGAATTATTGCAATTAATTTTAACTACCTTGTCATATCCAAAGTAATCCTGCCAATCAACGTTATCGGGCATTCCCTCTTCTTTCCATCTTTTGACCGTTCCTGCCCAAGCACTATCCACCATTGCAATCCTATCAACGTCCTGACGCTTGTACGTTCTTAAAATACGTTCTCTTGACGTTAAAATCGCCATATCCACCTCCAAGTTTTAGCCTTTACAAAGCTGAACGGCGGCATCCGATGCGCTTGCGGCATCCACGGTATACACGTCCGCGCCTATCCGCTTTGCAAACTCCTCGTTTACAGGCGCTCCGCCTACCATAATCTTAACCTTATCCCTTACGTTCATACGCTCTGCTGTTTTTACAACCTCTTCCATAACGCTCATAGTGGTTGTAAGAAGCGCGGAACAGCAAATAACCTGACAGTTTTCCTCTATTGCGGTTTTT
>SVHU01000007.1 GCA_015055625.1 Clostridiales bacterium | reverse complement strand
AAATCACAAGAAAGACAAGTATATTTACGAAGGCGCGTACCTGCAGGGTACGTAACTGAGTAAATTACGCAGTATTTCGTAGTGGGCTTTCCGTCCAAAATCAACCGTAGATTGGGACAGAGCCTTTTTTATTAGTCTTTTAATAAATCGTCAACAAAGTAAGCGTTTGTGCAAGCATGCTTTCCGTCCTTGCTTACAACAGTAACACGAACGTAAATATCGGTATCGCGAACTTCAAACTCGCCATAATTTACAGTGTCGCCCATAACGGAATTTTGAACTACTCCCGTTCTGCGCTTGCCTGTAGTAAAGAAGATACTTTCTGCGTCCGAAGTTTCAATTTTGAGCTTTCTGTCCTCATACACAAGCGAATAAATCTTAGGTCCTTGCGATGCGTAGAAGTTGCCTTTTACTAAGGCGTCGGTAATGCTTTTATAATCAAGCTTGTCTGTTTTTATCATTGTAAATCCGCCAAAGCTATCGCATCTCATGCTGGTAAGAGGCGCACCGTTATGGTTATCGTCAGTTGCCACGCAATAAATTTTTCCACACTTGCCATATCTAAGCATTTCGTCATAAACCTCGGGTGCATAATCGTTATAGCCAGCGTTAAAGCAACCGTAATTTACAATTTCCATTGCGTGCATATTTTGATATGCGGTATAATCGGGATACGTTTCAAACGACCAAGCGGGGTGATTATATGTTACGAAAAACCCCTTTTCTCTACCTGTTTTCATTACTTCGTTGATACACTCTGCCGTGTATCTTCTTTCAAAGTCAGGAGAATCGTCCACCTTAAGCTGAGGACGATAGTTTGCAGCATTGCCCCATACATACTTTTCGCGATGATAACATACCTGCGTAAGATTATCGGGAGAGAGTGCAACCATGCAAATATGACAACACTTTCTTTCTCTATCGGGCATAGGTCCTTCGCCTAAATCAATCTCAAATCCGTTTAGAGCAACGAAATTTTCATCAGTAAGGTCCTGATGATCAAGTAAAACGTTATGATCAGTGTACGCAACAATAGAATAGCCGTGATCCATATACGCTTTTTTTACTTGCTCAGGCGTAAGTTTTCCGTCCGAAACAGTCGTGTGACAATGAAGATTAGCTTTGTAAAACTGTCCGTTTTCAGGCAACAAATACTTTTTCATAATTTTCTCCTTTTATTAAAATTTATAGTATACGTTTTTATAGGATTTAAGGGGTATTTTGAGATTGCCGCGCCTACTACGTAGGCTCGCAATGACAGCGCGAAGGTAGTGGGCAGACCCACTGTCAATATGGGGCGATTCGTGAATCGGTGCGGAGGCGGTGGGCAGACCCACTGTCAATATGAAGAGCTGACGATAGTTAATTACTTGCTTTGCTAAAGTACTCATATTGGATCCAACGTCCACGTTGGTGCGAGCAGGTCAAGCAAACCACGGATTTTACGACGGGAGCATACTTAGCGTACGTGACCTAGGAAAAGTTTGTCTACCTGTAAGCCCAATTCCCGTTAAAAAGGCTTTATTGCGAGGTGCGGAGGCGCACTCCCAATATGAACAACCAACGATAGTTAATTACTAGCTCAACTTAAAGCACAACATATTGGATCCAACGTCTACGTTGGTGCGACGCAAGAAAGACTTTTTTAGATAAAGTCGTCCATGCTCGAACCCGAATTATTAATCTCTTCTAAAAGTTTATCGGCTTCTTGAAGATCAATCTTGTCTGCAATCTGAACAAAGTCGTCCTCTTTTTCGGGTGGGGGCTCAATATCTCCCATAACAAAGGTTCCGTCACCCTTAGGCGCGTGTTTTTCCGCCTCTCTAGTTGCGGCGGTGTCGGTGATATCTTCGAACGTTGTATACTCGCCTCTCCACATAACAGGCACTTTACCAGTTTCACCGTTACGGTGCTTAGCAATATGTATTTCAACCTTGTTACGCTCTGCAAGAGGAATACTCTCGTCGCGCGCGTCGTGTTCGCGGTAGATGAACATAATGATATCCGCGTCTTGCTCAATAGCTCCCGACTCTCTTAGGTCGGACATCTGAGGCGTTCTATCCTGTCTTTTTACTACGTCACGGCTAAGCTGAGAAAGCAGAATAATGGGGACTTCCAACTCTTTTGCTGCGATTTTCATATTACGTGAAATTTCGCTTACTTCTTGCTGTCTGCTCTCTATTTTTTTACCCGAAGTCATAAGCTGTAAGTAGTCGACCATCACAAGATCAAGCCCCTTTTCACGCTTAAGTCTTCTGCACTTAGAAAGAATTTCTACTGGCGTGGTTTGAGCGTTGTCGTCAATATACACTTGCGTTTTTGCAAGTCTGTTTCGAGCCGCGTGAACTCTTCTCCATTCGTCGGGAGAAAGCTGACCTTTGTTTGCCTTACCCATATCCACTTTAGCAACCGAGCAAAGCATACGGTTTGCAATCTGCGTTGCCGACATTTCGAGCGAGAATACCGCACACTTGTACGGATCTACGTTACCTGCAGGAGTTCTTCTGCTCTCGTTGAGCGCAGCGTACGTAATAAAGTTCATACCAAGCGAAGTTTTACCCTCACCAGGACGAGCTCCCAAAACC
This sequence comes from Clostridiales bacterium, assembly GCA_015055625.1. Taxonomy (GTDB): domain Bacteria; phylum Bacillota; class Clostridia; order Christensenellales; family Pumilibacteraceae; genus RUG12826. The sequence continues at coordinate 97,881 of SVHU01000007.1, read as the reverse complement.
ACAAGGTCGGTAGGATGAAAACCGTTCAAAATACTATTAAGTTTCTTAAACTCAATAGGTACGCCTGCAACACCGTCGGGATTGTTGTTGATTTCTTCGAGCTGAGCAACAGCGTCGTCTACGGCTACTCGCATTTCTACAAGCGAAGTTCTCTCCTGCTTTTCGGCAAGCGAATAAATCTCTCGCTCGGCAAGCTGAAGAGCATCATCCTCAGGATCGGAAGAAAACGCGGTATCCATAATAGTTTGTGCAGACGTAATAAGCTGACGGAGCATAGAATTCTTTTTTACTATGTCCATATAGTACTTATAATTATCCGCCGACGGTATAGCGTTTGTGAGCGAGCTAAGATAATTAATTCCGCCCACTATATCCATAACGCCTTCAGCTTCACACTCTTGTACGAGCGTAACGATATCTACGGGCTGATTTCTAAGCGAAACGTTTATCATTGCCTCGAAAATTCTCTCGTGCGCCTTTTGATAAAAGTCGGAAGGTTTGAGCTCGTTAAGTATTGCGATAGGCGCTTTTTCGTCTATCATAACACAGCCCAAAACAGCCTGTTCCGCCTCGTCGTTATGAGGCAAAATTCTGGCTTTTACGTTTGGATGTTTACTTGTATCTAATGTCTTTGCAGGCATAGTTATTCTCCTGTGTAAATATATTTTCGTACCAATAAGGACGATACGTATATGCTTTTTTGATTACTTTTCTTCTTTACCAAGCATTTTCTTTCTTGCTTCCGCCTTAAGTCTGAGCTCGGTATTGAGAATAATTTTTCTAAGACGGAACGAAAGGGGCGTTACCTCTAAATATTCGTCGTCGCCTATATACTCTATTGCTTGCTCTAGCGACATCTGAACGTGAGGAACAAGTCTTAACGCGTCGTCGCTTCCTGATGCTCTCATATTAGTAAGCTGTTTAGCCTTGCATACGTTAACGGCAATATCTCCGCCCTTGGGATTTTCACCAACGACCATTCCCTCATACACCTTTACGCCTGCTCCAATAAACAACGGACCACGGTTTTGAGCGTTGAAAAGTCCGTATGTAATGGACTCGCCTGTTTCGAATGCTACAAGCGAACCGCAAGCTCTTCTTTCAATCTCGCCACGGTACGCATCATATTTATCAAATACAGATGTAAGAATTCCTTCGCCCTTGGTATCCGTCAAAAACTCGGACTTGTATCCAAAAAGTCCACGCGAAGGAACGGAAAATTCTATTCTCATACGGTTTTCGCCAAACGGAGTCATACTCTTAAGCTCGCCCGCTCTTTTACCCATTTTTTCGATAACCGCTCCCACACAATCAGACGGCACGTCAGCAACCATATCATCGATAGGCTCGCACAAAACGCCGTCAATGGTTTTAAGCAATACTCTAGGCATAGAAACCTGGAACTCATAACCCTCTCTTCTCATGTTTTCGATAAGAATGGAAAGGTGCATTTCTCCTCTTCCTCTAACGGTAAAACATTCGCTGGTTTCACCGTCTTCTACCTTTAAGCTTACGTCCTTTATGGCTTCTTTATAAAGTCTTGCTCTTAAGTGGCGCGAGGTTACAAACTTACCCTCTTTTCCAGCAAACGGAGAATCGTTTACTCTAAACGTCATTTCTACGCTAGGCTCGCTAATTTTTGGAAACTCTATGGGCTCAAGGTCGGAAGTATCACACAACGTATCACCGATTGACACGCCCTCTACTCCGCTTACGCACACAATATCACCCACCGTTGCTTGTTCTACGGCTACTCTTTTTAGTCCCTCAAACTGGTAAATGTTGGTTACCTTTGCTCTTATATGCTGATCAGGCTTGTGATAGTTAGTAAGAATTACGGGCGCGTTTTGATTAAGCGTTCCACACTCTATTCTTCCTATACCAATAGCTCCTACAAAATCGTTGTAATCAAGTGCGCTTACAAGCATTTTTACAGGAGCTTCCGCATCGCCCTTAGGCGCGGGTATATGGCGAACAATAGCCTCAAATAACGGAATGAGGTTTTCTCCCATTACGCCAGCTTCGGTAGATGCCACGCCGTTTCGTGCACTACAAAATACGAATGGACTGTCAAGCTGTTCATCGGAAGCATTAAGCTCCATTAAAAGCTCCAACACTTCATCGCACACCTCGTCAAGTCTTGCGTCAGGTCTGTCTATCTTATTTACTACAACAACAATAGGATGATTAAGCTCTAATGCCTTTTGAAGTACGAAACGTGTTTGAGGCATTGTTCCCTCGTATGCATCTACAACCAAAACAACACCGTTTACCATCTTAAGAATACGTTCTACCTCTCCGCCAAAGTCGGCATGTCCAGGGGTATCTACGATATTAATTTTGTAGTTGCCGTACTTTACGGACGTATTTTTTGCAAGAATAGTTATTCCTCTTTCTTTTTCAATATCGTTAGAGTCCATAACTCTCTCTTCTACCGCCTGATTGGATCTGAATGCTCCGCCCTGTTTTAAGAGCGCGTCTACAAGCGTGGTTTTACCGTGATCTACGTGAGCTATAATCGCTACGTTTCTAATTTGTTCGTTAGTCATAATATTTTCTAGTCCTTATTAAAACAATTTTCTCATCAGTTTCGCTAAAATATTTTTCCCTTATCGGTTTTTTAATTTCTAGTCCTTGTTTTCATCCTCAGCATCGCGAACTTCAGCGCCACTTTCTTCAAACACTTCACTATCCTTAGGAGTGGGTGGCGGTGGCGTAACTATGCGCGCGTTGCGAGGAACGTTTTTACTCATAACTCGCATACGTTCGAGCTCTGTGCGGTCATCAAGTACAGGCTGAGCCTTGCTTTTTTTACTTACAAGCCACAAAACAAAAACTAATGCAAGTCCGATAATTATTGCTAAAGTGTACCAAACCCAAGAGTTTATACGCTTTACGCTATACTCAATGTATCCATCTTCGCCAGAAACTGTCGTGCTCCACTTGAAAAACTTTTGCGTAAGTACGTACTCGGTGGGAACGTTAGCTTCGTAAAGCATACGAGTTTTCACTAAGAAATTAAGTACGAGATCGTCCGCAATGCTCTTATCAACGCCAAAGTATTCCGTAAAGCTCTTTAAATTTCCCTTACCTTCTAAGATAACCTTCATAAGCACCAAATCACTACTTCCGTTCTTGTAGTCATTTTTGAACTTATCAAGCGGGTTTTTATATCTTATGGTGTAGGTATTAAAGAAAAATCCCGTCGTTTCCTTATACGAATAATCCTCGTTTTTAACATACGTTCCGTCCACCGAAATAGCAAGCGTTGCGTAAATATTTCCATTAGCGTCCTCATCCAACGCGAAGCTTCCGCCGTTCTCGTTCACCTCGCAAGCTTCGGCAATCGCATAAAGATAATCTTTTAAGTTTGCGCCGTTCTTTTCAAGTACTGCCCTATCCATTTTTGATGCGTAAATATCCACGCCAATGGTATACGCTCCGTCCGTAACTTCCGTTCGATACACGGAAACAGAGGAAGAACAGCCTGTAAAAAGCACACATAATATAAGGCATAGCGCCAATACGATTATTTTTTTAATCTTCATACAATTCCTCCAACTGAGCTAACGTATCGGCAAACTCTTGCATTGCGACCTCAAAGGGTTCGCTCTTAGCTAAATCTACACCGGTAATCTTCAGAATATCGTATGGGGATGCGGACGAGCCTGCGCTTAAGAATGATTTATACCTATCCACGTACGACTTATCTTTTAGGATATTGTTAGCAATTGTTACCGCGCTTGTTATTCCGGTTGCGTACTTATAAACGTAGAACGATGTGTAAAAATGCGGTATTCTTGCCCACTCGAAAGCTATTTGCTTATTGTGTTGAACGGATTTTCCGTAATACTTTTTGTTGAGCGCGTAATACTCTCCGTTCAGATAATCCACTGTAAGCGCCTGACCGTTATCGTCAGCGTCATGCGCAATTTTCTCAAACTCGGCAAACATCGTCTGTCGGAAAAGCGTAGTTCTGAACATATCCAAATAGTACGAAAGCAAGAATTTTTTGAGCTCTTTATCCTCGGCTTTGGATATTAAGTGCTTGAGCAAAAGCACTTCGTTTACAGTAGAAGCTACTTCCGCTACAAATATCTCATAAGAGCTTTTGGGATACGGCTGATTCTTTTCGGAATAGTAAGAATGAATGGAATGACCAAGCTCATGAGCTATCGTAAACACGTCGTGAGTAGTTTTAGAGTAGTTCAAAAGCACGAACGGTTTAGTTCCGTAACTTCCGCTACTGTACGCTCCGCTTCTTTTATTTTCGGTTTCGTAAACGTCCATCCATCTTTCGTCTTTTGCGGTTTGCAAAAGCTCGCTATATTCTTTGCCAAGGGGCGCAAGTCCGTTTTTAACAATTTCGAACGCTTCTTCAAACTCCACGCTAATATCGGCAGAAGCTACGGAAACGTACATATCGTACATATTGAGCGTATCCAAGCCAAGCACCTTTTTGCGCAAAGCAACGTATTTGTGAAGAATGGGGAGATTTTTGTTTACGCACGCAAGCAAATTATCGTACACCGCGGTAGGCACGTTTTCGTTATACATCTTCATTTCCAAGCAGTTGTTGTAACCTCTTGCTCTTGCGTAGAAGTTGTCTTTTTTTACCGAGCCTGCGTATGTGGAGCAAATAATATTGAGCAGTTTTTCATACGAATTATAGTAAGTCTTAAACGCTTTTCCTCTCACGCTCTGGTCTTTATGCTGTAAACACTGCGAATACTTTCCGTGAGTAAGCTGAACCTTTTTACCGTCCACACTTATTGTTCCAAGCGGAAGATCAACGTTGTCCGCCATGCCGAAAATATCCTTAAATCCACCAAGAGGAACGGATGCCATTGACATAAGCTTTTCTTCTTTATCTGAAAGCACGTGCTTCTTTTTGCGAATCAGTTCTTTGATTGAATAGTCGTAATCGACAAGCGAAGGATGAGAGGCAAGTTCTTGCAAAAACTCTTCGCTTTTAGAAATAAGCTCTGGAGAAGCAAAAGAGCTTTCGGCAGAAAACGCGGAATACACCTGCATTGCTCTATCCGTCATTCCCACGTATTTTGCAAGTGCGGAATTTTCGTCCTTTCTCATGTGCGCATACGCATACAAGCGAGAGAGCTTGCAATCAATATCGTCGGACAATACAAAAAAACGTCTAACAGTATCTATATCGTTTAGTTTTCCCTCAAACGCTGACAATTCACCCATTCTTGATTTTATGTCGGCAAAATCCTTTTCCCAATCCTCATCGGTTTTGTAGATTGATTCTAAATCCCATTTATACTTTGTTGCAACTTCGCTTCTTTTCATATTACTCCTCACTTAATTCCTCTTTTTTAGTAGGATCATCCGCCTCAAACGCTATAAGTATATTACTGTGCGCAATAAACTTAATTTTTTGTCCGTAAGCCAATGGAATGGGCGGAACTTCTCGATATACGAGTAACTCTCTGACAACGCTTTCATAACGTCTGTCTTTAGGCTCACAACGCAATTTCATAGAATAAAACTCCACGCCGTCCTTTGTACGGATTTCGAAAGTATATCCTGCAAAAACGCCTTCGCCTTTATCCTTAAGCCCCTCTTTGATATTCTTAAACATCAAGGCGTATTTTTTCGTGTAGTGATATTTCGTACACCAAAAGAACACCGAAAACCAGCCGAACAAGACGCTTATACCCACGGCTGTCCATTTAAAAATTTCGGTAAACGATCTGTTACGGTAGTTGAACACCATAACAAGTTCGAAAATTATCATAAATAAAAATGCGGACACATAAAGAGCAAGAATGGTAAAGTATAAAATACGCATTCTTTTACGCGTTTTAAATGCCAATTTTTCTTCCGCTTTTGAGAAAACTGATGTCAAGACGATATTCTCCTTTATACTCTTGTATTTTATATTATAACACAAACTTTTATAAATACAAAATAAATTTAATAATAATTATAAGATATTTGCGTGAAAAAAACACAAAATTTTACAAAAAATTACGTCTTTCAAACTTATTATCAAAAATTTTCCCATCAACAAAAAAAACGAACGCTCTTAAAAAGGCAATAGAACGCTCGTCTTTAGTTTGTGTTTTACAGTTTTAGAGTGCAAATACTTCCATTTTCGCCGTCTGCTTTAGTTACTTTAAGCACGGAAGGAATTCTATCAATAAGTTCGTTACGGTGCGTTATTACTCCCACCATAGTATCATCGGCAAGTTTTTCAAGCGACGCGCACACCGTTTCAAGCGTAGCTTCGTCAAGCGTTCCAAAACCCTCATCGATAAAGAAAAACCCATAATCTCTACTATGTGCCGTTCGACGAGAAATAGCGATTGCAAGCGAAAGCGACGCTAAAAATTTCTCACCGCCTGATAATGTGGTTACGTTTCTACTTCCACCATCTCCGCAATAATCGTTTACGTAAAATGCCCCTTCTCTGTACTCCATTGAATACTGATTGGATGAAAGATCAGCCATCTGCTCCGATGCGTACGCGGTAATATCTTCAATGAACGCGTCAGCAACAAAATCAGTAAACGCCGAGCCTTTAAAAATATCTTTAAGCTCCTTTAAATTGTCGTACAGCTTTTGCTTTTCGCTGTACTCCTTTTCCTTTTCTTTCTTAACTTCAAGCCTGCTTTGTCCGTCTTTAATACGAGTAGCTAAAGCTGACTTTTCGGATATTGCGCGCATTATACCGTCTTCTATACTTTTTAGTTCATTTTCCGCACTCTCTACTGCGCTTTGGTCGATTTTTTCGCAATACGTATGCTCCTTTTTAAGATTTTCGTATTGTTCTTGCTTGTTCTTTTTCTTTTCGCTAAGCTTAATTTCGCGGTTAGAAAGCTCTCTTAAAAGCTCTTCAATCTCCTTCTTTTCTTGCTCTAGTTTGCTATCCTTTTCGCGAAGCATATTAATTTTATTCTTAATTCCCTCTGCCTCGCACGTTCCACATTTATCTATCAAATACTGTTGCAAATTCTTTTGCTGATTACGAAGTTTTTCACCCTCTTCCTTGCGTTTTTTTAAGTCGTTTTCCTTGTCTTTAACAATGCCTTTAAGTGAATTTAACATAGTAACGCAAGATTCAAACTCCTTTGCGCTCTTTGCTCTTTGTTCACTCTCTTTTACCTTATCTAAAGTTATTTCCTCGCCAATTTCCTTTACTAATTCTTCCACCCTCGCTTTCAAATTAGCCTCGTTCTCTAGCGCAGAATTGTATTCGGTAATTGCGGTAACGTGCGACTGTTCAAGCTTGGTAAGCTCTTGTAAAAGACGCTCGTAATCGTCCTTTGCGCTCTTTAGTTGCGCAGTCGCCTCCGCAATACTTCCTCCCTCTTGAACGTGAGAAAGTGAAGTTACCACATTCCCACATATGGGACATTTTTCGCCCATTTTAACGCTAGATAACACAATACCTAAAGCGTTATCAGAACGCAATTTTTCTAAGATTTCTTCCGCATTCTTTACACGGTCTTTAGCTTTTGCGCACTCGTCGGCTTTTTCGTTTTTACCACGCTCAGTAATGGGTGTTATTGCTTTCTTTTCACTAAGCTTTCTCACGCTCGCATCATACTCCTTTTGAGTTATGGCAAGCGTTTTTTTACGAGTTTGCTGAGCGGTATATAAGGAATATAGTTCAGTGTATGCTAAGCTCTCTTTTTGCGCTATTTCCTTAGCATTATCCTCGCTAAATCCATACTTTTCTTTAGTTGCACTTATTGTCAACAGATGTTTTTCTATCTCTTCTTCTTTAGCAATTTTTTCTTTTTCGGTTTGCTTGTATTCTTTTACCGCAAGTTCTATATTTTCGGTAATATTTTTAGCCTGCTCTGCTTGCGCAAAATACACACTAATCTCTTCTCTTTTTTTACCGTTTTCGGCTATTTCTTTTACCGTTTTGTCAAGTTTTTCGCTATACGTTATCGAGTTTTCCTTGCCTTTATCAAGAAGAATAACCTCTTTTTCTATCTCGTCAAGCTCGGCTTTTAGAGCTGTAATTTTAACTTCTCTTTCTTCATACGCTTTATACTCCAAAAGCTTCTTTTTTATCTCTTGTATGAACTTGTTTTTTACGTTCTTTTCATCTGCAAGCCTAACCTCTTCCGCCAAAACAACCTCTAACTGTTTTTGTTGCTCGTTTAATATCTCGTCGCTAACATCAGAAAAAGAATCTAACACGTTTTTCATATTTTCAAGCTCGTTTTTAGCGTTGCGTTCGTCTTCGTTTATCAGCGCTACTACCTTTTTGTACTTACTCACGTCGGTTAGCTTTTCAATAACCTTCATTCTATCGTTACGGTTGTCAGACAAAAACTTATCAAATTCGCCTTGCTGAAGCATTACAACCCTGGTAAACTGGTCTTTTTCCAAACCGATTTTATTCAAAACAAACTTATTTAGCTCAGTTACGCTGTTAGCTACGGGTGTACCGTCTTTTTTGTAAGCCATAGCCTTTGCAGGTTTTCCCCTACGTAGCTCTCTTACGATTATATATTCTTCGTCTTCAAATTCGATATTAAGTTCCACCACTGCTTTTTGACAGCTAAGGTTAATAATATCGTCAAAGCTTCCACGTTTAATGCTTCCATAAAGCGCAAGAATAATGGCGTCCACTATTGTTGTTTTCCCGCTTCCCGTGCTTCCGCTTATGCAAAACAGATTATCCACACCTAAGGCGTTAAAATCTATGGTTTGCTTTTGTATGAAGCTGTTAAGTCCCTCTATGCTAAGTTTAATCGGCTTCATTTTCTCCCTCCTCGGCTTTTGCAAGATAATCGGCAAAAACGTTCACCAATCGCTCGGGCGCTTCGGTGCTCTTTTGCTTTTTATAAAACTCCATAAACAACTCTCTTCCGCTAAGCGCTTTCCTATCTTTTTTGACAATAACAGCCTTGTTTTCAACTACGATTTTAACGCACGCGCTATGTCTTCGTAATGATGCTACCTGCGTCATAGTGAGAGGCTCGCCAGTATAATGCAACTCTACCCACTCGTTTGCCTCGTCTAAAACCTGAATTGCCTGCTCATACGTGTCAGCCTCTTTTCTTACGCACTTTTTGTACCCGCTAATCAGGATATCTTTGAGCGATTTATCTTTGGTGTCGAACATCATAAGACGCTTGTCCGTGACATCGTCAAACGAATACGGCATAAGCGATCCACTGTAATGCGCGTTCTTTTTGTGGGATACAACCATAGGCTTATGAACGTGTCCAAGCAATACAAAATCACAATCGGGTAAAATTTCCTTGCTAAGAAGCTTTGCGCTTCCCAGCTCTCTTTCGTCGCTAGTTTTATCTTCACTTCCCGACATAAATAAGTGCGAAACAAATACATTTGTCGCGTTTTCCTCATAACGTTCGCTCAATTCTTGTATTTTTTTAGCTACCTTATCCTCATAATTTTCTCCGTACATAACGCCCAAAGCTCGCTCTGAGGGGTATGGCAAAACGGCAACACATAACTTTTCACCGTCCTTAACGTAGGTAAAACCGCTATTATCCGCGCTCAAATTCTCAGTATCAACCGACATATAGCTCTCGCCAAAAAGCAAAATATTATGCCTTTTTGCAAGAGGTGAGGCAACAGACAATCTCAATGCATCGTCATGATTTCCCGCGATTGCGACAAACAGAGTTTTCTCGCCTACTTTTGACGCAAAATCATAAAAAAGTTCTTCCGCTTGCGCTGTGGGAACTGCCGTATCATAAATATCGCCAGCAACGATAAAAACGTCTGGCTTTTCAACGTCGACAACTTCCAAAATCCATTGAAGAACTTCTTTTTGTTCATCGATTCTTTGCTTATTTTCGAGTTTTTTACCCAAATGCCAATCTGACGAGCAAAGTATTTTCATATAACCTCCGTATGTTGTTATCAAACTTAAACCGAAACCACAAGATGTTGAAAATTTAAAAATGGCTTAAAAAACGTTTGAAAATTTTTGCTAATAATGTTATTATATAATACCAACCCTATAAAATGCAAGCGAAAATTTGTATAAGAGGAAAATATTTATGCTCACAAAACTATCCCAGCAAACCGAAAAGCACACTAAAATTCCGCTAGATAATCTTTTTATCACGGAATATATGCCGTCTGCCCCGGAAGATTACGTAAAAGTGTATCTTTTGGGTTATTCGTACGCGCTTTCTTCCTCTTCCGACACCTCAATTTCTTCGCTTTGCGCAACCCTTAATATCTCAGAATCCGACGCTCGCTCGGCTTTTAAGTACTGGGAAACTCAAGGACTTGTTCTTATTGTGGAAGACGAGCCGTTGCTTGTAGAATACTTACCCGTTCACTCTTCTGCCCCCATTAGAAAGTTCTCTAAAAGTAAATACGAAGACTTTAATAACCAGCTCCACGCAATGCTTCCCTCTCGTCAGTTTTTACCCAGCGAGTACAACGAGTACTATTCGGTTATTGAAGACTGCCACCTAGAGCCTGAAGCTATGCTTGCAATCATTGCGTACTGCATCAGACTTAAAGGGGATAACGTCAACTATCGCTACATTATTGCCGTTGCAAAACGTATGGCGGAAAAGAACTTGCTTACCTTTGCTCGCATTGAAGAGGAACTTTCTCAGTACGATGCGTATAGCTCGGAAACGGCGCAAATTATGAAAGCGCTCGGAAGCAGAAAAACGCCCGACCACGAGGACAGAAATTTGTTCTTGAAATGGACAAAAGACTACGGCTTTACCGTGGGCACTGTTATAGAGGTTGCAAAGTTGGCAAAAGGCACGTCCTTTGCGCGTCTTGACAGGCTTTTAACCAAGTATTATGAAAACCACCTCTTTACCATAGAAGAGATTACTTCTTACATACAAAACAGGGATAAAATCTATGACCTTACACGTAGCATAAACCGCATTATCGGCGTATACTACGAACAGCTCGACCACGAAATTGAAACGTATATTTCGGGCTGGCTTAACAAGGGCTTTAACGACGAATCGCTTAAACGCGTTGCCGAGTACTGCTTTTTACACAACGTAAAAACCTTGGACGGAATGAACGAAAAAGTCAATACTTTTTACAGTCAGGGCGCAATTACGGTAGATAGCATTAACGAGGTTATCGAACGTGGCGAAAGACTGGATAACGTTATCAAAGAGATACTCACAGAAGCAGGAACCACAAGAACGGTAACTGCAAGAGATAGAGAGTCGTACCGCACCTGGACGCAAACCTGGAAGATGAGCAAAGATCTTATTTTATATGCAGCCTCTCTTTCTAAGGGCGCAATAAACCCGATTGCCTACATCAACTCGTTGCTTGCTTCGTGGTTTAACAAAAAGGTGGATAGCGTTCAAAAGGCTAAAGAACTTGCTCCCACTCCTGCAGTAAGCACGAGCGTTAAAACTGCAAACAAAGTAGAAAAAACTTATACAAGCGAACAGCTTAACGCGATGTTTAGCGGTCTAACGTATGAGGATATGTAACGAAAAAACCGATACGTTTGCGTAAAATCGGTAAAAAACAAACAAATTCAAGGAAAATATAATGGATTATAAAAAAGCAATACGACAAATTATAGAGCGTAGACAAACCGCGTTAGACAGAGCGGAGAGCACGTATTTGGAACTAATAAAAAGCGACCAAGAACTACTCTTGCTCGAAAAGAAAAAACGCTCGTGTGCGATAAAAGGCGACGATAAAGAATACGCTGAATATGAAGAAATAATCAAGCGCAAAGTATCCGATTTAGGGCTTGCAGATATTATCTACCCGACTTATGCTTGCGCGCTTTGTAAGGATACGGCGTTTGTAGGAAACAAGCTTTGCTCGTGCGTAAAAAAGCTTGCAATTAAGAGCGAAGATATAGCGTTTGAGCTACGCTCGTTTGCGGACAGTAAGCCTGAGTTATTTGGCGAAAACGCGCAGTTCTACCTTGCCACCCAAAATAATTTACAAGCGCTTTGCGAAAAATTCCCAAACAATAAAAAGAAGAACGTTATGCTATTAGGAAAACCTGGAACTGGTAAAACTTTTCTTGCTTCATGCATAGCTAATACTATTATGCAAAGAGGGTTTTCGGTAATGTTTCTAACGGCGTTTGAGGCTGTTGAGAGAATGTTAAAATACCACACAACCTTTGATGCGACAAAATTTTCTTACCTTGCTCCCATGCTGGATTGTGACGTGCTTATTATCGACGATTTAGGCTCGGAAAGCATGTTTAAGAACGTTACGGTAGAATACTTTTTCCACGTTATAAACGAACGTAGGCTTGCAAACAAGACTACTGTAATAACAAGCAATCTTACTGTTGACGAGATAGGAATAAGATACGGCGAACGCACTGCTTCTAGACTCTTTGACAAGAGCGCTTGCTACACTGCGGAATTTAATTTTGCAGACTCCAGAAAAATCAACATTAACTAAACCAAAGTCCGTTTTGAATCTATTTTTCAAAGCGGATTTTATTTACCCTAAAGTTTTAACGAATTTTTGCGTATAATTAAAAAAAATATAGAAATTTTTTCAAAAATCGTTGACTTACACGCTATTTATATTTATAATAGTATAGGAAATTTTTGCACCACTTAAGGAGGGTACATATATGTTATACACAGAAAGAGTTATTAAGAGTGTTATCGAAAGAAACCCTAACCAGCCCGAATTCCACCAGGCTGCTAAGGAAGTTTTGGAGAGTATTGCTCCCATCGTTAACAACGATCCCAAGTACGAAAAGAACGGCATTTTGGAGCGCTTGGTAGAGCCTGACAGACAGATTATGTTTAAGGTTACTTGGGTTGACGACAACGGAAACGTTCAGGTTAACAAGGGTTATAGAGTTCAGTTCAACAACGCAATTGGACCTTACAAGGGCGGTCTTCGTCTTCACCCCTCGGTAAACCTTTCCATTATGAAGTTCTTGGGCTTTGAACAGATTTTCAAAAACAGCCTTACTACGCTTCCTATCGGTGGCGCTAAGGGTGGTTCTGACTTCGATCCTAAGGGCAAGAGCGAAAACGAAATCTTCAGATTTTGCGTAAGCTTTATGACCGAACTTTATAAGTATATTGGCGCAGACGTAGACGTTCCTGCAGGAGATATCGGCGTTGGCGCAAGAGAAGTAGGTTATTTCTACGGCGCATACAAGAGATTTACCGGACTTTACGAAGGCGTACTTACCGGAAAGGGACTTTCCTACGGCGGATCTTTGGCAAGAAAAGAAGCAACCGGTTATGGTCTTATTTACTTCGTAACCGAAATGCTTAAGGACGCTGATACTGATTGGAACGGCAAGACTGTTGCTATAAGCGGTGCCGGTAACGTTGCTATTTACGCTGCTGAAAAGGCAACCCAGATGGGCGCAAAAGTAGTTACTATGTCCGACTCTACCGGTTGGATTTACGACAAGGACGGCGTTGACCTTAAGGCTATTAAGGAAATTAAGGAAGTTAAGCGCGCTAGACTTGCTGAGTACAAAAATTATAGACCAAATGCTGAATACCACACAACTGGTAACGTTTGGGAAGCTAAAGTTGACATTGCTCTTCCCTGCGCAACTCAGAACGAAGTTAATCTCGAAGATGCTAAAAAGCTTGTTGCTAACGGCGTAATGGCAGTAGGTGAGGGCGCAAATATGCCTTCTTATCCCGATGCTATCGAATACTTCCAAAAGAACGGCGTAATGTTCGCTCCTGCAAAAGCTGCTAACGCTGGTGGTGTTGCTACCTCCGCTCTCGAAATGAGCCAGAACAGCCAAAGACTTTCTTGGTCGTTTGAAGAGGTTGACGCTAAGCTTCACGGAATTATGGTTAACATCTATAAGCAAGCTTCTTCCGCTGCTGAAAAGTGCGGTGCTAAGGGCAACTTGGTTGTTGGCGCAAACGTTGCAGGATTCCTTAAGGTTGCAGATGCAATGATCGCTCAAGGCCCCATGCTTTAATCCGGCGTAACGTTGGATCCAATATTGGGTTTTAGCTTAAGTTATAAAATAAACCTTATGAAGTTATTTTAGCGACTATGGGTATGCCAACTGAAGGCATATTCCCAAGATTGAAATTCAACATTATATACTACGTCATTGCAAGCAAAAGGCGTGGCAAGCTCATTACGGTTGAGCATAACTAAAAAAAATCATCCCGTTACACCACACAAGGTATAACGGGATTTTTCTTTATCTTATAAAATTAGTGGAAATTTGGGGTTCTTTTTCGGGAAGACCAAATTTTTCTTTACCTAAAGCTATGCTTTTTATTAAAAAGCTCATATTTTTTGCAAGAGCGCGCATTGTTTGAAGGCCTTCCTTATCCTGCTCCGCTTCGCCAATATTTCTACCGTGAACACTGTTCCAATACTGACTGGAAGCTATTGGCATGCCCGATATTGTAAAGAACTTATTAAGCTCGTCAAAGGTAGAAGATAACCCACCACGGCGAGCAACAACCACAGAACAACCTACTTTCATGCGTTTGTCGCTTCTATTACTGTAAAAAAGTCGCGTCAATAGAGCAGTTAGCGTAGCATTTGCTCCTGCGTAATACACAGGGCTTCCCACAACTAAGCCGTCGCTTTCCTCCAGCTTTTTTGCAACCTCGTTTACTATATCGTCAAAAACACATTTACCAATCTCTCTGCACTTATAACAGCCTATGCATCCACGAATAGCCAGCTGTCCTACGTTTATCAGCTCAGTTTGAATATTCTCTTTTTCAAACTCCTTAATCATTTCCTTTAGCGCAATAGACGTGTTTCCGTTTGCGTGCGGACTACCGTTTAGTAATAAAACTTTCATACGCTTCTCCTTTTCATAAATTGTCTTTTACAGTATTTTATACTTCTTTAGAAGTAGTTTTGTAAAATATTTTCGACACATACTTCCACGGAAGTATATTTATCGACATATTTTGATTATAATTTAATCATTTTTGCTTCCATTGGCTTTAATTTAAGATTGTCGATCGTTTGTTCTTTACCTTCTAAATAGACAGTAACAGAGGTGGACTGAGGGCAAGAATGTAGATTTAGCACAAATAAAGCCGATTTATTTCCGTCAGATCTGATAGAGCAAATAACAGACGGGTTAGAAGCTTTTACAACAGGCTTTGCGCCAAGGCAAGCAAGCATATCTTCCCACAGCTCAATTTGATCCATAGTGCAGGTAATCCACTTATCTATATAAAGAATAAAGCTTCCCTTACCGCGCTTTCCCATAATTGCGCCCACCTTGCCGTTATCTTTGCCAACTATTACAGGCTTATCGCCCTCTTTGTAGCTATCTATGGCAATGCTGTTACAGTTGATACCGTACACGTCTTTACCAAACGCTTTAACCACAGGCGCATATCTTTGATCTTTTATGATGTTTGCGCCAATAAAGTCATAAAGCAACGTGCATGGCGAGTAGTCGCTATCCTTTCTTGCAACGCCGTTATAAAACAGCACGTTACCACCCTCTTGAATAAAGCTGATAATCTTTTCCTGTATCTCCCTACTTAATGTTTCAGTTCCGTATATAATCAAAGGCTTATCTTGGGGAATATCAAAATCGAGCAAGGTATAATGGGGAGCAAACTTACTTGCCTGTACGCTGTAAGTTACGAACTGCGAAAGGTTTTCAAGCTGAGAACCTCCGTCGCGACCTCTATATCGCGCTTCCCAATTTTCCAAGCCAATATTGACCGAATACACTCTGTCCGTACTTACTAGCCACTTATTATTTTTAAGAAGAGTTCCAAATTTCTTTATCGCCTTATAATTCTCTCTGATCTCACCGTCCGCGCCTATACACGCTCTATAATCATAAACGGCTGAGTTCACGCCAAACTTAGCGCTATTACCTCCGCCCGTGTAAATATAATAGTTTACACCTTTCATTCCCACGGCAAGATTTGCCATATATAACGCATACAAATCGTTAGCTAAGATTGCAGGGATATGACCGTAAGTTCCTGCTTGCATTTCGAAAACAGTATATGGGTTACCGAGCTGTTTGAGAATGTCGGCGGAATACATATAGTTTAGCACGTAATGCCTATTGTCGGGATTGACACTTCTAGCAAAAGGATTTAGCGCGTAATACTGATCAACCCCAAACACAAAGTTTTCCTTAAACCTATCGTTAAGATGACTGAGCAATGCAACGTTACTCCAAGATGCGGCGTTATGACAAAGCGCAATATCAATTATGCCGTTATCACGCAAAAATCCTGCCAAAATCTCGCAAAAATCTCCACAACGCTGAAGGTAATATTCGTGATAATCACCCCTGATATTTGCGCACCTTTCCCTGCTTCCAACAGGTTTTTGAGGTCTTACTTCGTCAAAATCCGTATAGTTTGTATTGTACGTTTTGTTCAATTTTTCGATATACGTATACTTGTTTTTGAGAAACTGCGAATATTTTCCACCCTTTTTCTCAATCTCCATAGCGCCCTCGTTATAATCATGACTGCCTCGCCACAAATGCACGCCGGTAAGTTCGTTATCAAGCTGAATCATAACCACAGGTCCACCGTTTGTAACAAGGAAAGGCTTTACCACCTTACAAAACGCATCATAATATTTTTTTGTCTTTTCCAAAAATAATGGATTACAATATGAAAAGACGGGAAAGTCAAAAAACTCACCGTTTTCCGTTACCGCTCTGACCTCAGGATAGTTTTCATACAGCCACGCAGGCAAACCGTCGTAACTTAGCTCCGAATACTGATACGGTCCAGGACGCACCATAACCTTTATATTAAGCTTGTCACAAAGTCGCAAAAAGTCGCTTAAATCTCGTTCTTCACAATCGTCAAAACATATCTCTCCCTCAACCTGCTCGTGCACACACCAGGGCACGTAGGTTGCAACTGTATTTCCACCAGCTTCTTTAAAAAGAATTAACCTTCTTTCCCAATCAGCTTTTGGGACTCTGAAGTAGTGGAACTCGCCACTTATCATAAACTGTCTTACACCGTCTATAATATATCCGTTTTTATCAAATGAAAACCCTTTCATTTCTGCACATCCTTTCTTTTAATAAATTGGAACGTATTTGATTTTTGCATTTATCTTCTTATCTTTATCGCACGCTATTTCTATTTTATTGGTTCTGACCGACGGAAACTGACAAATAGCTTTATGTCCGATTGTTTCGCCCTTATATACCGTTATGGGCTTTCCGTACGAATACGGATAAACTTTTATCTCAAAACTCTCTATCTCAGTTTCGTCGATTTCTTCTTCTATAACAACAATATTTACCATTTGTAAATCAAATTTTAGCGTGGTTATATTGCCTACTTGCTCGCTATCCGCTTCCAGTAAATTTGCAAACGTGTCTTTTACTTTTTGACCGAATTGGAGCAATACGTCCTTGTCTTTTTGAGGCAAAAGCCCGCTTCTATCAGGACCAATATTAAGCAATAAATTAGCGCCACGACCTACCGAATACATATAAAGCCCCATAAGTTCGTCCACGCTCTTTACCGTGTCTTCGTCGCTATCGCTATAAAACCAATTTACAAGCCTCATTCTACAATCACATTCGCCCGGCAAAAACTTAGACTCGCCTATTTCTTCCTTTTCTTCCGTTTGTACGGAAAAGTCAAGATCAGACACAACAGACTTATTACATATTGGCGCAAGTCCCGATTCGTTGCCTATCCACCTTGTATCGGGGTCCCACATATTAAAAATTAAAATTTGAGGCTGAAGCTCGCGAATTTTAGCAACGATACGTTTTGTGTCGTACTCGTGGTCTTCGCTTCCGCAACCGTCAAACCACAAATAATCTATCTTACCGTAATTTCCTAAAAGTTCTGATATTTGATTAATAAAATAATCGTCATACTCCTTGCCGTTCATTTTGTTTGAACCAAACTGCGCGGGAGAATAATACAAACCGATCTTAAAATCATACTTTCTACAAGCATTTACAAAATCAAGAACAACGTCGCCATTGCCATTTTTCCATGGCGTATTTTTTACAGAGTAATCCGTATATGCCGACGGCCAATTAGCAAAACCGTCGTGATGCTTACACACCAAAACAGCATATTTTGCGCCAGCATCACTTGCGGTTTTAATCCAATCCTCACAGTCTAAAGATGTTGGATTAAACGAGGAAAGCTCCATATCCTTCATATCCCAATCCTTATGTCCTTCATTAAACGTTCTGATTCCAAAATGAAAAAACACACCAAACTCCCAGTCTAAAAACTCAAGTTGTTCTTTTTTTATCATAATCCCTCCAAATAAACATACTATTTTATAATAAAATTATACCACACGTACGCATGCTTTTCAATAATTTTTTAAAAGAAAAAATTGCTTAATTCCCAAACGGAAAAAAAGCAATTTTGTCCTTATTAGCGTTTTTTGTTTTCTGTGTTTTTATTTGCGCTCATTTTTTTCTGATTCTCTTTTACCCCTGACCAAAACGCATTTTTTATAGCCTTGACGGTAAAGAATTTCTTCAAAAATCCATAAACAATCTTTCTATCGGGCGACTTTATCGAAAGATAATTTCTAAGCACTTTTCCCTTTTGTTTTTCAACGTCGGTAAGAGTTTTTATGTTAGACATCTGCAATATTTCGTTAAACACTCTTATAAAATCACGGCGTTGTTCTTTTGAAAGCGAAGTTAAAATTTCATCACACGCTTGTTGAATTTCTCTACTTTGCTCGGTTTGTCTGGCTGTTACAAAGTGCTTACCCATTATCTGCCAGGTAAACGGATCGTGCTGGTTTACGCCTTTTGCAATGCTGTTAACGACCTTTGTTTTACCAAAATGTCTGAAAAGTCTTCCAACAATGGCGTCTTGCCCCATTATTTCGGTTATGCACTTACACTCCGCCTTATCCCACTCCTCATACATTATTCCAGGACCGTCCAAGCTGTAAACGTGTTTAATTAGCGCCTTGATATCCTTGTCAGAATGCATATACGAATACATGGCAAGATTACCGCCCTTAGAATGACCTGTAATGTAATTAACTTTATCCGGCTTTACGTTGTTTTTTACGTACTCTATTGCTCTTTTTTGTGAGGGAATAACGTCCTCAACCATCAAACTAAGACTTTCTTTCCATCCAACAATGCTATCGTCCGTTCCGCTAAAACTTATTATACGGCTTTTTTCTGTTTCGAAAACCACGGCGGAAAACTGACCATCTTCCTCATAGTCAATATCTGCTACGTAATTTTTAATTTTGACTTTTCCAAAGCGCGTAGAGTGCGCAAACCTATTGAAAAGTCTTACAAAATCCGCCGAAAGAATAAGACCTAAAGGCTCTATCTTTTTGCCCAAAAGTATAAAGCGCTCCGCAGCTTGTGCCAGAGTAATTTCTTCATCTTCGCCAACAATATCGTTATAGTCAAGATAGACCAATAGCGCAAACGCGGTTATGTCAATCTCGTTGATTGGATCGCTATCAAACGAAAGATCTCCACGCCATGAAAGATAATCAAAGTAATTAGCCATTGTTATGCGATTTCTCCTTGTGTAAAAATAAATAGGTGATTTATATAATCATAAAATAATTATACCACTTTTATTTAATGTATTACAATCATTTTTTAGTATTTTTTTTAACTTTAATAATTTTTAATCTTTTTTTAATATTCTATACCTCATTCACTACAAATTTGTATTTTTTACAAAAAAACAACCGCAACTCCTTATCTTTATAAAAAACAAGCAATTACGGTAATTTTACACAAAATCCACTATACGTATTTAGTTTTCTATTACAATCTTAGCAACTCTTACAACATACGCCTCGCCGTATGATTGCAAACCTACCGTTGCAATATACCCGTTATCCGTCTTTGAAAAAGCTACGTCTTTGCTGTTATCCAGCCAAATCATTTCTTTAATCTTTTTATCTGTAATTATAACGTTGTCTACTCTTCCTCCATTTTCAAGAGTTTCGTTTACGCTACCGCGCTTTGTAAGACCGTGGCAAAACATATAATACGCTCCGTCTTCACCTTTTAGCACAAAATCTCTTTCGTCGCCCTTAATGGTAAAATCAGAAGTGGTTTCAACGTTATAAAGTGCGTCCTTATAAATCTCCACCCACTCGCCAAACGTTTCGTACATCGCCTTATCCAGCGGACGAAGATATCCTGACGGAAGCGGTCCGACGTTAAGCAAATAGTTAGCGTTATACTTTCTAGCCTGAACAAACTCTTCTATAACGTCCTTTACGCCCTTGTAAGCAAAGTCATTTTTAGCATATCCCCAATGCAAACCAAAAATTTCGCAACACTCACAAGCAAGATACTTTTCTTTGATATCAATATTGTTTACCCGTCCTCTTTCAAACGTGGTACAATCAATCTCTTTGTGCCCCGTTTTTCCGCGCAAGGAAAGTCCGGTATTGTTAATGATCATAGCGTCGGGCTGATGCTTTCTTATAGTGCCGTAAAGCTCGTCTTCTTCCCAATCTTCATCCCATTTATCCCACATTCCGTCAAACCAAAGTCCACCGATTTTGCCGTAATTAGTACATAGAATTTCTATACTTCTTCTAAGATAAACGAGATATTTCTTAAAGTCGGTTTTGTAGCTTTCTTCGTGCCAATCAAGTAACGTATGGTAGAAAAACGGTACAATTCCCGCTTTGTTGCACTCGTCGACAAACTCTCTTATAATATCTCTGCCACACGAAGTTACACTGTTAAAATCATTGAGCTCTTTCGTGTCGTATAACGAAAAACCGTCGTGATGACGAGTAGTGATAGTAATATACTTACATCCGCCCTTCTTTGCCGTTTGCACTAGTTTTTCCGCCCAGTCTTTTTCGGGGCAAAACTCCTTAAAACGTGGAAAATACTCCTCGTCGGGTACGTTGTTGCTGTGCTTATGCCATTCGCCCTTACCAAACAAGCTATACATTCCAAAATGCACAAACATACCAAGTCCAAGCTTTTCAAAGTTCTTAATACGTTGTTCTACTATCATTTTAGCCTCCCAAAACCGATTTTCTCAATCTGTCTTTTATTATATCACACTAAAACACACAAATGCTAGTAAAAAAACGAATAAAATTATAACAATAGTTTGTTTTTTAATCTCTAAAACCTGGCGCTATAAAAAAATTTTAAATTTCTTGATTTTTCACCCTTAAAATCCTTGATTTTTAGCAATCTCTGTGGTATAATAGCTTGGCAAATGTGAGAAACATATTGCTTTATGCGGTTGTGGCGGAACTGGCAGACGCTCAAGACTAAGGATCTTGTGGTATTGCACCGTGCAGGTTCAAGTCCTGTCAACCGCACCAAATCAGTATAATCCGAACCAAATACTTGTATAAAGTAGAATGGTTCGGATTTACTTTTACTCTTTAATCATAATAACGGTAGGAATTTATATTCCTGCCGTTTTTCATTTTAGCCGTCTAACGTATTGATTTTAATAAAAAGTATAGCACACTATGCTTTGCCAAGCGAAAAAGTGTGCTTTTAATTATGCATTATAGGAGGTAAAATTATTGAAATATAAAAACTGGTTAAACGAGTGGCTTGCTTTGTACGTTAAGCCCACTACGAAAATAAGAACGTACAAAAAGTATCAAAGGCAAATAGAACTACATATACTCCCCGCGCTCGGAGAGTTTGAACTTAACGATTTAACGGCAACCGTTTTGCAACGTTTTACCGTGGATTTATCGGAAAAAGGCTTATCCGCAAACACTGTAAACGGCATTATATCCGTGCTAAAATCATCACTTAGGCGCGCAGTTTTGCTTGGCGTAACTGACAAAGAGTTTACGATGGGCATCGTTCGCCCTAAACAGCGTGAAAAACAAGTAGATTGTTTTTCTAAAGAAGAACAACGAAAAATCGAGCAATATATCTTTGAAAAGAAGAAAAATAAATTGTTCGGCGTGGTACTTTGTCTTTACACGGGCTTGCGTATTGGCGAACTTCTTTCCCTTACTTGGGATGACATTGATTTACAAAAAGGTATTATATCCGTTTCTAAATCTTGTCACGACAGTTGGGAAAACGGCGAATACGTTAAGGTAATCGACACGCCGAAAACGGACTTTTCAGAGCGTGTTATTCCTTTACCCAAGCAACTGCTTTCACGATTAAGAGAGTATAAGAAATCGTCAAGCGGAAACTACGTTGTTTGTGGTAAACGCGTACACGGTGCGCAGGTTCGCTCTTATCAAAAGAGTTTTGAACTATTATTAAAACGTTTGAAATTACCGCATAAAGGCTTTCACTCTCTTCGTCATACGTTTGCAACGCGCGCTTTAGAGTGCGGAATGGATATTAAAACGCTATCGGAAATTTTAGGACATAAAAACCCAACGATAACGTTAAAACGCTACGCCCACTCTATGCTTGAACACAAAACGGAAATGATGAATAGGCTTGGAAAACTCCTATTATAAACGCGCTAAAAACAAGAAAACGGCGAGATACTCTCTCGCCGTTTTCTACATAGAATATTCTAATCTATGTAATTATTTTAAACCTTCTTAACGAAAAAGTCAACTATATTTATATTTGGAAGCAAAAATTGAGAGCAAAAATTACTTTCGATAAAAATCCTATGAACTTTTTATAAATTTTCTACACGGATTAGAATAATCTATGCCAAAAATATAAACAAAAAATTCATTTATTATTGGAGGTTTCATATGAAGAAAAGATTTTTAACTCTTATTCTCTCTCTTACCGCTATGCTTATGTGCGTATTGGGGCTTTCTGCTTGTGGAGAAAAGGATATTAAGTTCAAACTTAATTTTGTTGTTGATAATGAAATTTATGCAACGATAGATACGAGTGGTGACGAAGTTATACAGTTGCCTGAAAACCCTACGAAAGAAAATCATTCTTTCGATGGTTGGTTTTGGGATAAAGACGTATGGGAAAAACCATTTACTGCAAATTCCCTATTGGACGCACCCCTGTCAAGCGATATGTCCGTTTATGCAAAGTTTAGCCTTAATACCATCAATGACGTAACCTTTGAAGACATGGAAACGACCTATGACGGCACGGAAAAAACGCTCGCCGTTAGCAATCTTCCCAACGGTGCGAGCGTTACCTATGACAAGGCAAATACATATACTAACGCGGGCGAATATACCGTTACGGCAACCATAATCCAAGAAAATCACGAAGATTTACAGTTGACGGCAACGCTTACTATCAATAAGGCTGCTTATGATATGAGTGGCGTTGTCTTTGCGGACAAAGCCGTGACCTATAACGGCGAAAGTCATTCTATCACGGCAACGAATTTGCCCAACGGGGTGACCGTTGAATACACGGGCAATAATCAAACCAACGCCGACGAATATACGATAACGGCAACGTTCACGGGCGATAGCGCAAACTACGAGCCTATCGCGGACAAAACAGCAACGCTTACTATCAATAAAGCAAGCGTATCTAAACCTGCCCAAGATTCCACTTCGCTTGTGTATAACGGCAACGAACAAACGTATCAGCTTGCAGAAAATAGCCTTTATACGATTAGTGGAAATAAACAAACCAATGCGGGGAATTACACCGTAACGGTTTCCTTAAAAGATAAAAATAATTATCAATGGAACGACGAAACAGCAACCGACCTTTCCTATTTTTTCAATATCGTAAAGGCAACTTATGATATGAGCGCGGTTGTGTTTGCGGATAAAACGGTGACCTATAACGGTGAAAGCCATTCTATCTTTGCAACGGGTATGCCCAACGGCGTTAGCGTTTCTTACGAAAATAACAATAAGATAAATGCCGACGAATACACAATAACCGCTATTTTTACGGGCGACAGCACAAATTATAATGCAATTGAAAACAAAACGGCAACGCTCACCATCAATAAGGCTACTTATGATATGAGTGGAATTTCTTTTGTAGGGGATACGGTAACTTATGATGGCAATGTACACTCGCTCGCCATCACGGGAACTCTTCCCAACGGTGTAACCGTTTCGTATGAGAACAACGACAAAACGAACGCGGATGTTTATACCGTAATTGCGAAGTTTACCGATACAACGGGTAATTATGAAAACCCTGCAAATAAAACGGCAACGCTTACGATTAACAAAGCAACCTATAATATGGATGGCGTTGTGTTCGCAGATAAAATCGTAACCTACAACGGCAACGCTTACTCTATCGAAGCTCAAAACGTTCCAAGCGGACTTTCCGTTTCTTATACGGGTAACGATAAAACAAATGTAGATACATATACCGTTACGGCTACCTTTACCGACACGACAGGCAACTATGAAAATCCCCAAAATATGACGGCAACGCTTACAATCAATAAAGCCACTATAATGGGAATTACTCTTACGGATAAAACGTTTACTTACGATACAAAAACGCACGCGCTTGCGATTGACGGCAATCTTCCCGCTTGCGTAAAAGTAACTTATACAAATAATGATAAAGTAAATGCAAACACATACACGGCAACCGCTTCGTTTGCAGATACAAGCGGAAATTATATTGTACCAAATGATATGAGCGCAAAACTCATTATTAACAAGGCAACTGTTTCGGGTATTACATTTGACAACAAAACATTCACCTATAACGGCACGAAACGTAGCCTTGAAATTAGCGGAACTCTTCCCGAAGAAGTGACCGTTTCTTACGTAAACAACGGCAAAATTAATGCCAACACTTATAACGTAACGGCTACCTTTACCTGCGAAACGGAAAACTACGTCGTTCCCGAAGATATGACGGCGGTGCTTACCATTAAAAAAGCTGTTTACGATATGTCTAACATCACGTTTGAAAACAAAACGGTAACCTATGACGGAAAAGTCCACTCTCTTGCCGTTAGTGATAATCTGCCCGACGGCGTAACCGTAACGTATGAAAACAACGATAAGATAAGCGCAAATCAATACATTGTAACCGCCATCTTTACGGGCGATTCTATCAACTATTATGCAATAGACGATATGCAAGCAATGCTTACTATCAATAAGGCAACTTATGATATGAGCAAGGCGCAATTTGTTGGCGGTAGATTTACTTATGACGGCACGCCGAAGTCTATCTACGTTACGGGCAACCTTCCCGACGGTGTAATCGTAAACTATACGAACAACGGCAAAATTAATGCCAACACTTATAATGTAACTGCAACCTTTACGGGCGATACGCAAAACTATAACAAACTTCCCGATTGGACAGCTTCGCTTATAATTGATAAAGCAACTTACGACATGAGTGGCGTTTCGTTCAAAAATCAAACGTTTACTTATGATACAACGGCGAAGAACGCTTTAGTTACGGGAACGCTCCCTAACGGCGTGGAAGTATCTTACGTTGGTAACGGCAAAACGGACGTTGGAACTTATAACGTAACGGCAAAGTTCAACGGCGATAGCAATAACTATCATTTGATTGAAGATATGACGGCAACGATTAAAATCAATCAAGCCGTGCCGTACATCAAAGAAGTATCTTGCAATCAAGCCTTAAACGTATATTCGACAGTAGAGCTTATTGCAGATACCGAAGTGGCAGGTACAATTGCGCTAGATAACGGTCAAACGCTTACGCTTGGTTATAAAACGTATTCTTGGACGTTTGTTCCCGAAGATACGCATAATTACACCAACGCAACGGGTACGGTTGGTTTAACCGTTTGCGCTTTGGTTTCCTATTATAACGACAGCGTATTGTTTAGTAGCCAAAATATCGTTTTGAATAACTCGGCTACTGTTCCTACGGGGACACCGTTAAGAAAAGATTCTAATGGTTATCGTTACACCTTCTCGCATTGGTCAATTGAAGAAAATGGCGTTGAATACAACTTTAACAACGCAATTACGTCAGACTTGAACTTGTATGCAGTATATGACAGTGAGGAAATCGTTTACGCTATCAATTATTACGCTACGAAGGGAGTTGAACACGATAATATCACAACCTATACCGTTTCTACCGAATTTACGCTTTTAAACCTTGAAAAAGAACATTACATGTTTAATGGTTGGACAGACAAAAACGGTAACAAAATAACGGAAATTGACAAAGGAACGTTTGGTACGATTGATTTATATGCAATGTGGACGCCTATTCCTTATACGATTACATACAGTTTAGGCTATCGCGGAGCAAAAAGTAATGCAATTGCTACGGCTTACACAATTGAAGATAATATTAATTTTATAAACGCTTCTTATGATGAGTATCATATTTTTGAAGGTTGGTATTTAGACCAAGCGTTTACTGAAGAAAAATCATCTATTTCCGTTGGAGAAAGTGGAGATATAACCCTTTATGCAAAATGGTCGTTTACAGGCACATATATTAGTACTGCCCAGGAATTCCAAAATATAGCGTATAATATGGCTGGTGCTTATGAACTTAAAAACGATATTGCTATTAACTTTACGTTAGGCGATAGTACCAATCCTTTCACGGGCTATTTTATGGGCAATGATTATACGATTACTGCAAATGATTGTATTTTTTCTACTAACAACGGCAATATTTCATATGTTAAAACAAATAAATTATTGAGTGATGTTAACAATAAAAACATATACTATTGTCAAGCGGTTGGCATAGCAAAAGTAAATAATGGTAATATAGAATATTGTTTGTCAACAGGGTTTACAGAGTATTTTATTGAAGGTAATAGTTTTAACGGTTTTCCTCTAAATTGGTATATTGGTGGCATCGTAGCTTATAATACTGGTACAATAAATGCGTGCGCAGTTAACATAGAATGTCAAGATGTTTATTCTAATTCATATTATAATTTAAATGTATTTGTAGGCATGATTTGTGGATATTCAAATAACGAAATCAAAAATTGTTACTATAAAGGTAACGTAGACATATCAATAACTTGCGGAGATGTTGATGGTCGTTACAATGGATATTTAGGAGGCATTTGCGGCTGGGGAGAAGGCTCTGTATCAATTACTAATTGTTATCTAGGAGGGAATATTGTTGTAGATTGGCCCAATCTTTATATTGGTGGCGATGTAGCTGGGAGTTTTTTATGTTCTGATATTACCGCTGAGATTTGTAACAGCTTTATTGCTTCTACGAGTTTAGTATCCGTATCCTATGATAGCTTCTATGACTATGAAAGGTATAATAGCATTAAAATTTTCAATGGATACGGGTTGCAAGATGACAAAAACTGTTTTGCAAATCAAGATTTAGATATGAAAGAGGGAACATCCTGTAATATAATAAACTTTACATCTTTAACATGGATACGTAACAATTTAGGCTGGGATGAAAGTATTTGGTATTTACAAGACGGGCAATATCCAAAACTTCGTTTTGAATTAGAATAGCATAAAGGAGTGAAATTAAAATGATTAAGGAAAATAAATATCTACAATATGAAATTACCTTTAACAACCCAGAAGATTTTAAGAAAAACGGAATACCACTTCAATACAGTGCCTATAATGTGCATTTTCAAGATTTTAGTTTTGATAATGGAACATTAACAATAAAATGTAAAGATGGATTACAAATTTGTATAATCGATGTAAAATTAGCATAAACTCGTAAAACGGCGGATTAAAAAATCCGCCGTTTTTAATATCTATTTTTAATAAATATACTCATATCGTATTGACATTTGAAAACTTTTAGGGTTCGGATTTGAAATGCCTTGGGGCACCAAAAAAATCGGCAAGCTTTGGCTTGTCGATTTTTTTTATTCGTTATAACAACTATTTTTTCATCGTTTTTATTCGGCATCAAAAACAACGCGCGGTATTTTTAGTTATTCGGTAACCGAGGGAAGAACTATGCTAACAGTTTTGTAAGTGAAATAGCACTGGAATACTGCTTTCGTCGAAGGCGCTGATCTTAGATCTTCGTAGTAAACGTAAGCTAATTTTCCATCAACAAAACCTGCTTTGAAATTACTGTAAACTTCTTCGCCACCTTCTAATACAACTTCTTCGCAAACATAAAGACCTGTTTCGTTATCAAACGTTACGCTGTCAAACGCGTTTATAAGCTCTCTGAACGTTGCGTTACTTATATAATCGTATTCATTACATTCTTCTTTAACCCACTTATCGGTTTCGAAATAGAATTGATAATATTTGTCACCCTCAATAGACATATACCAATCTGCAAATTTAATCACGTTGCCTGAGCGAACGAAACAATCGTCCATTACGTAATAAAACTCACCATTGTTAAACAACGTCATAGTTTGCAATACTTCACAATCGCTTTCTATCTTCATTGAAGAAATCCATTGTTCTTCACTAACTTGAGTGTAATTTGCTTGTGGAATATAGGGAGTTTCCGTCTTAAAATCAATTACAGTAGAACCAAAGTTCTTAAACTTAAACACCATATCTTCATAGGTTGAAGAATTCAGTAAGTTTCCATTTATATAAATGGTTTCAGTAAGAGTACAAGCAAGACTAGCAATAGTGTAATCACTATTAAACTTAACCTTTGCATTTGACATCTTTTCGATTGCGCTCAACCCACCTTCTGCGCTTGACGTGTAAGTTATTTCCCCGATTGATTCGTAAGTTCCATCTTCGGCATTAAAAGTAAAAGATTCATACTCTTTAATCATATTGATAAACATGCCCAAAACGGTATCCTTTTGCTGTTGCGCCATAGCACCAACATACCCTACATTCATTGCCGGATTGGAATTTTTTCTATAAACCTTATCGCTTGTAACCAACATCTCACTCTCGGTATAACCCATTTGCGGCGACGTGTAAGAATACGTTATTGTTACGTTGCTGAATTTTTCAATTGCAACAGCTACGTCCCATTGGCTTTCGGTTACTTCCGATCCTGCGCCCTCTTCCGAGCCCTTAGCTTTTCCGCAAACTGAGCAAGACTGATTTTCACCTAACTCGTCGTGCTGACCTAAATCGGATTTTTCTAAACATCCCGACTCCTTGCATGCGTGCCAGTGATGAGTTCCGTCACTTGACCATTCAGTACTGAAATCATGTTCGTGGGAAGGATCGCAACCAACAGCCAAGCCACACGCAAAAACCATAACACAAGCTAATAAAAGTGTAATAATTTTCTTCATTTTTTATCTCCTTAAATATATATTATAGCTATTATATCATATCCTTGTAGCAAAGTCAATACCTAAAAAATGCGTTATAATGAAAAATTTCACTTCATAAAAAACGTTCTGTTGTTGCTATTAAATGAATTTGCAAAACATACAACAACTCATTTTCTTCCTTTACTAAAGCATAATATACGCATAAAAAATACCGAAAACTAGAATACGTATCTAAGTTTTCGGTATTTTTGACTTACTTTTTACTAATGTCTATAAACTTCTTTTTGTCGCTACTACAAATTCTTTGCGCGGCAAATCTTCCGCTCATAACGGCAGGAGGAAGTCCTCCGCTTTGTATCGTATACTGACCGGAAAGGATAAAGTTTTTAAGACCTTTAATTCTTCCGTTGTGCATTATGCTCTTACCTCTTTTGGTATGAACCAACCCCTGGAATGAGCCGTGGCGAGAATTAAGATAACGCTCGTAAGTACAAGGCGTTACTACGTCTATAATTTCCATTTCGTCAGCAACATCCGGATAAATCTCTTTTGCAAAACCTAATAATTCGTTTGCTACACGCTGTTTTTCCTGTTTGTACGTACCGTTGTTTTTGTGGTTTTTCCACCAATAATACATATCGTCGTCGCTATGGATTGTTGCTTGAATTATGCAATAATCGTCCGCTCCCTTAACGGTTGGATCATACGCGTAATTTCTAAACGAGATATGGTCGTACGCTCTATCCATTATTACGGGCTTGTCTACTATACGCTTTTCCCAAAGATTTTTATTAAGCATGCGCTTAGGACATTTTAGTACCGCCGTTGTGAAAGTATAGATAGGATAGTCGCGTTGATTTTCTAACTTTTCGTCAAAGATTTTATCTGCAAACTTACCGTCTAAAAGATCGTTTAGACAATGCTCTATTGGCGTTGTAGATATTACCCAATCCGAGTTAAGCTCCTCACCGTTTTTAAGCTTTACGCCCACTACTTTGTGATCTTGAATACGAACTTTTTCTACTGGCGAGGCTTTACGGATAAGTCCGCCTACGTCCAAATATTTACGCTCCATACGCTTCATCATCTCAAGCGATCCACCTTCTGGAATTCCGCCGTCGTCAGCTGAAATATGACCAAGCATATAAAGCATACTCATAAGGTTATAATGAGGCGCCATAAAATCGCTGATTAAATCTTGTAAATGCTTATTCTTAAAGCGCTTTGCATAATCTTTACACGATAGTTTTGACGTTTTTGCAACCCAATAATAGTCGCCTGCCATAGTAAAAGCAATCTTAAGTAAATCCAGTAAGTTCATAAGCTCCACAGGCTTAACCGCTGGAGGATTAACCTTTTGAAATCTACGAATAAGCTTTACAAAACGCTTTATTTCCTTTTCGTCTTCGGGCGCAAACGATACAAGTTCTTTTTCGAGTTTTTTAGTATCCTTCCAAAAAACAAGCGTTTCGTCGCCGTATTTCATATGCATCAGATCGTCCTGATAAAAAACTTGCGTACCGTCGTCAAGCGCGCCTACGTCTTTCCATATCGAGTTAAGATGCGTGTGTTCCTTAACGCCTGTCATCCAGTGTATACAGCCGTCTATATAACAACCGCTTCTTTCCCAACCAATGCACGCACCGCCTGCAACTGCATTCTTTTCTACAATTTCAGTTTCGTAGCCGTTAGCTCTAAGATAAATTCCCGCTGCAAAACCTGCAACTCCGCCACCTATAATAATTACTTTCTTCATTCTGTTTCCTTTTATACTCCAAGTTCTTCAAATGCGTATTTTTTCAGGTAATGAGTTTTACCGTTTTCATACGCTACGTACATTATCTTTTGTTTATAATCAACGTAAGCGTGAGGATATAACCATTGCTCTTCCTCTTTTTCCACGTCGATAATCTTTGTAAAATTCTTTCCATCCTTACTCGTTGCAATTGCAAGATGAGTACGGTTTTCCCAGCCTGCTTTGTTGATAAAGTTATTTATCATAACCACAGTGCCGTTTATCTTAACTAGCGTAACCTTAGTTTCAGCGTTTGGAATATCCGTCTTTTCAGGATCGCTCCAAGTCCTGCCGTAATCAAAGCTTTCGCTGACATATAAATATCCTGCGTCTGCTCCCGAATATCTAAGGTACATAATAATATGTCCGTCTTCTAGCTCAACAGCGTTTGGTTCCCACATATGCGCGTTATCTAACGCTATTCTACCAAACCCATAAAAATTCTTTCCGTTATCAGAACTAATTATAGCGCCAGAAGTAAACAACCAATCACCCGTTTTGCCGTTTTTAGGTACAGTCCAATCAAAACCCGTACGGCATTCTTGCCAATAAACCGGGAATAACCATTCGCCGTTTGACATAGTTATACCCTGACGTACCGAGCAACTTTGTACGTTGCTTGGTAAAGATACAGGCTCACTCCAACTTTTACCGTCGTCTGAACAGTAGGAAATATGCGCTTGAATTTCTCTATATGTTGAGGGCGCGTAATAAGTTTGAATTATCACAAACGGCTTTTCACACTCGGTAAAAATTTCCGTTGCCCAGCACGCCCTTTCTCCGTGCTGAAAGAGAATTTCAGGCTCGCTCCAAGTTTTGCCGTCATCTTCGCTTCGCATAATTTTTACAACGTTATCGTTAGCTGGCTCTTTAGGTCCGCCCGTAAGAATCAGACACACAAGCGATCCGTCCTTCATTCTCCTGATAACAGGCTCTCTTGCATACGGCTCTTGATGCGTTATTTTATACTTTTCCATTTCCCTCTCCTATTCAACTTTTAAAGCTTTAGATATTATATAGAATTACTCGCGTTTTGTCAATCATAATATTTATAAAAGTAAAATCGTTATCTATACTATTTCTCTTTTATAACAATTCCTTTACCTATGCCATACTTGCTTCCATCTTTATCGTAAATAACAGTATAACTTTTTCCTCTATAATTTAGATTTTCGAGCTTGAACCAGTCCCAAGATTTAGGAATTATTGGACTTACACTAAGCGTGTCGCCAGTTGTATTTACTCCCACTATTCCACTAATTATTAGATCACAAAAGGTAGAATGATTATAGTCTTTTCCTCTCTCGTATCCACCCTTTTCCGCTTTCCATCCCCAGTCTTTTAGTAATTCTCTACTCGACCATTCGTCGCGCAAAGGATGACGAACTTCGTCTATCCAATCCACTTTTGTTCCATTTTCCGTAATACGGTAATGACTTTTTGCGTACTGAATCAATAATTCGCAGTACATGTCGCAAAAATCGACGCGTCCATAATTTCTAATTACGTTCATTAGCGCGGTTAGAGTTTGAGAGGTTGCAAACGGCCAAACGTATCCATTCCACAAACATTCGTGATCCTTTTCGTATAAGAACTTTTCGTGATTGATTTGAGCCGAAGCAATACCGTACGGCGTATAAAAACAATCCTTATCCAACAAAAGCTTAAATACATCCTCTCTGCCTTTTTGAGGAATATTAAACGCCCATGGAATATACCCAATCTCTTCCTTTA
Organism: Clostridiales bacterium; assembly: GCA_015055625.1. Lineage (GTDB taxonomy): Bacteria > Bacillota > Clostridia > Christensenellales > Pumilibacteraceae > RUG12826. The sequence goes on along the minus strand of SVHU01000007.1, from coordinate 65,379 downwards.
CGTCCTCACCTGTATAATTTGTCAAAATATCCTTATAGTCATCGTTTTTGTAATGCAACGCGCGATAAAAGCCATTCTTCCATAAATTATCGTTTATAAAGTCTTTGAGCTGAACGTGCTTTTTCATAAACTTTTCAGCTTTTTCACTATCGCCGTAAAGCGAGGCAAACTTAGATATTGCAAGAGCGTCGGCGCACATATAAGAATTTAGCGTGGGGCGAACACCTTTCATTGGCTGTAAATTTTCATCCCTACCACTTATGGAAAATTCCATAGCATCTCTATCGTCGATCGACCAAAAAACACCGTTATCAAGACCGTGCTCATCTTCCCATTTCTGATAGTATGCTACTAACTTATCCAAAAATTTATCACCATAATTAAACTTTCCCGTAACAGAAGATAAGGCGTAAAGAGAATCTATAAACCACGAACTGTAACTATGCGCAGAGCTCTCTTTCAAGAAAAACTCGGCATAATTAGACAAATACGCGTCTGCATTTTTTAGCCACCTTCCCTCATACAAGTGATGAGAGTTAGGCGCGTTTATTACGTTATACTTACCACTCCAGGGCACGTTTGGTAAAAATTCGGTAATAACGTATCCCTCTGCCGTTTGTTTTACGTGTTTTCTATAAGTCCACCACCTGAAATAGTACGCTCTCTCAACCTCTGTGTCTGGACACTCAAAAAGAGGTATTTCTTCTTTTAGCCACTCGTACACATGGTCATTATCTATACTGTTTTTATAAACCTCTTCATCGTTTGCATTAAATGTGTCTACATAATACTTTAACTTTTCCATTTGTTTCTCCTGTTATTACAGTATAGCATATTCAAGATAAATTGTAAAGAAAGTTTATAAAAAAATAAATCAACCGCCACCTTCATATAGGTAACGGTTGAAATTATTATCGATTTATTCTGCAACGGGCGCGTCTTTTACTTTCTTGAACTCTTCAAGAACAACTGCCTTAATTTGCTCTCTTGTTTCGGTATTAAGCGGATGAACTATATCCTTATATTCACCCTCGGGAGTCTTTTTGCTTGGCATAGCAATAAAATAATCGCCGTCGTTTCCCTCCAAAATCTTTACGTCATGAACGACAAAACAATCATCAATAGTGATTGAAGCAACAGCCTTAAGCTTTCCATCGTCCTTTTTTACAAGTCTTACTCGTGTCTCTGTGATTTTCATAAATTGTTCCCCTTATTAAATTAGTTTTTGCAACATTAACTATATTCTACTATATTTTTTTAAAATTTGCAAGGGTTTTTTAAAAAAATTGCAAAAAAATATATTTACGTATTATAAAAAACGTGACTTTTTGTGCTTTTTATGTCCAAAACTATTATCCACATTATTAAACTACACTTTTATACTGTGCAAATTTTAACAAAAAATGTTAATACGTTTTCAAGTTTTTTTGCATTTTATCTTGACTTAATCTCTAAAAAGGCATATAATTGTCTATATATTTTAAAATCACGTTTTTAATATATGTCGCGTTTTTCACTATACGTACGCAATAAAATGCGACAAACAGGAGGGCTAAAATGAAAGATAAAGTAATAGATCTTAGTACTATTGATAAAAATTTTAAGGTAGAAACCACTATTACCGAACCAGACATTGTTTGGTTTGACGTAAAAAACGCGCCTTTTGCAATACACGGTGTTACGTATGATAGCAATCAAGGTTTATTTATAAGAATGCCACAAGAAATTGCGAATAAAACCAACGACGGTGTTGCATATCTTTGCAAAAACACTTCGGGTGGTAGAGTTAGATTTAGAACAAATTCCAAATTTCTCGGCATAAAAGTTGTTTATAAAGCAGAGCCACCATACGGACATTTTTCTATAACTGGACACCGAGGTTTCGATATTTATAAAGACATTAAAAACGAGAGTGTATATTGTGGATCGTTTATTCCACCACGCCCATCTCCCGACGGATATTCATCATCTTGTGAGCTAGACGGACAAATGCACGACTACACTATCAATTTCCCGCTATATAATCCAGTAAACGAATTATATATCGCGCTAAAAAAGGACGCGCTACTCAGCGAGCCATCGCCGTATAAAGATATTGCGCCCATACTTTATTACGGCTCGTCCATAACTCAAGGCGGGTGCGCAAGTAAGCCTGGAAACAGCTATCAATATATGATTTGCAGAAAGACCAACGTAGACTTTGTAAACCTCGGTTTTTCGGGTAGCGCAAGAGCTGAAGATATTATGATAAACTATCTTTGTTCGCTTAATCCGTCTATTTTCGTATACGACTACGACCACAATGCACCATCTGCCGAACACCTTGAAAAGACGCACATGAAGTTGTTTAGAGCGTTTAGACACGCTCACCCCACTACTCCCGTTATTTTTATGACTGCGCCCGGTAATTTGTTTACTAGAAGAAAGGATTACTATCCTCGCCACGACGTCATTTACAACAACTATCTCACAGCCAAAAACGAGGGTGACAAGAACGTTTATTTTGTGGATGGCTATACGATTTTTGAGGGAGAATTTTTCTCAGAATGTACCGTAGACGGAGTTCACCCAAATGATTTAGGATTCTCGTATATGGCAAAAGCTTTGCTCCCGATTATTAAGGACATCTTGAAAATTTAATACTAGATTATACAAGGAGCATAACGATGAGCAACCTTTCTATAAAAATTGAAGATATTGATAAAAACTTTAAGGTGGAAAGCACTATTACAGAACCTGATATTGTATGGTTTGACGTAAAAAATGCGCCGTTTACAATTCATGGTATTACGTTTGACGAAGAACAAGGACTTTTTATTAGAATGCCAAAAGATGTTGCCCAAAGCGTATCGGAAGGAGTTTTTAATCTATACAAGCACACGTCGGGTGGAAGAGTAAGATTTAGAACAAATTCGTCGTTTATAGCAATTAAAGTCGTTTACAATGCCGTTGGTCCATTAGATCACTTTACCATTTTAGCTCAACGTGGTTTTGACTTATATAAAGATTTAAACTGCGAATACTGTGGTTCTTTTCGTCCAGGCGCAACTGACTCCACAAAAGGGTACTCTTCATCTCTTACTTTAGACGGTAAAATGCACGACTACACTCTTAATTTTCCTTTATACAATTCAGTAAATGAGATATATATTGCGCTTAAAAACGACTCAACCATTGATTTTGCAACACCATACAAAGACATAAAACCTATACTTTACTACGGCTCGTCCATAACTCACGGCGCATGCGCATCCAAACCGGGAAATTCATATCCCAATATGATATGCAAAAAAACCAACGTTGACTTTATTAATCTTGGTTTTGCAGGAAATGCTAAAGCTGAAGACACAATGATTAATTACATTTGTTCGCTTGATCCATCTATATTCGTATGCGACTACGATCACAACGCACCATCTGCCGAACACATTGAAAAGACGCATATGAAGTTGTTTAGAGCGTTTAGAAATGCTCACCCCACCACCCCTGTAATTTTTATGACTGCGCCCGGTAATTTGTTTACTAGAAGAAAAGATTACTATCCTCGCCACGACGTCATTTACAACAACTATCTCACAGCCAAAAACGAGGGTGACAAGAACGTTTATTTTGTGGATGGCTATACGATTTTTGAGGGAGAATTTTTCTCAGAATGTACCGTAGACGGAGTTCACCCAAATGATTTAGGATTCTCGTATATGGCAAAAGCTTTGCTCCCGATTATTAAGGACATCTTGAAAATTTAACAAAAACTGCGATACGTATACGATTTTTTATTACAATGCATAAAAAGAAGTCAACTAAACATTGTTGGCTTCTTCTTTTTATATATAATTTCATTTGTTTTTTACAGCTTATCTTCGTATCTTTCGGCAGTCATTTTCTCGCCGTCAAGTATTAGCTTACAAATTCTTGCAGTACGCTTTTCTTCAAGATTTAAAAGATTAACATCGGGAACAGCATCTCTTCCGTGATATACCGCATACCAAACACCGTTTTCCTTTATTACGCTGTTATGTCCCGTCCCCTCTTCAAACTCGTTTTTAGCGATAAGGGGCATATAGGTATTCTCGTTGGGATACTTTGTAAACTTAATTTTCGTAAGATCTGTTTCAGCGGTTTTTGCTACGGCGTAACCTAAATAATAATACTCGTTCTGATAACAGTTACCAGAATAAATTATATAGTGATAATCCCCTTCCCTAAAATAGAACGCGCCCTCCAAAGTATGCCAATGCTGACCTTTCTTAAATCTGTCACGCTGGAAAATTTCCTCGTCGAGCGTGGGTTTGAGCACCGTTACAGGATTACCTTCCACACTTTCGGGCGTGGGCATTTTATCTACAACAATATAAGTCCCAGCGCGATTTGGATCGTCGTAGTCGTTTATCGAATAGAAAATAAATAGTCCGCTCTCGTTTTCCACAACGTGAGAATCGATAGAAAACGGCTCGATAAGCTGTTTAGCATCCACAAACGGACCTTGTGGCGAGGTGGACGAGGCTACGTGCATAGCCTCAGTGTGGCAATCATCGCTATCTTTAGGCATGCAAGACACGTACATATAATACTTGCCGTGGGTATAAATTACAGATGGCGCCCAGTATTCCTTTTTGCCCTCCATTGTAAACACAAATCCAAGATCTTTATACTCACCGGTAAGAGAGTCGGACTCATACGCTCTTACTCCGTCTACCGACGTTGAGTAAACGTAGAACTTACCGTTCTCGCCTTTGAGGATAAACGGATCAGGTTGAGAGGGGTACGCGTTGGGATTAAAATCAATAAGCTTCATAAAAATTTTCTCCTTAATTTTCTCTACATCTATTATTTTACTTTAATTAAGCAACTTTGTCAATACAAAATTCAACAAATCCTTTTTATTTTGCATTACGCAACAAATTCCGTCATATACATAACCAATACAAATTAAGGGGTGTATATATGACTTACAACGAACGGTGCATACAAGAAGCTTTATATTTGATAAAGTATAAAACAACAGTTAGAGAAACGGCAAAGGCTTTTAACGTAAGCAAAAGCACGGTACATAAAGACGTTACGGATAGGCTTAAAAAAGCTAACGTTAAGCTTTATTATAAGGTAAAAGAAATCCTGGACGAAAATTTTTCTGTTCGCCACATAAGAGGAGGCGAGGCAACCAGACGCAAATATGCAAAAATCAAAAAACCGGATGAAAAAATGCCTTGAAATTTATTGACACTGCTAATTTTATTGCTAACAACAAAAGATATATCCTGATTGATTTTTCCTAAAATTTTAGATATTATTTTACGTTTGCATATTGCAAAATTCCTAAAGATATTGTATAATAAGAAAAAAACTTTTAGGGAGAAAAATAATGAAGATTTTAGGAATAGAGCTTGGCTCTACCAGAATTAAGGCAGTACTTATCGACGAAAACGCAAACGTAATTGCAAGCGGTGTGAGCGAATGGGAAAACGAGCTTGTGGACGGATTTTGGTCGTACCCATTAAGCGCAGTAAAAGACGGCATGCAAGAAGCTTACGCTAATCTTATAAAAAACTACGGACAACCGCTAACCACTGTTGATCGCATTGGAATTTCGGCAATGATGCACGGTCATCTTGCGTTTGATAAAGACGATAATTTGCTAGTTCCTTTCCGCACCTGGCGCAACACTAACGCAAGCAAAGCAAGCGAAATTCTCTCGCCTCTCCTTTCTTTTAACGTTCCTATGCGCTGGTCGGTTGCTCAATATTTTCAAGCTGTTCTAAACAACGAAGAACACGTAAAAAAGATTGCGCATCTTAATACACTGTCGGGCTACGTTCACTACTTATTGACAGGTAAACGCGTTTTAGGAATGAACGACGCGTCGGGTATATTTCCTCTAGCGGGCTTAGATTATGACCAAGAACGTCTTGAAAAGTTCGATACGTTGCTTACTTCTTATGACATTGAGGGCAATTTTAAGGATTTGCTCCCCTCTGTTTTACCTGCCGGAGCAGAAGCCGGAACACTAACGGAAGAAGGCGCAAAATGGCTTGATCCTACGGGAAATTTACAACCCGGTATTGTCTTTTGTCCTCCCGAGGGGGATATGGGAACAGGCATTGTTGCAACAGGTTGCGTTGCTCCGCTTAGCGGAAACATATCCTCAGGAACAAGCGCTAACCTTACGATAGTGCTTGAAAAACCGCTCAAAGATTATTATAAAGAACTAGACGTTATTGCAACTCCCGACGGATACCCTGCAATTATAATCCACACCAACAACTGCACGAACGAAATCAATGCATGGGTAAACGTCTTTGACGAAGCTCTATCACTCTTTGGTGTAAAGGTGGACAAAACCGAGTTATTTACAAAGCTTTTCAATCACGCTCTTACAAGTGACGAAAAGGTAGGAGGCATGTCCGGATACAACTTCCTTGCAGGTGAAGGCTTGGCAGGAACGGACTTAGGCGCTCCGCTTTTAGTGAGAGGACAAGAGGGTAAACTAACGCTTGCAAACCTTATGCAAACACAAATATATTCAGCGATTGCTACGCTTGCTTTGGGCGTTGATATACTGGATAAAGAAGGCATAAAAATCAAGAATATTTTAGCTCACGGCGGATATTATAAAACGCCAATTGTTGGTCAAAGTGCAACGTCTGCAATCTTGAAAACACCCGTTACAGTAATGACTACATCTAGCGAGGGCGGTGCGTGGGGAATGGCGCTTTTAGCCTTATATAGTACACAAAACTCAACAACGTTATCTGCTTTTCTTGACAAAATCTTCGCATCCGCTCAAAAAAGCACTCTTATTGCAAGCGAAGAGGAACAGAAAAAATGTGATGAGTTTATTAAAAACTACAAAAAATATTTGCCAGTTGCTCAAACTGCATCAAAACTTCAATAATAGCAAAAACCGTATCATAACGATACGGTTTTTTAGTAAATTTGAGCGTTTTTGAAAAATTAAACTCGGCGCTGTTTTCGCCGAGTTTTTAGTCTTATTCGTAAAGACGGCTTAATGGCTTGTCCGCAAAAATACATTCAATGGACTGAGCAAAGATTTCGGCAACCGAAATAGATTCGAATTTATCACTCTTCTTTTCTTCTGAAAGAGTAATAGTATCAAGCATAAAGAGTTTTTTGATTACCGATTCGTTAAGACGCTTAATCGCAGGACCGGAGAGAACTCCATGTGTACAACAAGCATAGACTTCCTTAGCACCACCAACGTCAACAAGGGCCTTAGCACCCTGAGTAATAGTTCCTGCAGTATCGATCATATCGTCAACTAGCAAACAAGTCTTGCCCTTAACGTCACCAATGATATTCATAACTTCCATAACGTTGGGCTTAGGTCTACGCTTGTCCACGATAGCAAGTCCACAGCCAAGTTTTTGAGCCATTTGACGAGCTCTACCAACAGAGCCAACGTCGGGAGATACAACGATAAGATCTTCGCTTTGTGCAAAATCAAGCTCTTTTATGTACTTAGCAAGTACGGAAACGCCCAAAAGGTTATCAGTGGGAACGTCAAAGAAGCCCTGAATCTGAGGCGCGTGAAGATCCATAGTAAGAACTCTATCTGCACCTGCCGTTGTAATAAGGTCAGCAACAAGCTTTGCGGTAATAGGATCTCTTGCTCTTGCCTTTCTGTCCTGACGAGCATAGCCAAAGTAAGGAACAACAGCGGTAATTCTTCCTGCACTTGCTCTACGCATAGCATCAATAATTACCAAAAGCTCGATGAGGTTATCATTTACTGGAGAACAAGTAGACTGAATTACGAATACGTCGCATCCTCTTACTGTTTCGCCAATCTGAACGCAAGTTTCTCCATCTGAGAACTGACCTACCGTCATATCACCCAAGGGTATATTAAGATAGTCCGAAATTGCCTGAGCAAGCTCTCTGTTGCCGTTTCCTGCAAACAATTTGATTTTGTTTCCGTGTGTTATCATGAGTATTCCTCCAAATTTAATAGCTACTAAAATTTATCATTCGTGTCTGTTTGTCAGATACAAATTGCCTTTCCAATCGGGCTTTTCGACCTGTCTTGCTCTTCCGATTGCCAGAGCTTTTGTCGAAACGTCCTTTGTTATGGTAGAACCTGCCGCTATGAACGCGCCGTCCGATAAAGTTACGGGGGCAACAATCGTGGCTTTAGATCCAATGAACACACCGTGCCCTACCATTGTTGTGTGCTTGTTTTTGCCGTCGTAGTTCGCAAACACAACGCCCGCACCTACGTTACAATAATGTCCCATTATCACATCACCAAGATATGATAAATGGCTCATTTTACAGTTGTTACCTATATGGCATTTTTTCAACTCAACAAAATCACCGATTTTGCAGTTTTCGCCGATTACATTATCTTCTCTAATGTGCGCGTACGGACCAACCTCTGTGTTTTTTCCGATAAAGGAATGGATTGCGCGAGATGAAAGCATATACACACCGCTTTCTAAGATACAGCTATCGATATTATTGCCAGCATCAATTCTAACGTTGTCTTTTATAACCGTATTTCCACTAATAATGTTGTTTGGCGCTATTCTTACTCCCTTTCCAATAGAAACTCCGCTTCCGATAAATGTAGACGAGGGGTCTTCTATCATAACGCCGTTACGCATATGGTAAGATAAAATTCTATTACGCATAATTTCGCTTATAAGCGCTATTTGCTTAAACGAAACTGCCGTAATAAAATCTTCTTCCTCATAATAATGAGTGTCAACCGAATAGATTTTGTCTACGCGCTGAACAAATTCCGTTTTAAAAACAAAACCCCGAGTCATTTTTATAACGTTAGCACCGTTATCGACAGCATCTTTAACCGCCAATGCTACGGTTTTAGCCGTGATAAGCGGAGTGTCGGAATACAGTACTACCGTGTATTCAGATTCGGGATCTAGATATGGTCTTATATTAAGTGGTACGGAAAGTTTTTCGTTATAACTAACGGTTGCAACAGTTCCCTGCACTGCAAGTGAAACCCATTGCAACATGGTCTTACCAAAAAGTTGAATACCCGAAGTATCCCCTACTTTATCGTAAGAAGTCTTTATTATGATTCCGCTAACTTTATTACCCATACTACTATTATATTATTTTATTGCGATAATGTCAAGACAAAGACGGCTAAAGCCGTTATTTTTTTATTTATCAGCACTCGTTTTATCCTTGTTTTTTCTTATTTCGCCAAAAAAACTCTTCAAAAGCGCTTCACACTCGTTTATAAGAACGCCACCATGCGTAGGAGCTCTATGATTAAACCTATCATTAAGCAGGTTATAAAGCGTTCCGCAACAGCCAAAACGCTTGTCATACGCACCAAATATTACTTTAGATATACGCGAAGATATTATCGCTCCGCTACACATTACGCAAGGCTCTAACGTTACGTAAAGCTCACAACCCGACAAATTCCAATTATTAAGCACTTTGCTCGCCCTGTCTATCGCCAAAACTTCCGCATGCGCTGTTGCTCTGTTCGTCTTCTCTCTTTCGTTGTGAGCGCGTGATATAATCTCGCCGTCCTTTACAACAACCGCGCCAACGGGGACGTCGCCGTATCGCTTGCACTTTTTAGCTTCTTTGATGCACTCGAGCATTATCTCGGTTTCCGTCATATCTATCCTCTCTTATGTTTGATTTTTACTCATACGTATGCAAGTTTTACGTTTTTTTTATTTGTGATAAGGCGTTCCTTCCACTATGCAAAACGAGCGATATATTTGTTCAAACAACATCAGGCGGACAAGTTGATGAGGAAAGGTTACCTTGCCAAAAGACAGCGTTAAATTCGCCTTTTGTCTTACTCTATCGTCAAATCCCTTAGATCCTCCAATAACGAAAGTTAATTCGCTATTTGTTACAAAAGCTTTATCCACGCTTTGCGCAAGCTCTTTGCTTGTAAGCTGTTTACCGCCTATATCTAAAACTATCACGTACCCCTTTAGCGCGGAAAGAATAAGAGTGCTTTCCCTTTCAATACACGTATCGTCATCGGTTGCAAAATCGGGGATTTCTTTTACGACAACAGACGCATAACGCGACAATCGCTTAGTATACTCCGCTATACCGTCTTTCAGGTACTGTTCTTTAAGTTTGCCTACGCAAACGATATTGACCTTTTTCATCGTATCATCTGCGCAAAAAGCGTTACAAGTGTTGTAAACAATGCAACAGCAAATGCTCCCCAATATAAAATAGTATCTTTTAACGTTGGTTTATAATATACAACGTCGCCAAGCGGACCACCTAAAACTGTAACACCTGCTACGTTAACGTGTTTGCTTTTTGCTACTTCCTCAGGGAATTTACCCTCTTTTATAAGATTATTGATCAATTTTTTATTCGAGTCGTACTTGTGTACTTTTATAAGAAGATAAACAGCAAGACCAAACAAAGCTACGCCCACAATAAGAAGTGCAATCAAAGCTATAACGTTATTCACTTTTGCAAGTAAATTTTGTATTGAGAAAAACTCACATCCATAAAAAGTTGCAAAATCGCCGATAACCGCCACAAAGTTGTTTGTAAAGTGTATAATCATTGCAGGAAGTATTGATTTTGTTTTTAGCGAGATATAAACAAGCACCATACCAAACGCCGCCGTATAGAAGGTTTGGAAAATGTATTGGTGGAAAAGTCCGAATACAAGTCCTCCCAAAAGAATTACAACCCAATCACTAAACACGCTACGAAGCCCCGACAAAACTATTCCTCGGTTAAAGATTTCCTCACAAATACCAGGTAAGATTGCGGTAAGAAGAATATTAAGAAGTAACACTCCAAAGTTAAAATTTTCGGGCAAAATTATTGTTGACGATGGTAATGCTATGCCAATAGAAAGAAAAACAACGTTTACAATATAATTTATTAGCATAGACATAACAGGAGCAAGCACTCCCACTAATATTGCAATCAAACACACCTTAACACTTACCGGGCGAACGTTAGAAACGCTAAGAAATTTAGATGTTTTTCCCTTTAAGTACAGTTTATAAACGATAAAAGGCGCACCTAAAAGAAACAAGACTTGCACCATTAATGTAAATATTACGTCAAGCGTCATTTCCGCGGTAACTATATCAACAGACGTAAAAGCGTACATCGATAAAAAATAGCTTACAATTCTTGCTACACATAAGCCACACGCGCCTATAAACAGTATAAGACCGCCTGCGCGCACGAGTTTTTGCTTACTTTCAAGCAAATTATTGTTTTGAGAAACTTTTTCCATACTAACTCCTTAAAAGAATGAGGATATCCAAAAAACAAGGCAAATTACCGCGCCTAGAACACACGCAAATATAGCTAATGATCTTTCTGAATTACTCTCCTTAACTATTTCGACCGTTACGCACTCTTCACGTTTTGGAATACTTTTCATAATTATTAATACTAGCATAGCACACAACGCAAGTACTAACACAGCAATAATAACAGTAAGAGGATTACATAACGGAATAGCTGGAAGAGGAATAAACGACAACACTATAACTAACAAGTTGCTAGTTGCGTGCGCAATAATTGGGTAAACATCGTTTTGAGTACGCACTATAAGTATTCCAAGCACTATGCCAAGTGCAAACTGATAAAACGTTTGCATTGGCGACATATGCATAAGAGCAAACGCAAGCGCGCTCAATATTACTGCAACGTAGGTTTTACCAAAATTAAATCCGTAGGTTAGAGAACATCTAAACACTGCTTCTTCGCCAATCGGCGCAAGTATAACAGTAGTTAATACTGCAAGAACAACATACCAACCGCTTATATCTAAATATGACGCTCTAACGCCAATATAAACCAAAAACACGAATACGTATTGCGAAACTAGGTACATTCCCACAAACGTAAGCGCGCCTAAAGCCACGCTTTTTACCGCTGTTATAAACGATGGACGTTTAGGCATATACGGCGAAACAAAGTTAAGCTTTCTTCTGGTTGTAACAACAATCAAAACGTTTGCAACCTGTACTAAAGCCATAACGATATATTGTACTGCCATTGCTGCTGACGGCGGGACTGCAAGTAATACTAACGATCCTACGAATTGAACTAAAAGTATAGAAACAATAGACGCAATCCATATCAAGGAAGAGGAAAAGAATTTTTTCATACGCGCCTCACTTTATCTCGAAAAGCCCGCTCATTCTTTCTTGAAGCGCAACCTCAATACAAACGTCCTTACCCTCTATATATCCATGCTGAGAAAGCTTATCGCGTACAGTTGCAAAAGCAAGCTCGGGGATGTTATTTTCTTGAGAAAGATGCGCCAAAATAAACTGCCTTACTCCGCTCATTGCTAATTTTACAGCGCAATCCGAAGCTGTTGCATTAGATAAATGACCACGATCAGACAATATACGCTGTTTCAAAAATGCGCTGTACTTGGTACTATTCCTTAGCATATCTTCGTCGTGATTGCTCTCTAAAACCACCAAATCGGCGTCCGAAAATCTTGTTACAGTCCTGTCGGTAAGCTTGCCTGTATCTGTTGCAAAAGATATCTTTTTACCATTACATACAAGCGAATATCCTACGCACGGCACGTCGTGCGACAGTTTTTCGGGGACTACGGTAATATCACCCACAAAGAACTCAGATCCAGTAAATCTACACACATTTCCCGTATATATATTACATTTATCGAATAGCGTATAGTACGAAACGTCCTGAACGTACACCTCGTTATTGTATTTTTTTACAAACTTTTCCAATCCACTAACATGATCGGTGTGAGTATGGGTAAGTAAAATCGTTATAGAATACGGATCAATTCCAAAAAGACTGAGGCATTTTTCAATACGGCTCAGCGATAGTCCAACGTCTATAAGCAATGCTGTTTTTTCGCTCCAAACACATGTGCAGTTACCTTTACTGCCACTGCCGAGCACGCAAATTTTAAGTCCCATACAAACATTATACTACAAAACTTAAAACAACGCAATTAATACGCGTATGTAAAAGACAAAAAATATTCTGTCCCTTTATAAATAGCCAAGAAAACATCTCTTACGTTATGCTATTTTCGCACTTTAGCATAGAAAGAACCCTGCGCTTGCTAGTTTTTATGCGCCTAAATTCTCCGTCTAGAAGAACTAAATCGTGAGCTGACGTAAGATATAGCACGTCGTTTCCACCAGATGCAAACCTAATATCTGACACAAGAGCAAACACAGAAAGCTCGGAAAGTCCACTAAACAGTTTTTTCATGCGCTCAGCGTTTTTTGCAGTATACTTCCATTCATCCAAATTAAAATAGATAGCACGGGTTGTATCTTTTATTTTAGATGCAACCAATATTTTTAGGTAATCGATATCGCTAACTTTGCTTAGCTTTTTACTAATTAGCCCATTATACCCAACTGCTTTCATTATTCTTTTTAGGTGCTTTATATTAGTTGCTTGCGCATCGAAAAGCGAGCGTGAGTAGGCAACAAAATCACACGCTCTCATATTTTTAAAAAGTCTACCCTCTACTGCATAATAATAAATACCTTTACTAACTATATCGCACGCTATATGCATATCATCAATGTAAAGCTCTTCTTCATTATTAATCTTTGAAAACTGCGCGCGTTTTTTAATACTATTACCAAGTATATATGTTACCACGTTTTACACTCCCGTATCTTTTTTAGTTTGATTATCGACTAAAAACAAATATCTTATACTCTGTTATAAAACGTTTATTGTAAAAAAATCAATCACACGTATGCAGTAAAAAAGAACGTCGTTATCTTATTTAATACGACGTTCTTCTTTTACTATTTTAGTACATTGGTTTTAGATGAGGAAACTAGGTCGTAATACAATCCTCTTTCGTCCATCAAACTCTCATGTGTACCAGCTTCGGCTATCGTGTGGTTTGAAATATAGAATATACAATCCGCATTCTTTATCGTAGACAGTCTGTGCGCCACAACAAAGCTTGTTCTTCCATTGCAAACGACTTCTAAAGCCTTTTGAATAAGTTCTTCGCTTTCACTATCAATAGACGCGGTAGCTTCGTCCAAAATTAAAATTTTAGGATCTATGAGTAGAACTCTAGCAAAAGATATAAGCTGACGCTGACCGGTAGAAAGTCTACCTCCTTGCTCTATCGTTTCGGTATAATATCCGTTGGGAAGCGCGGAAATAAAGTCATGAGCTCCCACAAGTTTTGCAGCCTCTATACACTCTTCGTCCGTCTTATCTTGTCTTCCGTATCGAATATTTTCAATAATCGTTCCGCTAAAGATAAAGCTATCTTGCATCATAACGCCTATTTGTCTACGAAGCGAATATAACGTGTAGTCGGATATATCTCTACCGTCTATAAGTACCGCTCCCTCATTTACGTTATAAAAGCGATTAATAAGATTTACTATGCTCGTCTTTCCCGACCCCGTAGGCCCAACGAGTGCCACCGTTTTTCCTGCAGGAACCTCAAAGTTTACGTCTGCAAGCACAACTTGACCTTTCTCATATCCAAAGCACACGTGATCAAACTTAACGTCACCCACAATCTCGGGCATTTCCTCCGCATTTTCCTTATCCTTTACAGTAGGCTCAGTTTGAAGCACATCCATAACGCTCTCTAGGTTTGCCACGGCGTTCATAACTTCTTGAAGCTGAGAAGAAATGTTGTTAAGGGGCATAGGAAGCATAGAGCTATAACTTATGAAACTCACCAACAATCCCGGCGTTATGGAGCTAATTCCTCCAGATATAAGGAAGAATGCCACCCAATAAACAACTGTTATGCCCAGTCTGAACATACCCGTCATTACCGGCATTGTAAGCTCGTTAACCCTAAAAATTCTCGTCCAAGCCTTTCTTCTTTGGTTATCAAGGTCTTTGAATATTTCCATATTCTTATCTTTACGGTTAAACGCATTAGTTACCAGTTGACCTTGAATACTCTCGGCTATGTAAGCAGTTCGGTTACTGTTCTTTTCTCTGTACTTTCTTCTGCGTCTTGCAACTGCGGTTCTTATTGCCGTAAGTAGCACCATCATCGGTATTACGCTTGCAATAATTACTAACGCAAGTAAAAAGTCAACCAGCATTAACCATACTACTATAAAAATTATCTTGAACACGTCTACAATAATAGACACCACACCCGAAGAATATACTGTTGCAAGCTCGTCTAAATATGTTGTTGCACGCACCAAAATCTTACCGTTTGGTCGACTATCGTAATAATCGAAAGCAAGCAACTGCAATCTCTCGTATACAGCGTGTCGCATATCGTGTACTATGCTGTGTCCTACTTTTGCCATCATTTTAGTTCTAAAGTACGAAAACACCGCATTACTACCCTCGGCTAAAGCATACGCCCCCACAAGCATAATAGCAAGCGCAACCCAATCAATTTTCACGCCGAAAAATTCTATTCCCTTAGCCGTTATTACGTTGTCTACGATTATTGCAAGTATTCTGGTGGGAAGCAAGGCTATAAAGCTCATAATAAACATTGCGATAAATATCTTTATTATAAGAGCTTTATACGGAATAGCAAATCTAAGAGCGCGTTTTACTGCTTTTTTGTCTATCTTACGAGTTTTCTCGTCTTCGTAATATCTGTTTCTCTTAGCCATACTACACCCCCGTTTTTGACGCGGAAGGCATTTCCGTTTCGCCATTGGAAAGCTTTTCTTGCGTAGTTAGAATTTCGTAATACTTGCCCTGTTTTGCAATGAGTTCTTCAGGGCTTCCCATCTCGGCAATCTTGCCGTCCTCTAAAAAGATTATCGTATCGCAGAACGTTACGGACGTTGCTCTGTGCGTCGCAATGATTACCGTCTTGTCCTGATACTGCTCTTTAATGTTTGCAATAATCTTCTTTTCAGTTTCATAGTCAAGCGCAGACGTACAGTCGTCTAACAACATTATGGGCGCGTCTTTATAAAGCGCTCTTGCAATGGATACACGCTGTTTTTGACCACCGGAAAGTCCTAAACCTTTCTCTCCTACAATCGTTTCGTATCCGTCGGAAAGCGAGTCTACAAAATCGTCTACGCACGCCGTTTTTGACGAATGTATTATCTTGTCGGTATTTTTATCGTTTCCATCAAAATATGCAATGTTGGAATTCAATGTTTCGGAGAATAAGAACACGTCTTGTATAACGTACGAATTCATCGCTCTTACGCTTTCTACGTCATACTCTTTTACGTTCTTTCCGTCTATCAAAAACTCGCCGTCGCTCGTATCATAAAAGCGGTTCATAAGTTTCATGATAAGCGTTTTTCCGCTTCCAGTTTTTCCCATTATGCCCACTTTAGAGCCATACGGTATGGAGAAATTAATACCATCAAGCACGTTTCTTCCACGCAAAGTTAGCGATACGTCCTTAAACTCAAGATTAGGTTTATCGCCCACCTTTTCGGGATTTTGCACGTTATCTATCCCCAAAGGCTCATCAATAAAGTCAAGCTGTCTATTGCCTCCAACCAATGAATTTTGAAGATTTCCAACCATATTTGCAAGCATTATTATTTGCATATTTATAGCGCTTGCATTGGTTATGAAAAGGTTAAACTCGCCTACCGTCATTCCTCCGCCAAGGTTTGCTACAAGCACACCCAAAACGATGCTTAACAGGTTTACCATAAGGCCGATTACTGCAAACGCGATACCGAACTTACCCTGAAGTTTAGCAAGCTCTACGTGCTTATCTCTAAAATCGGTGCTCCTTTTATCAAACTTTTTCATCTCGTCCTTTTCGGTTGCAAAAGAACGAACAACTCTTACTCCATTTATATTTTCTTGAATACAAGTGTTTAAGTTTGCGTTAGAATTTCTTATTTCGTCAAACTTTTTACGTGTGCGCTTATTAAATTCCTTTGCCGTAAAAAAGGCGACAATTCCCACGATCATGGGCGGAATTGCTATGTAAAGATTGATACGCATAATAAAATATACGCCAATTAAAATGGATATTACACGCTCTATAAGATGGGGAGTAAATACAAGATATAGTCTTCTTACGCTTTCAACGTCGCCGTTAAGGAAATTAAAGATTTCGCCCGATTTATATCTATCCACAACAGACGGGGCTTGGTCTAAAAAGTGTCTAAAACCTGCCGAGGAGTTGCGCGTCATTGCTTTGAACATTGAGTTGTGGTACAAATTCCAACGAACGTAATGCGCAAGATAGTTTATAAAACATACTACCACTATCGTAAACGTTAACGTAAGCAATATTCCCGTATAATCATTAGGCTCAAAACCCTCTATCAAAAAATAGAATACGCTCGAACTTCCTTCTTTTACCTCACCGCCAAGCATAGGCGTAAAAACCTTGTCCAAAACAAGCTGTGTAGCTTGATTTACAAGTTGTTGCGTCAATGTAAATACCAGTAATAATATATAGAAAATAACGGTAACAGGCATTTCCGGCTTATAATACTTAAAGCTTCGTCCTATTCCTCCCTTTTTCTTCTTTGCGCTCATAGGCATTTCCTCCCCAGCAATCATATTATTGCAAATCAAATCCCTTTTTTAAGTATACCCCCATATATATAATTTTGTCAATACTTTTGAAAAAATTCCAAAGAAAAAAGTTGCTTTTTATCAAGCAACTTCTCATCGTTTTTTTAATATATTTAATTCTCGTTTTCGATATATTCCACAGTTCCATTATTTACCTTAAAGTAACGTATATTTTCTATATCCGAAAACTCAAAATGCGTGCACGTAATTATGGTCTGAATACCTTGTATCTTATGCAAAAGACGCTCCTGACGAGTTTTATCAAGCTCGCTGAACACGTCGTCTAACAAGAGTATTGGATATTCGTCTTTTTCCTGAAAATACAAGTCAACTTCTGCCATTTTTAGCGAAAGCGCAGCGGTACGCTGTTGACCTTGAGATCCGAATTTTCTGATATCAGTTCCGTTTACAGAAACCTTTAAGTCATCCGTTTGTATTCCGCTATGCGTATAACCTTGCTTAAGATCTCTTTCTCTATCCGCCTTTAACGCATCTAACATTTTCTGAGAAATTTCCTCGTTACTCTCACCCGAAAAACCCTCGTATTCCAAGGTCAATCTTTCTTTATCAGAAGACAAGTACGCGTGATTATCGCAAGCAAGTTTTTCCAATCTTTTAACAAAACCTGCTCTGCTTTTTGCTATTCTTGCCCCCTCTCCCACAAGCTGGAGATCCCACACGGCAAGCGAATTTTCGTCCGCTCTACCGCTTTTGAGCAAAGTGTTTCTTTGAAGCAATATCTTGTTATAACGGTTGAGCGCGTAAAAATACGCTTTTGAGAGCTGACAAAGCGAAATATCTATAAATCTACGTCTATCGCTAGGCGCGTTTTTTATTATTCCTATCTCGTCGGGAGAAAATAATACCGTAGCAACAACGCCCATAAGCTCACCCATTTTAGTGATAGGTACGCTGTTTATCTTTACTGTTTTGCTCTTTTGCTGAGGCAAAATTATATCCAAACGCTTTGTAACATTTCCGTTTTGAACAGTAGCTTTAACTCTTGCGCAGTCCTCATTCCACTTAATAAGCTCTTTTTCTCTGCTTGTGCGCATGCTCTTGCCGATACTCATATAGCGCACACTCTCCAAAAAATTGGTTTTTCCTTGCGCGTTGTTGCCGAAAAACACGTTAGTTCCCTCGCTTAGGCGTACGGTTTGTAACGTGTAATTTCTAAAATTATTCAAAACAACTTCTTGTAGTATCATAACTAAATTATATCACATAAAAAAACAAAGGTAAAACGTTTATAACACATTTATTAACTTTTTAGTTCTTTTAGCATGCAAAATAAAACCCACTGCAACTAAACCAATCAACAGTCTTATGCAGTGGGTTATTACTTATTACATATGAGGATAATATGTATCAAACATATTTCTAAAGTCTGTACAATTCTTGTACGCGTAGGACGCGCCGTCGGGCAACAAGAATCCACAATTTGTGCCAAACTCTACAAGCTCTTCAGGAATTTCAGTGGAAGCATAATAAACGGTTTTTGCCTTTTGCTCGGTAGTATCACCGCTTTGCGCCTTGTACGGATCTATTCCGACAATCGTATCTAACATATCGTTTACACTAGTAGCTATATCCTTAGCGTACTGAGCAAACATCTCATCGTTTACATCCAAAGAATCGTCTAGTTTTTGAACAATTTCCACAAGCTTTTTCGTCTTAGAGTAATTGTCATCGATTCCCTCAAAATTACCATCCACGTCGCCTGCAAGGTCTTCTACGTAATAATCAATCAAATTGCCGTTGCTAAGATCAATCTTCATCGTAACATTTAAGTTTTCACACATGAGCGATTTTGCGGTTTGACAAACGTTATCGCCAAGATGATCGCTCATACTAATAAAGCCGGTGATAGATATCTTATCGTTGTCGATAACCTGAATTTTTTCCAAATCGAACTGCTCGGAAAAACCGATTTTGTCTATCCACAAAGTTACTATTTCGTTCTTAAACAACACGTCGTTAGTAAGATAAGACATTGCCTCACTATTATTGAGAATAGACGCATCATCTATATCCATAAGCTCTTTAGTTTCAATCACGTAACCCTCGTAATTGTGAACGTAGAAACCAAAGGATGCAAGCACTATCTCAAAACTTACTTCAAGATCGGTTACGTTCTCCACAACCTCAACCCCATTGCTATATACGTGTTTAGCTTTTCCGCTATATTTATCCTTGATATGGTAATACTTTGACATAATATCCATAAACTCGGTCTTAGCATCCGCTTCGGTATACTCTTCGGTAAATATAGAATGCTCTATCTCTTTATAGCAAACAAGATTATCAAAAAGATAAATTGCGTCTTGCTCACTTACTCCTTCTTTTTCTTTAGAGTAAAGCTCGCAAATAGAAGGCATAAGCAATCCTGCTTTTTCACCATCTACGTCAAAGCTCATACCATGCGCGCTAATATCGTCTTTTGCGGTAGAAATAAAGCTATCACGTTGCTCTGTAATAATGTTTTCCAAATCAATAGACATTACGTCTTTGAAAATTCTTATTACGTCGTCTTGATCTCTCATTCCGTCAATGCTCCATGCGCCGTGATCAGCATCTGCAAAACTCATTGGAACAATTATGGACAACTGAGGTGGTAAAATCTTGGACATTATTCCAAAATCTCCCGAAACTGCGGACTCTAGTTCAACAAGAAGATTAACTTTGATTTTATCCTTTTGTAAAACTTCCACTCTATTTAACTTAAATCCACCATCCTGCTCGATCAATTCCAAATCATTTATGAACGAAGCTAGATAAATATCCTCGTAAATAAACGAATTTACGTACGAACGATTGCTATTTCTAAATATTTCGGCATCAAAATCCAACTCGTCCATACTAAATCCACCACCGCCTACTAGTTTTTCCACAGTGTCAAAACCGTTTTCAATGGCGTAATGTTCTTTAACTAACGTGTTAAGCTCACTTTTATACTGAGTATTATTCTCTTCTCTTACCAAGCTATCGTCATAAGTTGTAAACGAGCGAACGAGAGTGTATCCGTCAATGCTGGATATCTTTTTACCATCAAAATCAGCATTCTCCGCAACAAAATCAAAGATAGATTTCATCTTAAAGATCTTATCTTCGCTACTATACGGCATATACTCGTTGACAACCGCCTTTGCTTCTTTAAGTATTCCTACTAGCGGATTATTGACATCAGTCATATCGAAGTACTTTATTCCAAACACTTTCAAGAGCATGTTGATATCTTCTACTTCTTTATCACTCATATCATTTACAACAAGAGCGGTAATGTCATTATCAAGTCCAATAGAAAGCGAAACGGACACTATCTCTTTTCCTTCCTCTATAATATTAAAGAATTTTCCAACGCTTACTCCGTCGCCTTGTGCCATGCTTTCGGTTAGCTCTGACACGTTTAGTACAATACGTATCGTCAAAACGCCGTCATTTACTGTTATATCGGCAATTTGAACCATATTCAATAAATCGGTTGACGTCGCATCTAATCCCATTACGGAAGCAAGAGTTTCTTTATAGGAATCAAAGATAAATGCAAGCGAATGTGAATCGATTATCGGATAGCTTTGCTCGTGGGTGGGAGCAATGTTATTAAAGTATTCCGCAAACGCTAAGCGTGTAAAATCAATCACTCCACTGTCTTCGTTTGTAAGCGCGTCCACAACGTCTTCGCCAGCACTTGCAATAACGCTAAGAAGGTCGCCGATATTCTTTCCGTCCTTCATAAGATACTTCTTTTCTGCATAAATAGCAACAAGTTCGTCGTAAATATAACCGCTTTCGTTATTTCCCGTTAAAGCCTCGTTTGCTTCCAATAAAACGTCGTTATAATCGGAAGTATTTGCATTGCTTACCATAAGCGAACGAACTGCGTTATACATTGCCTCTTCAGTAAGCTGATCGTTGCCCAAAACTTGATTAATTAGTCCAAACACGGAAGGAAGAGTCGCTTTGCTTCCCTCTATCGTTGCGTATTGATTTACAAAACTTGCAACTTGATCGGCAAGCTTTACGAACATATTGTTCTCATCATTAAAATCGAACACTGTTACACCAAAAGATTTTAGCAAATCAAAAATACCTTGCATATTTTCTTCGCTCATATTCTGAACGCGAATCTTTACTTTGTCCGCGTTATCAGCAACGTTTATCTTAAGCGTTACTGTAACATCCGCATTTTCTCCGCCAAAAACATTATAGATAAACTTTTTAACGTACATATCTAGCGATTGCATTTGCTCAAGATTGAGAAGTTTTGCAGGCGTAGAAGCAACAGTCAAACTCAAATATCCATCCCCAATTGCAATATCTCTAATATCAACAATCTCTATGAACTTAGCGGATTCCGCTCCAAGAAAATCTGTAAAGAATGCTTTTGATTTATTAAGCACGTGCGCTAGCGTATGTCCGTCTATTACGGGTTGCGTACTTTTTAACGTGGGATTATTGTTAAAATATGCAGAAGTAATTTTAATACGTCCAGCCTTTTCGTCTGTTCCAATTAACTCGTCTAAAGCCGTGCTATCTTCTTGTATTGCCTTAAAGATAATTTCTAAAATCTCCTCCAAATTATTCTCTTCTTCCAAGAAATACTTTCCTAAAAGTGCTTTTGTTACAACCTCGTCATAGCTTTCAAACGAATCTTCCTTGCCTGTGAGTGCGATAGAAGTATCAGCAAGCGACGCTAGATAGTTATCGGTAGATGGCATGGAGGAAAGTAAAACGCCAACCGCATCAATTATTTCTTCGGCATTTAACGTCTTATTGCCAGTATCAACAAGGATTTGCTGTAAAATATCCTTCATTGAGGGCAAAATAAGCATTCCCGTATTAGTTCCGTCTGGATTTGTCTTCACTTCAAACCCAAGAGAATATTTACTATTTGAATAATCAGTGAGTACGTCTACAAACTTGTCGAGGTTTTTATCAATCAAATCCCCCATAATGTCGTAACCGGTAATCTTTTTTATGGTCGCAAAAATATCCGACGTTTGTTGAGCGGACAAACCATTTAGCATTAAGGTAGTTGGAATTCTCTCTATTGCCTTATCAAGAGTAATATCCGCCGTAACGCATAAAAATTCTTCGCTTCCTATAAATGCGGATATAAAATCAAATTCGCCATAACCCAAAGCATTACACAGCTCACTAGTTTTAGAACTAAGTCCTAGTGATAAGAAATGGCGTTCAATACCATCAACTATACTTGTAGATATAGAAACGTACTGCAAAGTAAGCACGCTTGCTAGTTTTCCATAGCCTGCCGACTCAAAAATTTCCTGTTTATAGTCTTCGAAAATATAAGCTATAAATCTATCGTCAAACGTCATACCTTTTTTGAGGAAAGCAGTTCCTTTACGCAGGTATTCCGCATCTATAAACTCCAAAAACGACGTAAACTGCGAGGGTACAACCAACTTTCCAGTTTGGTCCTTAAACTTTTGCATAACATCGTCTAAAGTATACTTTTTATCAAAGGCAACGTTTGTTGCAAGCCAATCTATAAAATCAGATTCAGCTTTTTGCTTCCAATCAGCGTTTGCAAATGCAGGCGCATTTTGTTCCAAAATCGTTGCGATTCCGTTACCGTTAACTTCCATATTTGCATACAAAACGTTGCTTACGGTTGTAAACGCTTCCACCTTGTTTAACGCTTTGTCGCCACTAAGCCCCATTTGTTCGTTAAGAACAATAGATGCTATATCATATAAATCGACTTTCAGATATCCATCTAAAATCAATTGCTCAATATCTACGTACTTGATTAACGAATTTCTTGCGTTTTTATATGCGTTATTTACAGCTTCGTTGAGCGCGCCTTTTACGTCAAAGCCCATAGATTTTTTTATAAACTCGAGCCATTTATTAACTTGACCTTTAGAGAGATTGTTAAGACCTACGTCAACGGTAACCGTTTCGTCTATATTAACATCTATCGGAATTAATATTTGAGTGGGCAACAAACCTACAAACTGTCTTATCAATCCCTTATTTTCGCGGATTGCAGATTCGGTAACGTACTTTTCGAACATCGGCGATTCCATAAATGCAATAACTGCTTTTTGGAGCTTTACGTCTAAAACAACGTTAACTTTTTTACCATTCGTAGATTGGAACTTGATTTGACTTATGCCAAACGTTCCCGCAAGTTTTTGAGTGTCTGGATTAGACTTGAGCGCGCGATTTATCACGTAATCAATGGTAGAAACCATTCCTTTACCTTTCAGTTTAAGCACGTAATCATTTTCATACTTAATTTCAGCAGGTCGCGTATCTTTAAAATATGCCTCAATCTTCTCCTTATCTACAAGACCTTCGTCGGTTAGGTTTTTCAAAAACTCTTCCCACTCGCGACCTTGGTTTGACGAAAACAACGGCAACGTGCTAGACTCCTTTTCGCTATTCCCCAAAGCATCGGAAACAATAGGCACAACGTATTCGTCCACCGCCGTATCCACAAATGAGTCAATAGTATCGTCCTTAATAAACATACTATCAGCAAGTTCGGAATAAAACTCTTCTCTATCCGCCTCAGTTGCTTTTCCTTCGGTAATTACTTTACTCTCATCAACGTTCCATACTGCAGATAACAACGAAAAACATTCATTTAGTGATAATCCGTAATTTACAATCAAAAATCTGTCCAGAAGAAAACATCCTCCGAACACAATCAAACAAAACGTGCAAATAATTGTCGCTATAATTCCCGTAAAGCAACCAAGACAACCTCCGCTCTTTTTATATCTTTTGCGCTCGGGTTTTTCCTTGCTTTTTGGTTTTTCTTTTTCGTTGTCAGCCTCGTCGCTTTCTCTCAAGCCGTGATCGCGCTTCTTCGCTTTTTCGCGCTTCTCCGCTTTTTCGCGCTTTTCCGCTTTTTCGCGCTTTTCGCTTTTAGGCTTCTTTTCCTGCCTTACTTTTTCAGGCTTTCCTTTTTTCTTTTTCTCCGGAGTTTCTTCCAACACCGTAAAGCCGTCGTCATCTGATAAGATATCTTCCGTTGACAGATCAAAATCGTTGTTATCTTTCATAATACTCCTTGCATTAATAAATGCTATCCTAATAGGATGTTACATAGTTTTTAATATATTTATTTATAAATATATTATTATTGTACTTTATATTTATTAAGCTGTCAAATTAAATTAGCTCTCACACGGATATTTTAATCTGTTTTTAACCCAAATCGACAAAACGACCTAATAATCGCAATATTTATGTGCCCTTCTAGAGAATTTTAAAATTTAGAAATGGATTTTTATAATAAAAAATACAGCTTACAACCCAAATTTGTCATAAACTGTATTTTTATTATTAATTAGTTTAGATTTCCTGAGCTCCGTTTTCTACGCTGGTCTTATAGAAAGATGCTTCGTATCCGATTTCCTTTGCGTAGTTTTCGTTAACGTACTTGATAAACTCGTCTACCTTGTCGCTCTTAACGATAGAGATTGTACAACCTCCAAAGCCTGCACCCGTCATACGAGAACCGATACATCCGTCAAATGCTCTGGAATACTTGGTAAGTGCGTCAAGCTCCTTACCTGTAACCTCATACAAGTCGCGGAGGCTGTAATGAGATTGATTGAGAAGCTCGCCAAACTCTTCGATCTTGCCTTCTTCTAACGCCTTAACACTCTTAAGTACTCTATCACACTCGTAAACAACGTGCTTAGCTCTGTCCAGAATTCTACCCTTACCCTCTAAAAGGTGGCAGTTCTTGTCAAACTGTTCGGGGGTGATTTCAGCAAGGCATGTAACTGAGGGGAGAGCTGTTTGAAGAATTGCAAGAGCTTCCTCTACCTCACCACGTCTTTCGTTATACTTAGAATCTTGCAACGAACGCTTTTTATTGCAGTTTGCAATTACCATAGAATAATCGCCAAGCTTTAAGGGTGTGTACTTATAATCCAAGGTCTTGCAATCGAGAAGAATTGCCATGTCCTTTTTTCCAAGAGAAGAAGCAAACTGGTCCATAATTCCACAGTTAACGCCATTGTATGTATTCTCGGAAAGCTGAGAAAGAACTGCAAGCTGTACAAGGTCTACGTCCTTTACTCCCTCTTCTTTAGAGAAAGTAGAGAAGAGCATAGCGGTTGCAACTTCGATAGAAGCGGAAGAAGAAAGTCCGCTACCGAAGGGAACTGTGGTATCATACAAAAGGTCGCAACCTACAATTTTATAGCCCTTTTGTTGCATTACGTAAGCAACACCAGCCTGGTAATCGCCCCACTTAAGATCTTTGTACGCGTCGAGCGTATTAATATCAAGAGTTACCTTATCATCAACAGTTGTTGCTGTAAGACGTATTTTATCGCTACCATTCTTTCTTGCAACAATTGCAGTACGAAGGTTGAGCGCAGCGGGGAAAACTTTTCCTCCACAGTAGTCAATGTGTTCACCAATGAGGTTTACACGGCCTGCGGCAGAGAATACGCGAATATCACTCTCATCCCCACCATAAATTTCAACGAACTTCTTTTTAAGCTGGCTGATTTCCATTTGATTTATCTCCTTTGTTTTTTGGTTTAATACTATTTACTAACTTCGTCATTCCTGAGATTACGAAGTAATTTATACAAATAATGGATATAAGGAACGTAATGTACTGGAATTCCAAATTAAACAACATCACTACGCCTTTTCCAAAGAACTGGAATTGCTCTATTCCAATAAGATTAATTAATGCAACAATACCCGTTAGACACAACGTTGCAATAAAGAAAGTTATCAAACATACTACACCTCTATACTTATCAAACGGCGAACATACCACCAAAAGCGCCATAAAGCCTGTATACACTACCGCTCCTATAAGCATAGTTTTATACTCGCCTGGCTGACTTACGCTTAGCGCACCCATACTCAATCCGCTAGCTCCACCCAAGCGATCGTACAAGTATACGGCAAGTACCGCAACAACAAGCGCAACTCCTCCTGGTATGCATTTTTTGAACACGTTTGCCATAAAATGCCCCTCGACGAGGTCTTTGTTGGGTTGGAACGCCAGTAAAACCGACGGTAAACCTATTATGCACATTTCCAACGGCAACAGGTTGGACGTGTCGAAAAAGTATAAATCGTTGCTAACACCGCAGTATAAGAATATTACCGATAACACCGACAACACCGCGCTCATAAACGTTTTCATAAGATATAAAGAGGCCGAATTTTGAATGTTGTTAATAACTCTTCTGCCTTCTTTTACAACTTCGGGCATGGACGAGAAGTTGGAGTCCATCAAAACTAAGTGGCTTACATTTCTTGCAGCCTCGCTTCCAGACGCCATAGCAACCGAGCAATCCGCTTCCCTTAGCGCAAGGATATCGTTTACTCCATCTCCCGTCATTGCAACGGTATGTCCTTTAGCTTTCATTGCTTTGACAAGTATTCTCTTTTGCTCAGGGCTTACTCTACCAAAAACGGTATAGCGGTTTGCCGCTTCTCTTACTTCGTCGTTAGATAACCCGTCTAGCGAAATATATTTCTCAGCATTCTCTACTCCCACACGCTTTGCAACTTCACTTACCGTCATGGGATTGTCGCCCGAAATAACTTTTACAGCAACTCTATTTTCCTTAAACCATTTGATTGTATCGATAGCTTCAGGACGGATATGGTCTTCAATAACAATATACGCAACAGCCTTACGCGTTGCAGGCAACTTATCATCCTTAATCTCTAAAGGTGAATGTGCAAGCATAATTACTCTATAACCATTCTTTGCGTTATCATTAATTATCTTTTGCCCCTTCACTCCTACGTCTTTTAGTATAAACTCGGGAGCTCCTAAGAAGTATGTACCCAAACCCTCAAACGTTACGGCGGACAACTTCTTTTGTGAAGAGAATGGCATAACCACTTTTGCCGAAAGCTCTCTATTTCGTCCAAAATGATTGGAAAGAGCAATCGCCGTCTGGTTATTGTCTTCAGTAGCGTTAAGCATAGAACCAACAATTGTTTCCACGCTTGCTCCAGTATTATTCTTGCAATCGATTACTTCGTGAACCTGCATAGTTCCATCTGTTATCGTACCTGTTTTATCCAAACATAACGTATCAACGCGAGCAAGCATTTCGATGCAGTACAAATCTTTTACCATTGTATTGCGTTTTCCAAGTTTTACAACTGACACTGCAAGGGCAATAGACGTAAGTAAGAACATTCCCGAAGGAATCATTCCAATAATAGCTCCTGCAGTTTGTTGAACGGTACTGTTAAGATCCATCTTCGCTACGCCTAAAATAATCATAAAGATTGCAACGGGAATAATAACAACCGATACGCCCTTGATAATTGCGGCAATTGAATTTCTAAGTTCGCTCTTGGGTTTTTTATGTTTTTTAGCCTTAGATGCAAGACGAGCAACATAATTAGCATCGCCCACTCTAACAACTCTCGCATAACAGTTTCCGCTAGACACAAACGAACCTGAATACAATGGTTCTCCCGACTTCTTTTTTACGGGAACGCTTTCGCCCGTAAGCATAGACTCGTTTGCCTCACACTCACCCTTTACAACGACACAATCGGCGCAAACTTGTTTTCCAAGCTCTAAATACACAATATCATCAAGAACAATGTCCGTTACAGGGACTGTAACTTTCATGCCGTTACGTATTACCATAGCTGTCGGGGCTGTCATTAACGTCAGCTTGTCGACCGTCTTTTTTGCTTTGATTTCTTGAATAATACCTATCGCGAGGTTAATAAGAACTATTATTAAGAATGCGCACTTTGCAATATTTTCTACAAAATTTACTACCAATAACGCAATCGCAACTGCAAACGTTAGGATATTAAACCAAGTAAAGATGTTTTTCATAAAGATGGTAGTATAAGTTGTTCCACCTTTTTGTGTTTCCTGATTAGTTAATCCATCTAGTTTACGCTGTTCTACTTGATTTGTGCTAAGCCCCTCGTTTACCGAAGGGAAATATCTTTCTACATTATGAAATTTAGCTACGCCACCTGTTTTTGTTCTACTTTTGCTAGATGCGTCTTGAGGCAATAGCAACGTAGTATCAATAGTCGTCGACGTTTTGGGTGTATAATATTCTTCGGGTGTAATACTTTGATCATCAAAAACCGAATGATCCAATGATTTTTGGACGTCATCAGTAAGAGCTGAGTATTCGGAATTAATATCATGTCCCGAATATTTTTCCGACATTGTATAACCTCCTGTTTGTTACTAAATACTAGAGCGCAAAATACTCTCTACTCTTTAGTATATCACATGTTTATTTTTTAGTCAATGCAAAAACAAAAACTACGTGGCTTTTAATTAAAATTTAATACAAATTTTATCGAATTATCGTCAACAAACCTACTAGTTTGCTCATGCGGAATTTTTAACTAAAAATCCAATTAATGCGCTAATTATAAATCGCACAATATTAAAGCCAGACCTACATACCGAGAGGATATTATTCTCCCCTACGTTTATTACGCAAATAAATTCTACTCAAATCGTACAGGCAATTCAAGAATTGCCCTACAATAAAACAGCCTGTGACAGCTAATTACTACTTTCATCAAAGTACAACATATTAACTGTAAGTATACCTATCGTTAGTTTACATTGCTAAAGTATATTTTGTAACAAAAAATCCGCTCTTTTATAGGATAAAAGAACGGAAATCTCATTAACGTATTAGACTTTTTATTACATTATCCGCTATTAGCAATCCCGCTATTGCTGGGCAGAACACAGTTGAACAAGGCGCTAACCTTCCCTCGTCGTCAGCAAAAACCTTATGCGGTTGTTCAGTTGAAAACAGTACT
Source organism: Clostridiales bacterium (assembly GCA_015055625.1). Classification (GTDB taxonomy): domain Bacteria; phylum Bacillota; class Clostridia; order Christensenellales; family Pumilibacteraceae; genus RUG12826. The sequence goes on along the minus strand of SVHU01000007.1, from coordinate 36,102 downwards.
TTAACCTTACCTTTTGGTATATTTCTCTTCTTACATTCTCTACGCATAACGCGAGCAAGCGGACAAACGTCAGTATCATAAACGTCTGCAATTCTAAACGATGCCGAGTCCATATGATTTGCCGTACCCATACAAGATATAACAGGTATACCTAAATTTGAACACTTTGTTGCAATATCTAACTTTGCGCTAACCGTATCAACCGCATCAACAACGTAGGAATAATCTCTAAAATTTATCGCGTCTGCGTTTTCGGGGAGATAGAACATATCGAAAACAGTAACCTTGCAGTTTGGGTTTATATCCATTATTCTCTCTTTTATAAGCTCAGTTTTTTTTCTACCCACACTTGAGGATAGTGCTATTATCTGCCTATTAATATTACTAAGACTTACTACGTCCTTATCTACCACGGCAATGTTGCCTACTCCGCACCTAGCAAGTCCTTCCGCAACATATCCGCCGACGCCTCCAACTCCAAAGACTATAACGTTTGCCTTTTTTAGCTTTTCGAAATTATGTTCGCCCAGTAGAGCGATTGTTCTAGAAAATCTTTCCATAAGACTATATTACACGAAACACGATTAAAAGTCAAGCATACAAGAATAATTTTGTTTTACACTATCTCTTTATATTACGTCTATTGTTAAAAATCCAATATTGATATACTTTTATTACTGCGAAACTTTGAGAAATTGTCACAAATTCCACACACGTATGCGTATTTTTGTGTAAAAACAAATGCAACGCCATAAGACGTTGCATTTTATTTTTAGATGATTTGTTCTAACCCTTAAGACCAGATGTAATTGCAGATCCCTTAACGATAAGGTCCTGAATAAAGATGTAAATGATAATAAGGGGGAACATACCGATAACAGTATATGCCATGGTGATGTACTTTTCTCCGGGATACTTCGTAATAGCGTCCTTAAGAACCAACTGAATGGTCCAGTTCTGCTCGTTGTTACCCAAATAAATAAGAGCATCAAGATAGCCGTTATACGCACCGATGAATGCGGTAATAAATCTTGCAGTAAGAGCTGCTCGACAAAGAGGAATTACCAACGTTAAGAATATTCTTATTTCTGACATTCCGTCAATCTTTGCCGCACCTATCAGGTCGTCCGGTATTGCTTTTACGTACTGACGTAAGAAGAATACACCTCCGATTCCTCCAAAGAAAGAAGGAATAACGATCGGGTACCAAGTATTGGACCAACCTAACATTGCCATGTACATTCTTCCTGCGGTCATGGTAATAGATCCAGGGATCATCATGGTAAGCATCAAGAATCCGAAGATTGCATCCTTACCTCTCCACTCAAGTTTACCAAAACCGTAAGCGCCCATCATATTAATGAACAATGCTACTATTGTTCGAGGAACGTAATACCAAACGGTATTCATAAGACCACGTACTAGCATCGGTCCGTCCATTTCTATCGCTCTCTGATACGCGTTAACGGAGAAACCGCTGACGGGCCACCAAAGGAACACTTCACTAGATGCGTCTTTAAGAGTCTTGAAAGACGTAATAACAATAATGTAAAGGGGCATCAAAATGTAGAGCGAATAAAGGCTGATGATGATATAGCAACCAATCGGTGGCTTAAGCACTTTCTGTTTATTCGGTTTAAAGTTTTGCGAATTATAAATTTGTTCTTTCTGTTGTGCCATAAGTCCTCCTTAGTCATAGTTAACCCAGATATCACCGAGTTTAAAGTTTAATCTGGTTATTGCTATGATCAGCAATGCGAGAATCCAAGCTGCCGCAGAAGATTTACCTTGTCCTTCGGGACCGCCACCAATACCCATCATGTATACGTAGTAAACCGTAGTCATACCAGCGTACATACCTTCGAATGGACCGTCGGTATATTTCGGGCCGTAACCCGATACGTTTCCTGCCTGAGAGAACAGCTGGATAGTTCCCATAGCTTGGAGCGCTCCGATAGTATCCATTGTAAGAACGTAGAACGTTGTGGGTGAAATAGCGGGCATAGTAACGTTGAAGAAAATCTGCGTTTTATTTGCACCATCGATTTCTGCTGCTTCCACCAAAGATTGATTAATATTTCCAAGAGCCGCCTGGAACAATAAGCTTCCTGCGCCCGCACCCCAAGTTGTCGTAAAGATAACTAGTGGCATAAACAAATCAGGAGTATTAAACCATTGAATTCTAGCTCCGCCTAATGACGTGATTATTGTATTTACCAAACCATTGTTTGTGTCAAAAATAACCTGCCACATCATTGTTACACCTACGGACGAACAAACCGAAGGTATATAAAGAATAGTACGGAAAAGTCTCTTCATCTTAATACGACTCGTAAGCAAAAGCGCCGAACCCATACCAAGGAAAATACCAATAGGCAAAGATATGAAATAATATACAGTCTGAAGTAACGACCACCAGAACTGAGATTTGGATGAGAACAACAAGAATACGTAGTTGTCAAATCCAACCCATCTTGCGTTCCACAAGTTCCAAACGTGCAAGTCACACATCGAAAGATAGATAGAAAGTACGAATGGAAGAAGTGAGAATATGCAGTATCCGATAAAGGGCCAACAAGAGAAAAGCCAGCCTTTGATATCGTTCTTAATCAGCTTCTCCGTCTTAGAACGGGTTGCTTTTTCAGCCTTAAATAGATTGGTTTTTTCAAAGATATCAAGAGATTGAAGAGGAGCTTCGGTATATTCTTCCGAATTGAAATTTTCAGTTAAAGTACTGTTATTCATTTTTTCTCCTTTAACTTACGATATTTGCGTCCTTTATCGGGACGCAAACACCGAAGTTTAACTTCTTAGAATTTAACTTCCTTACAAAAACTAATAAACTTTAGTAAAAATTACGCCTGAATATCAGCACCAATGTGTCTTTCCCACTGGTCGATAATGTTTGCAGCATCGTAGAAGTAGCTGAAGTTTTCAGCAAGAACCTGATTGGTCTTGTTGATAATACCAGATGTGAACCATGCAGAAGCAGTCATCTGTCCACCACGTACACCAGTTGCTGCGTTAAGCGAGGATGCCCACTCGTTAATCCAAGAAGAAGAGGGTAAGTACCACCAGTCACCTGCGCTTTCATACTCGATAGCGTAAGCAAAGAGGTGAAGGTTAAGATTTTCTTCGCCGGCTTTGATGAATGAAGTCCTGTCGGAAGAACCACCTTCATCGGGCTTTTCAAAGAGTGAGGGCTGGTTGGGGATGTATCCGTTGTCAGCCTTAACTGCCTGACCAGCTCTGTATCTTACGTCAGTAGGAGTTCTCTGCTGACCGAAGTAAGTATATCCGTCTGCATCAAGGTAGAAGTAGTCAGCTGCCATCCACTGAATGAACTGCCATGCTTCGTCAAGGTTTGCATCTTTACATCCTGCAGAAATACCGATTGCAACGCACTCGGAGTGACCAGCCTGAACACCCATTCTCTTAACGGTTGCGTCAGTAGGTTCACCGGGGTTAGCGTACTCTTTGAAGATAGGAACGTTTGCAACACCCCAAGACTGGTTGTATTCTCTAGCTACGTTACGAAGATGTCCGAGCTTATCACCTCTTTCAATTACGAACGCTACGGTTCCGTTACCGAGCTTAGTGATATCTGCGGTTTCGTCGGTAGTTGTTGTAGAAGTTGCGTAAGATACGCCAATGCTTTCGTCATCTACGTCAGAAGGACAAAGGTGACAGAATCTAGTGAACGCTTCTTTTGTGGAGGGAAGCTCTACAAAATAGATTCCGGATTCGTTCTGGTTCTGAGAAGACTTTGTACGAATAGAAGATCTAATAGCCTGATTGTCAGTGTTACCAACGATGTCGTTAATACCTTTACCAATCTGAGTTGCAGTACCAGTAGTTACGTTATACTTAGTGAAAGATCCATCCTGGTTAGGAAGAATAATATCACCAGCGGTTGCACTGTTAGTAGAACCAGAAGAGGTTACTTCAAGCTTTTCTACGTCGATTTTGTCAAGGAAGTCAAGGGTTTGACCAGCAGAATAAAGCTTGCCAGTATATTCACCGATGTAGTACTTGTTAGTATCGTTAGCATCAGTGGGATTAGACTGCGTACAAGCAGCTTCGGTTACCATGTAGTTTGCGGTATAATCGGAAAGTGAGAATGCCCAAGCACCATCACCGGTCATATCTTCTACACAGTCGCCACCTACGGTCCAGCCGTAGCAGAACCACCACTGAGTAAAGTATCCATATGTAGATGCAGACTCAGAATTATGAGCTCTTGTACAAATCATACCGATATCTTCAACTTCGTCCCACGACATTGCGATAGAAGCGTTGAATACCAAGATTTCGTTCTCATAAGGAGGAACGTGAGTATTGGATTCAGCAGCGTTTCTAGGAGCGATAGAACGATAGAAGCCCTTTGCAGGAATGATATCATTTCTCGTAAGGTAGCCGGGGGTAATTTCTTCGCCGTTAGCACCAACAATACCTTCTTCTTCGTTCTTGTCGTCGATAACGAACTGAAGATAACTATGCATATTTCCGAACAAGTCGTAAATAAGGTCTTCGTTCCACAACTGTACAAGGGACTTGTTTTCTGCATATTCAAATCCAACAGATTCAAGAGATCCTTCGCCACCTATACCACTGTACTTTTCGCAAAGAGTTTCGTAGTTATCAGCGGTAACGACAATATCTTCAACAGAGATTACGATGATACCGTTTTTCTCAAGAACTGTTCTATTGTAATAAAGAGCGGTGGGGTTAGAGTCGATAGGAACAACCCACAACTCGTCGTCTTCATAAGATGTCCAACCATCAACGTTAAGACGGAAACGGTTAATCATACCAGTCCACATTCCATCAAGCTGTTGATCGAACAATGTATTTCCTGTAAACTCTTCGCCAGCACCAATGTTTCTAATCTGGTCGTTTCTGGTCTGAGCCCACATTTTGAAGTTTCTATCGTTGATCATGTAAACGTCGAAACCACCTTCTTCGGTAAGAGCGGTAGAAGCACGGTTCTGATACTCTGCCCAGTTACCTACGATAGAGTTAGTAACGGAGATTCCGTTGTACTTACCATAAGTATCGTTGAACTCTTTAACCATCTTGTCGTATGTAGATTTCTGAGTTCCGTCTACGGTATATCCACCGAAACGAATGGAAACCTTATCAACGTCAGGAATTTCCTGATATCCTGCATACAAATCGATATTGTCTTCCAATACAGTGTTGAAATCGAAAAGATTTTCACAAGTTTCTTCAGTAAACCATCCTGCGAAGATGTGAGAACTATCGGTAGGCTTTTCGATAGGATACTTAGCGGTCTTACCAATTTCTACGCTTTGCTTAGCAGGAGCGTTACCTCTTTCAGCGTGGAAAGTAACGGTATAAACTGCGCCTGCTTCTTTAAACTGAGCGTAAAGAGTAATAGCGCCCTCAATTACTTCACCTTCGTATTCAACCTCGCCTTCCTCGTCGTAAGTCCACTTAGTGAATACCATACCATCTACTTCGGGAGCTTTGGGAAGAACTACTGCTGTTCCAACTTCGGTAGAAACAACCTCGTAGTCTGCTCCATTTACCTTAAAGGTTACGTTAACGAAAGTCTTTTCGTCTTCTCCGCCACCACCGCCGATATCATTCTCAACCCACTTAGCGTAGAGGGTGATATCCTTGGTAATAGCAGTGCTGAAGCTGAATTCTCTTGTACAAGCAGCATCTTCGTACCAACCCGCAAAAGTCCAACCCGCAAAAGTAGGATCGGTAGGTCTAGTAACAAGCTCGCCCTTTTCGATCTCTTCATCGTTGATAGGGCTAGCACTCTTTCCGTTCAAGTCAAACTTTACTGTAAACTTTTCCTGTTGGGAAACGTCAGGCTTATCGCCGGGATCTGAACCGCCGTTATCACAAGCCAAAAGTCCGGAAACAGGTGTAAAAGCTAAAAGCATAGAAAGCGCAAGACTGAACACTTTTTTTGTTTTCTTCATTTTTTCTATCTCCTTAAAAAAATTTTCGAATATATTATAAAAGGTTTCCCTTGTTATAACCAAAATCAAAGCAAGCGAGAACCGTATCATCTTCCCCGATGAATACGTTTACACGTTATGTTTTTTACAATTTGCACAAAAAACGAGATTATTTTTTTCTCAATTCGATTTTTTTCCGCAAAAGGGGCGCAATAATGCCAAAGCCTACAATTTTGACTTATACAATTATAACTCAAAAATCAATGTTTTGGCAATGCCTTTTTATGTCGGAAAATTGACTTTTTCTCTCATAGTGTGTATTTATAGGACTTTTTGGAGCATAAATACAGTTGCGTTATGCAAATTGCACAAAACACAGCACTAAAAACACTCATCGTTTGCTCGCGTTATAGATAATTAAATAGCATATATATTTTATACTTTATCTTTATAAAAGTCAAATGTTTTTAGTTGCAAATACTTGTAATATTAAAATTAAATGAAAAAATTTTGCCAAAACCATTATATCCTTGCAATTTTTTTCAGCATATTATATAATAATGATATGGAAAAATTTTGCGTAGCAATCTCGAGCTCTGGCGATCTTTACACCGACGAGCGAGTAAACAATTCAATATTTTCTATACCCGTAAAATATTTGGACGGTAAAGTTTTTAAGTCTGAGAGTATTGACAACCCTTCAACCTACCGCAAATTTTACGATAAACTACGCAACGGAAAGTTGTTTAGGTTGCGCTTCCCAACAAAAGACGGTTTTGGGGAGTTTTTTGACAACCTTATCGAACAAGGGCATACGTCTATAATTTACGTAGCTACATCCTCTATAATTTCTTCAGACTATGACAACGCAAAAAAAGCGGCAATGGAAAGCATGATAAAGTATAGGAAAAGCGAAATTTACGTACTTGACTCTATGTGCGTAGGTCCGCAAAAGGGATTTATCGCATTAAAAGCATCGTCATACAGGTTTACAATGAATGCTGCAGAAGCATTTATCACACTAAAAGAAGAAGTAGCTTCACTATGCTCGTTTGCGGTAATATATGATTATTCTTTTATCACAAGAAGCGGACTGGTTTCAGAAAACGCGGTAAAAGGAGGGGAACAACTGGGCATCAAGCCTGTGCTTACAGTAACGTCAACAGGTGAACTTACCGTCTATAAAAAGGCTAAAAGCGAGAAAAACGCAATAATGTCCATTATCAAATATGCAGAAGAGCACGCTACGGACAAAACATCGTTTTTCGTGTATTCTGCCGATAACACCCGAAACGAACTGTTTGCAATAAAAATGCTACAAGAAAAATTCCCGGGATGCTCTATTAAAACAGGTTGCGCAGGGATGACCAACGGCATACTATTCGCGCCAAACGCAATATTTATTGGTTTCTACGCGCCACGCATACGCCCAGAAACCAGTAAAAAACCACTTAAAATCTACGCGGATATTGATAAAATACCAGACGAAACGTAAGGATAAATCTCACAAAAAAATAATAAAATAAAGCGGATACGTAAGGAATTTTTACACAAATTCTCAAATACGTATCCGTTTTTTAGTTACAATTAGTATTTTATCACCGTATCAATAACAGCTCCGCCAAGACATCTTCTTCTATCCGCATCGTACGGCGTATAAATTACCGCGTACTGACCGGGCGTTACCGCTCTTTGAGGCTCAGCAAACTCTATTCGTGCTTTATCATCGTTTATTTTCACTAATACTTTCTGCTCGCCCTGACGATATCTAAATTTCGCTGTTGCTTCAAATTCCTTCTCTTTCCATCCGCCTATAATATTAAGCCCCGAACATTCGCATGCATTGGAGAAAAGTTCTTCACCCTCTCCGCACGACACAATAAGACGATTTGCACTAAGATCTTTATCTATAACGTACCATCTATCCTGTTTTTCGCCTCTTACACCACCTATGCCCAAACCTTTACGTTGTCCGAGCGTATAATACATTAAGCCCAAATGCTCGCCAATCTCGTTACCTTGAGTGTCTACAATTTTTCCACTTTTACCTGGTAGATATGTTGCTAAAAACTCCCTAAACTTACGCTCTCCAATAAAGCAAATACCAGTAGAGTCTTTCTTTTTTGCCGTAACTAAGTCGTACTTTTCAGCTATCTCCCTTACCCTAGGCTTAGGAATGCTTGCCAGAGGAAACATAACGTTTGCAAGCTGAGCAGTTCTGACCTGATTTAAGAAATACGTTTGGTCCTTATTGTCGTCTTTTGCCGTAAGAAGGTAATGGTCATCACCGTGAAAAACATCGCAATAATGACCTGTTGCTACGTAGTCTGCACCCATTTTTTTTGCGTAGTCTGCAAACGGTCCAAACTTGATTTCTCTATTACACAATACATCAGGATTGGGAGTTCTGCCCTTTTTATACTCATCCAAAAAGTAAGAAAAAACCCTGTCCATATATTCTTTTGCGAAATTTACGGAATAACATGGAATACCGATTTTACCGCAAACGCCGATAACGTCCTGCCAATCTTGAGCCGAAGTACACTGACCGTTGTCTTCCTCATCCCAGTTGTGCATAAATAGTCCAACAACGTCATATCCTGCGTCTTTAAGCAAAATTGCAGCAACAGATGAATCCACTCCTCCACTCATTCCGACTACAACTTTTTTACTCATTTGCGTTCACCCACCTTCAACGAACCGTAAGCATTTAGATCTAAGTCTGCAAAATCCTCGCCGTTTACAATTGAAAAGTATGCGCGCGACGCTATCATAACAGCATTGTCCGTACATAGAACAGGCGCAGGATAATAAACTTCAAACCCAGATTTTTCACCATCTTTAGATAGTTTATCGCGAAGGTACGAATTGCAAGCAACACCGCCTGCAAGCACAATTTTATTAAGACCAGAATTTTTAGTAGCATCAATAACAGTATTAACAACCATATCAACAGCCGTTTTTGTCATAGAAGCGCAAACATTTGGCACGTTTATTTCTTCTCCGCGTTGTTGAGCGTTGTGTAAGTAATTAACAACGGCAGTTTTTAGTCCAGAATAACTTAGCGAATAATCGCTTTTTACTCCCTTGTTTTGAACAAACTTGATAATAGGCTGACCTTGTTTAGCCAATCTATCAATCTCAGGTCCACCTGGGTATGGAAGACCTAAAAGTCTTGCTACTTTATCAAAAGCTTCGCCTATTGCATCGTCTGTTGTCGTTCCAAGCAAATCAAACTTATTATAATCCTCAACCCTTACTATATTAGTATGTCCACCGCTTGCTACAAGAGAAATGAACGGTGGTTTAAGATCTGGGAACTGTACAAAGTTTGCACAGATATGCCCCTCTATGTGATTGACTTTGACAAGAGGCTTACCACTTGCATAGGCAAGCGCCTTTGCCGAAGACACTCCTACAAGTAGCGCGCCTATAAGCCCTGCGCCGTAAGTTACGGCAATCACATCTATATCCTCAAGCGTTTTACCTGCGTTTTTCAAAGCCTCGTCCACTACGCTGTTTACAGCAAGCGTGTGATTACGCGATGCAACCTCGGGAACAACACCACCATACAGTCTATGAATTTGGATTTGCGAGGAAATTACGTTAGAGAGCATTTCTCTACCGTTCTTAACCACAGCCGCAGCGGTTTCGTCGCACGAGCTTTCTATTCCCAGCACGTACACGTCTTTTTTGTTTTTTAATTCTTCAATAATCTCAGGATTGTAATACATATTAACTCCGTTTTAACAGTTTTACGGTATACGTATGCGTTTTTTCTGTAAAAAATAAGATTTATGACTTTCGTAAATAATCAAAAATAAAGCCTTCGATATCACCATCCATAACAGCGAACACATCGGTGTTTTCATAGCCTGTTCTATGATCTTTTACCATTGTGTAAGGCTGGAAAACATACGAACGAATTTGCGAACCCCATTCGATTTTTTTAATTTCACCCTTTATTGCGGTTGCTTTTTCATGGATTTCACGCTCTCTGCGCTCGACAAGCTTACTTATCAAATACTTCATTGCCTGCTCACGATTTTGAATTTGCGAACGCTCGTTCTGACACTGCACGACAATTCCCGTAGGAAGGTGGGTAATTCGTACCGCCGAATCAGTTTTGTTTACGTGCTGGCCACCCGCTCCACCGCTTCGATAAGTATCTATCTTGAGTTCTTCAGGGCGGATTTCAATAGACGTATCATTCTCAATCTCGGGCATAACCTCCGCGCTTGCAAAGGAGGTATGTCGACGTGAATTTGCATCGAATGGAGATATTCTAACTAGTCGGTGAACGCCTTTTTCTGCTTTAAGATATCCGTAAGCATTAAGACCTTTTACGGTAAAAGTTACGCTCTTAATTCCAGCTACGTCGCCCGAGAGAAAGTCGTTTTCTTCCACAGTAAAACCACTTTTTTCTGCGTACATTCTGTACATACGATAAAGCATTTGCGTCCAGTCTTGAGCTTCCGTTCCACCAGCGCCCGCTTGCAAGGTTACGATAGCATTTTTGCTATCATACTCACCTTTTAGCAAAGAATCTAAGTGGATTTTTTCTACACGTTGAGAAAGCGAATCGAAGGTAGAATTGATTTCATCAACAAAACTCTCGTCGTCCTCTAACTCTACAAGCTCAATAAGGGTATAAAGATCGTTTATTCCCTCAGTTACGTCTTCGATTTCCTTAATCTTATCCTTGACACTTTTTGCTTCACTGTTAATTTCCTGAGCGCGCTTTAGATCCTTAAACAAGTCTGGATCTTGCTGGAGAACGTCCAGCTCTTCCTCTCGTTGTTTAAGCTTAGTAAGATCAATTGCTTCTACGCATTCGTCGAACTTTTCCGAAAGCGTTTTTAAGTTGGTTTTTATTTCGTCTAAAACTATCATACTACCTCTTTTTTGCGCAAATTTTTACAAATACAGTATACCACAATACTTAAAGTATTGTCAAGTGCGCAGGCGCACACCCTTTATGGGTTATTTTGCTATTGTTTGTTTTTAAGGGCATTTATTCCTCCTTATGTCATTGCGAGCAAGGCGAAGCAATCCCTAAAAAACGACAACGTAATTTGTTTTTTTCTTTTATTCAAGCACGTTTATTGGAAAATGCAACTTTATTAAAAGCTGAAGAATTACTAGTATTATCAATAATTGACACTAAATAAAAAGACTTACTTGCAATAATGCAAATAAGCCTTTTATTAGTTTGTTTAGTTTTTACCAGAACCACAGCAAGCTTTATATTTCTTTCCACTACCACAGGGGCAAAGATCGTTTCTACCAGGTTCTTTCTTAGAATGAGCAGGAGCAGGTTTTTCTGGACCGTTGCTTCCAATTGCAACCATCTGAGTGGGTTTGGTTTCCTCTCTTACGGGAGCTTTTTCAATATTAACGTGCATAAGAAGTGAAATTGTTTCTAAGTGAATACTGTCAATCATATTATCAAACATTTCAAAACCTTCACGCTTGTATGCAATTACAGGATCTTCGTTTCCGTAAGCCTTAAGTCCAATACCTCTGCGCAAAACATCCATTTGATCTATGTGATCCATCCACTTGTTATCAACAACTCTCAAAAGAACAACTCTTTCGATCTCTTCGAAGTCTACTCCCAATTCTTTAGCCATATCAATCTTTGCATTATACAATGCCAAAACTTCAGCAATAAGCTTATCCTCAACCTCTTCAACAAGTAATTTAGCAGCATCTTCTTCGGTAAGGAATTCAGCATTTCCAGGGAGCAATCTACGCTCGACTTCCTTGTTAAGATTCTCAATATCCCAGTCACTCCAATCCAGTCTAGGATCTGTATAGTCCGCCACGATTTTTGAAGCCTCGTCCTTAAGCATTTCTACAATCTGCTCGTGAACGGACTCTCCTCTAAGTACGGCATTACGCTCTTTATATATAATACCTCTTTGAGTATTCATAACGTTGTCGTACTCTAAAACCTGCTTACGTATTGAGTAATTTCGTCCCTCAAGGTTCTTCTGCGCATTTTCTATTTGGCGAGTAAGCATACCCATTGCAAACGGTGTATCCTCATCAATCTTAAACATTTGAGCAATAGCTTTCATTCTATCGCCACCGAATAATCTTACAAGTTCGTCTTCCATACTAAGGTAGAATACTGTCTTTCCTACGTCACCTTGACGTCCTGCTCTACCTCTAAGCTGGTTATCGATACGTCTAGACTCATGGCGCTCCGTACCTATAATACGCAAACCACCTACGGCAATAACTTCTTCCTTTTCCTTGTCGGTTTGTTTCTTGTATTCGGCAATAAGGTCGGCAAAGAGTTTTCTATCCGCAAGAATTTTCTCGTCGTCCGTTGTAAAATAAGCGTTTGCTGCGGAAATTTCTTCTTCGCTCATACCCATTTCTCGCATACGCTTCAAAGCAAGGTACTCCGCGTTTCCTCCAAGCAAAATATCAGTACCACGACCTGCCATATTAGTTGCAATCGTTACTGCATTCTTCTTACCAGCTTGAGCTACAATATCCGCTTCTTTTTCGTGATTTTTAGCATTGAGCACATTGTGAGGAACACGAGCGCGTCTTAACAAAATAGAAAGCTCTTCACTCTTTTCTACGTTTGTCGTACCAACAAGTACGGGCTGTCCTCTCTGATAAGACTCTTTAATATCGTTAACAACAGCACGAAGCTTGCCCTCTCTTGTTGAATAAACCTGATCTTGTTCATCCTTTCTTTGAATAGGTTTATTGGTAGGAATAGTTACAACGTCCAAGCTATAAATATCCTTAAATTCCTTTTCCTCAGTCTTAGCTGTACCAGTCATACCACCAAGCTTATTGTAAAGACGGAAGTAATTTTGGAAAGTAATGGTAGCCATAGTCTTGTTTTCGGACTGGATACGAACTTTTTCCTTTGCTTCAATCGCCTGGTGCAAACCTTCAGAATATCTACGACCAATCATAAGACGTCCTGTAAATTCGTCTACGATAACGATTTCGCCGTCGTTTACAATATAGTCTACGTCGCGCTTCATTATATAATTAGCACGGATTGCATTGTTGATATAGTGGTTAAGCTCGGTATGATCAAGATCAGAAAGGTTATCTATGTTAAAGAATTTTTCAGCCTTACGTATACCAGACTCGGAAAGGTTGATAGCTTTCTTCTTTTCTTCAATCTCATAATCGTCCGCTTTTAATCCCTTAGCAAAGGTATTTGCAGTAACGTACATTTCGCTACTCTTATTTCCCTTACCCGATATAATAAGAGGAGTTCTTGCTTCGTCGATTAAAATAGAGTCTACTTCGTCGATTACTGCAAAGTTAAGATCTCTTTGAACCATATCTTTTTTGTAGATTACCATATTGTCACGCAAGTAGTCGAATCCAAACTCGTTATTCGTTCCATACGTGATATCGCAAGCGTAAGCTTGGCGTTTTTCTTCGTTACTCATAGAGTTGAGCGTAATGCCAACGGTAAGTCCAAGATATTTATGAACCTTTCCCATCCACTCGGCGTCACGCTTAGCAAGGTAGTCGTTTACCGTTACGATATGCACTCCTTTTCCACTAAGAGCGTTAAGGTATGCAGGAAGCGTAGAAACAAGCGTTTTACCTTCACCTGTACGCATTTCGGCAATACGTCCTTCGTGAAGCGCGATACCACCGATGATTTGAACGTGATAATGACGCATACCCAAAACTCTCCAGCTCGCCTCTCTAACGGTAGCGAAAGCGTCGGGAAGAATATCGTCTAAAGTTTCGTAATTATCGTTAAGGCGCTTTTTAAGAACCTCGGTCATACCCTTTAGTTCTTCTTCGCTCATTGCTTTATACTTATCCTCTAAAGCCTCAACCTTTTGCGCAATAGCCTCTAGTTTTTTCAAGTTACGGCGATTGTCGCTCTCTAAAATCCATTTAATAAGTCCCATTTATTTATGCTCCTTTAGTCATTAAGTTGTGAAATAATTTCTTTTGCACTGGCAAACCCTAACAATCGTCTTTCAACCGCACTGCCGCCCTCAGTTACTGCAAGTTGCTGTAATTTTGCCAAAGCTACCGTTTCTTCCTTCGTCACCTCTCTATCCGAGAAAGAATAACTCGAAAGCATATCTATCACGTTTTTAGAAACCGATAAATTACTCTTTAGTGCAAGCTCAAAATCAATGCGATTGCGCACAGAATGGTAAGCAGAAATCGGTGAAAAAGTTCCTGCCAAAGCAATTACCGTAACGCTTCCACCATTAGAATAAGCCCCTGCGTAAGACGCTACGTCAAACGCCGTCAATAAACCGTTTTTTTCTTCCTTGTCGAGCATATCTAAATCGTTTATCACAATAACGTGTTTAGATCCGTTGCTACGAGCCTGGGCTGACGCATACTGCAAAATTTTATGCATTACGTCCGTGCACTTCTTTCCCATCCCAGACCAATAAACATTCTTTTCTTCGCCAAGATCCTGTTCTAGTTTGTTGAGAACGTACTCCTTTTCTTCTAACACAAACAAATACGGGGTAAGAACTTTTTTATTTAACGCCTTATAAATCTTTACTGCCTGATCGCAAAAATCCATTCGTCCGTTTGTGGAAACCACACCAAACTGTCCGTAACATACGGGGGCAAACAACTGCAAACCCATTATTATTCTATCGTTACCCTCAATCTCTAAAGGCTCAGACGGGCTGACATGTCGTACAATTGACGTGGGGCGCTTGTTATCGCCAATCAATACACCATCAATCTCATCGATATGGAACACACAACAATAACCAACGCTATCAACGTAACGCATTCTACCCTTAATAAAATCCCCGTCTTTAAGAGCTAGCTCTCCAACGAGATTTCGCACAACGTACGCTGTTTCCACAATGCAATTAGTGTGCTCGTCTATATCCCACAAAACACCACCTTCATCTCTAGCTTCGAATACACCAGAGCATTCTTCTCCAATTATAACGTCACCTTTCTTCACGTCCTCTAATAACGTAAGCTCGGTATCCGCGTCCATTTTTCCTATTTCAATCTCTCTTAAAGTAGTATACCCAGATGAAAAATACTGAACACCCCAAACTTTATCCAAAAGTTTTTCAATCAATTCTTGCTTTGGAAGTGTTGTTGCCGATTCTACACCAATACGCTGAGCAAGCACTCGGTTGTCATAAACATTCTTGTTTTCAAAATATCTTCTACTTAATTTTTTGAACTCAACCTCATCGGTTCTTGTAAGGTCTTTAATCTCACTGTCCCTTTTCATAAGATTGAAGGTACTTTCCTTAAACCCCAAGTCCACCCATGCAGTGGGTTTTCCTTTTATTCTACCCATATTCACCTACTTTGGGAATTTTAACACACATTCCCTCATTTTGCATAATTATATCAAATATTACTAATAAAATCAACTATTTTATTAGCTTACATTAAAATTTTAACTAATAAATCATGATTTTGCCAACAAAATTAAATTTTTTATTTTTCCGACTATTTTAGACAATTAAACCTTTTTATCTGCATACAAATATTTTAACATCTCGACTAAATAACGTAACATAGAAAAACAACGCTTTCTTCTTACCTAGAAAACGCTGTTTTTATGTTTTTGACATATTTTAAGCAATACGTATGCTACTTTTTGATCAATTAGCGATTTTATTCTTCTTCGCTTGTATGCATAAGTTTAGGAAGACGCTCAATATATTCTAAGATAACATCTACTGTTCCTTCAATACCCAATATGGACGAATTGATACACAAATCGTAATTTTTAGCCTCACCCCATGTACCAGAAGCAAAATAATTGTAGTAACGAGCTCTGCTCTTATCTGTTTTTGCAATCATCTTTTCAGCTTCTTTACTGCTACACTCATGACGTTCCATTACACGCTCGATTTTCTTTTCCTTATCCGCGGAAATAAAAATTCTAAGACGGTGCGGATAATTCTTTAAAACGTCGTCGGCACATCGTCCGATAATTACACATGGCTCTTTGTATTCTAAGCTCTTTATAGCGTTAAACTGAGCGAGAAAAAGCTGAACCAAAATGGGCTGAGAGGAAGAAGTTGCGCCAAAATAGCTATGACTCATAAGCGAAGTCATAATACTATTGATATTCTTTTCGTCGTTTATTTCAAAAAGCTTTTCGTTAAGTCCACTATGCTCGGCAGCAAGCTTAAGTAATAATTTATCATAACATTTTACACCCATTTTTTTCGCAAGAAGCTCTCCAATTTCTCTTCCGCCACTACCAAATTCTCTACCAATCGTTACAATAAGATGATCTTTCATAACAAGTATCCCCCATGAAGTTTTTTTCTAATTTGGTAATATTATACACCATAAAAAGCTATTTTGTCAATACCGCCTGCAAAATTTAACTACAATTATTACAATTCCACATCGAAACAAGCCTTAAAACTGTTGCTAAAAAGATAAAAAGGTAGTACAATCTATCTTATAAAAATCATCATAGGAGAAAACTTATGAAAAAATGGATCACAACTTGGGGCTGTTCTTCTGCTCCAGCGCCCCGAAACGAATGTAATTATGCAAAAAACCTTACTTTACGCTATGCAATACCCGTTCTTAACAACGGCGAAAAGGTGAGAGTTACTCTATCCAACTTTTACTCCAACGAAAACTGCGTCATAAACAGCGTTAGCGTGGGTAAAGCGCACAACCTAGGCGATAGAAAAACGTATGACATTCGCAAACTTTCTTTCCAAGGCAAAGACGAATGTGAATTATCCGCAGGCGCCGTTGCAACAAGCGACGAGCTTGACTACGTTGTAAAAAAAGGCGACATCCTCAACGTTTCGCTTTATATAAAGGATATAACTAAAATGGCAACCGCAACTCCACTTACGGGCAAGTACTCGTACGGATTTATTTGCGAGGACGACCACACAATGAGCGAAGATTTTCCGCTCGTTAAAGAACACGTTTCCGCTCGCCACTACTTTATCACAGGCGTGGACGTTTTAGCCGAAAACGCAAGCGGTTTTACATTCTTTGGCGACTCGATAACCTCTTTTTATTGGACGGACGAGTTAAAATCATTACTTTTAGACGAAAAGGAAAACTCACACAATCTTTCAATAGTAAGAAAAGCTATTGCTGGCGGAGAAGTTTGGGTAGATTATGATTGCTGGGCTTTCCGCCACTATGGCGAAAGCGGTGTAAAACGCTTTGAACGCGAAATCAACGAGCCTTGCGGTTGCGATAATATTTTGGTATTCCACGGCATTAACGACATCATTCATCCAAACGGAACAACGTACCGCCCATACTCTTTCCTCCCCACGGCAGAAAAGATGATTGAAGGCTTTGAGTTTTATGTAAAAAAAGCAAGAGAGCATAATAAAAAAATCTACTTTACCACCATTCTTCCATTTAAGGGATGGCGCACCTATGACGAGGAGCGAAATGAAATCAGAAAGAAGCTTAACGAATGGATAAGAACAACTGATCTTATTGACGGATACGTGGATTTTGATAAAGCCATGCAAGATGAAAACGATCCAGACAAAATACCTGCGCCTCTTACAGAAGAAGGGCTTCACCCCTCTGTTGCAGGAGCTAAAGTATTAGCGAAAGCTTTTTATGATAAGTTTATTAAATAATGGAAAATCCGCTACGCATTGTACTGCATAGCGGATTGTTTTTTATTGATTTTTGACGCAAAATCTCGTATACGTATACTTCTAAACCTTACAAAACGCTTAACTGCGCTTCATTTTCTTAAACAACGTATACGCGTTTTCACGCGTGAGTTCTTCTGCTTCTTTATACCCAATTCCCAAAATCTCGGCAATCTTTTGAGCCTGATACGTTACGTATTTAGGCTCGTTTCTTTTACCTCTGAAAGGTACGGGAGTAAGGTATGGACAGTCGGTTTCTATAAGCAATCTATCCTTTGGAAGCTTTCTTATAATCTCGGGCGCGCGCACTGAATTTTTAAATGTTACAGAGCCTGAAAAGGATACGTAAAATCCCATATCCAAATACTGTTTTGCATACTCGTACGAACCCGAATAACAATGCAACACTCCGCCGTTTTTTATGTCGGCTTTATGCGCTTTTACGATATCGAAAGTATCCTCGTACGCATCGCGAATATGGAAAGACACAGGAAGATCGGTTGTTCCCAAAAGAGAAAGCTGAGCGTCGAACCAATGTTTTTGAACCTGCTTATCATCGTCGTAATGATAGTCAAGTCCAATCTCGCCAAGCGCCACTACTTTTGGATGAGAAACAAGCTTACTAAGCTCTAAAATCGGATCGAAGCCTTGCTCCATTCTGCACGCATCGGACGGATGAACGCCTACCGTTGCGTAAATATCAGGATTGTTTTCAGCAATCTCTATACACTTTTTAGAAGACGCCACGTCATAAGCTACGGTGATAATTTTGTCGAGGTTATCGTTTTTCATATTGTCGATAATCTCTCTAGCCTCGCCATACCCCGGATCAGTAAGGTGGGCGTGGGTATCTATTAGCATACCTCTGCTCCGCTTTCGATAAGTTTTTCGGGAGTGATAACGCAAAGCTTTTCATCTTCGCTACCGTGCTCGCCTGTGCATGCGCACAAAATCATACCCTTGCTTTCAATTCCTCTGATCTTTCTGGGCTCTAAGTTAGTTACGATAACAACACGCTTTCCAACCATTTCTTCGGGAGTGTAGAACTTAGCAATTCCGCTAACGATTGTTCTGACCTCATCGCCAATCTTTACGGTGGACTTTAAGAGTCTGTCCGCTTTTTCTACCTTCTCACAAGCAAGGATCTCGCCAACGGCAAGCTTAGCCTTGAAAAAGTCATCGATTGAAATATTAAGTACAGGTTCTTTTTCTTCCATTTTTTGCTCCTTATTTTCTTCTTTAGCAAGCTCTTCGGCAAGCTTTTCAAGTTCTGCAAGTTCCTTCTTCATATCAATCCTTGGGAAGAGAACTTCGATTTCGGTTGTAGCGTAAGAATTAACTTCGCCGTAAACCAAAAACTCCAACGTATCGGGTACGCACACGCCAAGCGATGCGAAAATCTTTTTGGGAGAGGACGTAAGGAAGGGAAGAAGCGCGGTAGACGTAACTCTGATCGCCTCTAAAAGGTTATAAATTACTGCGTTAAGTCTTGTCTTCTCACCGTTCTTATTAAGCTCCCAAGGCTTGTTAAGATCGATATACTTATTAGCAGATCCAATAACTTCAAAAATACATTCAAGCGCCTTAGTTACGTTGATCTTGTCCATCCAATCCTCAACCTTTTTGTCGAGCGCGTTGATGTTTGCGATAAACGTATTGTCAATTTCGGTAAATTCAGTGGGCTTTGTAACCTTTCCGTCAAAGTACTGTTTGCTCATTGCAAGAGTACGTTTTGCAAGGTTGCCCATATCGTTTACAAGGTCTTGATTTATACGTGTAATAAACTCTTCGTTGGTGTAGTTGCCGTCCGAGCCAAAGGGAATTTCGCGAAGCAGATAGTATCTAATAGAATCTACGCCATAACGAGCGGAAAGAATATAGGGATCTACAACGTTACCCTTACTCTTACTCATTTTGTCTCCGCCAAACAACAGCCAGCCGTGTCCGTAAACCTTTTTGGGAAGAGGCACGTCCAAAGCCATCAAAAGCGCGGGCCAGATAATGGTGTGGAAACGAACGATTTCTTTTCCTACCATATGAAGGTCAGCAGGCCAGAACTTATTGAAAAGTTCGGGATTTTCAGACGCATAACCTAAAGCGGTGATATAGTTAGAAAGCGCGTCCACCCAAACGTATACGATATGCTTGTTATCGAACGTTACGGGAACACCCCACTTAAACGAGGTACGCGAAACTGCAAGGTCGTTAAGCCCGTCTTTTAAGAAGTTGTTTACCATCTCGTTTACTCTGCTTTGAGGCTGAAGGAAATCGGTTGTGGTAAGAAGCTCTTTGATTCTGTCCTGGTACTTAGAAAGACGGAAGAAATAGCTTTCCTCTTCCGCATCAATTACGTCGCGACCGCAGTCGGGGCACTTGCCGTTAACAAGCTGGCTTTCAGTCCAGAAAGACTCGCAAGGCGTGCAGTATTTACCAGAGTATTTGCCCTTGTAAATATCGCCTTTTTCATAAAGCTTAGTAAAAATCTTTTGAACCGTTTTCTCGTGATAGTCGTCGGTTGTACGGATAAACTTGTTGTAGGAAATATCCAACAATCCCCACAACTTTTGAATGTCAGCAACAAGCTCGTCAACAAACTGCTTGGGCGTACATCCCTTAGCTTCCGCTTTCTTTTCTATTTTTTGACCGTGCTCGTCTGTTCCTGTAAGGAAGAACACGTCAAAACCTTTCATTCTCTTATATCTGGCAATCGCGTCACAGCATACGGTCGTATAGCAGTGTCCAAGATGCCATTTACCGCTGGGATAATAAATCGGGGTGGTAATATAATATTTTTTGTCGCTCATTAGAGTAACCTCCTCTTATCTTTTCCCGTATATTATAACCAAATTTTAGTGAAAAAGCAAACGAATAATATATTATTTAATATATTTTCCCTCAATTTCATTCTCAAAACCGCAAAAACAACACTCAATTTATTAAAATTTTATATACATATTGTTCAAACGCTACTCTATTTGCGCAATCCGCGAAAAAAGTCGAAAACGCATTTACTCACAAAAACTATAATAAAAATAGGGCATAAGGAGTAAATTTATGAGCGCAATCTGGACAATTTTAATGCTTGCTTCACTTGCCGTTTTGATCTTTTCTTCCCCTCAAACAGCGCTTAAAGCAATGCTGGACGGTAGCTCCAACGCGGTAAGTTTAGCTATAAAATTGGTTGCATCCTACGCTTTTTGGATGGGACTTTTTTCGCTATTGGAAAAGCTGAAAATCACCGATTTTTTAGCTAAAATCTTAAAAAAACCCATAAAATTTTTATTCCCCGGCGAAAACGAACAAACCGAAAAATTTATCACAATGAACGTTTCTGCAAACCTGTTAGGTCTGGGCAACGCGTCCACGCCTATGGGGATAAACGCAATAAAAAATATGTACAACGGCAAAACCAGCGACAATATTTCCACATTTATAGTGCTATCTGCAACCTCTCTTCAAATTCTTCCAACCACGGTAATTTCTATGCGTGTAGGCGCAGGTTCCACCTCACCTATGAGTATTTTTGTTCCCTCGCTTATTGCCACTATAATATCCACCGTGTTAGGCGTTGTTATTTGCAAAATCATAGGATTTTTGCGTAATAAAAAGCACAAATGTAATGTTTTAGACAATACGTATGCAAGAAAAGCGAACAAAACAGTATGATTAACGCAAGCGATTACATAATTCCAATAATATTTTTTACCGTACTTTTACTATCTGTTTTTAAGAAAAAAGACGCGTATAACGGCTTTATTGACGGCAGTAAAAATGCAATAGATCTGACGTGTACCGTTTTCCCCTATCTTGTTACGGTTATGGTTGCTGTGGAACTTTTTAAGCAAAGCGGAATAGCTTATTACGTATCCTCTTTTCTTTCTCCCGTCTTTTCCGTTATCGGAATACCGAGCGAGCTTACGGAGCTTATGATAATACGCCCTGTAAGCGGAGCAGGAGCAATGGCGGTATTGGAAAATATTTTCACCACCTACGGTCCCGATAGCTTTATCGGCAAGTGCGCTTCCGTTATATACGGCTCCAGCGAAACTGTTTTTTACGTTTCCGCCGTGTACTTTTCTGGCGTTAAGGGCAAGATAAAAGGCTACGCTATCCCCGTAGCCCTGATATGCACCTTTATCGGTTATATAGTGGGTTGCGCCATATTATAACAATCTTTTATATAAAAACACGATAGCGTTATCACTTTTGCTCAAAATTAAAAAATCAACTTTGTACAAAACGTTATCCAAAATAAAAAAGAAGCGCTAATTGATTTTTAACGCTTCTCTTTCTTATTAAGTTATCTTATTCTTGTGTAGTTTCTTCGGTATTTGTAACGTCCTGAGTTTCAACCGCGTTTTCGGCATTTTCAGCATTTGCGTTTTCTACGCCGTCCTCGCTTTCGGGTTCTTCTTCCTCGTGCTCGGTAACTGCCGCGCAAACAATCTTGCCTTCGTTTTTGAGCGTCATTATTCTTACACCCTTAGTATCTCTACCAATCTTACTAATCTCAGTAGCTCTTACTCTCATAATAATTCCGTTATCTGCAATAAGCATAATATCGTTATCGGGGGATATAAGTTTAAGATTTACAAGGTTACCTGTCTGCTCGTTGAAGTTTCCTGCTTTTACACCCTTACCAGCTCTTGTCTGAAGCCTGTAATCGTCGGTATCACTACGCTTTCCGTAACCGTTCTCGGAAATGGTAAATACTTCTTGTTCTACACCCTCGCGAATTATCGCCATATCCACAACCTTATCGTCACCCGATATAGAAATGGACTTAACACCCATAGTATCTCTACCCATAGGACGAACGTCGGTGGTTGAGAATCTGATACACTTTCCGCTAGACGCTGCAAGCAATACGTGGTCGCTGTCGTCTACAAGCTCTACGCCGATAAGCTCGTCGCCATCGTTGAGCGCAATTGCAATCTTTCCGCCCTTACGTATGCTTTCAAACTGAGCAAACTCGGTCTTTTTGACAAGTCCGTTCTTTGTCGCCATAATAAGGTAGCCGTCGTGCTCTGTGTTTTCCTTGATAGGAATAATAGCGTTGATCTTTTCGTCCTGAGCAATCTGTATAAGGTTTACAACCGCTCTACCTCTTGCGGTACGCTCCGCCTCGGGAATTTCGTACGCCTTGATAGAGTACACTCTACCCTTGTTAGAGAAGAACAACAAGTCGTCGTGCGTACAAGTTACGAACATACGTTCTACGAAATCCTCGTCCTTGGTCTTGTGAGCGGTAATGCCTACGCCACCGCGGTGCTGAGCCTTGTACTCGGACACGGGCTGACGTTTTACGTAACCGGTATGCGTCATAGAAATAACTACGTCCTCTCTATCGATAAGGTCGCCTGCTCCAATTTCGGAGAAGTCTACGCAAATTTCGCTACGACGTGGCGTGTTGTACGCATTCTTAACGTCGGTAAGTTCTTGCTTGATAATAGCGTTTATTCTTGCAGGATTTGCAATAATATCCTTGTAGTCTGCAATCAACTTTTCAAGCTCTTCAAGCTCGTGCTCTAAGTTCTCTACTTCTAAAGAAGTAAGTCTGCGGAGTTTCATCTCGAGTATTGCGTTAGCCTGCTTGTCGGAAAGAATAAATCTATCCATAAGGTTACGCATAGCTTCTTCGTTATCCTTACTAGCTTTAAGGATTCTTACAACCTCGTCGATATCAGCAAGCGCTTTTACCAAGCCCTCTACGATATGGCAACGCTCTTCCGCCTTGTTAAGGTCATACTTGGTTCTTCTTGTAACAACCTCAATCTGGTGCTGAACGTAATGATAAAGCATTTCTCTAAGATTGAGAATCTTAGGCTCGCTCTTAACTAATGCAAGGAAGATAATACCGTTAGACGATTGAAGCTCGGTGTGCTTATAAAGCGAATTTAGCACCACTTGCGCCTGAGCGTCGCGCTTGATATCGATAACGATACGCATACCCTCTCTGTCGCTTTCGTCGTTAATGTTGGAAATTCCGTCCACACGTTTATCTCTTACAAGGTCAACGATCTTTTTGATAAGGTCTTCCTTGATTACCTGATAAGGAAGCTCGGTAACTATAATACGCTGTCTTTCTACGCCTGCTCTGACAACCGTTTCGATCTCCGTTTTAGCTCTGCATATATACGAGCCTTTACCTGTAAGGTAAGCTTGTCTTATACCTGCTCTGCTCATAAGCTGACCGCCAGTGGGGAAGTCGGGGGCTGGAACGTATTGCATAAGCTCTTCTACCGTAATATCGGGATTGTCGATAAGCGCAATTGTTCCGTCGATTACCTCGCCAAGGTTGTGAGGAGGAATATTTGTAGCCATACCTACCGCTATTCCGTCGCTACCGTTTACCAAAAGGTTGGGGAAGTGCGCAGGAAGAACGCAGGGCTGATCGAGCGTATCGTCGAAGTTGGGGTACCAGTCAACGGTGTCCTTGTTAAGGTCACGAAGCATTTCGGACGCAATCTTAGAAAGTCTTGCTTCCGTATAACGCTGAGCTGCGGGTGGATCGCCGTCGATAGAACCAAAGTTTCCTTGTCCGTCAACTAACGGACAGCGTATAGAGAAGCTTTGAGCAAGACGAACGAGCGCTCCGTATACCGAGCTGTCGCCGTGAGGATGGTATTTACCTAAAACGTCGCCTACGATTCTGGCGCTTTTTCTATAAGGTTTGTCATTGTATAAATTAAGTTCGCCCATTGCGTACAAAATACGTCTATGAACGGGCTTTAATCCGTCGCGAACGTCGGGAATAGCACGGGTAACGTTAACCGCCATAGCGTAAGCTATAAACGATTTTTTAACCTCTTCGTTTACGTCCACGTGCAAAAGTTTTGTATTGTCCACAACCGGCTTTCTTTCTTTTTCTTTCTTATCCGCCATTGTTATTCTCCTAAATGTCGAGATCTTTTACGAGCGTTGCGTTCTCTTCGATAAACTGACGGCGAAGCTCGGGATCATCACCCATAAGCGAAGTGAAGATCTGATCTGCTTCAAACGCGTCTTTCATTGTAACTTTTATCATTGTGCGGTGCTCCGGACTCATTGTAGTTTCCCACAATTGCTCTTCGCTCATTTCTCCAAGACCTTTGTATCTTTGCTGAGTATATCCTTTGCCCATTTCCGCTTTTATTGCTTCAAGCTCGGCTTCGGTATAACAGTATCTGATATCCTTGCCCTTTTCCACCTTGTAAAGCGGTGGCTGAGCAATATATACGTGTCCAAGCTCGATAAGAGGTTTCATAAAACGGAAGAAGAACGTAAGAAGCAAAATTCTGATATGGCTTCCGTCTACGTCGGCATCGGTCATACATATAATTTTGTCATATCTGAGCTTGCTCTCGTCAAACTCTTCGCCTATTCCACAACCAAACGCGGTTATCATAGCCCTAATTTCGGCGTTTTCGAGCGCCTTTGAGAGCCTTATCTTTTCAACGTTGAGGATTTTACCTCGAAGGGGCAAAATCGCCTGAAAATGTCTATCTCTGCCCTGTTTTGCTGTTCCACCTGCAGAATCTCCCTCTACAAGGAATATTTCGCATTTGGACGGATCTCTATCCGAGCAGTCCGAAAGCTTGCCTGGAAGCGCGGTAAATTCAAGTCCGCTACCCTTTCTGCGCGTAAGCTCTCTTGCTTTTCTTGCTTCCTCTCTCGCGCGCTGTGCGGTAAGAGTTTTGGAAATAAGTTCTCTTGCTTCTTGTGGATGCTCTTCTAAGTACGAGCCAAGTCCTTCGGTAAGAGTTTTCTCTACGTATCCACGCATTTCGGAGTTGCCTAGCTTAGTTTTTGTCTGACCTTCAAACTGAGGCTCGGTAAGCTTTACCGATACGATAGCAACAAGTCCTTCTCTTACGTCCTCGCCCGACATCTTGTCTTCGTCGTTTTTGATAAGTCCTAGCTTTTTAGCACTATCATTTACAATCTTGGTAAGTCCGTTCTTAAAACCGTTAAGGTGCGAACCGCCCTCTTCGGTATTGATGTTGTTTGCGTAAGAGTCCAAAACCTCGTTATAACTATCGTTATACTGCATTGCAATCTCTACTGTACTATCACCGATTTTTCTTTCGAAATACAAAGTTTTGGGGAAGATTGTGGTTTTAGAACGGTTGAGGTATTCTACAAAGTCCAAAATACCTCCGTCATACTTGAACGTTTCGTCCTTTTCTCTACCCTCTCTGCCGTCTTTAAGATTTATCTTAAGACCTTTGTTAAGGAAAGCAACTTCTCTAAGGTGCGTACGAATAGTTTCGTAATTAAAGTCTACCGTTTCGAAAATCTCGTCGTCGGGATAGAATACAACCGTAGTTCCAGATCTGTCTGTTGCGCCGTACTCCTTAACTTCAGTCATTGGAATACCGCGAGCATACTTTTGACGGTAGAGTTTTCCGTTCTTGTGAACCTCCACTTCAAGCCATTCGGAAAGCGCGTTTACAACGGACAAGCCTACGCCGTGAAGACCGCCCGACACCTTGTATCCTCCGCCACCGAATTTACCGCCTGCGTGAAGCTTTGTAAGAACGAGCTGAAGCGAACTTACTCCCTCTTTTGGATGGATATCAACAGGAATACCTCTTCCGTTATCGGCAACAGATACCGCGCCGTCGGAAGTTATTTCTACGTCGATAGTGTCGCAATAGCCTGCCAAAGACTCGTCGACACTATTGTCCACGATTTCCTTGATAAGATGATGCAATCCTCTTTCGTCGGTAGAACCGATATACATTCCCGGTCTTTTTCTTACGGGTTCCAATCCCTCCAAAACCTGAATCTCACTTGAATTGTAAGCAGAATCAACTTGATTAGCCATTGTTCGCTCCTTAATATATAATATAGATAGTTAATATATAATAAT
Organism: Clostridiales bacterium; assembly: GCA_015055625.1. Classification (GTDB taxonomy): domain Bacteria; phylum Bacillota; class Clostridia; order Christensenellales; family Pumilibacteraceae; genus RUG12826. The sequence continues at coordinate 9,697 of SVHU01000007.1, read as the reverse complement.
ATAGTATATATATTATATCATAAATAACTTTTTAAATAAAGCGTTTTTTGCTCTTTTTGAAAAGTTTTAAAAAACTTTTTTTGCTCTTTTTCTGCCATCGTAAATCGCATTTTCACACTCAATCAAGAAAAAGCACCGCACTTTTAGCTGAAAACACAGCGCTAAAAAACAAAAATGTACCAGTTTCCTGCATACGTCATGCAGTTTTCGGTACATTTTAGAATTTTTCTTGGTTTTGAAATTTTAGGATTTTCTACAAAAAAGGTTAAGTTATCTAAAACCTAACCTCTTTTTAATAAAATTCAATTATTGTTCGTCATGCTCGAAAATTTCAGAATTGATGATAATTTCACAAACACTGATAACGTCGGATATAAATTTATCTTTAGGATAATCATTTTTAACAGCAGCGTACGAAATAAGAACCTTAGTAATTCCGCCTGCCAAAAACTCGCAAAGAAGATCCTGGTCGTATCTGCACTTGCGCTTGATCATATATACGCCGAAAATTTGAACTGCAATTGTTCTAATAGAGTTGTAAATAACGTCGCCAATTACATCACTTTCATTTTCGAACATACATTTAATGATATCTTTCTTATCAACACATTCCGTTGCAACCTGCTTTAAGATCGGTAAAATGCATTTAATAATATCATCACAAGTCGCTTCACTGTTTTTAAGAGAATCAAGTTCACCTGCGGACAATCTTGCAAAGTCAAACATATCGTTAAGAAGATCGTTCTTGTCCATATAGTGCTTGTAGAATGTCATTCTGTTTACTACGGCTTCATCACAAATATCGCAAACCGTAATCTTTGCATAAGGCTTAGCCTTTAGCAAACTGCTGAGAGCATTTCTTAAATCCCTCTTTGTTTTTGTTACCCTTTTGTCTTCTTTCTTGATTAACATAACCCTTTTCCCTTTTTTAAAAATTTTTCCCATAAAAACACACACTCGTAGTGTATTTTACATTCCTACCTGTTATTATACACTTGTATTAGTAATTAGTCAAGCACATTTGTATTAGTAATTGTGAAAAAACAGCGAAAAATAACAAAAAAATAAAAAAAACCGCTTTATAATGCAAATTTTGTTGCCTTTTATAGCTTTTTAGGTTATAATAAACACGCAAAGAATTTATTCTTAAATTTTGGAGGTTTTTTAATAATGTTAGTATCCGCAAAAGAAATGCTTGATAAAGCAAAAGCAGGACATTACGCTGTTGGTCATTTCAACATCAACAATCTCGAATGGGCTAAGGCCGTTCTTCTTACCGCTCAGGAAAACAACTCCCCCGTTATTTTGGGTGTTTCCGAAGGCGCTGGCAAGTACATGTGTGGCTATAAGACCATTGTTGGCATGGTAAACGGAATGCTCGAATCCCTTAAGATTACTGTTCCCGTTGCTCTTCACCTTGACCACGGTTCTTACGAAGGCGCTCTTGCTTGTATCGAAGCAGGTTTCTCTTCCGTAATGTTCGACGGCTCTCACTATCCCATTGAGGAAAATATCGCTAAGACCAAGGAACTCGTTGCTATCTGCGCAGAAAAAGGAATTTCTCTTGAAGCAGAAGTTGGTTCTATCGGCGGTGTTGAAGACGGCGTTGTAGGTAAGGGCGAATGTGCTGACCCCGACGAGTGCAAGATGATCGCTGACCTTGGCGTTGATATGCTTGCTGCCGGTATCGGTAACATTCACGGCGTATATCCCGACAACTGGGCAGGACTTTCCTTTGATACTCTTGCTGCAGTTCAGGCTAAGACCGGCAAAATGCCCCTCGTTCTTCATGGTGGTACAGGTATTCCTACCGATATGATCAAAAAGGCTATTGACCTTGGCGTTTCTAAAATCAACGTAAACACCGAATGTCAGCTTGCCTTCGCTGCTGCTACTCGCGCTTACATCGAAGCTGGCAAGGATAAGAGCGGTAAGGGATTCGACCCCAGAAAGCTTCTTGCGCCTGGCTACGAAGCTATCAAAGCTACCGTAAAGGAAAAGATGGAACTTTTCGGATCTATCAACAAGGCTTAGTAAATTTACAAACCAAAAATCCGTTTGCCTTAAGAGCAGACGGATTTTTATTTTACTTCACAAAAATAAAAACAGCTTTGCTCAAAATAAGCCAAGCCGTTTTGTTTTGCAAACGCACTACACTTACAACGTTTGCTATCTCTTCTCTTTCTCTCCCTTTGTTAGTATATGTTCTCCAACCGCAAATATGCGTAATTTATCTAAAAATTTTAATTCTTCCACATTTGTTTTCCTCTTTTGCTGTTGACATAAGAAAAGCAAGTGTGCTAAAATATAAGTGAGGTGAAATAAATGAAAGTTGTTTACATGTCCAATACCGGTTTTACCGAGCAGTACGCAAGATTTCTTGCTTCCACTCTCGGATGTGAAGCGCTTGAACTTAAAGATGCGCTTTCTTCGCTTAGAAAAAAATCGGAAATAATATATTTTGGATGGATTAACGGCGGAAAAATTATGGGTCTTAAAAAAGCAATCAGGAACTTTAACCCCATTTGTATCTGCAGTGTTGGAATTTCAATGCCGTCAGACGAATACGTTGTATCGCTAAGAGAGGACAACAAAATCAATCTCCCATTATTTTACCTGCAAGGTGGTTTTGACTATTCCCGCCTTAAAGGCACGTCAAGAATCAAAATGAACATTGCGCGCTCGCTACTCAAAAAGACGATAGAAAAGAAAGAAAATCCTGACGAGTCGGAGAAATTCTTGCTTGACGTTATGGAAAACGGCGGAAATTTTGTAGACAGAAACAAAATTAAAAGTATTGCCGATTGGTACTATTCGAGGTATATGATATAAAATGAACTACGCCACGATAAAAAACTGCGATATTGCAAACGGTGTGGGTGTCAGAATCTCTCTCTTTGTAAGCGGTTGTACGCATAGATGTAAAAACTGTTTTAACAAGGAAGCCTGGGATTTTTCTTACGGCGCGCCTTTTGACGAAAATATAGAAAACCAAATACTTGAAATGCTTGCGCCATCCTACATAAAAGGACTTTCACTACTGGGCGGAGAACCGTTCGAACCTTCTAACGTAGACGGCTTACTCCCCTTTATGCGCAAGGTTATTACGCTAAAAAATAAGGACGTATGGGCGTATTCGGGTTACACTCTCGAACAACTCCTCGCAAGAGAAGGCGATGAGGGTAAAAAAACGCGCGAACTACTCTCTTATATTGACATACTTGTAGACGGACCGTTTATTGAAGAAAAAAAGAGCCTACGACTTAAATTCAGAGGCTCGTCTAACCAAAGAATAATAGACGTAAAAAAAACGCTTGAAAGCGGTGAAATTACGCTTGCCGACATTCACGACAGAACGTAAAAGGAGAAACATTATGAAACCTACGGTTAAATTCAAAAAGCTAAGCGATAACGCTCATATCCCAACCTACGGCTCGCCATATTCAGCAGGCGCAGATTTATACTCGGCAGAAGCTGAAACTGTTATTGCTCCCCACTCCACCGTTTTTATCGGTACGGGCATAGCAATGGAAATTCCCGAGGGATATATGGGGCTTATTTTTGCTCGTAGCGGACTTTCTTGCAAACGACACTTAGCGCCTGCAAACAAGGTGGGCGTTGTTGATAGCGACTATCGCGGTGAGGTTAAAGTTGCACTTCACAACCATAGCGACTTTCCTCAAAAAATCGACGCAGGCGAACGCGTTGCCCAGCTTGTTATCACACCTTTCCTTGCCGTAAATTTCGAAGAAGTAGGCGAGCTTGCCGATACAGTCAGGGGCGAGGGCGGATTTGGTTCTACCGGTAAAAAGTAAGCTTAAAAAACGCGATTTTACCTAAAATCTCAATAACGTATCATAATATTGCGTTCCATTTTCTTGCGAGCGCAATATTTTTATAAGACTATCTAAGGACAAAAAAACTTATGGAAGTAACAAAAACACTATACTGTAAAGATAGAACCCACTGGCGAATGTGGCTAGAGGAAAACTATGATAAAGAAAGGGAAATCTGGTTTGTATTCCCATGTAAAAACTCAAACGAGCAATGCGTATCGTACAACGACGCGGTAGAAGAAGCGCTATGCTTTGGTTGGATTGACGGTACTGCAAAACGGTTGGACGAGCTACATTCCATACGCCGTTTTACTCCGCGCAGAAAAAACAGCCCTTACTCCAGACCTAATATAGAGCGGTTGATACTACTCAACAAACAAGGGCTACTGTTAGACAAGATAAAAAACGAAGTTTTAAGCCTCATAAACACGCCTTACGTCTTTGCCGAAGATATTCTCAACGAAATAAGAAAAGACACTCTAGCATGGGAAAATTACCTTAATTTCAGCGATCCTTATAAGCGTATCAGGATAGCGTATATAGACTCTGCCCGAAAACGTCCGAAAGAGTTTGAAAAACGGCTTAATAACTTTATTGAAAAAACCAGGCAAAACATTATTATCACAGGCTATGGCGGTGTGGAAAAATATTATAAATAATTTATTATAGACACTTATATAAAAGCAAAAGAGCGATATAAAAATCGCTCTTTTGTTATGTTTTACGCAATACGTATTGTATTAGAATGTAAATTCGGTTCTTCTGATAACGTGATTCTGATAGTCGATATCAAGCTCGTTGAAGTATCCGCTCCAACCCCAAACTCTTACGATAAGATTGGGATATTTTTCGGGATGAGCCTGAGCATCGAGAAGCGTATCACGGTTGATAGCGTTGATTTGAATCTGGTGTCCACCAAGGTCAATAAAGGACTTAACGAGCATTGCTACCTTCTTTTCGCCTTCTTCGTTTCTGAATACTGTATCGTGAATTTCGATAGTAAAAGGTCCGCCGTTGCAAAGGTTTACAAGGTCTTGCTTTGCAAAGGACTGAACAGCGGAAAGCGGTCCGTTAAGACGCGTAGTAAGAGCGGGTGAATACGACGAGCCGTAAGCCTCTTTTGCTCTTCTTCCGTCAGCCGTTGCGCCAACCTTGCTTGCGCTCCACAAATATTCCATTGCGCTACCTGTTCCTGCTCTGTACACACCGCCTCTATGGTTGGGCTTATTATTTACAGCATCTGCAAAGCATTTCATTACGTAAGCGGCTTTATCGTCTACGCTTTCTATATTGTTACCCATTTTAGGACAATCTGCAAGTTTTCTGCGTAAATCTTCATGACCTTCAAAGTTCGCATCGAGAGCCGTGATAAGCTCTTTAGCCGTGATTTCCTTTTTGATAAACACCTTTTCATTGATAGCTTCCATAGCATCTGCAGCGTTTGCAATACCGGTACCGTGGATACCGAAGTTGTTATACTTAGCTCCGCCTCTACCAATGTCAATACCTGTTTCTAAGCAGGGGGATACAAACGCGGAAAGAAGGGGATCGGGCATGTATACTCCTTGATTATACATTTCCATCTGCTCGTTTGCAATAAACTCGATTTCTTCTTTTACAAGAGCCTTAAATTCCTCAAAGTCCTTACAGCTTTCAAGCTTCTTAGTTGCGCGTTCTACTGCAAGGGGGAAATTCATAACTCCGATGTTGGGATAATCCGCACCACATCCCGATATAATAAACTCCCAGCACGCTGCAACCGCATAGTTACGAGCGTCCTTGATATCATAACCAAGCTTTACAAGACCGGGGATAACGATATCGTCGTTGCTGTACTGAGGGAAGCCAAGTCCCTGCTTTGTAAGGCGGGTTCCTCTCTCATAAAGGGAAAGAGGTGTATTTTTGTTCACACGAAGATTGATCTTGGGATCAATAACCTTAAGATCTTCGGACGCCTGCAAGCAGATCTCAGAAAGATCGTTAAACGCATCGTTTCCGTCCTCGTCACAACCGCCAAGTACTAAGCTCTGACCGTTGTCGCCCTGCTGAACACCGCCGTAAATATCGGTATCGAGGTTCATGGATATAAAGAACATCTCGGTGATTTCCAAAATTTCATCATACGTTACGCCGTTTTTAACGGACGCTTCAAAATACGGCTTCATGTACTGATCATATCTACCAAGCGTCATGTGATTGTGCTTGTCAAGTCTTAGGATATACTGTAAAAAGTGCATTACAACAGTTGCTTGATAATAGTCTTGAGCGCCGTCCATAGGAACTACTTTGAGCGCTTCATAAAGCGTATTATTTCCCATTTCTTTCGCCTTTTCTCTATACTTTACAACAAGTCTTTCGCAAGCCTTTACGCAAACTTCAAACGCATCGAAAAACTCTCTACCCTCGTCGTCCACCTTATCATAGTTATCTTTTGCCATTTTAAGTAGTCCGTTAAGACCATACTTAAGCGCTTTTGCATAATCGATGGTAATATTTGCGTAATATGCAGACAACCCTGCAGGACCCCACTTTCCAACATAATCAGGCGCAAGGTTACAAGAGGGCAATCTCTTGTGTAGACGGTTAAATCCGTAAATATCGTCCTCACCCAAAAATACAGGCTCTTCTCTGTCAATCGTAATTTCGAAAACTCTTGCTTTCTTCATTGCAAGGGAAAGATCTCTTACTTCTTCGGTTAAATTAAGCTCTTCGTCTTTTCTGATCTTTCTGAATTCTCTACCGTTAAGGTATGCTAGTCTTTCTCTAACTCTCTCGTTCATTTTCATAACTCCTTTTTTACATTTTTTTGGATACTATTTGGTATCGGTCAAATATTTCTTTTCCTAAATTTATTTCTTTTCTATCATCAAAGTCTGGCGTATAATCGCGCAAAACTGTTGCGTACTTACTTCCAGCAAGCTTGTTGTAAGGCAATACCTCTACATATTTTACACCAAGCCCACTCATAAACTTTGCTATCGCTTCCAAATTCTCGTCAGTATCGGTAACTCCTGGAATTAGAGGAATACGCGTTACGAAATTCTTTCCACTTTTTACTAGCGTTTCATAATTACGCTTTATAAGCGTATTGCTCACTCCGCAATAGCGTTTATGCTTTTCCTCATCCATAACTTTTAAATCGTACAAAAAGTAATCGGCTTTTTCGAGAACCTTTGCAAAAACCTCTTCGCTACAATATCCGCACGTTTGAACCGCCCTGTTAAGCTTGCCCTCAAGCAACTCAAAACATTCTAACACAAACTTATACTGAGCAAGCGGTTCTCCGCCCGAAAAGGTAACTCCTCCTCCAGTAGCTTTTAATATATCCGCATTTTTGAGAATTTTATCAACAAGCTCTTGCGAGGTATAATCGTCCGAACATTTTCTTACCAATGAGCGCGGACAGGCAGATATGCTTTTTTCAGTAAGCTGAAGCCTGCCGTTCTTTATCTCGCCCACCCTTTCGCACGCTCCGCATTTTAGACATCCGTTAGGACTACGCATATATTCTTCGTCAAACCTCTGTCCTTCTGGATTATGACACCATGAGCAAGATAAGGGGCATCCTTTTAAGAATATACTCATTCGTATACCTGGTCCGTCGAAAGTGGAAAACTCTTCTATGGAGAAAACTCTTCCTTTCAAAATTACCTCCCATGAAAAAATTTTTGTACTATATTATGATTATACCACATAATGACTTTACATTTCAAGCTAAATATTGTAAAATTATAGCCATAATTTGTCTTTTAGGAGAATCTTTATGTTTGTACATCAAATTCACAACTCAATAGGCGGAAATATATACAACGCATTCCTCTATAAGAACTTTAATTGGTTACTTCATCTGCATAAAGGATTTGAGGTTGTTTTCGCGCTAAGCGGAGAAGTTACTTGCACCATAGAGAATAAACCTTATGTACTAAAAAAGGGAGATAGTCTTCTTATTACTCCATACACTCTTCACTCTTACTCTACAAAAGGCGAAAGCCTTGCTGCGGTAGTTGTTTTCTCGGGTGGATACGTAGATGCGTTTGAAAGGCTTATTGTAAACAAAGACCCCGACGGATACGATATACCGTTTTCTAAAGAGTGCTGGGATTACGTTATATCCTGCATTGTAGGAGATACCGAGGCAAGTAGTGATATTGTCGCGCTAAAAAAGCCCGATATCCTCACCCTAAAAGCATGCTTGTACGCGATTACGTCTTCTTTTATGAATACCCATACTCTTATAGACAAAAAGAACGACAATTCGCTTATCTTCGAAATTTTATCGTATATCGAAAACAATTTCACTTCGGATATTTCACTACACACTCTTAGCGAATCGATAGGCTATGACTACGAGTATATTTCCAGAATATTCAACAAGACGTTTGGAATTAACTTTAAGATGCTAATAAACCAGTACCGTTGCGACTACGCGGAAAACCTGATACGCACCACCACGCAAACGCTTTCGGATATAGCAATGAATAGCGGTTTCCAGAGTATAAGAACTTTTAACAGAGTGTTCAGAAGCCTTACGGGAAAACGCCCAAGCGAAATTAGGGAATAACCAACGTGACGTTGGATCCATTATTTAAAAAACTTAAATACCTACTTACTCTATAAATCAACCTTATGAACAGCGGTTTTCAGAGTATAAGAACTTTTAACAGAGTGTTCAGAAGTCTTACGGGAAAACGCCCAAGCGAGATCAGGGAATAACCAACGTGACGTTGGATCCATTATTTAAAAAACTTAAATACCTACTTACTCTATAAATCAACCTTATGAACAGCGGTTTTCAGAGTATAAGAACTTTTAACAGAGTGTTCAGAAGCCTTACGGGAAAACGCCCAAGCGAGATTAGGGAATAACCAACGTGACGTTGGATCCATTATTTAAAAAACTTAAATACCTACTTACTCTATAAATCAACCTTATGAACAGCGGTTTTCAGAGTATAAGAACTTTTAACAGAGTGTTTAGAAGCCTTACGGGAAAACGCCCAAGCGAGATCAGGGAATAAATTAAGAACTTTTAAGGACAGTGTATTGAGATAAAAAAGGGATTGCCACGCCTATTGCGTAGACTCGCAATGACGTCGTGAGTGTGGAACGGCTTTATAATGACCAACTACACTCAATTACTTGCTTTACTCAAAGTACTCATATCGGATGAAACGGTGCGGAGGCGCACTGCCGATATGAAGAACTAATAGTAGGTAATTTCTTGCTTTACTTAATGTACAACATATCGGATCCAACGTCACGTTGGCGGTGGGCAGACCTCGGTCAATATGGGGCGACTCGGCAGTCGCCTGTACAGTAAGTCAAAAAAAACAACTGCACTCAATTACTCTCTTTTGCTCAAAGCACAACATATCGGATCCAACGTCACGTTGGCGGTGCGGAGGCGCACTGCCGATATGAGGGGGGGCGATTCGTGAATCGGTGCGGAGGCGCACTCCCAATATGAAGGACTAACGATAGTTAATTACTTGCTTTGCTAAAGTACTCATATCGGATGAAACGTCACGTTTCAAAACGGCTTAGAAACGAGTTAGAGAAAAAATAGCACACTCCTACGACGGGCGCGTACTAAACGTACGTAACCTAGTAGGGATAACCTCTACACACGATTAACGTTAAAACGGCTTAGTTGCAAGCAGGTCAAGAAAACCGCAAGTGTTTCGACAGGCGCGTATAAGTCGAACGTAACCTAGTAGGGACAACCTCTACACACGATTAACGTTAAAACGGCTTAGAAACGAGTTAGAGAAAAAAAAAGGATTTGCCCCTGCAGGGCGTGTACTAAGCGTACACAACCAAAGGGCAAATCCTATTTTTGCACTATAACGATGTTTATAAGCC
>SVHU01000006.1 GCA_015055625.1 Clostridiales bacterium | reverse complement strand
GTATTCTTCCGCAGAAATGGTTCTGTACGGACCTGCAGGGTTGTAAGAAACTGCGATAAGAAGAGTAAGTCTATCCCACTGCTCGTCATAATAATCATAAAGCGACGTAACGGGATTGTATTCGGTGTTCTCGTTACCGTTTTTATGACCTACCGATCCACAAATGATATATAATCCGCTAATAGGATCACGATTGAACTCGGGAGCCCACGAAGCGTGATCTCTATGCCAGTTTTCCTCTTCTACCATTACGGCAAAAGAAAGAGTGCCCGGGCCTCCTATAATCTTGCCTGCCATTTTCCAGTTATTAAGGTCGGATGACGAACGCATTGTATATAAACCTGCGATTGCCGTGGGGTACTTTTGCTTGGTAGTTGCGTTTACAGAGCCATTAGAACCCGTGGTTATAGAATAGAACTTATTAGCGCTCTCTTCTTTCCATTCTGCATACGTGCCGTACTCTTTATCAAAATCGGCTTGGCTAAAATCCGCTCCGAGCATTTCTTGCTCGCGCGCTAGCAATTTTGTATACGAATCTAAAAGATGCTCTTCCGATACGTATAACGTGCCTGGATCCGCACCGTTAGAGCGGACTTGGTTGAGATAGTAATAATCGTTGTCGTAGATATTAACTTCCGTTTCATCGTTATCTACCAAACCTTTATCGTGAGGAAGCTCAAAGCCCGCGGTAAGACCTATCTGCTCCGCTTCCGTTTCAGTGGAAGTTTGAGAGCTAGATCCTGCAACAGTCGGGGCTTTTACCTTATAATCGGCAGACTGAGCACATCCACTGATCGGCGCAAATGCCATAAACAACGCCAACGCCGACGAGGTTAAAATTTTAAGAAATTTATTCATACCTCATTTTCTCCTTTTTCCTTTTTTGTTTTACGCGTAATTTGTTAGACTTTTACAACAAGCATTATACAATAATTTTGTCCACTCTCGCTATTTCATTCTGGCAATATCTTGTCGCTGATTAGCTCTAGAATAAAATTGTAAATAAATTGCTAATTAAACCAAACCCACACGTAGTTCGTATTTTTATTATATTGCATAATACACGTTTTGTCAATCTAAATATTTTGCAAAACTATAACAATCTTGGCAAGCGTGACGCTTGACCCAATATGTGTTATTTAGCTAAACTTTGTTTATAGATATTCCTGTACTTTAAGTATAGTTGTATCTATAAGGGGTTTAAGGCGCACTCCCAATATGTGTTATTTGGCTAAAGTTTGTTTATAAGTTTATCTTGTGCTTTGTGTATAGCTATACCTATAAGGGGTTTAATACCCACTGTCAATATATATTGTTTAGCTTTAGTTTGTTTATAAGTTTATCTTGTGCTTTAAGTTTAGTTATGTCTATAACTCCTCTAGGCGCACTCCCAACTTGTGTAATTTAGCTAAAGTTTATCTATAAGTTTATCTTGTGCTTTAGGTTTAGTTATGTCTATAAGGGGTTTTAGGCGCGAGCATTTTATATTTCTCTTCCTTTAAACAGTTTGGGTTTGTATCATAAAAAACAAACGGCGTTTCAACTCCTTTCATACAAACGTTATAATAAAGCTTATAACCTTTATCGTTTTTGACAAGATTTGGATAGCTAATCAATTCCAATTCTTGTCCTTTATCAAGCCAGTAACACGGTCCAATAAGTTTAGGCTCTATCATCCTACTAAAAGCGGTAGTTTTTGCTTCGTCTACAAGATAATTATCCCAAAAAACTTCTCTTTTACTCCCTAAATCAATAACGCTCATGAATTTTCTCCTTTCCTACTAATAATAATTACGATTTTATTGTCGCAATATCATTTTATCATATTGTATGAGCTTATTCAATGCAAAAAAGATTGTATTTGTAATTTTAGACAGTAAATATCCCCCACTAAAGTGGGGCTTTAAGAAACCCTAAAGGGTATTTATACTGGCACGATGCTTAAGCATCATCTTAGACCGCCTATCGCACACAAGCAAGCGGTCTATTTTTTATAAAAAAACAACAAACCAATTGACTTTTTTACTTAGGACTGCTACAATAAATAAAAAACTACCGTACAAAAACACATAAAAAACCACCTTGACGCAATCACATCAAAGTGGTTTTTTTTGTTTTGTTTTTTTAGAATCTACCGTTAAAGGAAGAAACAAGTTGCGCTTTGTCAGTAAACTTAGCGTTATAGAAACCTGCTTGGTTTGTGCAAGATCCGTCAGCTTTACCTAAGTTGCAATGATATCCAATTGCGAGCTCTTTTGTAGTGCCTGTCATAACGGACGAGTACACTTCCATTGCTTCACTTTCATCCTCGGCAAATTTTAGATTTCCACTAACACCTGTCGCCCAAACAAATCCTTGCTTATTAGATAAGGTAAACACGTGTCTACCGTTAACGTAAACGTACAAGTCTTCTCCCAAACGCTTTACCGCAAGATTATTAACCCTTTCAGTACCTGCAGGCAAAGTTCCAAAGTATGCTGATTGATTTGCAATCTGTGGCCACAACATTGCGCCTATATTGTACGCCCATCCACTAATACGGAATCCGTTAGCCCAGAACTGAATAGAGAACGTTCTTGTACCGTTAGAGAAGATAAATCCACAAACTTCGTCGTTGCTGTAGTATGGAGAGCTTTCCGTTCCCGACTGAATAACGTCAACAGCGTATACAAAGTCGCCTTTTACAACGGCTTCGGGAAGCCAACAGTTAGTAGATTTTGCAACTGGAAGAGTGAGCATACCTTTGTTGTATAGAAGCTCTTCGCCCATTGCATTTTCGGTAATAAGAGTAGTTCCGTTTACAACAACGTTACCCGATCTCATATTGCAAAGAGTAAGCGTTCCAAAGTCGTTATTATCCTTAGTTGCAACAAAGTTTTTCTCAAGCGAAGCAAGCGTAGAACTATACGCATAAATCTTGAACGAACCTTCCCTAAGCTGAATTGCTACGCTACCACCAGGGCCAATGGGAACGTTCTTGCTTTCATAAGACCTTCCGTCCACCATATAAGCAACGATATTAACAGACGATGGCATCTTGAAATCTTTATACGTGGTATCTACTGCAATTTTACCCGTTATTCTAAACGTTTCAAAATACGGTTCAAATCCAACTTCAACGTTAAACGTTTTAGCGTTTATAAGGAACTGAGCCTTATTGTTTTCAATAAGCACAAACTCTCCGTTAACCTTAACGAATGCAGGCATATATCCAGCGCTTGGTCTAAGAGTAATTGTCGCAACATCTCCATATACGTATTCGACTTTTCCGTCAATTTCCGTTCCACCAGATACGCTTACCGAGCCCATATTTTCAGTCTTATTTTCAATGTTTATCGAAGAAATAAGTTCGCTTGGAGTATCTTCTGCAGTCAGTGGTTTAGCATTAAAATTCCACACAACGTAATGAAGAGCTTTACTTGTCGAAGAGTCAAATCTCAACGCTACTGCGCCACTAAGATTTGTTTCTATAATTTGAATAAGTTCCCACTCGGCATCGCTTTCCATTCTATAATACATAAAGTACATACTATATCTCTTGACAATTCTAAACTCGACTGGGATATTGTACGAAGTTGCCGTATTATATTTCATTATACCGTGCTTTAGCACCATATTGCGTCCTGAAGGATAGGATCGAACTCCGTCCTTATGGAACAATATTTGATCAGTTCCGTTTGGAGAGAGAACCTGAAGTCCAAACGCTGGATCACTCTCGTTTTCTCTATCGTTATAATAATATCTAATAAGTGAGAAAGAAACGTCAAAATTAATAAACGTACCTGTGTTTATGGTAATAAGCTGATTAGATAACGTTGCTTCGACTTCTAGATATTCTCCTTCGTATATAGTTTCTGCAGACTGGTCAAAACCAACCTTAAACGTTCCGTAGGGTATGGACGAATCGTAAGAAGTTCCGTTAATTATTCCACCAAACTGTGTTTTTGAAACGATAATATCGCCAACGTTCTTAACTTCACCAGCTCTTGCAGAACGTGTTGTAATATCGGGAGCTACAACGCCAACCATATCAAGCTTAATACTAACGGTTACACTTTCTGGCACACAAATCGAGAACGTTCCGTCAGCGCCTGTCGTAAAGTCAAATCTATTACCGCCACTTAGTTCTACGTAACCCTTAACTCCATCGTTAGGAATTTCGCCCACAAATTTTCCTGTTAGCAAAGAAGCAAATTCGCTTTCTACCATAACAGTTATATCGCCTTTAACGTTATTGGGGAAAGTAAAGCTTTGACTAGGCACGTCGGGGGATAGAACAACGTTGCCAATAGATCCAATCTTAACTCTCAAAATTTGGTCGCTAGGAGCAAATTCAGTTCTGCTAATCTTAATCGTTTTGCCTGCAAAAACAGCAAGCTCTTTCGTTCCATCATTATATTCGATATTGCTTAATTCTTCGAATTTAATCAACGGCTTCGTATAATCGGTATAGTAGTCTTCATCCATACCATACGCCGTTTCGCCTAAAATCAAATTAATACCAGCTTTCTCTTTCGCAATAGCAATGGCTTCGTCACCCACTTTAATTTCGTAGTCGCGATAAATTATTTTACCATAACCACCAAAAGTTCCGAATACACCGATAGCAGCTTCATTTTCAAACGCTTCGGGAAGCTCTATACAACCCATATAGAATCCGTTAATCCAAGCGTATACCAATCTATTGATACGTAACATTTCCAAAGTATCTTTATGATTTCCAGTAGGATCTATCGTATCGCAAGTAGACTTACCATATCCACTAATTTGCGCCCAAGGATCGCCCGTATTTCCACTAATATATCTAAGACCTGTTTGTCTAAGTCCTATAAACGCCGCTTTTTCTGGGTTTATAATTCTAAAACCAATCGAAGGATCTTTTTCGTAAGTTGTGTGAGATTCTATATCCGTAACGTTACTTACGGAAAGCTTTGCGTATTGATAGTTGTTAATGGTATAGCCAGAGAAGAACACGTCGGGAGTACTTGCCTTGTCTGTTTCGAACACAATAATTCCATTAGACTCGTTGCTCATATCCCAATACGTAGTTGCCGATGAGCTTAGCGTAGACGTGTATGACAAATTAGACTTCTTGCTTTGAGCCATTCCACCCAAAATGTTGGGAACAAGCTTAATCTCAGGAAGACGTATAATATCGTTTACGTCATCAAGATTATCTAAAGTGGTTGTTCTATAACCCGTTTGGTTGATATATATCTTATAATCATATCCCTTAGGTACGATAAGAACCATTTCACCGCCTACAATTCTCATATCATAACAACTAAGTCTAGGATTGTTTGACGTAATAGTCGCAGTTGCGGCAATGGGATCACCCGTAATACTATCTACCACTTTTGCCGTTATTGCCGTAATATTTTCGGAGCTTAACGGAGTTACGGTATTAGTTATTACAGAGTCGCCCTTAAAATCATAGTTGAATACAAACTTACCGTATTTCAATCCGTTTACGGGGTCTACAATCTTATCGATAACGTCGTACGCTTCTCCATTTACAGTAAATATCAACGATTCGAGCTGATCAAGACTTATTCTAGAATCGATTTCGCCAGTTTGTAATATTTTACTCTTTTGAGATTCGGTAATAGATACTATATTATGCTTAATATCCATAACGATCTCTTTGTTTGTATTCTCTTTAGACGAAACACCCATTGCGCTAAGGTTGATCGTTATTCCCCTAAGTCTACCCTGCGAAATAACGTACGCATATTTTCCTGTTTCTTGAGCAGCTTCGCTTGCAGAAAGAGCGCGCACTGAGTAATTCTTAAATCTAACGCCTTCTCCACCTTCTATTGTGCAAAGTCCAGGATTTGTTCTTACGTTAAGATTACTAATAAATTCGCAATGGATCAACACTCCGTTAAGAACCCAGTATACGTAACCATTAGAGAATATCATTTTTACCTGTATTTTTCCCGTGTCAGATACGTCTACAACTGCAAGATCCTTTGTCGTTAGTATGCCGTTCTTGTCGGTTATTTTAATATAAGGCTTAGCTTTGATAAACTTATTTTCGTTCTTATTGTACGTTGTAGGATCAACAGCAAACACCATCGTTGCATAATTTATGTCCGAATTATAAATGATTGCGCCTGCTTTACCAGAGTTAGTATATTTGCTTCCGTCCAACTCGTACTCAAATAAATAATACTCGCCACCATCAATTCCCTTATAGAAAATTGCTTGTGTATTAAAGCCGTTTGACGATACGTATGCGTCATTTTCGGCACTTTCATTACTTACGTCCCAGCCTGTCGTCTTTGCAATACCAAGCGTCGAATTACCAAGCACTGCATTTTTGTCGTCAGCTTGAACGTATCCATTGGTATTAAATTCCACGTAATCGTTAGGAATTACAGACACCTTATTTGCAAAAGGTTGCATAAGAGTGTAATTAATATTTTCAGCAGCGCTTCTCTTATATTTGTACATCGTGTGAATCTTTACAGTATTTGGGATATTTTTAATTCTCAAATCTTCCCAAGTAGCAAATAATTCCACGTTCATTACAGCTCTCTTGTTTTGACTATCAATGGTATTAACTTTACCTTCGGCAATATTTACGGCAATCTTTACTCTATACGTAGTAGGATAAAGCGTTTCCGTGTCTATTCTATAAATATTAACTCTGGAATTTCCGTCGTATACTCTTATCTCTAGGTGAGAGTTTTTGAAGTAATAGTTACGTCCATCGTGATAAAGTCCGCCGTTGTCTTCTACTGAGAAGAACGCGTACAAACCTTTTTCGGAAAAACGAGTGGAAATTTTATACGAAACCGTAGGAGCTTCCGTTATACCGGTACTATACCAGTTTTGCTCTTCCCACTTTTCTTCTTCGCCCATCTTTCCATCAATTACAAATTCTTCAAGGTCGGGGCGTTCGCCGTAAGGAGCTTCTTCTCTATAAACGTATTCGGGAAGTTCTACGTCCAACACGTCTACTTTTCCACTAGCTTTATCCCATTGCGCGTAAATAGTGGTTGTTTCAGTGATGGGCGCATTGAAGTCGAACTCTTTACCACCCGTCATTTCCGTATACCAACCCTTAAATACGTATCCTGAAATAACAGGATCAATAGCAGGTCTTTGCGCCAAATTGCCTTCGTCTACGTACAAACTTTCAGGCTCTTCTTGCAAAGCTTCTTCGTTATTAAGGTCAAACGTTACTTTGAACACTCTTACCCACTGCGCAAAAAGCGTAATAGAATCAATAAGCTCTACGTCAAAGTCATAAATATTGTTCTTTCCGTCTACATCTGTCGACCAACCAAGAAACCTATATCCGTTAACGCTCATATCTTCAGGCTTTTCAGCTTTGCTTCCCTCTACAAAATATTCCTGAGGTTGAGGAGTTCTGTTTGCAGAACCTCTGCCGTTTCTATCAAACGTTACCTTAAAGTAAGTCGACCACTTTGCATAAATGCTAAATCCTTGAGTAACGATTGTGTTTGCGTCAAACGATACTGCATATCCAGCATCTAAGTACCAGCCTTCGAACTTCTTACCCTTAGATACCATTTTTTCATCTTCGGGAAGTATTACTTTTTCGCCGTCCACTACGTTTTGAGCGTCAATCTCAAAACCATTAATGCCTGTTACGAAAGATATCGTATGAATTTTTGTCCACTTAGCATATACGGTAGTATCTTCTTCAATTTTTTCACCAAAGGTATACATCGCGCTAAAATCCGCGTCTACGAACCAGCCGTCGAATCGCCAACCGTTCTCACTTGGATCTTCGGGCTGAACGGTATTTTCGTTTTCTTTTACTACCTGCTCTGCTATTTGCGTACCGTGTCCGTTCATTTCAAACGAGAGCTTATATGTTTTTACTCCACCACCGTTATCACAAGCAATAACACCTACTAAAAGCGCAAGAGCAAGAATAAGAACTAAGAATAAACTTCTAAATTTTTTCATAATTTCTTACCCCCCTTTTAAGCGTTTTTGCCCATAATATAGATTTCGGAAAGCTTAACGATATTTCTACCCATAAGCAAATCAATCTTATCATCAGAGCTTATTGTAATCACAATTTCGCTTACCGTAATATAATTAAAGTCTGCAATCGCACCACCGCCTTTACGCATAATGAAATTATTTTCATCCCACCCGTAAGGATCGGCTTTAAGATTTTCGATATAACAATAATCGTTATACGGCGCGTTTTCGGGATACCAAGTAGGCTTGCTTGCAAGCTTGAAAACAATAGACTTAACTTGTGTAAATCCGTATTCGTACTCACGGCTGTTATAAATCATTATATTACGAATAGTTTTAGGATTGTCAAAAGAAATCTTAAGCTTTATTTGCTTAGCGCTATCGTCGCACTCCACTTCATACTCTTTAGACCACTGCTGATAAGTAATAAGTCCGTCGTTTGCATATTTTAACGTGTCTTGTTTTCCATAAATAAGTTCTAAATGAACGTCTTCGTCGTCCATAACGTTACCAAGTCCGTCAGGAAGAGCAACTTCGGGAAGTGGTTGAATCGAATGAGTAGGTCCGTTTCCGTAAGGAAGGGGAATAACTTCGTTCTCTCTATAAATCTCACTAGCATCTTTTCCGTGATAATCAGAATTATTGCAGTCTGCAAATCTTGCTCTAATCCACTCTTCGGTTACCTTAAAGTCATCGTTATTTTCCTTTTTATCGTCTACCATTTTGTAGCCAAGCTCGTCTTCGATATTTTCTTCTTCGATATCTTTAGCGATTTGTTCGTCAATAAAATCTCCAAACGTCTTATTGTCGTAATTGTACCAATTTACCTTATCAATTCCAAGCGCTCTACCCAACAAGTTGCCCTGAAGATCAGTATTTCTTACTGGGTTATAAAAACAGTGATATACAGCATAAAGCTCGTCGCCTGCCCAAACAAACGAATGGTGTCCACTTCCTGCCATATAGTCGCCACCTTCTATCTTGTCAAGACCAAGACAGGGGCTATACTCGGGAAGTTTGATAAACGGGCCGTAAGGATTGTTTGCAATCGCTAAATACAACGAATAATTTCTCGATCCAAAACCAAACGGCGAATAGGTAAGATAGTACCATCCGTCCTTTTCTACAACGAACGTTCCTTCGTTTACCGTACTTTCGGACTCTGCTCCCATATAATATCCCTGAACACCGTTAATAGCAAACGCCTTGCGCGCTCCCATAGTATCGGTTACGTAAGTTCCGTCTGCTTGTTTCGTGTGAGTAATATAGTACTGCATATCAGCAGACTCTCCGTCGTTATATATAATAGAATACGAAGGAGATGCAATATGCGTTAGAGTATCCCAATCAGGAGTTATCCAGTCTTTCATATGCACAACCCACAAGAAATTACCCTTTATTACGGAAGAAGTGTGCTGAGAGAAGTACATATAAATATCACCCTTGCTATCAACTACGGGGTTGATATCTATACAAGGCCAAATACCCCTATCTTTTAACTGCCAATGTGGATAAGCTTCTTTTATTTTTTCGTGATAATATCCAAAGTTTAATGGCATACTCGTCTTTCTTACGGGATCACCGTTAAGATTTAGAAATTCACCGTTTTTATACTCGGTAAGATGAACGATATCTCCACTCTTATAATCACCCTTAATATCGTCTAAAAGATCGTCGCGATAAATAGCCATCTCTTTAGCGTTATCGCCTTCTCCAACTGTTACCGTCTTAACCGAACCGTCTTCGTTATACTGAGCAAGGTTTTGATAGTATTCTTCCGCCGTTATAAAACGGTATGGTCCAATGGGATTAGGTGAAACAGCAATAAGAAGATTTGTAACATCGTAAATTTGCTGATAATATCCAAAGGCAGTAGTCGCAGGATTATATTCAGTAGTTTCGTCACCGCTCTTGCTGTCGGTAGACGCGCAAATAATATACAATCCACTGATAGGATCACGATTGAACTCGGGAGCCCAACAGTTGAACGGAGTCGTCTTGTACCAGCCGTCCTGTTCTGCAATTATAGCGTGTCCGTCAATTTCTCCCACTTCTTTCCAGTCGTTAAGATCTTTAGACGTGCGCAACATATAAAGTCCATATATCGCCGTTGGATACTTTTGCTTAGTTTCAATGGTTAAATTCGTACTGGTATTGCCCGTTGTTACAACGTAAAACCTATCGGCGTACTTTTCTTTCCACTCTTGCAAATCACCATATTCGCTAATAAACGCGCTTTCATTAAATCTTGAACCCTGCTTCTCTTCTTCTCTAGCTTTAAGCTTAGTGTAAGAATCTATTACGTCAGCTTCGGAAACGTACCAAGCCCCAGGGTCAGCTCCTGAGGATCTTTGTTCGTTAAAATAATAATAATCCGAATCGTAGATATGAACCTGTGTTTCATCATTGTCAACAAAACCAGATCCGTGGGGCAATTCAAATCCAGCCTGAAGTCCAACAACGTCACCACCTCCTCCCTCCACGGATTGCGATGACGATGATGAACTCGGCGCTTTTATGGTCATAGAAGGCGTTTGCGCGCAACCTGATAACGCACAAACAGCTAACACTAGCGCGATCACCGAACTTGTCAAAATTCTAAGAATTTTTTTCATTTTTTATCTCCCCCCTATATTATTTGCAATTTGCGAGCATATAAGATAAATTTATTCATAAATTCATTATAAGTCACAATCCACTACCTGTCAATAGTAAATTGTTTTATATTTTTAATGTTTTGTTCGTTTTGCCTTCTCTTTTATAGAAGTACCATCATTCGTATATTATACGCTCCATTTCCGTAAACTTAATAGCTATAATGCTATAACATATTATGAAAATAGTATCTAACACATAAAAAACCACCTTGATTTTTATCTCAAGATGGTTTTTTGTTTGTTATTTTGTTTGATTAGAACTTTCCGTTAAAGGAAGATACAAGGCTTGCTTTATCGGTAAACTTAACGTTATAGAAACCTGCCTGGTTAGTTCTTTCAGCAGCAGTTCCAAGATTACAATGGAAACCAATTGCAATCTCTTTAGTTCCGTCGCCAACAACCGCAGCGTACGCTTCTTTTACAACGTCGTTGTTATTTGGGTAATGCTCTGTACCAGTCACTCCACTTGCCCAAACAAAGCCCTTTGAAGTGGTCATAGTGAAGATGTGCTTTTGGTTGATGTAAACAAGCATATCCGTTCCAACAAGCTTAACTGCGAAGTTAACGGTTTTAACGGTACTTGCATTCATTGATCCAAAGTAAGCAACATCTTTGTTGATATGAGGCCACAACATTCCTGCCGTGCTATATCCAATTTCGCTGATACGAAGTCCATCGCCCCAGAACTTCATAGAGAAGGTCTTTGTTCCGTTGGAGAAGATAAGTCCTGCAACTTCGTCGTTAGAGTAGTATGGGGACTCTGGGTTACCAGACTGAATAATGTCGGTTGAGAATACAAAGTCGTTAGCAGTTACTGCTTCGGGCAACCAACAAGCATCAGTATAGTGGAAAGGAAGATTGAGCATTCCTTCCTTATAAAGAAGCTCTTTATCCATAGGCTTGCTGTTAACCAAGGTAACTCCGTTTACTGTTGTGGCGCCGTCAATCATCGTGCTAAGAGTAAGCGTTCCAAAGTTCTTGTTTATGCTACTAATAGTAACGTCAACTTCTCTAGAAGCAAGAGTGTCGCTGTAAGCGTACATCTTGAAAGTTCCAGCTCTAAGCTTCATAGAAACGCTTCCGTCCGTTCCAACTGCTACGTTGCTACTATAAGTTCTGCCGTCTACCATATATGCAACAATCGTTACGTACTTAGGAAGAACAAAATCTTTATAAGTCTTATCAACTGCAATCTTACCAGTTACTGTATAAGTTTCAAACACAGGCTCGAATACAACTTCTACGTTGATGTTCGTGCTGTTAACAATGAACTGAATTTTGTTAGAAACGATAGAAACAAACTCTCCGTCTACCTTTGCGTAAGCAGGCATATATCCGTTGTTTGCTTTAAGCGTTACTGTTGCAACGTCGCCAACAACGTGCTTAATTTCTCCTGCAATCTCAGTTCCTCCACCCAAAGTTGCGCTTCCTGTATTTTCTCCAGAGCTTACGTTTACGTTAATGTTAGATATAAGATCGTCAGGAATATTAGTTGAGTTAAGAGCTTTTACGTTAAAGTTCCATACCGTAAAGTGAAGAGCCTTACTTGTACAAGATTCAAATCTTAATGCTGCAGGGCCAGAAAGCGTGCTTTCGATACGCTTAATCATAATCCAAGCAGGATCATTCTCGAGCTTGTAGTACATAAAGTACAAGTTCTGTCTTCTTATAATTCTAAAGTCAACTCTAATACCATAAGAAGATGCGGTGTTATACTTCATAAGGTCATACTCTTGAACTCTATCCTTACCCTTGGGGAATGAACGAACACCATTCTTGTGGAAAAGAATCTGATCGCTTCCACCATTGCAAAGAATCTCTAATCCAAACGCTGGATCGCTCTCGTTAGGTCTATCGGCATAATAGTGTCTAATAAGAGAGAACGAAGCTTCGAAGTTGGTGTATCTTCCAGTATTGATAGAAACGTACTGGTTTGAAAAAGTTGCTGTCACGTCTAAATACTCTCCTTCCCAAGGCGTATCGTCAGAAACGTCATAGCCAGTGCTAAATTCGCCATAAGGAAGACTAGAGTTGTAACTTGTTCCTGCAATTACTCCACCAAATACTGTTGTGTAAAGAGCAAGATCACCAAGTTTCTTTTCCTGTCCCGCATTGTTGGGAGATCTAGTATTAAGCTCAGGAGTTATGTAACCAGACGTAGAAAGCTTTAAGGTAAAGGTTTGAGAAGTGGGAACGGATATAGCAAACGTTCCGTCAAGTCCAGTAGTAAAGCTGAGCGACAAGCCGTCGTTGAACAACAAATATCCTTCGATGGGATTTTCAAGAGTAAATCCGTTTGGAACAAATTTACCAGATACAACAGCAGACGATTCTCTTACCATACTTATATTAATCTGACCTTTTGCTGTGTCGGGAATCTTAATTGTAGCAGTAGGATTCTGCGCGGAAATAATTGCCGAAGCATAAGATCCTACCGATACGGTGTAAAGTTCGTCGTCAGCAGCAAACTCGGTACGAGTAATGGTAATGTTATTTCCTGCCAAAGCAATTTCTTCGGTAACGCCGTTATCATATTCGATCTCGGTAAGTCCTTCTACTTTAATTAAAGGCTGATTGTAATCAGTATTCCACTCCTCGTCAAAACCATAGATGGTATCGTCCATAGAAATGGGAACTTCCATTCTTTCTTTAGCGATAGCAATAGCATCGTCGCCTACTTTGATCTCATAATCACGGTAAATAATCTTTCCGTAGTAGCTAAACGTTCCTGCAACAGATATAGCAGCTTCACCTTCAAGCTCTTCGGGAAGAATTGTGCAACCCATATAGAAGCCGTTTATCCAAGTATACAATGCGCGATTAATACGAAGAATTTCCAAAGTATCCTTGTGCTCTCCAGTAATGTCAATGAAGTCACAGGTGGGAGAGCCGTAAGCAGTATTGTGTACGGGGTTCCAACCACCAGAGCCGTCAAGATATCTAGTACCTTTCTGTCTTAAAAGCATATGAACGGTTCTTCTGCCATTTTCGATTCTAAATCCGATTCCAGGGTCTTTTTCGTAAACAGCGTGAGCTTCAGGATCCGTAATGTTAGTTACGGACACTTTAGCATATTGATATTCGTGAATAGTATAACCAGAGAAGTATACGGGTGGGGGATTTGCCTTTGTGGTTTCGAATATGATTATTCCGTCAGACTCTCTGCTCATATCCCAACCAGCAATCGAAGATCCATACGCCATTGAAGATTTTCTACTCAATGCTGTTCCGCCGAGAACGTTTGGAACAAGTTTAACAGGATCTTCAATAGTGTAAATACCGTCTATATTTTCAATAACGTCTAAGGTTGTAGTTCTGTATGCAGTTTGATTGAACGAAATCTTGTAATCATATCCCTTAGGAACAATAAGAACAATCACTCCACCTACGATACCCATATCGTATTTGCTAAGTCTGGGGTTATTAGAAGTAATAGTTGCAGTAGCAGCAACAGGTTTACCAGTATCGTTATCAATAAGAGTTCCAACGATTGCGGTAAGCTCTTCGGTGGGAACAACAGAAGATGTATTTGTAATAACAGCATCTCCCGTGAATGGGTATTCGTATACGAATTCGCCCCACTTAGCGCCAGTTTCTGCATCAATTAAATCTTCAGTGATGTCATGAGCAACGCCGTCAACAGTAAAGATAAGAGATTCGATTTGATTAATGATAATTCTAGAATCTATTTCTCCGTCTTCCAAAATCTTATTCTTCTGAGAATTTGTAAGAGCAACTGAAGAGTTTTGAACATCCATAACAACCTTCTTGCTTACGCCTTCTTTAGAAGATACACCAGTAGTATTAAGCTCGATAGTAAGATTCTTAAGTCTGCCAATAGTAAGTACGTATGCATATTGAGCAGTTACTTCCTTAGCTTCTTTTGCTGTAAGAACTCTTGCAGTGTAGTTGATAAATCTAATACCTTCACCGCCCTCTGTTGTGCAAAGACCGGGATTGGTTCTTACGTTAAGGTTAGCAACGAACTCACAGTGAATAAGTACTTCGTTAACAATACAGTAAACGTGACCGCTACTAAATACTATCTTAACCTGAATTCTACCTGTTTCTGAAACGTCGATTGGGTCTAAAGTCTTATTCTTAAGCTTTCCGTCTTTATCGGTAACGCGAATATAAGGCTGTGCAATCTTGAATTTGTTAGTATTTTTATCATACGTAGTACCGTTTACGGTAAAAAGCAACATTGCATAGTTGATTTCAGAAGAGTAAATTACGCCACCTGCTTTTCCGCCGTTTATATACTTACTTCCGTCAATTTCAAATGAATACTCATAGTATTCGGTATCAACGATTCCCTTATAGAAAATTGCTTGTGTAACAAAGCCGTTTGACGAAACGTATGCGTTTTCTTCTGCGCTTTCGTGAGAAATATCCCAACCAGGAGTCTTTGCAATATTGAGCGAAGAATGTCCTACGGTTGCATTTTCCGCATCTGCGTTAAGATATCCCGAAGGTCCATACTGAACGAACTCTAATGGATCAATAGTAGCAAGATCGTCAAAAGGTGATGAAAGGGTATATTTGATATTATCCGCAGCAATTCTCTTGTACTTATACATTGTATAAATGCCAACGCTTTCGGGAATCTCATAGAACTGAAGATCCTTCCAAGTAGCAAACAATTCTACGTTCATTACTGCTCTCTTATTGTCAGCATTTGCAGTATTTACTTCACCTTCTGCAATATTAACTGCAATCTTAACTCTTTGTGAAGAGGGATACAACGTTTCGGTATCAATTCTAAACCAGTTAGTTCTATACGTAGAAGCGTTAATACGGAATTCTAAGTGAGAATTCTTGAAGTAATAGTTACGTCCGTCGTGATAAAGTCCGCCGTTATCTTCTACCTGAATGAACACGTAAAGTCCCTTTTCGGAGAACTGAGTAGAAATTTTATACGTTACCGTAGGAGCTTCGGTGATTCCAGAAACGAACCAATCCTGTTCTTCCCACTTTTCTTCTGCGCCCATCTTTCCGTTAATAACGTATCCGTCAAGGTCGGGACGCTCGCCGTAAGGAGCTTCTTCTCTATAAGTATACTCGGGAGTTTCTACGTCCAAAGTTTCTACTTGAGTCTTTGTCCAATGTGCGTAAATAGTTGTTGTTTCGTTAATAACAGTAGTATTGAAATCAAACAACTCTCCACCTTCTGCTTCTGTATACCAGCCGTCGAATCTGTATCCAATAACAACAGGATCAGTTTCAGGTCTTACAGCTAGCTTGCCCTCTTCTATATTTTGATCCTCAGGAGGAAGCTGGAGCGCTTCGTCGTTATTAAGATCGAAAGATACTCTGTACAATCTCAACCACTGAGCAAAAAGAGTAATAGAATCGGTAAGTTCGGCATCAAAGTCATAAAGATTGTCTTTACCGTTCTTATCAACTGACCAGCCAAGGAACTTATATGAGTTTGCGCTCATATCGTCAGGCTTTTCAGCTTTGCTTCCCTCTACGAAATATTCTTGAGGTTGAGGAGTTCTGTTTGCAGAACCTCTGCCATTTCTATCAAACGTTACCTTAAAGTAAGTAGACCACTTTGCATAAATGCTAAATCCTTGAGTAACGATTGTGTTTGCGTCAAACGATACTGCATATCCAGCGTCTAAGTACCAGCCTTCGAACTTCTTTCCTGCTGACACCATATCGCTAGCTTTAGGAAGAGTTACTTTTCCGCCTTCTGCTACGTCTTGCGCATTAATTACGCAATCGCTTACGCCTGTTACAAATGTTACAGTGTGCTTATTAACTACAACTTCCTGTTCCCACTTAGCGTATACGGTAGTATCAGAGCTAAGAGTTGAACCGAAGGTGTAAAGCTGACTAAAGTTATTGTCAGTATACCAGCCTTCAAAGTTCCAACCACTCTCGGTAGGATTGGTAGGCTGAACGGTTACTTCGTCTTCTTCAAGAACCTGGTCAGGGGTTTGAGTTCCGTGTCCGTTCATCTCAAAGCTGAGCGTATACGTAACAGGATCGGGCGTATCTTTTCCGCCGTCACCACCGTTGTCGCATGCTACAACTCCAACTAAAAGTGCAAGAACAAGGATAAGAGAAAGGAATAAACTTTTAAATCTTTTCATAATTTCTTACCTCCTCTTATGCATTTTTACCCATAATGTAAATCTCGGAAAGTCTTACAAGACCTTTGCCTAAAGTTACGTCAATCTTATCGTCTGCGCTTACGGTAATAATAACTTCGCTTACAACAATCTCGTTAAAGTTTGCCATAGCCGATCCGCCTTTACGCATTCTGAAGTTTGTATTATCCCATCCGTAAGGATCTGCCTTAAGATCTTTTATGTAGCAATAATCGTTATAAGGCGCGCCCTCCGGATACCAAGTAGGCTTCCTATCAAGCTTGAATACTATTGACTTAACTTGGGTAAATCCATATTCGTACTCACGGCTGTTATAAACCATTATGTTGCGGATAGCTTTGGGAGTATCCCAGGAAAGCTTTACCTTAATTTGCTTAGCTTGAGTATCGCCTGCAAGCTCGAAATCGCTAGACCATTCCTGATAAGTTACAAGTCCGTCGTTAGCAAACTTAATAGTATCCTGATCTCCGTAAATAAGTTCTACGTGAACGTCATCATCGTTTGCTACGTTTCCAAGCCCGTCGGGAAGAGCAACTTCGGGAAGGGGCTGAAGCGAATGAGTAGGTCCATTTCCGTAGGGAAGGGGTATTATGTCGTTCTCTCTATAAATCTCAGTAACGTCTTTTCCATAATAGAAAGAATTATTACATTCAACAAATCTTTCTCTAATCCAACTTTCGGTTACTCTAAAGTCGTCGTTGGCTTCCTTG
Organism: Clostridiales bacterium; assembly: GCA_015055625.1. Classification (GTDB taxonomy): domain Bacteria; phylum Bacillota; class Clostridia; order Christensenellales; family Pumilibacteraceae; genus RUG12826. The sequence continues at coordinate 84,004 of SVHU01000006.1, read as the reverse complement.
TTTCTATCTACCATCTTATATCCGACTTTATCTTCTTGCGCTTCTTCTTCCAAATCTTTTTCAATTTGCTGATCAACAAGATCACCAAACGTCAAGTTGTCATAATCGTACCAGCCCATTCTATCAAATCCGATTGCACGACCAAGGAAGTTTCCGTTAGCATCATTGTTGTTTACAGGGTTATAGAAGCAGTGATATACCGCATAAAGCTCTTCACCTGCCCATACGAACGAATGGTGTCCGCATCCTGCCATATAGTCGCCGTTTTCAACTTTATCAAGTCCAAGACAGGGGCTATATTCAGGAAGTTTAATAAACGGACCGTAAGGATTGTTTGCAACTGCTAAGAACAACGAGTACATTCTGGATCCAAGTCCAAATGGAGAATAGGTCATATAGTACCAACCGTCCTTTTCGATAACGAACGTTCCTTCGTTAATAGTTCCTTCACTTGCGCTTCCCATATAATATCCCTGAACACCGTTGATAGCGAATGCCTTTCTTTCGCCTCTGGTATTAGTAAGATACGTGCCGTCTGGCTGTTTTGTATGAGTGATATAGTACTGAGTATCTGCAGACTCGCCGTCGTTATAAATAATGGAATACGAGGGAGAGGATATATGGGTTAAACTATCCCAATCAGGCGTTACCCAGTCTTTCATATGAATTACCCAAACGTGGTTACCTTCAATTACGGAGGAGGTATGCTGAGAGAAGTACATATAAATTTCGCCTTTGCTATTAACTACGGGGTTAATATCAATACAAGGCCAAATTCCTCTATCTTCAATCCACCAGTGAGGATAAGCTTCCTTAAGTTTCTCGTGATAATAACCAAAGTTTAAGGGCATTGTGGTCTTTCTTACCTTGTGTCCGTTAAGGTTCAAAAACTCACCGTCTTTGTACTCGGTAAGGTAAACGATATCACCACTCTTATAATCTCCGTCAATATCATCTAGAAGATCGTCACGGTAAATTGCCATCTCTTTAGTTTTTCCATCTTCGGTAACAGATACAGTCTTAACGGTTCCGTCATTGTTATAAGCGGCAACGTTCTGATAGTATTCTTCCGCGGTAATAAAACGGTATGGTCCAATAGGATTGGGGGAAACTGCGATAAGCAAGTTCATTCTATCCCATTTTTCCTGAACGTATCCAAAATATCCCGTAGTATCGGGGTTGTATTCGGTAGTTTCGTCACCACTCTTACTATTTGTAGATGCGCAGACAACGTACAAACCTGTTATAGGATCACGGCTAAACTCGGGAGCCCAACAGTTTTCGGGTGTACGGTTATACCAACCGTCTGCTTCAGCCATAATAGCGTGAGTATCAATTTCGCCCGCCTCAACCCAGTCGTTAAGATCCTTAGACGTTCTAAGCTGATAAAGTCCATAAACTGCAGTGGGATATTTTTGCTTGGTTTTTGCCGAAAGATTAGTACTTGTACATCCAGTTGTTACAACGTAAAACTGGTCAGCATAAGTTTCCTTCCAATAATCCCAAGAACCGTACTCCAATTCAAAAGCGTTAAGATCGAAAGCCGATCCCTGCTTTGCCATTTCGCGATACTTAAGCTTTGTATAAGAATCTAATGCGTCTTTTTCGGACACATACCAAGCTCCAGGGTCCGCACCCGTTGCACGCTGTTCGTTGAAATAATAATAATTGTAATCGTAGATATTAACCTGCGTTTTATCATTATCAACAAAACCTGAGTCGTGAGAAAGTTCGAAACCAGCGGTAAGTCCAACTTGCTCTACATTTGTTCCGGGAGTGGTTTGTGTAGACGAACCTGTTCCGGTAGGAGTCTTAATCGCCATTGTGTCAGAAGGTGTTCCTGCACAGCCAGTAAGCGAAACTAGCGCAAGCGCACACGCCATCATCGAAGACGTTAAGACTTTAAGAAGTTTTTTCATATTTCTCTTTCTTCTCCTTAATTTATTTTTATTATAGCTACTTAACCGCTCTCCGCGCTCCGTACACGAACAAGCTAAGTTAAATAAATTATAACCAAACTTAAAAACCTTTTATGGCTAAAACTAAAAACGCCAAACTTTACGCCCATAAACATTTAGTTGCGTAAAGTCCTTCATCTTCCTATTTTCATTTTACTATACTATCAGCATTTGTCAATGGAAAATATAGAAATTTTGTAAAATGCGGAAATATTTTAATTAGTAGCGCGATTTCCGCTTTATAAATATTATAATGCGATTTTTGTGAAAACCGATGAGATAATGCTATTATAACACAACAAGCTTTGCTTGCGTTATTATTTATTGACCAAAAATTGTAAATTTTTAGTAAAGCCTCTCAAAAATTTTACAAATTCTGCTTAAGTACTAAAATTATAACTCAAAATTTGAATTTTGTCCACAACAAAATTGTTGTATTTTTAAATAAAACATAACAAAATTGCTCATTTTTCAAAAACTTATATGTTATTAAACATATTATAGCGTATTGCATTACGTTTATGTGGCAATTACAAATAGTAGTTTACCACAGATTACAAGAAAAGAGAATAGCTTTTTTCTTAAAATACAGAAAAAGGATATCAACCTCAATTTTGCCTCATTACGTAAATAACTCTTTCGCCGTGTTTTAGCAAAAGAGTTATTTGATGTGTTAATTAAAATACTCGTTGACAATATCAGGATTAGTGATAATAGAAGTGTTCTTAAAGCCTGCGCTATTAAGATGTCCGGCGTTTGCAGTATTTATGCAAGTGGAGTATCCTACAACTATCTCTTTGTTCGCGTTTGAACCAAACGTATTTGTCAAAAGCGTTGCAACCGCGCTTTCTTGAGCATCGGATACAAACAAAGATCCGCTCTCGTTTATTATCGAATATCCGCTCTTATCAAGCGTCATATAATACGTTCCATCTACGTAAACTTTAAGCGTCGTACCCTTTCTTGCAACAGTAAGCGTATGCTCTATATCTTCACTAGAAGTGGTCGAATAGAAGTATGCACCACTAAATCTCGGTTCTATCATTTTGTTTTGATCATATGAACCGCTGTAAACTCTAAAGCCGTTACACCACATTTGAATAGCAAACCTATTAGTTCCGTCGCTAAACGTTACTCCGCTACAATTATCCTTAGCGTAATAAATGCTCTCGGGGTTTCCACTCATAACGATTGCCGTACTAAACACAAAATCTCCGCTAGTCTTACTTGCTGGAATCCACGCATGTTGCTGAACTCTGGAGGGAGCGGTATACGCACCGTCTTTTCTTAGTCCCTCTTCGCCCATTGGCGTTGTAAAGGACAAATCCACTCCGTTTACGGTAATCTTACCGGGCTTTAGCACATCGAGATTAACTGTTCCCAAGCTTGTAGTTTGAGGCGTAACGTTTGCCTTTATGGACTTACTCGTAACGTTTTCGCTATCCGCCCAAATCTCAAACTCGCCCTCGCGAATGGGAATTTGAGTATTGCCGTTTTCGTCAAACGTCAAGTTTTTATACTCGTAAATTCTGCCGTCACTAAGCTTTGCCACGATATTGACGTTGTCTAAAGAGTATTTGCTTTCCACTTTCAATAACGCATTCACGCTCGCATATTCTTTTTCAAACGCAACCTCTATATCAGTAGATTTTTGAGTTATTTTATATGTTACTTCATTATTACTTACAGCAATAAATTGTCCGTTGATTTTTACGTAAGCAACCACGTTACCTTGCGTGGGATTTAGCTTAATTTTTACCAAATCGCCATATACGTATTCAGTTTTTCCGTCAATTACGCTTGCTCCGCTAATCGAAGCAGTACCTTTTTCCTCACCGCTTAAGTTTGTTAAAGAAAGCGCGGAAATTATATCGTCTGGCACGTAAGAAGAAGTGATTTTATCCACTTTTACGTTCCAAATATAATAGTGGTTATTCGTTCCGTTTGTGGAGTGGAATAAAAGACCGGCAGGTCCAAACATGTTACTTTCAAACGAGAAAACCTCCGTCCATTCGCTATCGGTTGCACTTTTATAATACATAATACACAAGCTACCCTTGCGGATAATTCTGAAGTTTGCAACCTCGTCATAAGCGCTGGCAATATTGAAAGGCATTAGCTTAAACTGCTCAATACGCTTGCTCCATCCCTCCAACGTTACTATTCTCACTCCGTCCCTGAAGAAGAGTAAGCTCTCAGAGCCCATTGCCGTACGCAACTTAACTCCAATACCAGGATCAGTTTCGTTTTGCCTGTCTTGATACTTAGTTCTCATAATAGAGTACGTAAGGTCGAAGTCGTCGTACGTTTTATCGTTTATTGCAACGTAATGATCGCCCGACGTTACGTTGACGTCTGCGTAAAGACCGTCTATTACAGTCGCGCTATCCTCATCGTATCCAAGTTCTATTCCGTCTAAAGAGGACTCATACTGCGTTCCTTTTACCTTACCACCCAAGATTGAGCGGTAAAGCGTAACAATTCCAATATTTTTCTCTCCACTCGCTTCAGTTTGTGAGCTTAGTACGGGAGAAACGTAACCATCAACGTCGGTTTGCACGCTAAACTTCATAGAAGCGGGGACACCTACGGTAAACGAGCCGTCCTCACCAGTAGTAAACTTAATTATACTACCGTCTTGTGCAATAATAATTCCGTCAAACGGTCCAACCGCTCCCTCACCCTCTATCTTTCCAGTTACAACACAAAGGTTAAGTATCAAACAGCTAAACTCAAGCTCGCCTACTGCTGTTGTTGGCAAAGTAAACTTAGCTACTGGGTTTTGCTCGGTGAGAATAACCGAACCGTACGAACCCACGTTCACCGAATATCCAGCGCCGTCTATTGCGTACTCGGTCAAAGACAAGGTAAAAGTGCTTCCAGCAAGCGCAAGGTTCGCGTTTTCCATTATTCCCTCTACTTTTATAAAGGGTTTAGAGTAATCAGCCTCGTACTCTTCGTTGTACTCAAACATAGAATCGTCGTACGAAACGGAAAGACCAACGCGTTCTTTGGCAATAGCAAGAGCATCTTCGCCCACCTTTATCTCATAATCTGAGTATCTGATTTTGCCATAATACGCTATTGTTGCCTGTACGCCTATCGCGCACTCTCCCTCGAATTCTTTATCCAAAACGATATGTCCCATATAGAATCCGTTAATGTAAGAATACAAGTTTCGGTTAATACGTATTATCTCAAGCGTGTCTTTATGGCTTCCAGTTGGATCAATGTGATTAACGGTGTTTTTGCCGTATCCGCTTATTTGAACAGGCGCCCACACTGAGCAATCGCTTCTGTATCTTAAGCCCGTTGTTCTAAGTCCGATAAACGCACGTTTCTCCTCTGTATAGAACTGGAATCCTATCGCAGGATCCGGCTCGTATACCGCGTAGTCGTTAACGTCAGTAATGTTGCTGACCGTTACCTTTGCGTACTGATATTCGTGAACAGTCTTTCCCGTAAAGTAAACTGTGGGAGGATCGAAGTCGGTAGTAAGAATAATCTCGTTGTTACTCTCGTTGCTCATATCCCAACCCTTAGCTCCCGAGCCTATCGAAAAGCTTCCGTTTGCGTTTGTTGCAACACCGCCTAAAATATTATAGATAAGCTCTAAGTTGCCTACGTCTTTTCTATCCTCAAAGTCCGCTATTCCCTCTACTATTACGTTTCTGTACGTCGTTTGGCTTATAGTAATCTTATACTCATATCCCTTAGGTACAAAGACAACCATATCGCCGTTCTGAATCTTAGTTTCGTATCTACCAAGACGAGGATTAGAAGTTTCTACAAGCGCGCTTGCCGTTACCGTCTTACCCGTTGATTTATCAATAACCTTACCAAGCACAACTGCTATATCCTCAATATTTACGTCCTCGCTCTCGTTAGACAGTATTCCGTTGCCGTCAAATTGATAGTTGTATACAAACGAACCAAATTTAGCACCAGTTTGAGCGTCGATAAGAGCAGGCGTAATATCGTGCTCTACGCCGTTTACGGTAAACATAAGCTTTTTGATTTGCTTCATATTTATCGAACTTACCGCGCTCATGCCGTTTGCTCTTATTTCCTCTTTTTGCTTTTGCGTAAGAGCAAGCTGATTGTTTGTAAGAGTCATTACAATACTCTTATCCGAACCATTGTCCACTGATACTCCTACGGAATTAAACTCCACGGTAAGCGAATTAAGCTTTGCGCATTCGATAAGGTATGCGTACTTGCCTATTTGAATGTTGGACTCATCTTGAGTATAAGTAGAAAGCGTGTAATTTCTGAACTTTATACCCTCGCAATACTCTGCAGTAAGCGCAGGAACGAGTCTTGTGTTAAGCGTGTCAATATATCTACAATAAATAAATCTACCATTTACAATGCAATAAAAATAGCCGTTGTGGAAAATAACTTTTACATCTATCTTTCCTATGCTTGACACGTCAATTTCGGGAAGATTGATAACTTGCTCTTTTCCGTTGTTATCAGTTATTCGCATCTGCGGTTTTGCAAGAATAAACTTAGACTGCGCTTTATCATAAGTTTCGCCGTTTATTGCAAAAACTAAGGACGCGTAGTTTAGATTATTAGCATAAACCATTATACCAGCTTTTCCGTTTTCAGCACTCGTTGCATCTAAAGAAACGTTTACTTCAAAGTAATTGGTTTCTACCTTTTCCTTAAAGAATATTGCCTGTAATTTGCTACCGTTCGACAATACGTATGCGTCGTTTTCGGCACTTTCGTTATTTATATCCCAATCTGCAGTCTTTGACGTTCCATAAGGCGAATCGCCCACAATAGCGTTTATAGCATCTTTTTTAATATATCCATTTCCATCATATTCGATATACTCTTTCATTTCCTCAAAAGAGCTTTCGTTAGTAAACGGAGTTGCAAGAGTATACTTGATTACGTCAGAAGACAACCTCTTGTACTTATACACAGTTTCGATTTTTACGGTATCTGGCTTTACGTCAATGCCCAGATCTTTCCAGGTAATAAACGCCTCTACGTGCATAGTTGCGCTCTTATTATCAGAGCTTGACGTGTTAACTTCACCCTCCGCGATATACACAGCAATCTTTGCTCTATTGTAAGAAGGAAACAATGAATATGTGTCAACCGTAAAAGTCTTTACCAAACGCGAATGATACGTTTGCGTATTTCCGTCGGTTACCGCAAACTCTAAGTGCGAATTTCTATAAATTAGGTTATTGCCAGCATGGTAAAGTCCACCGTTATCCTTTACGGTAAAGAACAAATACAAGCCCTTATCCGAAAACTGCGAAGTGAGCGCGTACGATACGGTGGGAGCATCTACCGTTGCGGTAGAATACCAATTTTGCTCGCCCCACTTTTCCGCTTCTCCCATCTTTCCGTCAATAATAAAGCCCTCAAGGTCCGGTCTTTCGCCGTAAGGCGCTTCCTTGTTATAGTCAACATCGGGAGTGTCTACGTCAAGCGTTCCTACCTGAATTTTCGTCCAATGTGCATACACAGTTGTGGTAGACGTAATAGCAAAAACATTAAAATCAATCTTTTCTCCGCCCTCAGCTTTTGTGTACCAGCCGTCAAACTTATAACCAATTACGTGAGGATCATTAGGCGCGCTTATACACTTTCCTTCCTCTACCGTTACCTTGTCGGGATTAGGCTGTAACGCGTCATCGTTATTAAGATCAAACGATACGGTATAAAGTCTTACCCACTGAGCAAAAAGAGTAATAGAATCAACAAGCTCCGTATCAAAGTCATAAAGATTATCTAAACCGCTCTTATCCAGTGACCAACCAATGAACTTATATGAGTTTGCGCTCATATCTTCAGGCTTTTCAGCTTTGCTTCCCTCTACAAAGTATTCTTGAGGTTGAGGAGTTCTGTTTGTAGAACCTCTGCCATTTCTATCAAACGTTACTTTATAATAAGTCGACCACTTTGCATAAATGCTAAATCCTTGAGTAACGATAATATTTTCATCAAAAGGTAGTGCGTGTCCAGCGTCTAAGTACCAGCCTTCGAACTTCTTACCTTTAGACACCATATCGCTAGCAGATGGAAGAGTTACTTTTCCGCCTTCTACTACGTCTTGCGCATTAATTACGCAATCGCTTACGCCTGTTACAAATGTTACTGCGTATTTTGTAACTTCCTGTTCCCACTTAGCGTACACGGTAGTATCGGAGCTAAGAGTTGAACCGAAGGTGTAAAGCTGACTAAAGTTATTGTCAGTATACCAGCCCTTAAATTCCCAACCACTCTCGGTAGGATTAGTAGGCTGAACGGTTACTTCGTTTTCTTTTAGTACTTGCTGAGCTATTTGACTTCCGTGTCCGTTCATTTCGAACGTTAAATTGTACTTTTTAGTTTTGCTTTCACTTTCGCCACAAGCAACAAGCCCTACACAAAGTGCAAGAACAAGGATAAAGGCAAGGAATAAACTTTTAAATCTTTTCATAATTTCTTACCCTCCTCTTATGCATTTTTACCCATAACGTAGATTTCGGAAAGCTTAACTATATTTCTACTCATAGTAGGATCGACTTTATCGTCGGCACTGATAGTAATAATTATTTCGCTAACGGTAACCTCATTAAAAGTAGCCATAGCCGAACCGCCTTTACGCATAGTAAAGTTGCTACTATTCCAGCCACTCTCATCCGCTTTAAGGTCGTTTATATAACAATATCCGTTATAAGGCGCGCCAGAAGGGTACCAAGTAGGAATAGAGGCAAGCTTGAATACAATAGACTTAACCTTACTGAATGCATACGCATAATCTCTACTGTTATATATCATAATATTGCGTATTGTTTGAGGCTCGCTCCATTTAAGTTTCAGTTTTAGCTGTCCCATATCTAAGCTTCCTACAACTTCGTATTTGCCCGACCATTTCTGATAGGTAAACATTCCGTCGTTAGCGTATTTTGCACTTTCATCCTCACCATACACCATCTCAATTTCAGCATTCAGCGCTACGTTTTCATAGCTATTTGGTAAAACAACCTTGGGAAGAGGCTGAAGCGAATACGTAGGACCATTACCGTACATAATGGGAACGTTATCGTTATACTTTTCGATTGCAGTTGCATTATTTCCAAAGTAATTAGAATTATTGCAATCCACAAATCTTTCTCTTACCCAATCTTCACCCTTACCCGTAAACGAAGCATCGGCGCTAATTCTCTCTTCTACAACGTCTGAAAACTTTACGTTATCATAGGTGTAAAAATCCACTTTATCAATAGCTATTCCACGACCTAAAAAGTTATCGTTTTCGTCCTTATTGTTGTTGGGGTTAAAATAACAATGGTACACCGCATACAATTCGTCGCCAGCCCACACGAAAGAGTGATGTCCGGTTCCTGCAACGTAGTCGCAATCTTCAGTCTTGTCTATACCGATTATAGGACTGTACTCGTGCATTTTTACAAACGGGCCGTAAGGATTGTTTGCAACTGCCATATATATTGAATATTCTCTGTTGTAGTATCCAAACGGCGAATACGTAAGATAATACCAGCCGTCCTTTTCTACGATAAACGTACCCTCATTTACAGCTTTTTCGTTTGCCGTCATAGCTCCATAAACGCCATTTATCGCAAAATTTCTAAGCTCCGTAGTAGTTTCATAACTTCCATCCGCGCGCTTTTTATGAACTAAGTACTCCAGCGATGACGAGCTTACTCCGTCTGTGTAAATAGTGGCATACGAGGGGGAAGCAACGTGAGTAAGCGTATCCCACAAAGGCGTTAGCCAGTCTTGCATTTTTACTACCCAAATTTGTATTCCACTCATAACAGATGAGGAGTGCTGTGAAAAATAAATGTAAATATCTCCCTTGCTATCCACAACTGGATTTATATCAATACAAGGCCAAATTCCTCTATTTTCGATATTCCAATGCGGATAAGCTTCAATTATTTGTTGACAATAATACGCAAAGTTTAAGGGCAATGAATTTTTACGAACAGCGTTACCGTTAAGATTGACAAATTCGCCGTCACGATACTCGGTAAGATATACCGTATCGCCGTTTTTATAACTATCGCCCAACTCGTCTAACAAATCGTCGCGATAAATCGCCATTTGCTTACCGCTCTCTTCGTCTAATACCGTTTTTACCGAGCCATCCGCATTATACTGCGCCATATACGAATAATATTCGTCGGCGGTTATAAAACGATATGGTCCTACCGGCGTGGGCGAAATTGCAATAAGCATATTTATTCTATCCCACTGGTTATAATACTTGTCAAAATCTTCCGTATCGGGATTATATTCGGTAGTATCATCTCCACTCTTGCTATTTGCAGATCCGCAAATTATGTACAATCCCGTAACAGGATCACGATTAAATTCGGGCGCCCAAACGTTTTCTGGTACAGAATTTATCCAGCCGTCCGCTTCTGCCATAACTGCATATCCGTCAATCTCGCCTACAACCGTCCAATCACCCAAATCATCGGACGTACGCAAAGAGAATAAGCCGTACAAAGCAGTTGGATACTTTTGCTTGGTCTGTGCGGAAAGATTGGTACTTCCTGCGCCCGTTGTTACCATATAAAACTTATCGGCGTAAGTTTGTTCCCAATACTCTTTGCTTCCGTACTCTTCGTCAAACGCTAGCTGTGAAAAAGCGCTCTTTTTTCTCTCCTTTTCTCTCGCTAGTAACTTTTCGTACGAATCCATAGCATCCTCGTACGACACGTACCAAGCTCCAGGATCCGCACCGGCAGAGCGTACTTGATTAAAATAATAATATCTGTCGTCGTATACTATGTTCTCTCCCTCAATATTATCAGCAAGTCCTGCGTTATGCTTTAGCTTAAAACCTGCGCTAAGTCCAATTTCTTCACCATTGCCACTCTCTCCTCCAGTTCCCGACGTAGTGTGAGTAGGCGGACTAACAGTAAAGTCCGTCGCATTACCACAGCCCATAAGAGTAAACATCAACGAAGTTAAAACAAAAATAGATATTATGAAAAAACCTATAAACCTTTTCATTTTCTCCTCTCCTAACATAATATACTTGTAGCCATATTCATACTTTACAAATTATAGTATATAACACAACTAATTTTTTAGCAAGATATTTTTTGTGTTATTATAGCCAAATTTTGACTTTAAAAATAATTTTCATTACAATAAATATTAATAAAACAACTAATTTTTTAGAATTTTTACACGTTAAAACAAGCCGTAAAAAGCACAAAAAACGGAAAACGACTTTTTCGTTTTCCGTTTTTTGTATAAGTTTTTACAATATGTATTCAATTTTTTATGCAAAGTACTTCGCAACTTCGCTTGCATCGTTAGTCATAGACGTATTCTTAAAACCTGCTTTGTTTACATCTCCTGCAAAAGCGTCGGCATTAATGCACGTAGAATATCCTACTACGATATCTTGACTATTATCTCCAAATACGTCTACAAGCAAGGACGCAACGGAAGCAACCTGTTCTGCGCTAACGTACATACTAGCTCCCTCGTCTACGATATAATATCCCTTATCATCCAACGTCATACGGTATACACCATCTACGTAAACTTTTAGCGTAGTGCCTTTTCTTGCAATGGTAAGCGTATGCTCTACGTCTGTTTGAGCTAAAGGCGAGAAGTAGTCCGCTCCGTTGTGCTTAGGCTGAATCATACCAATCTTATTATTGTAAGCTCCGTTATAAACTCTAAAGCCTTGTCCCCAGAACTGAATTGCAAACTTAGTAGTTCCATTGCTGAAGGTAACACCGCTACAATTATCCTGCGCGTAGAAATTGCTATTGGGATTTCCTGACAAAATAATGGTTGTGCTAAACACAAAATCTCCGTTTACCTTGGTTGCAGGAATCCATGTATCCTGCATTGTTCTTGAAGGCGCGGTATACGCTCCGTCTTCTCTGAGCGTTACCTCACCAGGAGCCTTGGGGAAGGTAAGAATCTTCCCGTTTATAGTTACCGCTCCTGCCTTTAGTACGTCTAACTTTACAGAACCAAGATCGGTAGTTTGAGGAGTTATATTAACATTGATAGCCTTGCTTGTAACAAATTCGCTATCTGCCCAAATCTTAAACTCACCCTCTCTGATGTTAATAACAGCTTCTCCATTTTCGTTAAGAGCCACGTTCTTAAACTCGTAAATTCTGCCGTCTACTATTTGAGCATAAATATCAACCTTGTCAGGCATATCAAGCGCAGTTTTGTCAGTAATTCCAACCTTGATTTTGGCATTTACTTGCGCAACCTGTTTTTCGAACAAGATTTCAATATCAAGCGCGTCTATTCTCACATTTACGTTCACTCTGTTACGAACAATTTGTACGTACTCTCCGTTTATCTTAACGTATGCAGGGCTTGCACCTTCGTTTGCGGTAAGCGCGATAGTAAAGTCGTCGCCCATCGCAAATACTCTACCGTTTTCATCCATTGCCGTATCGCCTATTATCGAATACGAGCCAAGATCTTCGGTTTTGTTAGTAATATTTACGTCGCGTACAATATAAGAGGGAAGCGAATCGTCGTTAAACGGCGTTACGTTAATGTTCCACATAAAGTAACGGTTAGGTCTTCCTGCAGTGTTGGTGTTCATTAAGAACACTTCGCTCACGCCAAATCCCGACGTACTCTCGTAAGTATAGATAAGGTCATATTCTTGCGCATCCGCGCTCTTGCTGTACATAAAGAACACGTTGTTTCTTCTTATAAGTCTAAAGTCTATCGCTTTATCGAAATCTTTAACGTTATTCGAGCTTAGTCCTGTTTGCTCTATTCTATCCGCCCACGAAGGCATGTTTGCAGGAAGAATTCTTACACCGGTATTGTAGAACAATACGGATTCAGCAGTTGCTCCTACGTATAATCTTACACCTAAGCCGGGGTTTGTTTCGTTTATCACGTCGCCCTTTGTGGGAACTTCTTTTCTAAGGTATCTGAACTCTAATACAAAGTCGTCCATCATACCTACGTTAAGAGCGTATCTAGAATCGCCTTCGATAACGTTAGCCTCCATATACGCGCCGTCGATTTTAACTCCGTCCGCGTTGTAACCATAACCAAGCTCCATATTATTGGTAGAAGTTAGAGTGCTTCCTACATTAGATCCGCCAATAGGCATCTTGTAAAGGTTAATCTCAACGTTATTGATATTAGCATTTCCTAAGTTTATAGCATTGCTCTCGCACGCATACGCGTCTTTATAAATCTTAAGATTATAAATTCCGGGAGCTAAATCTACGCTAAACGTTCCGTCCTCACCAGTAGTAAAGGGGACAATCATCTTTCCATCGTTGCTTATTGCTTCGCCTCTTACAATACCGATTGAAGTAGAGTCGTCGCTTACAACCTTACCGCTTACTGTGAACGCATAGTTTTGAAGAATACTTACTTGCATCTCACCCTTCATTTCCTCGCTTACAACAAAGTCGAACGAGGGATTTGCGTGAGTAAGAACTGCTTTTTGGCTACCTGCCGTTACAATATATGCAAGACCTTCTTGCGCGTACTCAGTCAAAGATACCGTCACTTTACTTCCAATAAACGCAATATCCTGCTTATTTTCACCCTCGTTAACACTTATAAGACCGTCTAATTTAATATAAGGTTTGCTGGGATCGGGTTCATAATTGTCGCTTAATTCGTAACACGTATCGTCAAAAACAGGTATAACTGCAATTTTTTCCTTAGCATATTCAAGCGCGTCGTTACCTACTTTTATCCAATAATCTTTATAACGCATAGACAAGTAATAAGACGAGTGTCCTGCAATAGCAATACCACACTCCTCATCTCTTGCGCTAAGCTCTACGCTGGTAATATACTGATCATTTACAAAGCAATAACACATCTTATTGATCTTTATTACCGTAAACTTAGTATAGTAGTAGGTAGAAGGATTATACGGATCGGAGGGAAGAATATTAACGGTACCTGAAGAGCCGGGAATAGCAACGTATTCGGGGTTCCAACCAATATCCGTTCTCAAAATTCTGATACGTCCCTTGGAAAGTTCGAGATAGGACGAACCTGAATAATCTGTAAATCTGAAGCCTGCGCCGGGATCTGCTTCGTAGGTTGGGTTAGCCAAAATATCGGTAGTGTTCGCAACCTGCAACTCTACGACCTGATATTTGTTTACAGTAACACCGGAGAAATATACGGGAGAGAATGCTGTGTTGGGCGTTGACATATCAACGTAACCAAGCGACTCGGTACTCATATCCCAGTTTGCAGGAGAGGATGCGTAAAATACTGTTCCTTCCGCGTTAGTTGCCGTTCCTCCTACGATATTAGCCGTCATATAAAGATCGCCAAGATCGGTGTTTTGAGAAAGGTTTTCTATCTTTTCGATATAATAGTTTCTATAACCCGTTCCTTCGATAAAAATCTCATAATCAAAGCCCTTAGGCGCAACGATAACCGCTTCTCCACCAGTAATCGTCATTTCATAATGAGAAAGTCTTGGGTTGGAAGACTTAATTACCGCATTTGCCACTACTTCAAGTCTATCTTTAGAAAGTATATTATAAAGCTTTGCCTTGATATAAACAAGCTCGCTTTCGTCAATTATAGACGAGGTGGAATTAATTTCGATATCGGAAGTAAGATTCTTCATTACGTACTCGCCGTAACTTGCATTTGCAACAAAATCTTCAGTAATATCTACGTTACCGTCTGCCGTCTTTAACGTAATAGTATCAATCTGTCTTGCCTTAATTCCAGTAAAATCGCCTCTTTCAGATATATTAGTCTTTTGAGCAGTAGTAAGCGCAATTGAAGAGTTTTGATAATACATCGTTACACTGTTTTCGTCGGTATTGGGAACACCTACGGTATTGAACGATACGGTAAGATTGTTTGTTTTACCCTTGCTTACTACGTATGCAAACTTAGACGTTTCTTCTACAACCGAGGTTGCGGTATGAGTTTCGCAAGAATTGTTTACAAACTTCACACCTACGCAATTAGACGTAATAAGACCGGGGGTTGTTCTTACGTTAAGAGTTTCTACAAGCTGACAGTGAATGAGTTTGCCGTTTATTATATAGAAGATATATCCATCATTGAATACCGTACGAATTACAAGCTTTCCGTTAGTTACAGGAATACTTTCCATATTTACGATATCCAATCCTCCGTCCTTGTTGGTTGTGTACATTCTAGGCGTTGCTAGAATAAATCCAAGTTCGGGATCATAAGTTTTTGTATTTATATCAAACTGAAGCGACGAATAGTTAAGGTCGGAGTTGTAAATTATTACGCCAGCTTTGCCGTTTAGCTTATTTTTGTTTGGTATAATTTCCGTTTCAAAGCTATAATAATCTCCACTTGCGTTTTTGAAGAATATTGCCTGAGTTCCTGCGCTTTCGCTCATAACGCTAGCGTTTTGAGTATTATTAGCATCCGTTATGTCCCATCCGCCAGTTTTTGCAATTCCAAGAGAGGAATCGCCTAAAACCGCTCCTTCTCTGTCTGCCTTAGTATATCCGTTCGCATCGAAAACAAGGTAGTTGGGAAGCTGACTAGACAAAGTCTTTGTTTCTGCAAAAAGAGTGCGAAGACTGTAAGTAAAGTTAGAGTTTTGCATTCTCTTGTAGTGGTACACAGGATCGATTGTAACGGATGTGGGAATACTTCCGTCTTCCGTTTCCATTCTTAGCTCTTTCCAGGTAATAAAGAACTCTACGTTCATTTGCGCAAACTTGTTAGCCGAATCTATGGGGTTAACTTCACCCTCTGCAATATACGTAGCCGCTTTTACGTGAGTAAAGGACGGATAGAGGTTGTGTGAGTCAATCTTTACAAGTCTTACGTCTTTATCGTGATGAACGGTAATACCAGGACGAGCAACGTAGAACTCAAAATGCGTGTTTTGGAAGAACCAGTTACGTCCCGTCCAATAAATACCGCCGTTGTCCTTTGCCGTTGCAAATACGTACAAGCCTTTCTTGGAAAATCTTGTAGTAATAGTCATGCTAATAGACGGAGCATCAGTAATGGTGTGAGTATAAAAGTTTTGTTCTTCCCACTTTTCATCTTCGCCCATCTTTCCGTCTATTATAAAGCCCTCAAGGTCAGGTCTTTCTCCGTATGCTCCCTGATAAGAGGTATCGTACTCAGGAATTCCCTCGCCGTCAATCGTTCCGTAAGTATTGTCTTCCCATTTTGCATAAAGCGTCAAACGAGAGGTTACAGGTGTACTGAAATCAAATTCTTTCGTACATTCTTTGTCGGTAAACCAACCCTTGAACTCATATCCGTATACTACGGGATCTTCGGGCTTTACCGCAAGCTGTCCTTCTTCTACGCTTTGAGAATCAGGAACGTTAGCTACAAACGATTCTTCGTTGTTAAGGTTGAACGATATAGTGAAAATTTGGTTCCACTGAGCGTAAAGCGTAATAGAATCGGTAAGTTCGGTATTTTCGAAATCCCAAAGATTGTCTTTACCGTTTTTATCAATAGACCAGCCAAGGAATCTATACGAGTTTGCGCTCATATCGTCGGGACGAATAGCCTTGCTACCCTCTACTACGTACTCTTGGGGCTGAGGAACTCGTGAAGAAGAACCTCTGCCGTTTCTATCAAAGGTTACCTTAAAGTAAGTAGACCACTTAGCGTAAATGCTAATACTTTGAGTAATGGGCGTATTTGCGTTAAAAGTTGCTGTACAATTTGAATCTACAAACCAACCTTCAAACTTCTTACCTTTAGATACCATATCGCTAGAAGAGGGAAGAGTTACTTTTCCGCCTTCTACTACGTCTTGCGCATTAATTACGCAATCGCTTACGCCTGTTACAAACATTACAGTGTGCTTATTAACTGCAACTTCCCACTTAGCGTATACGGTTGTATCTTTACTAAGAGTTGAACCGAAGGTGTAAAGCTCATTAAAATTATTGTCAGTATACCAGCCTTCAAATTCCCAACCGCTTTCGGTGGGATTTTCGGGCTGAACGGTAATTTCGTCTTCTTTTAGTACTTGCTCCGTTATTTGAGTTCCGTGTCCGTTCATTTCAAAGCTGAGCTTGTACTTTTTCTCTTTGCTTCCACTTTCACCACAGGCTACAACTCCAACACAAAGTGCAAGGGTAAGGATAAGGACTAAAAATAAACTTCTAAATCTTTTCATATTAGTCTACCTCCCCTTATTCCTTAACACTCGTGGGTTCTTTACCCATAATGTATATCTCGGAAAGCTTAACGAGGTATTTATTTGCTCCGCCTGCTACACCGTAGTCGAGAGCAACCTTATCTTCTCCGCTAATAGTGATTATAATTTCGCTAACGGTAATCTCGTCAAACGTTGCCATAGCCGATCCACCCTTACGCATAATCATATTGGAGTTATCCCAGCCATAAGAGTCGGGGGTAAGATCTTTAATGTACGCATATCCGTTGTATGGTTTATTTTCGGGATAGTACGAAGGCTTCCTATCAAGCTTGAACACAATCGATCTGACCGAATTGAACGCATACATATAATCACGGCTGTTATAAAGCATAATATTGCGTATAGTCTTGGGCTTATCCCAGCTTATCTTAAGCTTTAGATGTCCTGTTTTAGCATTTCCTGAAACTTCGAAATCTTTAGACCATTGCTGATAGGTTACAAGTCCGTCGTTAGCGTACTTAGCAGTATCCGTATCGCCCTCCATTACGGTTATTGTAACGTCGTCAGCTTCCGCTACGTTATCATAGCCTGTAAAGAGCGAGGGAAGAGGTTGAAGCGAATACGTAGGTCCGTTTCCGTACATAACGGGCACGATTGCATCTCTTGCGATATTGCTTCCGTCCGTTCCTTTGAGATCTTTATCATAATATCTGTGGTTACCGGTAGAGAAACATTCAGTAATCCATTCTTCTACCGTTTGTCCCTTCGCTTCAAAACCAACCATATCGGTCATTTCTCCACGAAGCTGTTCGTTTGTATCGCGTTCAATCTGCTTATCGATAAGCGAACCGAACGTTAATTCGTCGTATTCGTAGAACTTAATTCTGTCAATACCAAGCGCACGGGAAAGGAAGTTGCCGTTAGCGTCATAGTTATTTTCGGGGTTAAAGAAGCAGTGATAATAGCACCAAATCTCGCCCTCGATCTCCAAGAAGCAGTGGTGTCCTGCGCCTGTTATCATATCTCCGCCCTCATACTCGTCAACGCCAAGCGCGGGGGAAAGGTCTTTAATCTTAATAAATGGGCCGTAGGGGTTGTCTGAAACAGACATGTGCACAGCATATTTGGGGCTTCCGTATCCAAACGGCGAATATGTGAGATAGTACCAACCGTTGTACTGAATCATATGACAGCCCTCGTTTACTCCGCCCTCGCTCTTTTGAATATCGGGAAGATAGAAGCCTCTTATTCCGTTTATTTCATAACTTCTACCCCTAAAGTTGTAGTTATAATTGTTATTTCCGGTGCTATCTTTAGCCCAGTCCAAATCCTCGGAAACTTCGGGATCGTAGTATACGATTGAATATGATGGAGCAAGTACGTGGGTAAGAGTATCCCATTCGGGAGAAAGCCAGTCTTTCATTTTTACTACCCACACGTTTTGAGCCTGATACAACGAACTACCGTGAGCGGTAAAGTATACGAAAAGCTCGCCTCTGTCGTTTATGAACGGATTGATATCCATTGCGGGCCAGTTAGCGCGGTTTTCGATATAGTCGTGAGGCCAAGCCTCTATAATCTTTTCGTGGAAAACAGAGAAGTTTATCTGGGGCGTATAAGCTGTAACTTCGACGCCGTTCTTGTTGAGGAACATTCCCTTATTATTAACGTAAGTCAAAAACTCACCGCCTACGTCTTGCTTATTTTCGTCTTCGCCTACAAAGATATCGTCGCGGTATACGGCGGTAGTTTTGGTTACTGTCTTTCCGTCAATAACCTCTTCCACTTCTTTAGTTTTAATGGTTCCGTCGCTATTGAACGAAGCAAGGTACTGATAGTACTTTTCTGCGGTAAGAAGGGTATAAGGACCTTCGGGATTGTCCGCAATAGAGAAAGTAAGGTACATATTGTCATAGTACCAATGGTCTATATTAGGATTGAGCGCGTACTTGGATATTTGATTCGTATACGGGTTGTACTGCGTGCTTGCATTTCCGTTAAGCGAACCGTTAGAGAACGCAAGAATATACATTCCCGTAACAGGATCGCGCTTAAGCTCGGGCGCCCAGTTATCCTTTGCTCTACCCATCCAGCAGTCCGCTGTTCCCATAAACGCATAGCCGTCGATAGGACCGCAAGCTTCCCAGTTGCTCATATCCTTGCTCTTGCATAGCATAAAACCGCCCCAGGTAGCCTGAGGATACTTTTGAAGCGTAGTAGCGGTAAGAGCCGAGTTACGCGACGAACCGGTAGTATAGATATTTCCTGCATATCGCTCTATCCACTCGTCAAGCGTTCCACGCTCCTCTATAAAATCGTCAACCGCGCTTTGACCAAACTGAGCTTCTTTTGCAATCAGCTTGTTATAAGTATCGGTAATATCCGCCTCGGAAATATACATAGCAGTAGGATCGTAAACGGGAACTTTGTCCTCGTTTATGTAATATAAATTGCTATCGTATACGGCAAAATCCTCTTCGTCGCGCTTTAGTCCCCCGTCGTAAGAAAGAGGGAAGCCGGAAGTTAAACCTACCGATTGCTCGCCACTGTCTGAAACAACGCCGGAGCTTTCGGTGTTTATCGGAGCTTTTACTGTGGTCGAGGGAGTGGAAGCGCAACTAGCTAAGGGCGCAATTCCCAATACCAACGCCAAAACCGACGATGCTAAAATTTTTCCTAATTTCTTCATTGCTATCTCCTTATTTAAGCAATTTGTAAACCACAACAAACAAAGTTTTTTGAATTTAAAAACAAAAATAGAGCGACAATAAAGTTTATTGCGAAAAGCAGTTGACGACAATATTAGCGCAAACCCACTTTCCAAACCGCTCTACTCTCATTCTCTACCCGCAATTTGTATGTACTTTTCGTTTACTATTATTAGTATAGCATATTTTGACTAGCCATTTCAAGAGATTTTAAGCCATTTTTTGCCAATTCCTAGCCAAAATTTGTGCTAATAAGCAAAAACGCGCAGAACTGGGCGCAAATCACCAATTGTGAGCACTAGCGCGCAGTAACTTTAGAGAATTTTACTCTAAAAAATAATATTCTTTAGTTTAATAACCAAGCAAAAAAATCTGGCGTGGTTAACGCCAGATTTAAAAAGGTTTTGATTTTCCAAAAACTTCTTAGATTTAATGAAAATCTAAATAAAATATTGCACCTTATTTAACAACTCATTTTTTACTTTTCAAAAGTAGTAAATATTACTTTGTTCCAAAAAGCCTATCGCCGGCATCTCCAAGACCAGGTAAAATGTAGCCGTGATCATTAAGCTGTCTGTCTAACGTGGACACATACACGTTAACGTCGGGATACGTTGTCGCAACCTTTTCTACGCCTTCTGGCGCGCCTAGTATGGACATAAGCTTAATATTTTTACAACCCTGTTTTTTAAGCAGTTCTATCGCGTCGCAAGCAGAGCCTCCAGTTGCAAGCATTGGGTCAACAACAATAACCATTTTATCCTGAATTCCGTCTGGAAGTTTGCAATAATACACCACGGGCTCTAAGGTTTCTTCATTCCTATACATTCCGATATGACCTACTTTTGCCGTTGGAAATAACACGTGCACTCCATTAACCATCCCCAAGCCTGCACGCAAAATGGGAACTATTACAACGCTACCATCTTTTATAACCGTTTGCTCAACAACCTCTAGCGGTGTTTCTACCATTATATTTTCAGTAGGAACATCCTTTAGCGCCTCGTATGTCATAAGCGTGGTTATTTCTTCTACAAGCTCACGAAAGGTTTTCATATCCGTATCTTTACTTCTAAGTATCGCTACCTTATGCTTGATAAGAGGATGATCAAAGATTACAACGTTCTCATAATTTTTCATAAGTATTTCTCCCTTATTTTATAACATAGCGTCAAGATTTAGTCAATACGTGTGCAGTTTTTTACAACATTTCCACAATATCCATCAATTTTAAGCTATGCGGTTTTATAGTTTTTTGACAACCTTTGTGTTTCTATTATAATACATCTCAAAGTTTATTGCAACCATTTTTTCCCAAATTCCCTATTTTTGTAAAAACCACAATACTCCTTTCATCTTTTAATTATTGCTTACTCAAAACTGAATAACTATTCCACACCTCATTATTAAACTTTGCTAAAGTACAACATATTGGGTGTGCGCTTGGCCCCTAGACGCTTTCGAGAAGCATCTTATCGGCAACTAACGCAATAAACTCTCCGTTTGTAGGCTTTTCGTTATGGTTATACACTTTTACTCCAAACAACGAATTAATATTTTCTATCTTACCCCTATTCCAAGCCACCTCAATTGCATGGCGTATAGCGCGTTCCACCTTGCTTGCAGACGTAGAAAAACGCTTAGCAACGGACGGATAAAGTTGCTTGGTTATCGAGTTTATAACCTCGGGATTATCCACCGCCATTTTTATCGCCTCTCGTAAAAACTGATAGCCTTTGATATGGGCAGGAATTCCCACCGTAATGAAAATATTGGTAATGCGTTCCTCTATCGCCTTATCCACAACAGTGCTTTCTTTATGCCCGCTTCTCACAAACCTAATACGCTCCTCTAACACACTAGCGCTACACGGCTTTACCAGATAATAATCCGCACCAAGCGTTATTGCTCTGTTGATAAAAGTGTCTTGCGAAAGCGCGGACAGTGCAATAAATTTACTGCCACCCTTATGCGCGTTTTCCAAGAACGAATATCCATCGCGCACAGGCATTACAAGATCTAAAATTACCACGTCTGGGTGATACGTATTAAAAATTTTAAGCCCCTCATCACCATTTTCAGCTGTTGCAATCACCTCAAAATCCTCCACTTGCGACAAGCTTCTTGCCGTTTCTAAGGCATACTCCTTGTTGTCGTCGATTACCAAAATTGTTGTTTTCATTTTATCTCCTAAAAATAATTTAACATCGATATTTTCCCTCATTAGCTGACAAATTGTACTGCCATTATAACAATATTCGCACGCCTTTAGCAAACTATTTAGTTGTCTGTTTTTGATAGAGATTGTCGCGAAACTCCGTATTTCGTAGAAAAATGTCGAATTTCATCCGCGCTATCCCAATTTTTCAGCAAAATAAAAAAAATTACGCACTATCCATATCGATAATTACGTAATTTCATCAGCCAAATTTCTATTCTACGGTAACGCTTTTAGCCAAGTTTTTAGGCATATCGGGGTTTGTATCTCTCTTTATCGCACACTCTAGCGCAAAGACTTGCGCAAAAACCACCGACTGAATATACGAGCCTACTTTTATTATTTCATCAACGCCGGCAAACTCATGCTCACTAGTCGTTATTACCGTTACGTTTGCGCCTCTGCTCTTACATTCTTGAGCTCCACTACAATTCTTTTTCATAAGGTCATCGCTCGTAGCAAACACTAATACTTGTGCATCATTACTAAGCAAAGCAATAAACCCATGCTTAAGCTCTCCCGTAGGATACGCATTGGCATTTATGTAACTTACTTCCTTAACTTTTAACGCACATTCCATAGCCGTAACGTAATCAGCATTCCGTCCAAGTACGAACAACTCTTTACTGTCAAACCCTATTACAAGCCTCTTTGCAACACCGCTTAACTCATCTATCGTTTGCTTGTCAACAATCTCGATAGCCACAACCCTATCAGATATCGCGCGCGCAATGAGTGAAAGAACTGTAAGCTGACAAACGTACGCTTTAGTACTTGCAACAGCTCTCTCCTCACCTGCCAAAACAGGTAGTACCATTTGACACGACTTAGCTAGCGCAGAGTACCCAACGTTTGTAAGCGCCACTGTTTTACATATCTTATCCACCTTTTCTAGCGCCCCTAAAGTATCAGCGGTTTCTCCGCTCTGGCTGATAAACACACACAAAGTATTTTTCGAGGGGAAAATATGCGAATATCTAAACTCGCTTGCAATAAACGCCCTGGTTTTCTTGCCTGCTTTAGCAAACACATCTTCGCCATACGCGCACGCATGATACGCTGTTCCGCACCCGATAAACCATACCTCGTCAGCACTTTGAAAAAGCTTTATAATGGGCAAAAGATAACTGTTTGTATACGTTTCGTAAATACGCTTTTGACAAAATGGAATATCATATATCTCCTTACGCATAAACGTATCAAAATCACCCTTATCACTCTGCGTTTGATCTATGTCCAAACCAACGCATTCCTTTGCTATTTCATTCCCGTCAAAATCATAAAACTTTAGCGTTTTTCCGCTTGCTTTTGCTACTTCTTTGTCGCAAAAAGTATAATACGTATCAGAAAAACCGCAAAAACATATAGGATCGGAGGCGAACATTATTCCACTTTTATTAGCGCTTGCAAACAGCGGACTTTTGTTCTTTATCGCATAAAGTTCACTACCTTTTTCCAGAGCTAAAATCGCAAAACTTCCCTCTAAATTTTTTGCGGTTTCTATCACGGAATTCAGCCCTTTTCCATGCTTTTCTAAAAGGAAAGAAATGACTTCGCTGTCTGTATCTGACACAAACTCGCCCTCTCTTAGTTTTGTATAATTTTCGATAATTCCGTTATGCACTATCGCCCAGTTTTCACCACTTGTATGAGGGTGTGCATTACGTGTGCAAACATTGCCGTGTGTTGCCCATCTAGTGTGTGCAATAGCAGAAAACGAATCGTAATCTGCGCGTAGATTTTTTACGCTTCCAACAGTCTTTGATAAATGGATTTTACCGTTTTGAATAAACCCAACCCCGGCAGAATCATACCCACGATACTGCAAAAGCTCCAACTTTTTAGCGCTTATACGCACTGCGTTTTCACCAAGATATCCTACAATTCCACACATTAAATACGCTTATACCTCCCCATCTTTTTTGATTATCAGTTCTTGCAAAATATCCGCGTAAGACTTGTTAATCTCTACGTTTTCACTCTCTACCATAATTCTAATCTTAGGCTCTGTTCCCGACGCTCTTACCATAAGTCTTCCCTTATTTTCAAGCGCGTTTTGAAGTTTTGCAACAGCGGAAGCAAACTCTTCGTTGTTTATAATTCTAAGTTTATCTTTTACGATAACGTTGCGGTTTTCTTGTGGATACAGCTTCACGTCAAACAACTCGCTAGCCTTCTTGCCTGTTTCTACCAAAAGCGACGCTATCGCGATTGCGGTAAGTATTCCGTCGCCTGTTGTAGACGTGTTTTTGAGTATTACGTGTCCCGACTGTTCTCCTCCTAGCGACAAATTCTTTTCCATAAGCTTTGCAAGTACGTACTTATCGCCTATATCAGTTCTCAAAAATTCAATCCCGTCCTTTTTTAGGGCTTCCTCTATCGCCATATTAGTGTGGCTTGTTCCTACAACAGTATTACCGTTAAGTTTGCCTTTGCTTTTAAGATACTTGGCGAGAATGTATATAACCATATCACCGTCAATAATTCCGCCCTTTTCATCCACAGCTATCAATCTATCCGCATCGCCGTCAAACGCAAAGCCTACGTCCGCTTTGTACCTGTTCACTCTGCCTATCAGCTTTTGCGGATAAAGCGAACCGCAATCCTCGTTGATTTTCTTTCCGTCCATACTGCAACAAGACGCTACTACGCTTGCGTTAAGCTTCCTAAAAACTGCGGGGGCAATTCGTCCACCTGCCCCATTCGCACCGTCTAGTACCACGCTAAGCCCACTAAGGTCTTTACCGCTTTTTGTCAAGAAATCAATATAACGTTTGCTTAAATTCGCATCACTTTCAAACTTTCCGATATAAGGATAGTCGTTAGTCTTATCGTGAATAAAACATCTTTCCACCCTCTCTTCTTCTTTATCCGAAAGCTTGTAGCCAAACCTGTCGAAAATCTTTATTCCGTTATATTCTCCGCTATTGTGCGAAGCGCTTATAACAACGCCATAGTCGTACGAACCAACACGCGTAAGATACGCAACGCCTGCCGTAGGAATTACGCCTACGTCCACAACGAAAGCGCCTGCGCTCATTGCTCCCGACGCCAGCGCCAAAGTCAGATACGAGCCCGAAATTCTAGAATCTCTGCCCACCAAAATCTTAGCGCCACTGCACAGCGTCCCCAAAGCGTTTCCTACCTTATACGCAAGCGAAAAAGTCAAATCCTCGTTTACTATTCCTCTAAGTCCGTCCGTTCCAAAAAACAAACCCATTTTTTGTTACTCCTTTATATGTATTTTCAGTATATGCAATCACAAAATTTTGCGTTCATTCACGTTTTGAGTATAATAGGGTAAATTTTTCACTATGTCAACCGTTTTTTATTCGTTTTGTGGCGTTTTTAGCTCAAAAAGTAGCCAAATTCCGCATTTTTTGCGTTTTCACGTTTTTATATTTTAGGGGTAAAAAAAAGAAAAACGGCTACCTATAACCGTTTTTACTCTTCGTTTTTCAAATTATGTCAGCCGTTTCTTTTACAATTTAGCTATTTTTTAGCAAGTCGTTATATAAGCATGCTTTATAAGAACTATTAAACGTCGCGTTTGTCCATAAGAATGGTTACAGGCCCGTCGTTATGCTGTTCAATCTTCATATCCGCGCCAAACACACCCTTTTTAGCAGTTATACCATAAGCATTTTGAATTAGCGATACGAAATACTCGTAAAGCTCGTTTGCCCTGTCCGGCTTTTCAGCCTCGGTAAAACCGGGACGGTTGCCATGCGAAGTATCGGCAAGAAGGGTAAACTGCGATACAACTAAAATCTCTCCACCCACGTCCTTTACCGACAAGTTCATCTTTCCGTTTTCGTCCTCAAATATCCTCATTCCCGATATCTTCTTTGCAAGATAATCCGCGCTCTCTTTAACGTCGCCAACCTGCACTCCAAGATATACCACAAGTCCTTTTCCAATCTCACTAATAAGCTCACCGTCAACTTTTAAAACTGTTTTAGTTACTCTTTGAATTACCGCTTTCATTATGTTTTTCTCCTTAAAATCTATCAAATTTGTCGCGTTTTACGTAATACGTATGAGTTTTTACGTTAAATTGCACCTTGCTTTGCAACAACCGACGCACTAATTACGCTCGCTTTTTCCATGCAGTCTAGTATGCTTCCGCCCTTTAGGTATTTTAGTAAAAAGCTTGCCGAATAGCTATCGCCTGCGCCCACGGTTGACACAACTTTAGTCTTGGTTGCAGGAAAGTAAAAACTGCTGTCCGTGCTTACTCTGTACACGCTCGCGCCCTCGCTTCCCTTGGTTATAATAACAAGGCTAAGATTGGGAAAATCAGACGCTAACTTGGTTTGAAACTCTTCTATTTTCATACTTTCGCTACCATACAAAATCTTTTCGATAACGTGCAATTCCTCGTCGCTTATTTTTAGAATAGTAGCGTTTTCGCAACACAGTTTTACGCTCTCCTCGTCATAGTACGGAGCGCGAATATTTACGTCGCAAAACACTTCCGAAAACTTGCAATTTTTAAGAATTTCTCTTATTTGAACTTTATTATTTTCACGTCTTAGCGCAAGCGTTCCAAAATACAACGCATCAAACTCTCCCGCAATGTTTTGAGCATCTATATAATCGTATGCAACGTCGTCTAACAGGTCGTAACTTGGTATAGCGTTACTATCAAGCGTAACGTTACAAGCGCCCGTCTGCTTATCAGTTTTTGTAACGTACTGATCGTTTATACGGTACTTCTTTATCATAGATACCGCCTCTTCACCTATTTTATCATTGCCTACCGCGCTTGCAAAATATACGGTTGCGCCCTGCTTTACCGCATGAGCCGAAAAATTAAACGGTGCTCCGCCTATACATTTTTTGTCAGGAAAAATATCCCAAATTATCTCCCCAAACGCAAGAATTTTGTACATCGCTTTCTCCTTTTTCTATCTTTTAGATATTGTACCATAAAAACTTGCCAAAATCAACAAAAAGTCCACCTTGCGTATTTATATTTTTCCGCATAATGCCCATTGAGATTTTCACATTTTTATTATTGACAGCTATCTCGTACGCACACACGCAAGCGCGCAATAAAAAAATTTGGAAAATTTTTAAAATTTGATTGACAATGCCATATAAAAGTGATAAAATACCGATTATTAAATGCGATGATGATATTAAAAACAAACTTTTCGGGCTATCAGAGAGCTGTTGGTTGGTGTGAAACGGCAGACGACGTTTGTTTTGTCTCGTATCGGAGCAGGATTTCGGAACAACGCAGTATGAAATCCCGGGCGATCCCGTTATAGGTCAAGGATATGTTAGTATCCGATAAGCGGTCCTTTTTAAGGACAATACGGGTGGTACCGCGGTTATATTTTGTTAATCGTCCCGCAGAGTTATATTTTTGCTCTGCGGACTTTTTTATGTCCATCCGCTAAAATCACTAAAATGACATTTTATTCTCCCAAAACTTGGGAAAAGGAAGGTACATCATGAAAAAATTATTCGTATCAGACACAACTCTTAGAGTTAAAACCGAAGAACTTAAAAAAACTATTTCTTTCAGAGAAAAGTTGGCTATTTGCGACGCTATCGTAAAAACTGGCGTTGATGCTATCGAACTACCTATCCTATCCCTATCCAAAGAAGATACTGTTGTTTATCGCACTATTATTCAATCGATAAAAGGCTGTCAGGTAAGAATTCCCGTAGGCTTTACCAATGATTCCTTTACCGCTGCAATCGAAATGGCAAAGAATGCCGAAAACGCAGTTTTGCAGGTTATTATGCCCACGTCCACCGTGGTTATGGAGTACACCTACCACTTAAAAGCACCTAAGATGCTGGAAAAAATTGCATCTATCACTAAAAAAGCTAGTGAAACGGGCTATACGGTAGAATTTGTTGCAACAGACGCAACGAGAGCTGAAAACGGTTTTGTTGCTCAGTGCGCAAAAGTTGCTATTGAAAATGGGGCAACCGAGATTACCGTATGCGACGATGCAGGAATTGCATTCCCTTGCAAAATGGGTGCGCTTATAAAAGAAGTATGTAGCGTTGCTCCTGAAGTAAAAGTATACGTAGCAACCTCAGACAAGATTTCTCTTGCTTGTGCTTGCGCGGTAGCATCTTTAGAAAACGGCGCGATTGGCGTTAAGACCGCAACCGACGGCGACGTTATGCGCCCAGACAAATTTGCTGACCTTATGAGAGCAAAGGGCGACGAAATTCAGTTTGATTGCAACCTCGATTGTACGTCTATCCACAATACGGTATCTACTATCTCGGACAACGAGCCTACATCTAAGCCCAATAAAGACGCAGGTTCTACCATTGACGCATCCGCTTCTCTTTCCGTTATTATCGAAAAGATCAAAGAACTCGGCTACGAGCTTTCGGACGAGGATAACGGCAAAGTTTATGAAGAGTTTAAGCGCGTAAGCGAAAGAAAGGGAAATATTGCAACACGTGAACTTGATGCAATAGTAGCAAGTACCGCAATGCAAGTTCCCTCAACTTTCCATCTCGTAAACTACGTTGTAAACAGCGGAAACATTATTACCGCAACTGCAAGCATAACCTTGGAAAAGGATGGCGAGAACCTTATTGGCGTAAGTGCAGGGGACGGTCCTGTTGACGCAGCTTTTCATGCAATCGAGCAAATTATCGGTCATCACTACGAACTTGACGACTTCCAGATTCAGTCTATTACAAAGGGTAGAGAGGCTGCGGCTTCTTCGCTTATTCGTCTTATCGCAAACGGCAAGCTGTATTCGGGCAGCGGTGTATCCACAGACGTTATCGGCGCGTGCATCAGAGCATATATAAACGCTCTTAACAAAATCGTATACGAGGAAAACTAAATATGAAACTTGCATTTTCTACAAAACACGTGTGCGGATCTTCCTTTCTTGAGCTTTGTAACAAGGTTAAAGACTACGGTTTTGACGGCTTTGAAATTTACGACGCAAAACAGGAAAAAACGCAACATAAAGACAGTATATTCCACTCCAACAATACCGCAGGCGCTAAGCGTAAGCTTGTCAACCGCCACATCGGTATCAGCGCGATTGCATATCCTAAAAAAGTAAACGCTTCTTTGGATATTGACGAGGCAAACGAATATTTGGAGTATTGCGCAACCGCACAAATTGAAAATCTCGTTGTATCACTTGACGACAACGAAACGATTGACGCGCTTATTTCTACCATTGCTCCTCTTGTTAAAAAAGCAGAAAATTTGGGCGTAATGGTACTTATTGAAACTAGCGGAAAGTACGCAAAAACGCAAAACGTTATCGACATTTTGAACATTTTTGCTTCCGGCGCGCTTGGTGTTGCTTGGAACGTAAGAGAAACTTTCTTTACATCTTCAGAGAGCGCGGATGCTACTATTCAAACCTTGGGCGCGTACATTAACTACGTTCTTATAGGCGACAAAAAAGACGGCGTTAACTGTCTGATTGGCGAGGGCGATTTGCCGGTAGCAGACTTTATTAACGCTCTCCGTTCGCTCAACTTTGACGGATACGTTTGCGCGCTTTGGAATGACGATATTGACGACGAAGACATTATCCTTACTCATTTTACTCGCTTTATGGCGTCGGTTATGCCACAAGAAAAACCTGCCCGTCCGGTATATTATAACAGAAGCAAAACAGGTACTCATCCTTGGAAAAAATACGATCTTGTCGATCTTACATTCTCACAGGTTCTCGACACTATGGTAGACTACTATCCCGACCAGTATGCGTTTAAGTATACAACGCTCGACTACACGAGAACTTACTCGCAGTTCAGGGACGATGTGGACAGAACGGCGGCAGCGCTTATATCTCTTGGCGTAAAGCCCGGGCATCACGTTGCAATCTGGGCAACCAATATTCCCCAGTGGTTCATAACCTTTTGGGCAACGGTAAAAATCGGCGCGGTACTCGTAACAGTAAACACCGCTTACAAAATTCACGAAACCGAATACTTGCTTCGTCAGTCCGACACGCATACACTCGTTATGATAGACAGCTGTAAGGACTCTGACTATAAGGCTATTATCGAAGAGCTTTGCCCCGAGCTTAAAACGCTTACCCCCGGCGCTCCCCTCTATTCTAAAAAGCTTCCCTTCCTTCGTAACGTTGTAACGGTAGGCTTTAAGATGGACGGATGCTTGGAGTGGGAAGAAATGTTGCTTCGTTCCTCGCTTGTTCCAAAAGAGGAAGTAAGAAGAAGAGCTTCTGCTGTAAAACCCGACGACGTATGTAATATGCAGTACACGTCAGGAACAACAGGCTTCCCTAAAGGCGTTATGCTTACTCACCGCAACATCATCAACAACGGTAAGACCATCGGCGACAGAATGGATATTTCTACCGCTGACAGAATGATGATTCAAGTACCTATGTTCCACTGCTTTGGAATGGTACTTTCTATGACCAACCTTATGACTCACGGCGGAACGGTATGTCCTATGCCATACTTTAGCCCCAAGTCCTCGCTTGCGTGCATCAATGCCGAAAAGATAACCTGCTTTAACGGCGTTCCCACAATGTTTATCGCAATGTTCAACCACGAAGACTTTGCTAAAACCGACTTTTCATATATGCGTACGGGAATTATGGCGGGCGCAAACTGCCCTGCTGACCTAATGAGAAGAGCTGCGGACGAAATGAATATGAAAGAAATTCTTTCCGTTTACGGTCAGACCGAAGCATCGCCCGGATGTACTATGGGCGAGGTTAACGAGGATATCGACCACAGAGTGGAAACCGTTGGTAGCGCATTCCCCGGCGTTGAGTGTAAAATTATCGATCCCGAAACAGGCGACGAACTTCCTGCAGGTCAAAACGGCGAATTTGTAGCAAGAGGCTTTAATATAATGAAAGGCTACTACAAAATGCCCAAAGCAACCGCTCAAACTATTGACGCAGACGGCTGGCTTCACAGTGGCGACCTTGCTTGCAAGACCGAGGACGGATACTACAAAATTACGGGCAGACTTAAGGATATGATTATCCGTGGCGGAGAAAACTTGTATCCCAGAGAAATCGAAGAGTTTTACTTAACCCACGAAAAAGTTCGCGACGTACAGGTTGTTGGCGTTCCCGATCCTCGTTATGGCGAAGAAGCTTGCGCTTGGATTATCCTTCACGAAGGAATGGAAAGCAGTGAGGAAGAAATGAAGAACTACGGAAAAGCTCACATGGCTTTACACAAAGTTCCCAGATACATCGTATTTGCAAAAACCTTCCCCATGAATGCTGCGGGCAAAATCTTGAAGTACAAGATGAAAGAACAGTCCGAAGAAATGCTTGGACTTAAAAAGTAAACAAAAAATTCGGCTTGATTTAATTCAAGTCGAATTTTTTGTTTTGATAAACTGTATATAACGGATTATTTTGCAAAAATATAAGGAAGCCTTCCCTTTATTTGCATTTTAGCTAAAACCGTAAAGCCTGCGTTTTTATCGTTATCCATATCAGCGTGATAGCTTGCGGTGGTTATTGCAAGAACGTCCATATCCTTTCCGCAAAAGCCACAGCTTGCAGGAATACGACACGGCACGTCGATAAACTCTTTAATCTGCAACGTCTGAGTATCAATAACGGCGATATGTCCTTGCGCCCAACAAGCAACGTATAAATTATTGTCTTGACCAATAGTAAAGCCGTCCACTCCCCTTATATAAATCTCTCTGCCTGTATAACTTATTTTCCCGGTAGATCTGTCGAAATCATATTCCTTTATTATTCTCGTATCGCTATCGGTGTGATAGAATTTTTTCTCATCTATCGACCACTCCATACCGTTTGACAAAATTAAATTATCAAGCAGAATTTCTACTTCTCCACTCGGCGCAATTCTATAAAGCTTGCCGTCAATCTTATCCGAAACACCCTTTCTTTTTCCGCTTTGAGTTCCCACGTATATCGCGCCATCCGGGCCCACTTTCATATCGTTTGCATACTCTATTTTTGTATTTTGGTCATAAATAGGCGATAACGTATTATCTGAATTGAGAAAATGTACGCCATTTACATTCGATACAATCAAACGGTTTTGTCTGTCAAAAGCAAACGCCGAAACCGAAAACGGAAGCGGTCTTACGCTCAGCTTATCATTAGTAAAATTATACGAGCAAATCTCACCGCCCATTCCGTTAGTAAAATACAGCGTGTTTTCACACTCGTTCCAAATCGGGCCCTCGCCGATAATACAACGTTTTTCGGATATAATTTTAATAATATCTAATTTGCCCATAACAATCTCCATTAATTTATTATATAAACTCTTTACTTCCTCTTGTATTTTATCATTAAACAATAAACGCTGTCAACAAAAAAACACGCTACAATGTCAACAATCGTGGAACTCCACGAGATAATAATTTTTAAAATTCTTATACTATTTTCGTGGAATACCTGTATGGAATTCCACGAAGGTGGTTATGTATGAATATAAATGATGCGATTATCAGAAGAATTGAGGAAATTTGCAAAGAAAAGAACATAAACGTATGCGGAGCGTCCTTAAACGGAGGAAAATCCCCATCGGCTTTATACGATTTGATTAAGGGCAGAACCAAATGTTCTAAAGTTTCCACGATTAAAGCATTTTGTCAAGGCGCAAACATTACTTTGTCCGAGTTTTTCAACAAAGACTATTTTAATGATTTTGAGGATTAGAAAATCAGAAATTTTACGTTTGAAAAAAATTTTTGGAAATTTTAAAAAAATCCTTGACAAGTGCGAAATGCGGTGTTATAATTGCTACATCAATTTAATCAAAGGCTACGACGAAGACGGAGTCGAATGTGAGTTTTACAGAGAGTTGGGCATGGTGAAAACCGACAAACAAACTTCGAATATCTTATCACTTCCAAGCTGAAGTTTTGAAAGCGAAAGTAAGTAAAGACTTACGTGATTGCTACGTTAGTGCATAGGGCTTGTTGGAGTCTGAAGTGGCGTAAAAATTTACGCAATTTGAGTGGTACCACGGATTTTTATAATTCGTCTCAAAGTTTTTGAGGCGAATTTTTTTATTGCCTCGACCTAAAATCTAAACTTTTATTTACAAGGAGAAAGTAATATGAACAACCAAAACAATTCTATGCGCAGATTATCAGATATCGCAACACGTATCAGAGAAATGCGTGAAATTATGGGCTGGACCGAGGAAGAAATGGCTGTAAAAACCGACGTTTCTACCGAACTTTATAACGCTTATGAAAGCGGAACTGCGGACATTCCATTTACATTCATTCACAAATGTTCGCTTGCTTTCAATATTGAAATGACAGAGTTGTTGGAAGGTAGAGCAACACGCCTTTCTAACTACACTGTAACTAGAAAAGGTCAAGGTCTTACCACCGCTAAAGAGGACGGTATAACCATTCAAAACCTTGCATCTAAGTTCCGTAACAAACTCGCTCAGCCTTATTACGTAACCTACGAATATTCGGCTTCGCTTCAAAACAAGCCCATTCACGTTACCACACACAGCGGACACGAGTTTGACCTTGTTCTTAGCGGAACTTTGAAAGTTCAGGTTGGCAACCACACCGAGATTTTGCACGAGGGCGACAGCATTTACTACGACTCATCCACTCCTCACGGAATGATTGCAATAGACGGTAAGGACTGTACCTTCTGCGCGGTAGTTATCGCAGGCGAAGACACCAAGGAAGATATCGTTCAGCGTACTATCATCACGGCAAGAAGTCAGGAAAAACTCATTTGCGAAAAGTTTGTAAAACCCGTGGAAAGCGAGGACGGAAAGCTTGAAAGCATCACGTTCGAAAACACCGATTCGTTCAACTTCGGTTTTGACATTGTTGACCAAATCGCGCGTACGTATCCCGATAAACTTGCAATGTTGCATCTTGACAAGCATAAAAACGAAAGAAGATTTACCTTCAAAGATATCAAGGACGCAAGTAACCAGACTGCTAACTATTTTGCTTCTCTTGGCATCAAGCGCGGTGATAAGGTTATGCTCGTTCTTAAGCGTCATTACCAGTTCTGGTTTGCTATGGTAGCTCTTCACAAGCTTGGCGCTGTTGCAATTCCTGCAACCAACCAGCTTAAAGAACACGACTTTGAATACCGCTACAACGCGGCTGGTGTAAAAGCAATCGTTTGTACCGCTGACGGCGACGTTGCGGATATCGCATACTCCGCTTCTCTTAAGTGTCCTTCCGTTCAAACCCGTATTTTGGTGGGCGGAAAGAAAGAGGGCTGGCACGACTTTGACGAAGAATACAAGTTCTTCTCTCGCCGTTTCGTTCGTCCCGAAGACGCGTCTTGTGGCGACGACATTGCTCTTATGTTCTTCACGTCCGGAACTACCGGCAATCCTAAGATGGCTGCGCACAAGCACACCTACGCTTTAGGTCATTTTGTAACCGCTAAATATTGGCATTGTTGCGAACGCGACGGCTTACATCTTACAATCTCCGATACCGGTTGGGGTAAATCTTTGTGGGGTAAGCTTTACGGACAGTGGCTTTGCGAGGGCGCGGTGTTCGTATACGACTTTGACAAGTTTGACGAAAACGACATTCTTCCCATGTTTGCAAAGTACCAGATCACCACATTCTGCGCTCCTCCCACAATGCTCCGTATGCTTATCAGAGGTGACTTATCCAAGTTCGATCTTTCCTCTATCCACCACATGACTACGGCAGGCGAAGCGCTCAACCCCGAAGTATTCAAACAGTTTAAGCAAGCTACCGGGCTTGAAATTATGGAAGGATTTGGTCAAACCGAAACCACTCTTACAATCGCTAACCTTTACGGAACAACTCCCAAGATTGGATCTATGGGTAAAGCTTCTCCCCAGTATGATATTGATATCGTGGACAGCGAAGGCAAATCAGTTGCTCCCGGTGAAGTTGGTGAAATTGTTGTTCACACCGACAAAAACGTTCCTTGCGGACTCTTTAGAGAATATTATCTCGACGAAGAAAAGACAAACGATGCTTGGTACGACGGAATGTATCATACGGGCGACACCGCTTGGAAAGACGAGGACGGATATTTTTGGTACGTTAGCCGTATAGACGACGTTATCAAGTCTTCTGGCTACCGCATTGGACCGTTCGAAATCGAAAGCGTTATTATGGAACTTCCATACGTTGTGGAATGCGGTGTATCCGCCGTTCCCGACGAAATCCGTGGACAGATTGTAAAAGCAAGTATTGTTCTTACTAAGGGCACCGAGCCTTCAGAAGAACTTAAAAAAGAAATTCAAAACTACGTAAAATCACACACCGCTCCCTATAAATACCCAAGAGTTATTGTGTTTAAGGACGAGCTTCCTAAAACTATCAGCGGAAAAATTCAGAGAAATAAACTTTAATTTATTATTAAATTAAACTCTAATTTTTATTGACAAGATTTCACTTAGTATGCTATAATCACTTGTACAAATGCATAGACGAAGAGTTCAACCGCGTAAAATTGCGTTACAGAGAGGCGGAACAGGGTGAAAACCGCCACGTAAAAGCGTTTGATGTAACTTCAGAGCAGGGAAGAAGAAAGAGTTTTTAAGTAGAACTTCCTCGTGATTGCTGCGTTAAGGCATACGGCTTGTCAGAGCCTGAAAGTGGTACGCAAAATAAGCGTACAATTTGAGTGGTACCGCGGGTATAAAGAATTTTACTCGTCTCAAAGGATTTTATCGTTTGGGGCGAGTTTTTATATAAGAGCCCTACCAAGGAGGTTTTTAATGCAAACAGCAACAGGTCTTGAATTTAAGATTCAGGAAATGGCGCAAAGAATTAAGACTTTGCGTGAAATTATCGGTCTTACGACAATGGATATGGCGACAAAGACTGGAGTAACTTTACAGGAATACCTAGACTGCGAAAGCGGAAAATCCGACCTTAACTTCGCGTTTTTGTACCGTTGCGCTCTTGCGCTTAACGTAGACGTTACCGAAATTATCGAAGGAACAGGCCCTCGTCTTGCAGGCTATACCGTTACAAGAAAGGGTGAGGGACAACAAATTCAGAAAGCGCACGGTATGACGTATTTTAACTTAGCATCTGCTTTTAAAAATCGTATTGCAGAACCCTTGTACGTTATTTCCGACTATGACGAAAACGCGCAAAACGCGGACATCGAGCTTACTACCCATGAAGGTCAGGAATGTGATATCGTTGTTAAGGGCACGCTTAAAGTGCAAGTTGGTGACCACGTTGAAATCTTGGGCGAAGGTGATAGTATTTACTACGACTCCTCCACCCCTCACGGAATGATTGCAACAGGCGGAGCAGACTGTATCTTCTACGCAATCGTACTTAACCCTGCGTCCGAGCCTATCTCTAAGCTCGTTCACGGCGGAGCAAGAGAATTTATCACGGTTAGAAAGCAAAACAAAAAGCCCGAGCCTAAGCGCGTTTGGAATAAGTTTATTATTCCTACCGAAAACGAAAACGGTCAGCTTGAAAAGATCGCTTTTGAAAACGAAAATACGTTCAACTTCGGCTTTGACGTAATCGACGCAATGGCAACCGCTCATCCCGACAAGCTTGCTCTTTTGCATATTGCTAAGGACAAGACGGAAAGAAGATTTACATTTACCGATATAAAGAAAATGTCGGCAAAAACCGCTAACTACTTTAAGTCTTTAGGTATAAAAAAGGGCGACAAGGTTATGCTTATCCTAAAGCGCCATTATCAGTTCTGGTTTGCTATGGTCGCTCTTCACAAGATAGGCGCTATTGCAATTCCAGCTACCAATCAGCTTAAAGAGCATGATATAACATACCGTCTTAATAAAGCTGGCGTAAAAATGATTCTTTGTACAGCGGACGGCGACGTTTCGGACGAGGTAGAAAAGGCAAGCGAGTTTGCTCCCTGTCTTGAACATAAAATTATCGTAAACGGCGAAAAAAAGGGCTGGAGAAACTTTGACGAAGAATATACTTTATATTCCAGCAAGTTCGAAAGAACGGAAGACTCTCCCTGTGGCAACGATTTGATGCTTATGTACTTTACGTCGGGAACAACGGGCAATCCCAAGGTTGCTATGCACAACTACAAATATCCTCTTGGACATTTTGTTACCGCAAAGTATTGGCATTGCGTAAACCCCGATGGATTACACCTTTCCATTTCCGACACAGGTTGGGCAAAAGCTGCCTGGGGTAAGATATACGGTCAGTGGCTTTGCGAAGCGCCCATATTCGTGTACGACTTTGACAGGTTTGACGCAAACGATATTATGCCCATGTTTGCAAAGCATCATATTACTACTTTCTGCGCTCCACCCACAATGCTTCGTATGATGATAAAACAAGACCTTTCCAACTTTGACCTATCTTCCATAGAACATATGACCACAGCAGGCGAAGCGCTTAACCCCGAAGTTTTCCGTCAGTTTGAAAAGGCTACCGGACTTCAAATTATGGAAGGATTTGGTCAAACCGAAACCACGGTTGCGCTTGCTAACCTTTTTGGAACAAAAACCAAGATTGGCTCTATGGGTAAACCCGTCCCGCTTTATAACATTTCGCTTGTAAACAGTGATGACAAACCCGTTGCAGTCGGCGAAGTAGGTGAAATTGTTATTGATATAAGCAAAGGCAACCCTTGCGGACTTACGCTCGGCTACTTTGAGGACGAGGAAAAGACTAGCGAGGTCAGACGTAACGGCTTATACCACACAGGCGACACCGCTTGGCGCGACGAGGACGGATATTATTGGTACGTAGGTCGTGTTGACGACGTCATAAAATCGTCAGGATACCGCATTGGACCATTCGAAATCGAAAACGTTATTATGGAACTTCCCTACGTTTTGGAGTGTGGAGTTTCCGCAATGCCCGACGAGGTAAGAGGCCAGATTGTAAAAGCAAGCATCGTGCTTGTTAAGGGTACAGAGCCTACCGAAGCGCTCAAAAAAGAGGTACAGGAATACGTTAAGAAACGTACCGCACCTTACAAATATCCCAGAGTGGTTGTGTTCCGCGACGAACTTCCCAAGACCACCAGCGGAAAGATTATGAGAAATAAGTTATAATTTTTTACAGGAGGTAACAAATTATGAAATACGATATCACTATTACTAAAACAACTAATCCCCAGCCAAAGCCTGCTGACGAGAGCAAGCTTGGATTTGGAAGAATTTTTACCGATCACATGTTCATTATGGAATATTCTTCGGATAAGGGTTGGCACGACGGAAGAATCGTTCCGTTCGGACCTATCCCAACACATCCTGCTTCCACGGTTTTCCACTACGGAGCGGAAATCTTCGAGGGTATGAAAGCTTATAGAGCTGTCGACGGATCTATCAGACTTTTCCGTCCCATGGAGAACGTTAAGCGTCTTAACCAGAGCGCGGAGAGAATTTGTCTTCCCCTTCTTGATGAAGAGGGCGCTTTGGACATCATTAACAAGCTTGTAGAGCTCGAAAAAGATTGGGTTCCCCACAACGAGGGTACTTCGCTTTACATTCGTCCCTTTATTTACGGTGACGATCCCCATCTTGGCGTACACGCAGTACACAACGCAATGTTCGTTATTATTTGCTCACCCGTAGGCGCTTACTACGCTTCTGGTCTTAAGCCCGTTAAAATCGCTATCGAGAGCGAGGACGTAAGAGCAGTTAGAGGCGGAACTGGATATGCTAAGTGCGGTGGTAACTACGCTGCAAGCATGAGAGCAGGTCAGCGCGCTGAAGAAAAGGGCTATGCTCAGGTTTTGTGGCTTGACGGTGTGGAAAGAAAGTACATCGAAGAAGTTGGCGCTATGAACGTTATGTTCAAGATAAACGGCAAAATAGTAACTCCTATGCTTAGCGGATCTATTCTTCCCGGTATTACCAGAAAGTCTTGCATCGAGCTACTAAAGGATTGGGGATACGAAGTTGAAGAAAGACTTTTCTCTATCGACGAGTTATTTGAAGCTTGTGAAAAAGGAACGTTGGAAGAAGCTTGGGGAACAGGAACTGCAGCGGTTGTTTCGCCCATCGGACATCTTTTCTACAACGGAAAAGACTACACTGTTTCCAATAACGAAATTGGACCTCTTACTCAAAAACTCTACGACAACCTTACCGGTATTCAGTGGGGCAAGATCGAAGAGAATAAGGGCTGGAGCGTAAAGGTTTGCAAATAATGGAACCTAAACGCATAACGATATTTGCCGGTCATTACGGTAGTGGTAAAACCAATATTGCCGTAAATTACGCAATACGTATTAAGCAAAACGGTTATCCTGTAAAAATTGGAGATATGGATATCGTCAATCCGTACTTTAGAACAAAGGATAGCGCTAAAGAGCTAAGCGATGCGGGCATAGAGCTTATTTCCCCTGCTTTTGCAAATTCTAACGTTGATCTTCCCGCTCTTCCTCAACAACTTTACGCGCTAGTTTGGGACAAGAGTTACTACGCTGTTTTAGATGTAGGT
Source organism: Clostridiales bacterium (assembly GCA_015055625.1). Lineage (GTDB taxonomy): Bacteria > Bacillota > Clostridia > Christensenellales > Pumilibacteraceae > RUG12826. The sequence continues at coordinate 44,637 of SVHU01000006.1, read as the reverse complement.
GGCGACGACAGAGGCGCGTACGCCTTAGGCAGATACGCAGACTTTATAAAGGAAGAAAACAACTACGAAATGGTATTTGTTGCAAACTTCTTCCGTCCCTTAACTCCCGACGCAGACTCTGCTATCGAGGTTATGCGCGAGATAGAGGACGCGTGCAAAATCAAGTTTACAAGCGTTGTAAACAACTCTAACCTTGGCAACCTTACCACGGCAAAAGACGTTGAGAGCACGTTTAATAAAGCTAAAGAGCTTTGCGAAAAAACAGGACTTCCGTTGCTGTTTACTTCTTGTACGCAAGAGGTGAGCAAAAATCTTAACGCGGACAACACGTTCGCTATGACGTTACAAAAAAAATATTTTGATATTAAGGAGATATAAAAGTATGGCAAAGGTAACTTTTAACGACAATCTTTGCAAGGGATGCGGACTTTGTATAGACGCATGCCCCAAAAAAATTCTGGCTATCGCAAAAGACAGAATTAACGCAAAAGGTCATTCTCCGGCGGAAATTACCGATCAGGAAAAGTGCATTGGATGCGCGTTCTGCGCTACAATGTGCCCCGACTGTGTAATTACTGTCGAAAAGTGAGGTGAATTATGAGTAATAAAGTTTTAATGAAAGGTAACGAGGCAATCGCGGAAGCTGCAATCAAAGCAGGTTGCAGACACTACTTCGGTTACCCCATCACTCCCCAAACGGAAATTGCGGCTTATATGGCTAAACGTATGCCCAAAATCGGCGGAACTTTCCTCCAGGCTGAAAGCGAAGTTTCGGCTATTAACATGGTATACGGCGTTGCAGGCGCAGGCTTTAGAGTTATGACGTCTTCTTCCAGCCCTGGAATTTCTCTTAAACAAGAGGGAATTTCTTACATAGCAGGCGCAGACCTTCCCGCTCTTATCGTAAACGTACAGCGTGGTGGTCCCGGACTTGGCGGAATACAACCCTCTCAGTCCGATTATTTCCAAGCAACAAAGGGTGGCGGACACGGCGACTACCGTCTTATCGTAGTAGCACCCGCATCCGTTCAGGAAATGGCTGACCTTACTATTAAGTCGTTCGATCTTTCGGACAAGTACAGAGTTCCTACAATGCTTCTTGCAGACGGAACGCTCGGTCAGATGATGGAGCCCGTTGAACTTCCCGAGCTTGAAGTTAAAGAGGTTGAAAAGCCTTGGGCAGTAAGAGGAACAAAGGGCGAGAGAAAACACAATATCGTAAATTCGCTTTACCTCAACCCCGAACAGCTCGAGCAAACCAATTTCGAACGCTATGAAAGATATGCCGAGATTGAAAAGAACGAGGTTATGTACGAAGAATTTATGATGGAAGACGCAGAGTACTGCGTAGTTTCATTCGGTATTGCTTCACGTATTTCTAAAAATGCGGTAGTAGAGGCTAGAAAACAGGGTATTAAAGTTGGTCTTATCCGTCCTATTACCCTTTGGCCTTTCCCCAAAGCAGTACTTAAAAAAGCATCCGAAACCGTAAAGGGCTTTATTAGCGTAGAGCTTTCTATGGGACAAATGATAGAAGACGTAAGACTTGCTATTGATTGTTCTCGTCCCGTAGTTCTTTGCAACCGCACAGGTGGTATGATCCCCTCTCCCGAACAGGTTTTGGAAAGCATTAAGAAAATGGCAAAGGAGGTTAAGTAATAATGAAAGTTTTTGAAAAACCCAAGGCATTAACAGATGCTCCTTTTCATTACTGTCCCGGTTGTACGCACGGTATTATTCACCGTCTTGTAGCCGAGGCTATCGACGAACTTGGAATCGAAGGTAAGACTGTTGGTGTTGCTCCCGTTGGATGCGCAGTAATGGCTTATGACTACTTTGCTTGCGATATGGTAGAAGCAGCTCACGGACGTGCTCCTGCAGTTGCTACCGGTCTTAAGCGCGCTATGCCCGAAAATATTATCTTTACCTACCAGGGCGACGGCGACCTTGCTTCTATCGGTATGGCTGAAACCGTTCACGCGGCGACAAGAAACGAAAACATCACTATTATTTTCGTAAACAACGCAATCTACGGAATGACAGGCGGACAAATGGCTCCTACCTCTCTTCCCGGTCAGGTTACCCAAACCTCGCCTTACGGCCGTGACGTGAACACCGCAGGCTATCCCATTAAGGTAAGCGAAATGCTTTCCGCTCTCGACGCTCCCTACTACATCGAGCGTGTTGCGGTAAACAACGTTAAAAACGTTAGAAACGCTAAAAAGGCTATCTTGAAGGCTTTTAAAAATCAGGTAGAAGGTAAGGGATTCTCCCTTATCGAAATCGTGTCCACCTGTCCTACAAACTGGGGTATGACTCCCGCTAAGGCTTTGGAGTGGGTTGACACCAATATGATTCCCTACTACCCCCTTGGCGTGTACAAGGATAAGGGTTCACAAATAAAGGAGGACTAAGCTATGACTAACGAAATTCTTATCGCAGGATTCGGCGGACAGGGCGTTCTCTTTGCTGGAAAATGCTTAGCATACGAAGGTCTTGAGGAAAACAAGCAGGTTAGCTGGCTTCCCTCATACGGCCCTGAAATGCGTGGTGGTACGGCAAGTTGCGGAGTTATTATCAGCGACGAACCCGTTGGCTCGCCCATCGTTTCTAACCCCACAATTCTTATAGCAATGAATCTTCCCTCGCTCGACAAGTACGAAAACGCAACGGTAGCTGGCGGAAAAATCTTTGTAGACAGCGCTCTTATATCCAGAGAGGTTGTTCGTAAAGACGTTGACGCATACTACATTCCTGCTACACGTCTTGCAAACGAGCTAGGAACTCCCACTCTTGCAAACATGATTATCCTTGGCAAAATGATCAAGGAAACAGGTCTTGTAACGCTCGAAAGCGCAACCGAAGCTATGAAACACGTAGTTTCCGCAAAGCGCGCAAGCTTGTTAGAGGCAAACATCAAAGCTTTGCAAACAGGCTACAATTATTAATTTGCTTACAATTCCATATTGTATGTGCTAAATTTCAGCATCCTTAAGACGACAAAACACCTACGACTTATTTTAATCGTAGGTGTTTTATATTATATAATAAAGAAAAGAGCTATCGCGCAAGGGTTTGGCGTGATTGCTCTTCTCTAAAAGGGATAGGAATGTCTTTTGTAAAAGTCTTAGGAATAGTATTTTTAGATATTTTCGCTAAAACCATTTTGCTACAACTTTAATAATTCTTTGCTATTTATTACAGTTTTAACAAATTGTACTACTATTATATAAGAAGATTTCTTCTTTGTCAAGCATAATAAGAAGATTTCTTCTATAATATATAATATGAAGATAGGACATTATATAAGAGAATTAAGAAGAGAAAAGGGGTATACGCAGGCACAGCTGGCAAAAGAAATAGGTGTTAGCCAGAAGGCGATAGATTATTGGGAACGCGACGTAAACGAGCCCAAGCTTTCGTATATTATAGCGCTCGTAAAGGCTTTTGACCTGACCTACGACGAATTTTTCTCGGAAATTGAATAATGTAAATTTTATATAAACAACCTTTTAGACGTTATGCGTATATTATGCGTAACGTCTTTTTTATAAGAATTTTTGAATAATAAAACTACGCTATTAGTGTTATTTTTTAGAAAATTTTACACATAATTAAGATACGTATGCTAGATTTTAGTTTACTAAACCGAAAGTAGAGTTATAAAAAACAGCGGTAGAATGAAAAGAGGTAATAGTATAATTGTTTTAGTAGACTTTTAAAAACTCGTTAGGTACAATAAAAACACAAAACTACACTGCTAAAAGGAGAAAAATATGATAATAACCGTAGTATGCGACGTTTTGGGTGAAGAGAACAACGGAACCACTATTGCATCTATGAACTTAATACGCTTTTTACAAAGTCGCGGTCACACCGTACGTATTTTGTGTGCAGACCAAGACAAAGAGGGCAAAGAGAATTATTATATTGTTCCAAACCTTTCTTTGGGCAAGCTACTCGATGCGTATATTAGAAAAATAGGCGTAACGATTGCAAAACCGCAAGAAGATGTTGTAAGAAAAGCAATAGAGGGTGCGGATCACGTCCATGCAATGCTTCCGTTTGGACTGGGAATGAAAGCGACTAAAATTTGCAAAGAGCTTGGCATTTCGATAACTGCAGGCTTTCACATGCAGGCAGAAAACTTTACGTCATACATCAAGCTTAATGGTATAAAACCTCTTAATAAGGGCGTATATAAATTTATATACAAGCATTTTTACAAGCACGTAGACGGCATACACTATCCTACGGACTTTATTCGCAACGTGTTTGAAAGCACGGTAAAACAAAAGACCAACGGCTACGTTATCTCTAACGGCGTGCACTCGTACGTTCAAAAGCGCGAAAGCGAAAAGCCTAAAGAGTATAAGGACAAAATCGTAATACTTACTACGGGCAGATACGCAAGAGAAAAATCACAAGACACTCTGATAAAAGCGGTAAAACTGTCAAAACACGCCTCGTCCATTCAATTAATTTTAGGCGGACAGGGCGTAAAGGAAAAGCATTACAAAAAGCTCGCTTCCTCCCTACCCGTTCCTCCCCTATTCAAGTTTTATTCACGCACGGAAATTATAGACGTGCTAAACTACGCGGATATGTACGTTCACCCTGCTGAAATGGAGCTGGAGGGAATATCGTGTCTGGAGGCGATTGCATGCGGAAAGCTTACGATAGTGTCTTCCTCCCCACGCTCTGCTACGCGAGGTTTTGCAATAGACAATAGCTGTATATTCAAAAACCGTAACGCAAAAGACCTTGCAAGAGTGATAGACTTTTGGATAGACAACCCTCAAAAACGCAAATTTTATGAGCAAAAATATTTAGAGCAGTCTATTGTGTACGACCAGAATGAGTGCATGAAAAGAATGGAAGAAATGATAACGGAAGTATATAATGAAAAACAAAAAGCAAAAAGTAATTTATTATAATGACGAAAACAACGACGACTTTGCCGGAACCAATATAAAAACCAAGCAAATTGACGAAAATTACAAGTACGTACACAAAAATCCGATATGGCGATTTTTCGAATTTATTGTATACTACGTTATCGCCATTCCTCTTGTATGGCTTTTTATGAGAGTTATACTAAGAGTAAAATTCGTCAACAAAAAAGCAGTAAAAGCGTACAAAAAACAACCGTATTATATGTACGGTAACCACACTGGATTTATTGACGCGTTTACCCCCAACCTCATCTCTATGCCCCGAAAAAACATGATAGTGGTAGGACCGGACACAGTATCGATAAAAGGACTTAGAACTATCGTAAAAATGCTGGGCGCTTTGCCTACTCCTGGCAATATAAAAAGTGCTAAAAACTTTATTAAGGCCATGGACGAAACGCATAAAACGCGCAATATAACAATCTATCCCGAAGCGCACATTTGGCCATACTATACAAAAGTGAGGAATTTCCCCGACACATCCTTTTCATACCCTGCAAAATCCAATGCGCCCTGCTTTGCGTTTTTTACGGCGTACACAAAACCCAAAGGCTTTTTATCTTTCTTACGTAAAGCAAACGTTACCGTCTATATCAGCGAGCCGATTTTTGCTGACGAAAACTTGACTGTAAGTGAAAAGAAAAAACAACTTCGCAATAAAGTATACGAATTTATGCAAGAAAACACAAAACACAGCGATTATGAAGTAATAAAATACGTAAAAAAAGCTGAAGATTGCACACAAAACTCTGACACGTATGCGGAAAATCAATAAAATTGAGATAAATTACATACTCTATCAAGCCTAAAACCACACAACGTTTAGCTTGGTAGATTTTTTACATATTACTAAATTATGTTTAAAAATTCTTGCAAAAGTAGTATTATTGTGCTAAACTATATTAAGAAATAAAAGGAGTAAATTTTATGAGCGGAGAAAAACGAAGAGTAAAAATTATAGATATTCTCTCTACGTCGCTAAAACCAGTTAGCGCGACTAAGCTTGCAGAAGCTACTGGTGTTACAAGACAAATAATAGTATCCGACGTTGCGTTGCTTAGAGCGAGCGGTGTAAAAATCATTTCCGAACGCTTAGGATACACCGTCCCCAAAACAATATCCGACGACATCTACAAAACAGTAATTTGCAAACACAGTAAAGAAAAAACGTTAGACGAATTTTATGCAATCGTCGACAACGGCGGAAAAGTCGTATCGGTTACGGTAGAACATTCGCTTTACGGTCAAATTTCGGCGGACCTTAATATCTCTTCTCGTTTTGACGCCCAAGAATTTGCTAAAAAAAGCGCGGAAACGGACGTTAGTTTGCTATGCGACCTAACCGACGGATTACATATACACACCATTGCTGTAAAAGACGAATCGGCATACGAACGAATTATCGCTTCGCTTTCAGCTTTAGGTATTCTTATAAACGACAATAAATAAATTACAAAAGGAGAAAAACCTATGGTATGCACCAAGTGTGGCAAAAATCTGCCTGACGGCTCAGCTTTTTGTCAATATTGCGGAAACCCAATTGCTTCTAGTGATACGCTAGAACATAACGAACAACTACAATCTCAAACCAATACGATTGAGCAAAACCAAGCAGAACAAAACATTGACAACGCTAATACAAACCAAGTAGAACAAACTACGGAAGCACCTCGCCCTACTTACGTTAGACCGCAAATACCTCCGCGTCCTACTTACGTTAGACCTCAACAAGTTCAACAAAATAGTTACGCTCAACCTATTCAAAATAATTTTGCTCAGCCTACTTATACTCAACAGCCACAACAGGTTCAGCAAAACAGCTATGCCCAGCCCATTCAAAATCAACAGGTTCAACAAAATAGCTATGCTCAGCCTTCTCAGCCTCAACAAGTTCAACAAAATAGCTACGCACAGCCTTCTCAGCCTCAACAAGTTCAGCAAAACAGCTACGCTCAGCCTCAGTACGTTAGACAACCTATTCAAAACAATTACGCTCAACCCGTTCAACCTCAACCTGTTCAAAACGAATTGAAGTGTAATGCATGCGGAACTGTTCAGCTTGATACTAACGCAAAATTTTGCTCTAATTGCGGAGCTAAAATAGAAAGAGTAAGCGCACCAGCAAAGAATAGATGCGCCGTTTGCGGTAACGAATTTATAGGCACGTTTTGCACTCAATGCGGAACACGCGCAAGCCAAGCCCCACAGCAACAAGCTCAGCCCACTTACGTTAGACCTCAGCAAGTTCAACAAAACAGTTACGCTCAACCTATTCAAAATAATTTTGCTCAGCCTACTTATACTCAACAGCCACAACAGGTTCAGCAAAACAACTATGCTCAGCCTTCTCAGCCCTCTTACGTTAGACCGCAACAAATTCAACAAAACAACTACGCTCAACCTGTTCAAACTCAGCAAAACAGCGGATATAGTCAAAACAATTATGCTCCGCCACCACCACAAGCTCCAGTTCAAAGACAAGCAACAGGCTGGAGAAAAACTCTTTCTAAAATATCTGTAATTTTAGCTTTAAGCGGTGCGGTTCTTGCGTTTATCTTTACGTTCTTTATCGGAGAATCAAGCAACTATAATACAATATCTAACGCATCTTCTTCTACCGCTAAAAACATCTACTTCTTCTTTGGCAAAGCTTATTCCGAAATGAATAATGTGTTCAACAATTACGGTTCATCATTAACCGACATTTCCAAAACAGCTTATACACTCTACTGCGTATTTGGAACGTTAATAAGTATAACGTGTCTTGTTCTTCCCATTATATTTGCAATACTAGCAACAGTTCATTCTATAAAATATCTTACCGGAAAATCTTATAACTCGCCTATTAGATATTGCGTTTATACGGTTATATCTTTTATTGGTTGTGCAATGCTATTTGCTACCTTGGTTTGTGGTTCACAATCCACACATAGTTCTTATCAGTCTATATCTGTAACTGTAACGTTAAACGAAGCTACTATAGCTGGTATTGTCCTTACGTTAATTGCTCTTTTGAGTGTAATCTCAATGACTATTATAGCAAAACCACGAGAGTATTTTGTTAAAAAGAACGTAATCACACTTTGTTTCAACGCAGGTAAAATACTTCTTTTAGCAGTATCTTGCGCATTTGTTGTAGAAACAATGTCTTTCATTATATCGTCTAACAGTTCAAGTGGCGATATAAGATTGAATAATATGCAAATACTAATGCTAATAGTTTCTATGTTTTCATCACCATACTCATACAACCAGTATCAATCTAATGCAAATCTTGCGCTTGTATTTACGATATTTAGCCTACTACTTAACGTTGCAATTATTATCCTGCTTTGCATTTCGCTTTCTAAAGCCATTGTAAACATTGATAAAGAAAGCAATAATAAATCTCTGTTGATTGATATATTCAACTCCTCCGCTTCATTATTGTGTATCATTATGGACATTATAATAATAATTCAATTACAGCCAATAATGGGCAACAACACTACTGGAGTTCCGGTATTTATGATTATCTATCTTGTAATGTCATTACTCGTTATGGGCGTTACCATTGCAAAAAAAATTATCAGTTCTAAACTACGTTATTAAAACTCAAATCGCCTTATCTATCCACGATAGGGCGGTTTTAGTTTACTAATACATAATTATATTTTTAGTTCGACTTTTTTTGCCTCCTAAAATTACTAGAAATTTTCTACATTTTTTAAAAAATGCTTTACATTATGACAGTTGTGTGATAAAATGAAGATACTATAAAATTTTATCATAATAAAGGAGAATGAATTATGATTTGTAAGAAATGTGGACAAAACGTTCAAGACGGCGTTGCTTTCTGTCCTGTTTGCGGTGAAAATTTAGCTGAAGCTCCCGCTCCGGCTCCCGCACCCGAAGCTCAGAAAACAACTGGTTCGGCACCTACTGGCTGGAAGAAGATTGTAGGCAAAATCGGCATCGGCTGTGCTCTTGCTACCGTTGCTTTCGCTCTTATCTTCCTCTTTACCGTTGGTATTAAAACCACTGGTTTGTTTGGACAGGAACAAAACAAAGGCTTGTTCTATTACTTTGAAATTGTCGCTGATACTTTCAAGCAACTTGAATTAGCTGGTCAAACTGGAGCTGGCATCTCTATCGAGAAAGCTATTGCTGATATGTTTAATTCGTTATTTGGTATGATTGCTACCTTAGCGCTCATTATCGTAACTATCGTTTTCAGTATTATTGCTCTTGTAAAAGGCATCAAAGCTATCTCTAAGGGCGTAGAAAACAACTACCTTAAGTTTGCAGGAATTGCATTCGCTGCTTTCTTCGTTCTTTCCAACTTGTATGCTTTCTTCGAAGCTTCAGAAGCTACCAATGGTTCTCAAACAATTGCTACCGGATTAAATGACGCCGGTGTTACTGGTATCGTTCTTAGCGGAATTTTCCTTCTTGCTTCTATTGGTTGCAAGATTGCAGTTGACGTTAAGTCCTATATCAACGTTAAGTCCATTATGGGTATTGTTGGAACAGGCGTAAAAGTTGTTTGCGTACTTATTATGGTATGCTTAGCCGCTTATACTATTACTGAAACATCTGGAAATACAACAGCCAATGCTTCCGCTGCTGTTTCTTTAGAAACGGTTGTTAAGTCTTTTGGTTCCGAAGTTACTCAAAAGCAGGCTGACGCATTTGGTATGTTAATGATTGCATTCTTTGTTTACATTGTATTCATGATCATCATGCTTTCTTCCGTAATGAACGCTGTTCATGATCTTTCTACAATGAACACCAAGATTTCTCTTAGAATGCCCATCGCTACCGTTGTATTTGCTCTTCTTTACATGATCTTCTCTATCGTTGCAGCTAACGCATTGCAGGAGCTTGTTAAGTTCGGTAACGTAACTTATAGCGCAACTTGCCCCATCGTTGTATTCGTACTTTCTCTTGTAAACCTTGCAGGAGCTATCGTAAGAAACGTAGGCGCTAAGAAAATCGCTTAATTGAATTTTAACTAAATAAAAACAAAATCGTCGATATGCAAATGCATACCGACGATTTTTTATTAGTCGTAATAACTTTGGGAAGATAATATATTCTACTCCTTCCGTCCCCTACGGTGACACCTTCCCCAAAGGAGAAGGCTTACCTATGATTAGGCTTTGTTATAGAGATTGCCACGGTGCGAAGGCGCACTGCCGATATGATGGGGGCAGTTATAATTCGGGAAGATGAGATCTTCCCCTACATCTATGCCGTTTACGGATTGACTTTATAAATCGTATAAGCGTAGTTATATCGGGCGATTCGGCAGTCGTCTACCTACAAAATGACTTGTGATTGTTGATTACTTACGTTAGTAAAAGTACAACATATCGGATGCAACGTCACGTTGGTGCGAAGGCGCACTGCCTTTTTGTTGTCATTGCGAGAAACGATAGTGACGAAGCAATCTCTTAGGATTAGCTTGACTATTGAGATTGCCACGCTCCGCTCGCAATGACGTATTGTGTGGTGATTTCGGGCGATTCGGCAGTCGTCTACCTACAATAACTAACGGTAGCTGATTACTAGCTTTGCTAAAGCACTCATATTGGATGCAACGTCACGTTGCTTCGGGCGATTCGGCAGTCGTCTACCTACATCTATATCGTTTACGGATTGACATTAGGATAAGCACAAAAACATATCCTAGCGTGCTTCCACACAACACAACAATCTATTTCTAACCACTCAAAAAGGAAGGATTTTAACCCTTCCTTTATTTTACAACTGATCTGCAAGGTCAAGAATAAGACGTTCAGTCTTTTCCCAGCCAAGACAAGGATCGGTGATGGACTTTCCGTAAACACCTTCGCCAATCTTTTGCGCGCCGTCTTCGATATAGCTTTCGATCATAAGACCTTTAAGCATTTTCTTGATCTCTGCGCTATGACGGGTAGAATGTAAAACTTCCTTTGCAATTCTGATTTGTTCAAGATATTTTTTGCCCGAATTTGAGTGGTTTGTATCAATTATGATAGCAGGATTTTCAAGTCCGCTCTTTTCGTACGTTTCGCAAAGGTGTAAAATATCCTCGTAGTGATAGTTGGGGATAGCCTGTCCGTGCTTGTTTACGTAACCTCTTAAGATTGCATGAGCATAAGGGTTACCCTCGGAATGAACTTCCCAACCTCTATAAATAAAGGTGTGCTTGTGCTGAGCCGCGGTGATAGAGTTCATCATAACCGAGATATCGCCGGAAGTGGGGTTTTTCATGCCGACAGGAATATCAATACCGCTAGATACAAGACGATGCTGTTGGTTTTCTACCGAGCGCGCGCCAATTGCAACGTAGCCTAAGATATCGGAAAGATATCTGTAATTTTCGGGATAAAGCATTTCGTCCGCGCAAGAAAATCCCGTTTCGTTAAGCGCTCTCATATGAAGCTCACGGATAGCTACGATTCCCTTGTACATATCTGGCTTTTCGTTGGGGTTGGGCTGGTGAACCATTCCCTTATAGCCGTCGCCCGTAGTACGTGGCTTATTGGTGTAAATTCTGGGGATAATAAAGATTTTGTCTTCAACTTTATCCTGAACCTTTCTAAGACGGGAAATATAGTCGATAACGCTATCCTCGTTATCCGCAGAACATGGACCAATAACGAGAATTAGTCTATCGTCTTTGCCCGAAAAAATTGCCTTAGCCTGCTCCGCTCTTTTTGAAACGATTTGCTCTCCGTATGCAGAAAGCGGATATCTTTCTTTTACTTCCATAGGAATAGGAAGCTTTCTTTCAAATGTCATACCCATTATGTCTTTCTTCCTTTTACTTAAAATTTGTTACTCTAAAATTTTACTACTTTGAAAAAACATTGTCAATGATATAAACAATTTTTAAAAAAATTTTTACTCATGATAATGTATAAAAATACCTAAGTATTGGAAAAACTCAAGGTATTATTAAAATAAGGAGAACTTTATGCAAAAAATTAATCCATTCAACGAAGCAAACGCAATACCCGTGGAAAAAACTTACGAGCCATACTCAAAAATAGGCACGTATTCTTACAACAAAGAAACCGCCTCGCCTTACACCAAAACGCGTGTAATTCTTATGAACGGCACAGAATTTGAAGCCAACTGGTTTATGCACAACTTTTCCAGACACTGCCCAAACAACGATATTAGACGCGAGCTTGCAATGATTAGACGGCGCGAACAGCAACAGCAAAAGATTATATCCTCGCTAAAACCGCTTGACGAGAGCATACTGGAAACAACAATAAGCTACGAACAGCTTGCAGTCGATCTTACCGCCATTCTTGCCAAACACGTATCCGACAACACGGTAAAGGACGCGCTTTGCTTTGCGCTACTTGAAGATTTTGACCACTTGTACAGATTTTCTAACCTGCTTAAAATGGAGCAGGGAATAGACGCTAAAAATATAGTAAAAGAATATACCGAGATTATGCCCGGCCGTCCCACAATTTCCGAGCCCCGACACCCTGTGGACGAGATTAAGAAGTGGATTTGCTCGCACTTAGCCGACCCATATACTCGCCTTACGGTAAACATTATAACAGGCGCTGAACAGCAGACAATGAATTATTATATGAACGTTGGTAACATCTACCCCACTCCGCTTGGTCGAAAGCTTTATACCGAGATTGCAATGATAGAGGAACAGCATGTAACGCAATACGGTTCGCTTATTGACACTACTTGCTCTATGCTGGAGTGCTGGCTGATGCACGAATACACCGAGTGCTATTTGTACTACTCGTGCTATACTGACGAAACGGACGAGAATATCAAAGAGATTTGGCACAGACTGTACCTTGAAGAGTGCGGACATCTTCAAAAGGTTGCCGAGCTTTTATATAAGTACGAGGGCAAGCCTTGGCAAGCGGTGTTCAGAGAGGGCGGAGATTTTCCACAGCTTTTGCTCTTTAACGAGAACATTGCGTTTGTGCGCGACGTTCTTGCAAAAACCGTCAATATTACGGCAAACGGCGAGGGTTATACCGACGTTTGTTCGCTCCCCTCTTCATCACGTTTTTACAAGTATAACTCTACCGTAACGCGTCCTGACAGCAAAATTGCAAGCCACGTGGTTATTGACAAATTTATCTCAAAGTACGGAATGGACTACCGCTATGAAACGGATAAAAATCCCATAAAAGAGCTTGCGGACAGAAAAGTTGATAACGTTACCGTAGGCAGAAAATGCAAGTAGTTTAAAGTTAAAAAATTATAATTAAAATCGCTTATCCTTGTTTTAGGACAGGCGATTTTTTAAAGTTGATTAGTTTTGCATATTTTTTTGTGTTTTTTTCGTGTTTTTGACGAAAAATGCATACCTCTTTTTTTTTAATAATGTTATAATATTATCGTAATAATAAATTTTAAGAGGTAAAAAATGGAAGACAATTCTATTTCTTCAAAACGCAGTCAAGTTGCATACATAATTGAGGCAATGCTCGAATACTTCATAGCGCTTGCAGTAAGCGGAACTTATCTTACGCACGTAATGACGTACATCGCAATTCCATCCTCTATTCAGGGTATTATAAACTCTATTATATCCCTAGGTTGCGGATTCCAATTTTTGGCGATTGTTTGTCCTATCAGAAAATCGGTTAAGCGTACAATAATTATTTTGCACTCGATAAGCCAAATTCTTTTCTCGTTCGTATTCTTCGTACCGCTTTTCAACTTCCCATTCGAAGTCAGAGTTAGCGCGTTTATTCTTTCGCTTGCGCCTGCGTACGTTATCCACAACTACATCAACGCGCCTAAAATTGCTTGGTGTATGTCGCACGTTAACGACTCTGTACGCGGTAAATTCACAGCAAACAAGGAAATTATATCGCTTCTTGGCGGAATGATTTTCTCATTCTCGCTAGGCGCTTTGATTGACTTTTTAGAGGCGGGAAAAATGATAGAAATCGCCTTTACAATCATTGGCGGAATTATTGTCCTGATTTGTATTGCGCACACCATCTCGCTGATTTTTGTGGACGAAAAGCCCGAACAAAACGCAAATAAGCCCAAAGTTTCGCTTCTTAGCTTACTTAAAAACAAACAGCTTATGAAGGTTATTCCCATATTTATCGTGTGGGATATCGCGCATTATATTACAATCTCGTTTGCCTCTGCGTACCAAAAAAACACTCTTGGCTTCCCTGCTCTTGCAATGACGCTTATCGTCGTGGGCGGAAGCTTAATAAGAATTTTGTTCTCGCGCCCTCTTGGCAAATTTGCGGATAAAAATTCGTTTATAAAAATGCTTACCGTTTGCTTTCTCTCTCACACGCTCGGCTTCATAACGATTATGTTTACCGTTCCGTACATCGGATATCCTGCGTATATTTTATACTCGATATTCTCACAAATCGGTAGCGTGGGAATTGCAAGCAGTCAGATAAACCTTATTTACGACTACGTTCAACCCCACGAACGCTCTAGCGCGTTTGCATTTTCCAGAATGTTTTCGGGCTTTGCAGGATTTTTCGTAGTGCTTGCCGTATCGCCCTTGTACGGATTTATAGGCGATAGCGGTATAAGCTTTGGCAATGGCTTTATCTTGTACCCACTCCCTGTAATGGGCGCAATATCCACTGTTATTATGATCGCTTTGCTTGTTTACATCTACTTTATGTTCCTGAGAAAAAAGAAGCAACATAGCGGAAAAACAGCGGAAAATTCTGACAACAACGCATAAAATTTACCATAAAACTCACATACGTATATCAAAAAACCGTAACTTACCACAATTTCAGTAAGCTACGGTTTTTTATTTATTCACTTGTTTTCCTAAACACACTCGGTGTCATTCCCACCCTATTTTTAAATATTCTGCAAAAATAGGACGAGCTTTCAAAATTCAGCATTTGTGATATATTTTCTATGGATAAGTCCGAGTTTGTAAGCATACTTTTTGCGTACTCTATCTTTATATCAATGCGGTACTGCACTGGGCTTTTTTTCGCATACTCCCTAAAAAGCCGTCTAAAGTGCGCGCTACTTACATTGCACTCAGATGCAACTTTTTCTATTGACACGTTTTCGTACACGTTACGCTCCAGCATTTGTATTCCCTTTCGTATGGACGAATACTTGTCCTCATTTGTGTTGTTTTCGTTTTTGCAAAGCATAGCTATAAGCTCGTACAGTTTGCTTTTGAGCATAATGGGCGAAGTAGCCGAGGCTTCGTACAGCGACACAATTTTTTCGACAAGCTCAATCTCTTCAAAGCTTGCCTTTCCTAAAAGCAAAATAGGGGAAGGAACAAAAACATCTTCGTCGGTTTTCATATTAAACTCTATCAAAATAGCGTCGTCCTCACTTGTTGTACAATCCAGGTTAAACACGGTATACTTGCTCCCCTTTGGCAAAAACACAACGCTCTTTTTTTGCGCGTCAATAACGTTTCCACTCTCGTCCACATATCGTCCTACGCAATTTTTAAGATATATAATACCGTTAATTCTGCGCGGTTTATTCATCGAAAACGACGTGCCCTTAGTCCATTTCTGGCGCATAGCAAAAATATCGCATAAGTTAAAGTCCGTTTTATACAATTCACTAAAGGTTTTAATATTACTCATTTTTGATTTTCTCCACAAAATTTGCGATAAAAGCATTGTATCACAGTTTTTACATCTTGTCAATAATGTTCGAAAAGTGCTATATTTTGAGCGAATACTGTACTGACTTTACAAACTTTTAAGTGTATAATATGCTTATAAACGGAGGTTGCTATGTTTAATATCGAATACGACCTAACTAACGGCGGAGTTAAGAGCATCGTTTGCGAAAAAGACGATAAAAAAATGAACTGGGTGGAAGGCAATGCCAGCTTTGGCACAATCAAAAAATCCACCTTTGTTTCCGCTAAAAAATATGAAAACGGAATTGTTGCAATTTATCAGACGCCACACTTTGACATTAAAGTTACGCGCAAACTTGTGGGCGAAAAATACGTGGAAACATACGAGCTTACTAACAGACTTGACTCCGATGTTTTTATCGGAAGAGGAATGTTCGGAATTTACGCCACCTTTAACGATAGCTACGAAAACACTAAGATTTGTATGAGTCAGCGTTGCCACGCTCATATTTGGTGCGGAAGAAATTCGTCGTACGTTAGATGTGTTAAAATGGGCGGATTTGAGTACGGGCTTGGTCTTGTACTTACAAAGGGAAGTCTAGACTGTTATAGCGTAGAGCGTGATCTGTCTAAACGGAGCGACGATAGAGGCGACTTTATTTTACATCCTACTCCCCTACATCTACTTCCGCACGAAAAGACAGTATTGGAATGGGAATTATTTTGGTTTAAGGAAAACGAATTTGATAAACAACTACTCAAGTATTCTAATTTTATCAATATTGACGCGCCATTCTTTACCGTTTATAACAACGAAGAAATCAACTTTACAGTTTCAAAACCTAACGCTCAGATCTTCTTAGAAAACAAGCTTATTCCGTCCGTAACAAAAAACGGTAAAACGGTTGTTAAATATACTCCCACCACTCTTGGTGAACATATTTTTATAATACGTGTGGGAGAAAACGAAACAAAAGCCGAATTTTTCGTTCAAATTCCCTTCCGCGAGCTTTTGAAAAAACGCGTTGAGTTTATCGTAAACAATCAGCAATTCCACTGCCCTGAAAGTCCGCTTGACGGCGCTTACCTTATTTATGACAACCAGGACAAATGTATGTATTTCGACGAGCTAGACGGCGATATGAACGCTTCACGCGAGCGTCTTATGATGGGACTTTTGGTTGTAAAATATTTGCAATTCTTTCCCGAAAATAAGAAAATTTATGACAGCTTAATGAAGTATTATAAGTTCGTATCCCGCGAGTTTTACTGCGAAGAAACTGGCGAAGTTTATAACGCGATAGGTCGAAACCCCGCTTTCAAACGCTTGTATAACGCGCCCTGGATGTCGGTGTTTGTAATGGAAATGTACAAGCTCACAAAGGATAAAAAGTATCTTAAAAATATGTTTAAGCTACTTTCCGTCTACTACACAATTGGCGGAGAAAACTTCTATCCCAACGGACTTTCAGTGTTTGAAAGCGTGGACGCACTAAGACAAGCAGGAATGACGGAGGAAGCAGAAAAGCTAACGCAAATGTACAAGCTTCACTCAAATAATATTATAAAGACTGGCATCTATTATCCGGAACACGAAGTAAAATACGAACAATCCATAGTTACGCCCGCCGTTAATATTTTAGCTCAAGCTTATCAAGTTACTCAAAACCCGGATATTATTCCCGCGTGCTCAGCTCAGCTTGATATTTTAGAAAGGTTTAACAATACCGCGCCCTCACATTATTTATACGAAATGGCAATTAGACATTGGGACGGCAAATATTTTGGAAAACGCAAAAACTTTGGCGACACTTTCCCTCACCCTGCATCCATACACACACTTAACGCATACCTTCACTACTACTGGATAACCGGCGATGAAAGTTATAAAAAGCGCGCGTATAAGGGAGCAAGAAATTTACTTTCCCTCTACCGTCCCGACGGATCAGCATCCAACTGCTACGTCTACCCATTCTCGGTAAACGGTGTAAAATGCGAATATTACGACGAGTACGCTAACGACCAGGACGGCGCCATGTACTACCTGGTTAAATTCTACCGTATGCATGAAATAGATGGCTAACCATATTAAAACGGCATCACTAAAAAAATTACTAATTGCAAAAAGAAAGGATTCCCATTATCGGAAATCCTTTCTTTTTTATAGGGGGAAATATGAGGGTTATCTCTTTTTGAAGATAAACGCTACTGCGCATAGTCCCATTACAAGACCAAATATATTCATTGCGTTTGCTCCGCATCCAGACGAAGATTCTTTCTTCTCTTCTTTCTTTTCGAACACTGCAACAATCTTAATATTGTCGTTTGCAACAAACGTATATTCGCTCTCTTCGCTTACCGTTTCGCCGTTTACAGTCCAGTATTTGAACACTTTTCCCTCTAACGTATCCGCGATAACAGTAACTTCAGTTCCCTTTTCTACCGTTGCGCTTGCCTCTCCGTTAATGCTTCCGTTCTCTACCTGAACAAGGGCAGAAAGCGTATACCAGTTAACGATATTTCTCTGCTGCGTATGTGTGTTATCATGCTTACATACCCACAACTCATATCCGTTCTTCTTTTCGCTCCAATTAGGCGCTATCGTGCTAGAATACTCATAATCGTGTTCCAAAACGTTTCCGCTTGTAAACGTTTCGCTTTCGTGTTCAATTCCGCAAGTTTCGCAAGATACTTTGTACTTTGCTTTTTCAGTGCAGGTAGCATGGGTTTCAAGATATTTGTCGTCCACGATATTTTTCCAATCGTGTCCTGCAACCTGACCGAACTCAAACATTTCGTCTTTGTTTACCGCTCCGCAATCTGCGCAAGACTTGTAGTATATTGCCTTTTGAGTACAGGTAGCTGAGCTTACTCGATTTTCACTCTTTACGATTTCTTGATAGTTGTGCTCAAGTGGCTCGCCGTAAGTAAACTTTCCGCCTATCTTTTCTCCGCATATCTCACAGCTCTTGCTATACGTTGCAGGAGAAGTACAAGTAGCTGAACTAATCAAATACTTATCTTCCGCCAACTCTTGCTCTACGTGTCCTAGCTCTTTAGACTTATCTTCAAAAGTTTCTTCTTCGTGCGCAATTCCACAATCTATACAACTCTTTTTGTATACAGCATACTCCGTACAAGACGCTGGGCTTACGAGATATTTTTCGTCTACGATTTCTGCGTAAGTATGTTCATACCCCTCTAAGTGGTCAAGATATTCTATCGCGTCGGTATACTTTGCTCCGTCTAAAAGCGTCTTAGCGTCCGCGTCAGAATAAACCTCTATTTGAGCTACGGAAACAAAATACGCCGAACCGCCTGCCTTTCCGTAAATACGGATTGCATCGCCCGAAATTTCTTCAAACTTAAAGTTGAAAACTTCAAACGCTTTTTTCTTTTCGTTGGGCACGTATCCAGGATCATTAGTCAAAACTACTTCGTTCCACTTACCATTTTGTCTTACCTGAATTACAGGAACTTCGGCAAAATATCCGCCGTCACCAAAGATTCCGCCCTCTTGGAAAACGAGTTTTTCAAACGTCATTTCGTCTGCAAACTCATAACCCATCCAAAAGTTATTAGGCCCCGAGCCCGTAAACGAATCGTATACGTTTACACTTAAACTATTATATCCGCCAACGTTTCCCGTGGGCTGAAGAATTCCGCTCTTTATAACGTTAAGGTCCTTTGACCCACCACCTGTGGGATGAAGAACGGAAGCAATAACCTTTCCGCCTTGAGCAAGGTTCATCGTTTGAATTGCCTTTGCGCCCACGTCAACCTTGATATAATCGAGCGCAACCCACTTGTCCTCGCTTATTACAGTAATAACGAGCGTGTGCTTTTTGTTTCCAAGTCCTTTAAGCGAGCAAATTTGCGCCTTGTAGGTATCTTGCGCGCTTGTAAGCGAAAAATTACCTTTATCCTCTCCGTCTATCTTTACGTTAATCTCTCCGCAATCGGGACCCACGAAGCCGTAGATATCAAGAATATCGCCTGCAAACTCATAAGAAAGCGTACTATCCTTATCAAACGATCCTACGTGATTTATAAGCATTACGTTGTCGTCTTCAACCGTTACAAATCCATTCTGCACAAATCCGTCGTTGTCGGTTTGTACGGTTATTATATACTGCGAGGATTTTTCTTCTGCTTTTGCCGAAACCGAGGGAACGATGAAAGGAAGAAGAACTAACGCAAGAGTGAGCGTAAGTGCAATTATTAACTTTCTAATTTTCATATTCTTTTTCCTCCTTTACTTTGCGTACACTTCAAGTTCTGCACAAGAAATCAATTTTTGCGGACCGCCTGCAGTTCCTATAAGTCTTATTGCAGTTCCCGTCGTGGGAGTTTTGAGCGTGATAATAAACTTTTCGCCAAACACTCCAAAGCTATTTCTTGCATTTGCATTAGGATATGCCTTACTGAAAGTAGTTGCAACCTCTTGCCACGTGCCGTTTACTTTTACTTCTACTCTAAGCGTACCGTTTGCAAACCATCCGCCACCGTCCCAATGTCCGCCCTCTTGGAACATAAGACTCGTGAACGTCTTTTCTTCGCTAAACTCGTATCCGATATAATCTTCATAATCTTTAGGAATCAAAACGCCGTTTGAATCAAATCCAAGGAAGGTGTCGTATTGCTGCTTAAGGTCGCTGATGTTGGTAAAGTATGCTCCGTCTTTTATTATACTAATATCCTTATTTCCACCGCTTGCAGCGCCCGGAGTCATAACGGAAGCAATAATCGTTACACCCTCTTCTCTTGCAATATTAACCTTTGTGGGATTGAGTTCTTTCCACTCTTCTTCGCTACATTCAAGTCTAATAAAGTCGAATACGTGTTGTGAATTATCGGACATCGTAACGATTTTTAAGGTGTGCTTGGTGTTTTCGAGCCCTCTTATTTTTGCAATGGTCTGACCGAACACGGACTTTACTATACCCGATTTTCCTGCGGCAGGATCGCATCTTAAACTCTTAATTCCATACGATACTCCGTCCACGAAAATCTCCGCGCTACCGCCCGTTTGACAAAGCATTGCGGTAACCTCAACGCTCGTTCCTTCGAACTCATACTCAAGGTATGCGCCCTTTTCTCTTGCGGTGTATCCGATGCTGTTCTTAAGCCCCTTGATATAAACCTTGCTAAAGCCTTCGCTTGTGAAGGTGTTATCTATTGCAACCTCCTTAAGATACGGACGCGCAGTGTACTCTTTGGGCGTATAAGCCTTATCTATTACGTTGTACTCGGTATCACTCACGCTACCGCCGTTTGCAAGAATTATCTCTTCCGCTTGTACCATTATTCTGTCGGTAATTTCGGGGAAGGTGGAAGAAGTAAGACCGGGACGACGGGAATTGAAGTATCCCATACCCGATTGTTCTTTCATTTCCGCATTAAGTCCGCTATAACCGTTGGTTATTCCCAAAATCGTAAGAGCGGTTGCCGCGTCGCAGTCGTTATCCCAGCCTGCAAGCACGGAAATTCTACCAGTTTCCACCTCGTCGCCGTCGCCAAAGAGCAACGCCATAATGGTTACGGCAAAGTTAGTTCTTGCATCAACCGTGATGCCGTTGTAAATCTTGTTCTTGATTGCAAGTCTTGTTTCTCTCCAAGCCTCTTTGTCGGTCGCGTACTTATCCTTTACCTTTTCGTACTCGGCGCGCACGAAGTTAACGTCGTCAACCGTTTGTTGAGCCTCGCCGTTGGAATAGAACAAAATCTTTTCGTTGACCTCGTCCAAAATCTTGTTGATATCGCTCTCCACGAACGCGTACGAACACATCATTGCGTAGTAGCAAGCGTTTTCTACGGCAACTCCATCGCCAACGGACTTGAGCCACCACTTCGTTCTAGTGTAAGTATCTTCGAGCATTGCAGGAGCAATCATTCCGAATATCTCGCACTCAATCTGTGCGTCAATTGCGTGCCAACTTCCGTTATACTTCTTGTTACCCGTATCGGGAGGAAGGTAACCTTGCTCCATAAGATTACGCGCTCCTAAATTTCCGCACCAAATGTAAGCCTGACAGTGCGTCATCCACTCCTCGGCAAAATCTTCGTATGCAATATCATTAACGCCGTACGTTTCCATCATATGCAAGAACATATACTCTACGTTGGTATCATCGTCGGTACAGTACGAGTCGCCCAAGTTCCAAGTAATCTCGGTTGCGGGATTGGGTGCATCGTTGTACTTACACTCGGTGTCAAGTCCTGCGTAAATACCCCAGTTTGCGCCCACCCACGCGCCTAAAATCTTGTCTTTTACCTGCTCTTTATTAAGCGTTATGGGTGTCTTTTCTTCTTCTGAAAGCGAAGCAAGTTTAATAGTTCCGCTTACGTTTATATCGTCGAACGCCTTACAGCCTTTTTGAGAATACGTACCGTCGGGAACGGACTCTACCTTTATGGAATAGGTATGCGTTCCGCCTCTATAGAACTTTAAGGACGACACGTCAGTCAACACTTTTCCGTCAACCGTATACGTGATTTTTGTCTTAAGACCGTTTCCCGTAATGGTTACGTAATCGTTGAGGTTGATGTCCGCAACGAGCGAATCTATCTCTATATTCTCTACACTTACGGTGGGAGCTTTAATATAATCAAATCTCTCGCCGGGGCGAGTAGAGAGCACTCTCATTCCTGTTGTTTTCCAATCTCTTTGCCAGAAGCTCTTCCATCTTGCACCCGTTTGCGTATACGAATGAGCTTTTTCGTCGTGAGCGCTTCCCATGTCAAGCGAGTCGGCTACAAACGTGCCGTCGGGCGTGGTGTAAGTTAGGATATAATAATCCGAGTTGAAATCTCCACTACCCTTTGCCGTAAGAGAGAAAGTTATTTCGCTCTTGTTCTTAACGAACGATACGGGAATATCGTGAGCAATATCCTCATTCTTTCCGCTCCACTCACCAAGCGTTTGTCCGTCTATCGTAACCGTTGCCGAAGCGGTGGAATACGGCTCGGCTCTACGATACATAGTAACCTTGGTTGCGTTCTGAACGGCGGATGGCAAGCTCATTTTGAAGGTGTGGTTTTGTCCCGCAACAAACGCGACACCCGTACCAATCTCTCTAAAGCCCTTCCATTGTTCTCTTACAACTGCTGTATAGATATTTTCGGGCGCGTCGCTAATCTTTAGGTCGTCTACCTTAAAGGATAAACCATTGGATAAAAATCCTACGCTACCCGCGTCAAAATACTTCTCTACGTGCGTATGTGCGTGCCAATTATTTATGATAATAGACACAACGTCACCCTTAACTATAATTTTCAGGTTGCGCTCGGCAAAACCGTTACCCCAGCCTGCATCCCAATATCCAACCGGCTCGTAAACACCGTTAAACCAGTTTCCGATACTGACCTGCATCGTGGAGTTTCCGTTGTACTCAAGACCAATCATAAGTCCACTAAGCCCACCCGTAAGAGTATCACTTGCTTCGTTGTTAGCCCTCAGTAGTATACCACCCTTGTATGAGCCTGCCGTTTTTTCTTCGTTGAGAACTTGCCACTTTACGTCGAGCGTGAAATCTTTTAGGTTATCCTCCTTGCTAAGATACATCGCAGGCGTATCCTTAGAAAACTTAAGAGCACCGTCAGTAAGGGTTGCGTTTCCCGATGACGTAAAGTTTTGCGCAGTAATCTCAGACGAAGCAAAATTGTCTGACAGTATGGAGTCTTGTGCTATTGCTATCGAAACACCTGTTACCGACATCAAAAAAGCTCCTGTTACCGCGCATAACGTCGTTAATAACTTCTTCTTCATTTTATTCCTCCTTGTTTAATTTATAAAATCTTTCAACCATATCGTCTATGGAAAATTCGGGATAGCCTGTAATGTAAGTTAGGACTTTATCGTTGAAATTTTCATACCACTTTTTATCTATTCCGTCTATGCTAAGACACGCGCCCACGATACTTCCTACCGTTGCGCCCGTACAGTCGTTGTCAAGCCCGATTGCAATGCAGGAAGAAATACACGAGGTAAAGTCGTTTCCGCCTAAAATCAGAGCAAACACTATCGCGCACATATTGTTTATCGTATGAACGCAATGCATATTAGAAAACTTTTCGTCAAGCAACGCCCTTGCGTGTAAGTAATCGGTCAGTTTTCCCTCGTACCCTAGCGCCCACTCAAGAGCCTCGTAAAGCTCGCTTGTTTTTGGAATATACTTCATTCCGTTTCTTATAGCTTCAAGAGGTGTACTAGACGTAAACGCCGAGGCAACAGTTGCCGAGCAGAACATTTCGCCGTAAATTCCGTTTTTACGGTGAGAAAGGTATGCGTCGTTATAACAAAGCTTGCTTGCTTTTTCGGGATTGCCAGCTTCAGCATAACCAAACGCATCCGCTCTGATTGCCGCGCCTATCCACTCTACGTATTCGTTATCGTTAGCGCAATCCTTTGGTGCAGTGCCTTTTTTCAGCTCTTTTAACGCAACGTCTTCCGCCGTGCAAGCGTAGGGCAGAATATCCAGCCACAACTGTCCAACGTCTTCTACCGTATAATTCTTTCCGTACTTTTCGAGTAGTAAGAGGTTTAGCGCGGTATAGGTTATGTCGTCGTCCACCGCAACGCCGTTCATTCCGCTTTCGGTATAGCCACGTCTTGGCGACACGCCGTACTGAATACCGTCGGGGTTTCTAACCTCCTTCCAATACGTGGTGGGCGGAAAGTCCATACCGCAGTTGTTTGCCATATCCTGCATATCTGCTATTTGCCAGTTTTCCACGGGGACTCCCAGCAAGCACCCTGCAAACCTTCCCACAAGCGCTCCTTTTAGCCTGTCTTTGAGTTTTTCGGGCTTAAGCGGATTTACTCCACCTTCACAAAGCGCGCAAATCTCGTCAAGCATATTCGGTTGTAAATTTTTCTCCATAAAAGCCTCCCTGTTTTTGCAAAATCAAAAAAGTCAAAATACCTCTTGACATTTCCTTATTTTTAGTATACAATCAAAATATGAAAAATTCTATGCAAAAAACACCTAAAACTGTGCAAAATCCGTCAATACACATAGGAAATGAATTTAAAGCCTTCACGTCTGACAATTTTTGCGAGCCTTACGGATGGAAATGGGTAACGACTCCGTCCACGAAATTCGAATTTATGCACAACCATAATTTTGTAGAACTCGGACTGCTTGAGAGTGAAAGTTCGGGAGTTTTTAACGTGGACGACGACGTTATTCCCGTAAAAGGCCCTGCTGTTTCGATAATATACGGCGGACAGTTTCATAGCGCGCAAAGCAATCCTGACACTCCGTGCAAGTGGAGATTTTTGTACATCGACGAAAACCTCGCTATGCCCAACGTAGACAAAAATCACCTAAAATCCTTGCGTTATTCGTCATACTATAACTACGATTTTAAGTCCGTTATTTCAAAGAGTGAAAACGAACTTTTATACTCGCTGATTAAAGACGTTATCTATCAATGCACAAACAAGGGAAAGAGCCATAAAAAAATTATTGAAGGCGAACTTCTCTCCATTCTTACGCTCCACTCTTCCACTATGACTAGAGTTAGCGAAAATTTAAACAAAATAGAAGAGGCGGAAACGTTTGCAAAAATTCAGCCTGCAATCAATATGATAAATGCAAATTTTGGAAGCGACATAAAAATTCCCGAACTTGCGAAATTATGTTTTTTAAGCGAATCTTCACTACGCCGTTTGTTTATCGCGTTTTGCGGACTTTCGCCCGACGGATACTTACACAAAGTGCGAATGAACGTTGCTTGCGCGCGTTTGCTTTCAGGCAACACCAATATTATAGACATTGCAATCGAATGTGGATATCCAACGCTATCTAGCTTTAATAGACAGTTCAAAAAAACTTTCGGTATATCGCCCACACAATGGAAAAAAGAACGCGCGCTTCAAGAATAATTTTTGTTGAAATTTGTCTGAAAATTTTTAAAAACGTATTGACAATACTTTTTATTGCGTGATAAAATATAAGTAATAAAAGAATTTTTTAGTTAGTATAGGAGGAAAGAATTATGGGAACTTTTATTATTAAAAAAACGCCCACGGGCGCATTTAACTTCAGCTTACTTGCATCAAACAAGGAAAAGATTGCGGTTTCTTCGCAGGTTTATACAACAAAGGCTGCATGCAAAAAGGGCATTGCAAGCATTGGTTCTCACGCGGTAAAATGTATAGAGGGTGGAAAGATTGAGGATAACACGTTGCAAAAACCCGTACCTCAAACTAATCCTAAATTTGAGATCTACTTTGATAAAGCGGGACTTTATCGCTATCGCCTATTTGCTTCAAACGGCGAAAGTATTGCTATGAGCGAAATGGGATATAAGTCTAAAAGCGGTTGTATGAACGGAATTAAGAGCGTTGCTGTAAATGCAGTTAATCCCGATATTATCGACGAAACAACAGATAAATAACTAAAAAAACGTGTCTTAAACTTTTTTCTAAGACACGTTTTTTATTGTATTTTTTACTGATTTTTTCAATACGTATGCCACAAAACGCTACGTATTGTTTTTTATTTCAACTCAAAAAACTCTACTTCTTCGCCAACTGGACCTATACAAAATGCAATACGCGCAGGAATGGGCGGTTCGCTTGCAATAACGATATCGTTAGGCTCCATAGTAATTTTATATCCTGCCTTTCTCACCTTTTCCACGCAAGCGTCCGTACTTTCTACCTCAAAAGCTAAGTGTCTAAAAAGCGAAGTAAGAGGAATTTCATCGCCGTTAGCAAAAATTTCTAACCAGCCTGCGCCAGTTTCTACCATTGCTCCTTGCTTTATTCCCTCGCCCCATCTTCTAACTATTTCCATTCCTAAAATATTGGAATAAAAATCCAACGTTTTATCAAACTCTTCCAAACCCTTTGCCTTTATTGCAACGTGGTGAATTCCTTTAACTTTTACCTTATCCATAGTTTTACTCCTTAATATTATCTTTGGGAAGCGGAGTTCCCTTTACTTTTTTAAAAAACTTGTACAATGCTCCGAAAATATTGCCGTTAGCAAGGTGAACAAGCGCCTGTGCATAATTGTAAGGAAGTACGCTAGGCATTGCCATAGTCATTTGCATTATAGAGCTGTTGTCCACAGATTTTTTTCTGAAAAGCACAGCTTTTACCGCGCGCTCTTTTTCTTCTTCGCTAGCGCTTTCAAGAATGTTTTTATCGCCCTTACTAAGCGTGTTCATTACCGCCTTATAAATCATTCTTCCAAAGAACGTGCGCCTAAAGTCTACAAACCTATTCTCTAAAGAAAGCTTTTTTTCTTCCTCTTTTTGTTCTAGCTTAACACCGCTCATTTTCTCGTAAATCTCGTCGCTGACCTTGTCTAATTGCGCCGAAGAATAGATAGAGAACGTTTCGTCATCGCACTGCTTTTCTACAACCTCACCCGCTATGTCAAGATAGGTTACAGCCCTAACGTCATCAGCAGAAGAACAAATTTCAAAAGCGTACGTTCCGCTCTCTACCACCCATTTCTTTTGCTTTACGTCGTATACCGCTAGATCGTCATAATTCAGCGCAATTTCCACCTTGCGCTTCTCTTTTGGATTGAGGTTTACCTGTCTAAAACCTTTAAGTTCACGCTTAGGTCTAAGCAAGTTGCTATCCGCTTTAGATACGTATAACTGTACGGTTTCTTTGCCTTTAATATCGCCTGAATTGACAATATTACACGATACGTTTATGCGATTTCCGTTCCGTCTGAGGTACGCAACGTCATCATAATCAAACGTCGTATACGACAATCCAAATCCAAATGGGAAAGCAGGTTTTACATTTGACGTAACATAATATCTGTACCCAACGAACAAGCCCTCTTTATAAACCTCTCTATTACTTTTAGAATACTCGTTATAAAAAGGCACGTCCTCGTATTTTTTCATCCAGGTTTGAGCAAGACGTCCACACGGATTTGCCTTTCCAAAAAGCAGATTGTACGTTGCAGTTCCACCGTTTTGACCTGGTAAAAACATATTGAGTAAAGCGTTTATATTATCTATAAACGGAAGCTCTACCACCGAACCTCCAAACAGCACGCAAACTATTTTTTTGTTTAACTTAACCAGTCTGTCAATAAGAGCAAGCTGACCGGTAGCTAGGCGCATATTTTCTCTGTCACACCCCTCAAACTCGTCGTAGTCAGTAAGCCCGATAAACGCCAAAATCACGTCGGCGCTCTTAGCTTTTTCTTCAGCCTCAACAATCAAGTTCTCGTCTATTTTACCGTTTTGTTCATAGCCTTTTGAGTACTCGTACTGTATGTGTTTTCTATCAAAAACTTCTTTGGGCGAAGTTAGGAATTTAGCATTTATCAACGAGCTTCCAGCTCCTTGATAGCGCATTTTTTCAAACAACTCTCCAACCACGCACAGCTTTTCGTCGCCTTTTAGCGGTAACGTATCGTCGTTTTTCATAAGAACTGCGCTCTCTTGAGCTATAACTCCTGCAAGCTCGTGGTGTTTTTCAAAGTCCGCATCCTCTTGTTTTTTATCACTACGTTTTTCAATAAGGTTTAGCACCCTTTGAACGGAATTATCCAAAACACTCTCAGTAAGTTCGCCGTTTTTTATGGCGTTAAAAATCTGTTTTCTGCATATCGGAGTATCGCCAGGCATCTCCAGATCTACGCCAGCTTTTAGCGATTTAACCCTATCGTGCATTGCGCCCCAATCGGTCATAACAACGCCGTTATAGCCCCACTCATCTTTCAGTATTCCGTTTATAATCTTGCTATTTTCGCTACAATGCGTTCCGTTAACCTTGTTATAAGCGCACATTACAGCGCGTGGAGAACATGTTTTTATTACACTCTCAAAAGGCTTTAGGTATATTTCGCGCATGCTTCTTTCGTCGCATACGCTATCGCCCACCGAACGGAAATTTTCGCTGTTGTTCAGCGCAAAATGCTTGAGCGTTACGCCCACTCCATTGTTTTGAACGCCGTTTATAAAGCTTATAGCGCTCTCGCTTGCAAGATACGGATCTTCTGAATAATACTCGAAGTTGCGACCGCATAACGGATTGCGCTTAACGTTTATTCCAGGGCCAAGCAATAAATCCACACCATAAAAATTACATTCCTTAGCTATCGCCTCACCCATTTTTGCGCTATTTATTCTGCTCCAGCTATTTGCTACGGTAGCGGAAGTGGGAAATGCGGTTGCAGGAGCGCTATCGAATATTCCGACCTCTTTTCCCTCCGTTTGTTTCCTGAGTCCGTGTGGACCGTCCGCCATAGAAATAGAGGTTATTCCCTTGCTAGGTATGGGATTGGTATACATATAATCCGTTCCGCTAACAAGCGCAATCTTCTCGTTTATATTAAGTTCTTTTGTAAGTTCGCTCATTGTTTTTCCTTAAAAATTGTTTTTGCCGATTATTTATATTGTACTACAAAATAGCATAAAAATCATTGCTTTTTAATAATTTTTTTTCATTTTTTAATAAAAATTATTGCTTAGTTGCATATTTCAACTAGTTTTTGCCAAATTTTTACCATTGCAAGAGTATCAAGCTTGCAGTACGCCAAAAGCTCCGCTCTTGTTTTTTGCGCGTCCTCTTCGTTCATATAAGCTATCTGCGGATAAATGCTCATCGCCTCGCCTCCGTTATGAACCCCCTCTAAGCTGTTGTAATTAAACTCAGGATCGGATGGGAAAAGAGCTGGAAGCACGTGTTTGATAGAGGTTGATCCGTGCATTGCGTTTACGTAATAATGCCCATGCTTAAACGGAGTTTCAAGATCCACAATATTTTCAGCTATCTTTATAAGCGCACTTTTATATTCTGGAAAAGTAGATGCAAGCTGGTTTATTTTGCCTCGTTCAAAATCCGCATTATACGCCAAAACGCAAGCATTTTGCGGAATATCTTCACACAATCTTTTAGCTATATCCTCACACGGATCCTTACCGCTCTCCGCCAAAAATTCCTTATGCTCTATCTTTCCACCCTCGCTCTCGATATAATGTAATGAGTACTGAAAGGGAATTTGCTTGAAGCACTCATTCCCTTTATACAAAGGAACGCCCGGCATCATAGTTTCGAAATCAAGAAAGTATAGCGGATAGGAAAGCGAATTTAAAAATTCACGTATTCCGTCTTTGTCAACGTGCACAAAATCGGGATCTTTTGCGCATAACATTTGCAATTTGCGTAGCTTGTTATCCGCATACTTTGTATTCAAAGCCTGGTCTAACGTCTTTATTCCGCTATAAAAAAGCTTTGCTTTAATAGGCATACTAAGCGAGGTTAAATCAAAAATGGACGGCGTGGGCAAGTCCTTTGAACAATACTCCCAATACGGGCAAGAATGATTGTTTTTCCTACACGATCCCCCAAACTTCACGACAGGCTCACTTTCGTTTTTCAGTACCTTTTCCGCCTCTTTTAAGTCCTCTTCAACGTTCACGTCCTCAATTTTTTCACTCATATCCGACGCTATAAAAAGCTTGTCTAGCTCTAACTCTTCACCTCTTGTATAATCGGGATTAAAATGCACCAAAAATGCCCCATCCACATTTATTCCGCATTGCGTAAGCACGTACTTTTGGTATGCTAAGTCCCATACGTATTCGGGTTTATTGTGCGATTTTGTACTTTTTACCTCATAGATAGCATAGCCGTTTTTAGTCTTTTTCAAGATATCGACAGCGCAGTACAAGCCGTTGTAATCAAACGACGCCTCGCAAATAATTTCCGTGCCTTTTGCAATCTCTTCCTTTGTTCGCTCTTCCATTTTTGCAATATCAGGTCTGCCGTCCTCTTTAAGCACGGTTACCTCTACAAACGGACCGAACATTCCCATTGCAAGGTCGCCCACTTCGTTACCAGTTGCCATAATAGCAAGAGCAGTTGCGTCCTCTTTTTTCTCTTCGGGCTTGTATTTTGAAAGCCAGGCTTTTTTTGTACACTTTTTAAATTCGCAATATTTGGATTTGCTGAAATACATTTCTTTTTTACCTTTTATCTTGTTGTTTTTACTATTATACCATACGCTTATAATTTTTTCAATAGCATATCGGATTTTTAATAGAAAAAAACGTAACGGAAATTCCGCTACGTCTTATCTTTATTTAGTCAAGTACGTATTTTGCGCTGTCTTTATCACAATAGAATTTTGAACACGTATGAAGTCTTAGCGCGGTTGCAGGGCAATCGATATCCACGTTACCACACAAAGTGCGCTTTACGGCGTTGGCTTTTGTGGGCGCAGGTACGGTACAGAACATTGCTCCGCCTCTTAAAAGAGTGGGAACAGTAAGTGTGAGCGCGTACTTTGGTACGTCGTCGATAGTTTCAAAACACTTGTCGTTTACCTGCTGATTTCTGCAAGTTTCGTCCAAGGTTACTATCTTTACGTCGTTTTCGTCCCAAAAATCCGCCTCGCCCGGATCATTAAACGCAATGTGTCCGTTTTCGCCAATACCTAAGCAAACGATATCCGTCTTGTACTTACGCAAAAGCTCACTATAACGCTTACATTCCGCGTTTATATCTTCCGCTTTGCCGTTAATGGGAAAAAATTGTCCCACGCCCAGCTTGTCCGCAACGCGTTCTTTAACAAACCTAGCAAAACTTTGCTCGCTCTTAATGTCAATACCAACGTATTCGTCCATATGGAAAACGTTTATCCTATTCCAATCAATTCCCTCTTCTTTTGACAAAGAGTCCAAGAAATCAGCTTGCGAGGGCGCTGCGGCAAAAATCATATTAACCTCGTCCTTCTTTGCAAGCAATTCTCTTAAATACTGTCCCACATCTTTGGCAACTTGCTCGCCCATACTTTTTCTGGTATCGTGAGCGTAAACCGTCATTCTGTCTACCTTAAATTCTTTTATTATCATTATACTTCTTCTCCGTTTACAAATACTTTTTTTACGTTCGCATCGCTGTCCAAAACCAATAAATCGGCGTCAAACCCTTTCTCGATTTTACCTCTGTTTAACCCAAACAGCTTAGCGGGATTTTCACACGCGGTCTTTACTGCAAAATTCATATCCTTGCCAGTTTGCAAGCACGTTTTTAGCAAGGTTTGCGCGGTTGCTATACTGCCTGCAAATGCGCTACGGTCAGCAAGCTTGCACACGCCGTCCTCTATAATACACTCAATCTCGCCCACGGTAGAGCGTTTCTCTTGCGTTCCCGTTACCCTTAGCGAATCAGATACAAGAATAATCTTGTCCGCGTCCTTCAGCTTGAATACTAGCGATAAAAGCTCTATGGGCAAATGCTTTCCGTCCGCTATGACCTCAACGTTCATATCGTCGAACAAGTATGCACATTCTATAACACCCAAACTCCTAAAACCCTTGTTTCTGGTAATTGTGGACGTGCAAGAATATAAGTGAGTAATCAGCTTGCATCCATTTTTTTGAGCGGTGAGCATATCTTCATACTTTGCATCGGTATGCCCGGCTGATGGGAGCACGTTGTGCAAAGTCAAATACGCGCAAAACTCGCCGTTTTCATCGCGCTCGGGGGCATAGTCCCATCTCTTTATAATATCAGAAAACCTATCAATTATTTTTTTATACTCCTCGCGTTTTGGCTCGGTGATATACGTTTTATCCTGAGCTCCGCACTGCGAGGGCGAAAAGTAGGGCCCTTCCAAATGCGCTCCGCCTATGCGCGCGCCCCATTTTTCATCACGCATAGCCTCTTCTATGTTTTCTAGCGCGTTATAAATCTTTTCGTAGGACGAGGACGTAATTGTGGGAAACACGGTAGTTGCGCCACTTTTCACCTGAAACTTTACCGCCTCTAATATTTCTTTAACGCTTGCGCTTGCATAATCAAAACCCATTGCGCCGTGCGTATGAATATCTACAACGCCTGCAATAACATAATCATTCCCCACGTCAATCTCTCTTTCAAACGGCAAATCCTTGTCGGTAATATCAACAATTTTACCGTTTTTCACGTATACGTATCCCGATTTTTGCGACAAAGGCGTTATTATACGACTACTCTTTATCCTAAGATCGTTCCTTTCGCTCATATTCTTCCTCTCTGTTTTTGTTTTGCTTTCAGCCTTGATTTTTCGTTAT
Organism: Clostridiales bacterium; assembly: GCA_015055625.1. Taxonomy (GTDB): domain Bacteria; phylum Bacillota; class Clostridia; order Christensenellales; family Pumilibacteraceae; genus RUG12826. Next base: position 12,057 of record SVHU01000006.1, on the reverse strand, counting down.
GCTCTGTTTGCCTTATCTTGAATAAGTAGCGTAGAACGCGTAGAATTTAACGTATCGAAAACGGAAAGCGCAACGTCGTCTTTTCCCTCTACTACTCTTAAAAAATCGGTAAGATAATCAGTTTTGACAGGCTCTTCCACTAAAATTTTAGGCTCTTTATCCCCTGCGATATAATAGGTGGAAGTGGGTTCGTTTAGCGCAAAAGATATAACACCCTTTGTTCCCCACAAGTAAAACTGCCAATAGTAAGGAAGTGCAAACTCCACGCCGTTTGGCACAGAGTACGAAACGTCGGCAATCACGCCAGTGCCTTTTTGCGTAGTTAACATAAACTGCGCGCTATCCAAAAATTCGGGCTCGTCTTGCGCATACTTATTCCACTGTCTTGCTCCATTTACAGTCTTTACGCTGTCGGATAAAAGGTATGAAATAAGGTCAATTCCATGTATTGCGATATCGTTTATAACTCCGCCATGTTTGCCTTTTTCAAAATACCAGCTCGGTCTTCTTCCGTACTGAAGCGGATGCTGACCGCCAAAGTATACGTTGTTTATTTCGCCCAACTCTCCGCTCTCTAAAAGCTGTTTTACCGCATTTATTTTGCGTTCAAAACGCATAGTGTACATACAGCTTACTACAAGACTATTTTGCTTGCTCAACCTCTCAATCTCGTCAAGCTCTTCAAGTTTTGTACAAAGCGGTTTGTCAACGATAACGTGCTTACCGTGCTTGAGCGCATCTATTACCGCCCTGCCTCTATCGCCGTAGCAAAATCCGACAACTACGGTTTGAACGGAGTTATCGTTTAGTAACTCCTCGTAGCTATCGTACGTAAAAGCTACACCCTTGCTTATTGCTTTAGTCTTGCTCTCTTCGTTTTCCTCAAAAGCTCCGACAATCTCAAAATCAGGGTGTTTGCTTACCTGCTCGTATAACACGAAAACGTGGTCGTGTCTAAATCCTGCAAATGCTGTTTTCATACTTCTCCTAAGTTTAGTACCGTTGTAGTATGGTTTATTTTTTACTCTACGATTATATTATAACCGCAAAAGCTTTATACGTCTACTTTTTTTCCGCTCTCATACGATTTTTTAATTGCGTCTAATAGGTATACAGGCTTTATGAGATCTTCGTACGAACGAAGCATTTCGCCTGTTCTTACCATATTAACAAACTCCTCGCACTCGCACAAGAAAATATCGTCCAAGCTCACCTCTTTCATGTCCGTTTTTTCCTTACTAAACACTGCTCCTGCGTACGAATTATAACTATCGTTTACAAAATTGCAATTTACCGAAAAACCGTCATAGTTTATTGTTGCGTACACGCTTTGGTTATTCTCGGTAGCCACAACGGACTTGGGGTTGTATCCGAAAATCTCCAAACACATTTCAGCTAAGTGAGAAGAGTAAAACCAAAATCCGCTATACTCGTTGCTAAAGCTAAGAGGCGCGGACACAAATCCTCCTCTAAACAAACTAGCTTCCGCTTTTGCTTTTTTAAGCTCGATAACCTGTTTGGAATGACGAAGCGACGAGCCTCCGCAAAGCGGAACGCCTTTTGCTTTTGCAAGCGCTATAAGATCTTCCGCTTCCTGCGTATCGGTGGTTATGGGCTTGTCGATAAAGGCAGGAATACCCCTTTCGATAAACGGACGAACAAACTCCGCGTGGAACTTTCCGTCGCGCGCCGTTACCATAACAGCATCGACGTTTTCCACCATTTCTTCAATTCCACAAGCTACCTTATCAGCGCCACACTCGGCAACTACCTTTTCGCTCTCTTGAGGGTAATGTCCCCAAACAAGCGTTACGTGGCAGTCCGGGAAAGCAAGGTTTCCGTCCTTGTCGGGCTTGTTAAAAAACTCGGTAAACTGTTTTGCATGGTAGTTTTCAGTGCCTATTATTCCTATCCTATATTTCTTCATTTCTCTCTCCGTTTTTACGTTTTTAATACATACGTTATCCACAAAACGCGACAAAATTTATTTATTTAGCCAGGTTTCGATATACTTTTTGGCATATCTTCGACCAAGCTCTCTCATGCCTGACGGCGCAAAATGCACCTCGTCGCCCACAACGTGCTCTACTCCGCTTCCGTCGATTATTTCGCAGTTGTCAAGTCGGGAAATAACCTCGTGGATTTGTTCGTTAATCTTTATAACGCCCTCCTCGCTCCACTTTTCGGGAACGTGCACGTCGCGCATAATCTCGCAAGCAATAAAGGGAAGATTTTTATTTCCTAACTCTTCCTTTATATCCAAAATAAACTTTTCCAGCTTTGGAGCATATCCCTCGGGCGCAGGCGTATTATCCTCTCCTTGTAGCCAAAGTATGCCCGCAATCTCGCCGTACTTCATAGCATTCTTGCTACGCCTTACAGCTTCCTCAAAGTACCTTCCGCCCTTTTGCCATTCCTCAATTTTGCTAGAACCTCTGCTGTTAGAAACAATACCCACCGTATCGCCAATAACGCCCTTGATATTTTCTGCAAACGTTACGCCAGGATTAAGACCTGGGAGAGGTTGCCACTTTATCGTGGAATACTTATTAAGCGGATTGGACGCAGGCTCAAACTCGTCTTGCGCGTTGAGAAGCATTACGCCCTCCAGTCTTTTGTCATCCTCTTCATTTGCCTGAGATATGTGCGGTCCTGCCATATTTGACTGACCTAAAAGCACGAAAATCTTCATACGTTTTCTCCTTTTCCGTCAATTTGAATATATGTCCGTAATAATTTTTACGGCTTTCTTTCCCTCGTTACAATCCACCAAAATCTGCGCTTTGCCGTCTATCGCAAGCAGTAAATTTTCAATTTGCTTTTGATGCATCGCGCTTGCTACCGCAGTAGGATCGGATGCGGTGTTGGACTTTTCAAAAGCCTTAAGCTCCACTTCTTTCCCTTCTATCATAAGCTTTTCGAGGTTGTTTTCTGTAAGAATCGCATAGCCCTTTTCGCCGTGAATTTCCAGCTTTCTGTCAAAGCCTGGGTACGCGCAAGTAGACGCTACTATAACGCCAAGCGCGCCACTATTAAACTCGACGGTTGCAACGGCGGTATCTTCTACTTCCACACTATGACAAAGCGTACCTATCTTTCCGTCCACCTTTTTTACTCCGCCCATAATATACTGCATTAAGTCTACGCCGTGTATGCCCTGATTCATAAGCGCTCCACCGCCGTCAAACTTTAACGTTCCTTTCCAATTACTTGACGCAAAATACTCCTTGCTACGATAATATTTCATTGTAAGAGTACAAAGCGAAATTTTGCCAAACGCTCCGCTCTCTACGTATTCTTTAAGCTTTACCACGTCGTCGGAAAATCTGAGCTGAGATATAACGGTAACTAATTTGCCACTTTTTTTGCTTGCCTCATCCACCTTGTCCGCATCCTCAACAGATAGAGCCATGGGCTTTTCTACCACCACGTGCTTGCCACTGTTTAGCGCGTCGATTGCGTTTTGAGCGTGGAAACAACTGGGCGTGCAAACACATACCACGTCTATATCGCTTTTTAGCATTTTCTCATAAGAATCAAAAGCAAAAACCGCGTGTTTTGTAGCAAACTTTTGCGCAAATTCCACGTTGTTATCCGCCACACCAACAAGCGTAGCTCTTTCTATATTTTTAATGGCGTCGGCGTGAATTGATGCTATCATTCCACAACCAAGTATTCCAAATTTTACGTTTTTCGTCATAACGTATCATCCTTTTTAGTCTTTTTATAGCAAAACGTCTTTCCATTCTTTGATTTCCGTCTTTATACTTTCGGCGTTGTAAACGTCCAAACGCTTTATGTTGGGATTGTCCCTGCATGCTTCGTCGCAGTAGTCCGAACGGTTAAACTCTATCCTTACGGTAAAGGGAAGTTCCATTTTTATCGGCTGGATTTTGTCATAGTTTTCAACACCAGCCTTTACCGCATTATAAATACGCTCTACGGCGATTTTCTCGTCGGCACAAACCGCCCTGTTGCGCTCGGTTGCTGTCTTTACCGATGCGGTATAAACACCTGGAACAAATTGCTTTGCTTCATTGCATGCGGACTCGTCGCCACTTACCATAACAAGAGGAACTCCAAACGCCCCTGCAAAAACCGCGGACTGCATAATCTCGCCAATCTTAACGTCGTTATAATAATAGTAGTGGAAACGTATAGACCACTGAGTGTGATCTAAAAATGCCTTGTACGTCCCAGCCATCGCGTGCATACCTATACACACCAGACAGTCCACGTCTTTTATTACCCTGCCCATATCCTTAACGTACACCTGTTCAGCACGTTTGTCAAGAGCTGATTTATCGAAGTTTTCGCCCCTACTGTGTCCGTCTATCACGTATACGTGCTTGGCTTTTGCGTCAAAACACGCGCTAATAGCAGTGTTTACGTCTTGCATTAGTAGACGTATGGTATTAGGGTATTCAGGCGAAGATTCCGCAATCTGCTCGATTGCGGAAACTCCGGTAATTCCTTCTACATCGGTTAGAATTAGAACTTTCATATTATTTCTTTTTTTGTTGCTCTGCAGCATTGTCGCTTCCGTGCCAACGTCCACCCTGAGTTTTGTCAAGATCGCCCTCCAGTAGCTGAGCATAGTTTGTTGCTACCTTCTTAAACACGTTTGCGTATCTTTCAATCCATTCCTTGTCATACTTTTTGAACCAAGGTACGGAGAAGCAATACTTCTCTTCACTGGGTGCACAAAGTTTATCGTCATCTCTTACGTCACGATCGGCAAACGCAATACGCGAGGGTTTATCTGTTCCGAAAAGGTTGAACGTCTTGAAGAAATCGTGAGTGTGTAAGCAGAAGTTAGCTCCCTCCCACGAAACGAATGCGCCTGCTGCTTCCGCTCTTACCGCCTCACAGAAACGCTTAGCAGAAAGTCCGCCAAGTTGTGCGGGATAGTACGCGCACTGAGGACTGTAAAATCCACCCATGTTAGAGCCTGTGCTCTCGTCTACACGAATAGGCTTGATACCGGGTACACCTTCAAGTAAATCGAAGAAGTAATTCATTGCCTTTCTAATCTCAGCGCATCTCTCGTCAAAGTACTTAAGCTGTCCAAGACCGAGCGCTGCGCTTACCTGGTTAGCTCTACCCTTAACACCGCCAAGACCAATGTGGAAATAAGACTTAAGATCATCGCACTCTTTAATAAAGTTAGCGTTGTTTCTCTCATAATGACCGTAAGCCATTGCTCTTTCATAAAGCTTTCTGTCATCGGTTACAAACATTCCCATTTCGCCTGCCGCAAAAGTCTTCCAGCTCATCATACTCATTGCAGCAATATGACCAAACGTGCCTACCTTTCTACCCTTATAAAGTGTACCGTGAGAGTGCGAGCAGTCCTCAATAACGTAAAGGTTATGCTTGTTTGCAATCTCCATAATCCTATCCATATCGCAAGGATATCCAAAGTAGTGAACAACCATAATAGCCTTAGTTTTGGGCGTAATGCAACGCTCTAAATCGTCAGGATCGAGCGAAAGCATATCGTTGATGTTGCAAAATACTGCGCTCGCGCCAAAGTTAATAGCCTGCGAAACACTTCCCCAATACGTCTTTGTGGGGCAAATAATCTCGTCACCTATACCCAATCCGATTGCGAACATTGCCGCGGTAAGCGACATGGTACCGTTAGTGAATGCCAACGCATACTTTCTTCCCTGCCACTTTGCAAACTCATCTTGGAACTTTGTGGTAATATCCGTGCCGGAAAATGCGTTTCTTCTAACAACGTCCATAACCGCCTCTTCGTCCTCTTTTGTGATAATAGGCCACTTAAAGAGTTCTTCGGGCGCGCTTTCTTTGATATAAGGCTCTCCGCCAAGTAATGCTAACTTTTCCATAATTCTATTTATCTCCTTAAAATTTATTTTTTAAATATTAATATTGGGATTAAATACCCACACTGTCAATATAGTGGAAAGTCTATGCCGTAGCAATCTTTAACTTACAAAAAAGGGATTGCCACGCCTACTATGTAGGCTCGCAATGACGGTGGGCAAACCCACAGTCGATATGGTGGGGATTCGGCAGTCGTTTCCCTATATAATTACTAACAGTTGTTAATTGTTAGCTTTGCTCAAAGTACAACATATCAGATCCAACGTCTACGTTGGCATATTGGGTTAAGCTTTCCGCTTATTTAATGTCAAGAAGCTTTTCAGCATTACCTCTTACAAACTTATAAAAATTCTCGTCCGACATAATTCCATTGTCCGTAATTTCGGAAAGAAAATCGTTCATCTCATAGGTATGAGTATTAAACGTTGCGGTGTAATCACAACCGTACAGTAGTCTGTCCGAAAACTCCTCGATAAACTTATGAGCGTGATCGGGATCTCGCATTAGAGCGTTCATTCCGCTGTTTGCAGACACGTCGCAGTACAAATTTTCGTACTCGCGCATAAGCTGAGTTATTCTGCCCGGTTCTTTCACCTTGCCGGTTGGATAACCATCTCGCTCAGCCTCTGTCAAATCTCCGCTTATCTCCGCCCAAAACAACTGAGAATGTCCTAAAATCTTGAGGTTTTTATGCTTTTTGAGCATTTTTTCAAGCCGTGGCAAACCTAGGTCGTCAACTATTCCATAATATCCGCTCACTTTTGGCGCAATGTGGATAGTAACGGGCATATCACACTCGGCGCAATGATAAAAAAGATTATCCATATACGGATCGTCTATATACATTTGAGCCATAAGCTCGCCTACACCCTTAGCGCCCAGCTTTTTATAGTGCATCAAGATTTTAGATAGGTCCTCTTTTGTAGAATACCCCCTAGATCTTGGATCTACGTAGCAAAACCACTCGAACCTGTCGGGATGCAAGCTTGCAACGTATGCACATTCCTCGCTGGTAATTGTCTGAAACTGTCCTTCTATACCAAGCGGAAGTAATATGCCCTTTTCGATATTGAGCTTATCGTACATTGCGATAACTTCTTCGGCATTATTCATTCTATACCCCGACGGAAACGGCGGAGCGAATTGTGGAAATGCCGTAGCATGCGCATGAACGTCTATTCTCTTAATTGCCTTAAGTTCCTCTTTCATTTTTTTCTCCCCTTATAAGGTTAAATTTATCAATATATACATTGTACCACACTTTTTTAATAAAAGAAAGGGGTATTATTGCTATTTTTTTGGACAATCTTGCTATATTATATTTTTTTGGGGGTGGGTACACCTACTATCGATATAGTGGGCGATTCGTGAATCGCCCGTACAGAATAACTAACTACACTTAATTACTTGCTTTGTTAAAGCACAACATTTCGGATCCAACGTCTACGTTGGTATATCGGGTGTGCGCCTCCGCACCAACACCCACGTTTGTCATTGCGAAGAACGTTAGTAACGTGACAATCTCGGATTTGCGGAAAAGAAAAGGAATTGCCGCGCTTCGCTCGCAATGACGTCGAGAGGTTACTTGGTTATCGTATAATTGTAATGGATGTCTATTAGTCGGCATAAAGACAAAAGGACGGCAATTATTGCCGTCCTTTTGTATAAGGATTAAGAAAAAGAAATATGCTATACCGACAAGATTTCGCCTAATCTTATCCGTATTTACTAAATTGACAACGTTTTTCGTCTATTTTATTATACATTATTTCCTTAATATAATCAATAGCAAAATCGCTACAATTTTTATCATTTTCGCCATAAAACAAAGAAACGGCAGATATTATTACTGCCGTTTCTTTGCAAATAAGGATTAAGAAAAAGAAATATATCAAACAAATAAGCATATTTGTTTTTTTGTAATTCCGGTCCCTCTACACTTTAACCATTAAGGCATATAATCATAATAGCATGATTATTTGTTCTCATAAGTGTTTCCACCAATTGTAATTTCGGTACCTGAAGTAATTACGTGAGCAGTTCCGTCACCCATCGACGTAAAGCCTACGCACGCAAGGCTACCTTCGCTTAAGAACAATCCATCATACGTATCCATAAAGAATGGGAATTTATCTACACCTAATATATAATTTCCTGTACTTATAGCCCAGCCTGCCGTTGGACTCGCATATTGATTTCTGTCCTTAAACCAAGTATAGTAGTTAAAGTCGAAGTTTGGTAATGCGTCGTCAAACTTCGTTCCAACTGCACCTATCCAGACCTTAATATTGTATCCGTCTACTACTACCTGCATATCGTACGCATAATTCTTTCCTTCTTCACCTATTCCATAAGCAAACAAATCTTTTCCCAACTCGGGCTTACCACCTGCACCGTAAGTATTGATACTTCTTCTGTATCTCCAACCGTTTCCCCCGGTAATGGTCAGATTGTAAGAAGTACCGATTTTTTTGTCATGAACACCAGCCATTGCTACGGCAAGTTGACCGTGTGTAAAGTCCGGCGTTATCTGAATTATTTTTCCGGTAGAAAGTTGTCTTATTGCAAAGCCTGCACCTTGGAATCTTGAGTTGGCAAGCGTTACAGAGGACGATTCGGTTGCCCAACTGGTAAAGGTTGATTTCATCTTAAATACGTCAGTTCCTATGTTTCCAACCCAAGAAGTATTATATTTTTGCGTACTACCGGTCCACTCAGTTCCGTCTTTAACCATATTGTTAGACGTAGAGGCATTACTTGTCTGAACTGCTATTTTATTTAGGTAAGCCGGATTAGAATTATCTGTTTTCGCAATAAACTCATCACTCATTACAGCAGTATGGCTTATGTCAAGTGCCCAACCTTTATAACTTCCGTCTGATTGTTTTGTCGGATTAGGTTTAAATCCAGCCTTTAACAGAGATTGCATTACGTTTTCGCCTTCTCTTATTGTATATTGCTTTGCAGCAATGGTTACCGTATATTCTTTAAGATCTGAATCCTTGATGTATTCTACACTTGCGTTAGAAACGGTTGTGCCATAATCTGTTCCTGCCATTGAAGACGCAAATCCAATAGCGATATCGTTGCCATTGCCTTTTTCTAGTCCGTCAGCCGTATCTCCTGCATAGAACGGGAAGAGTGGCTTTATACTCTCCCAGGTTACTCCATCCTTTGCCTTTGCATACGATCCCACAAGGAATTTATTGTATATGTCGTCGATATACCAAGTGGGCTTTGTAAGGTCAAAGCTTGCGCCTTGCGCACCGTACCAAAGCTTAATAGCGTATCCGTCAACTTCCGCTCTTATCGAATACGTGGTTTCCGTTCCGTCTTTAGCAAACGTAATAGCGTTATCTCCTGTAGGCGTATGATTCAAAGCGTTATGATTTGACATTACAACTCTACCAGAATAGCCGTTATCTGGCTTTACTGATGCATAGAACGTCGTTCCATGAGTCTTATTGTTTGTGGGGAATAGGGTAATAAACTTGCCTGTCGAGAGCTGTTTGATTATAATTCCGCCACCTTCAGGTCCAGCCCCGTTAGCCTTAACGGTAATATCTCCACTTATTACAAACTTACCTTGCGTTGCATCGCCTGTTACGCCGGTGTAAATCATTTCTTCGTCTACGCAAAGTACTCCACCGTTCTCTGCACTTTGAGTTGCAGTAAGCTCGCCGTTTGCGCCCATAAGTCCGTTAGCCGTAAATACGGAAGTTGCCGTACAAGTTACATTGCCTGTTACGGTTTCGTTTGCCTTATAGTTCCAACCGGTATAGTAAGTATATCCGGTTGCAACATCGTTGGTATTTGCAGGAAGTACGATAGCGTCTGTTACAAGGCTTGCAACGTCTGTTCCGTACTTAACGTTCTCAATCGGAGTATTGTCTCCAAACGTTACGGTATGAAGATTTCTCTTATAGTATGCATAAACGGTTTCATCTTCTACCGTAATATCTACTAATGTAAAGCCTTCTATTTCCTTTGTAATATCCGTCATTATGGGATATCCTACAAACGCAGTCGTTTCGCTTATATCACTAGTATAGTTGTCGTCAGCAACATTTTCAAGCATTACCTGCAACGTTCCTTCCCACTCATTGTCCACAATCTTAGCATAAAGCTTAACATCTCCAAGCGTACCCTTTGCAATTTTCGTTATAGCAGATCCGCTAAACTCTGCATTGTCGTACCAGCCGGCAAGCTTATAATAAGTATCAAGTTCGGGCGTAGGAAGAACTAATTCTTCGCCTGTTGTATATGATCCGGTTGTTTCTTTACCGTTTACATCATACGTAATGGTATAAGAATCTTTTACTTCTTCGTAGTTTACTTCTACGTTGCTAGCAGTAATGTTTGCGGTTGTTCCTGTATAGTAGAACGGAATTCCTACCTTAACTACACCATTTTGAGCAAAGTCAGGAACTGTAGCCTCGCGGTCATAGTTTGGATTAGCAACCCATGATGTGCCTACTGGGTTAATATAGTAATCGTAAATATCCTCTATGAGGTAGTTGTAGTTTGTATTTGTAAACTGTTCGGTTGTAGTTCCAACCCAAATCTTAACCGTTCTTCCGGTTACCTGCATTTGCATATTAAATACAAATGGAGTATCTTTTGTACCAGTGTTAAATTCTGTTGTAGGAATCTCGGTAGCGGTTCTATCAATAATTCCAAGAGAATTTACAACGCTGTCAGTTTTGCTAGTTGAATAATCTGGATCAGTAATCAATCTCAATGCCGCTGTTTTACCAAAGTTTTTGTGTATTAAAATCTTAAAGAGCTTTCCTTCGGAGTTTATAAACTCAAATCCGGTACTGAGCTCTCCACCTTTTTCGATATCATACAACGAATATGTCGCTTTTACCGTGAGCGCGCCAGTTGTTACGTCGTACGACTCGTTGCTATAATGGTTCGTTCCCTTGGCCGTAGTTGTGTAGTCTTCTACCTTAGCATAGAAAATCTTATTTTCGGTCGTTCCTTTTTCGATCTTTGTTATAGCATTGTCACCAAACTGAGCGTCTTCATACCAACCAACAAACTGTTTACCAAAGTCAACCACAGGCGTAGAAAGCGTTACTTCGTCTTCTACGGTATACGTTTCAGTCGTTACTTCACCATTTACGTTGTAGGTAATCGTGTAAGTAATCGCTTCTGCTGTAAACTCTGCACTAAACTCTGCATCTCCACTTACTGTGGTTCCTGCTGTATATCCGGCCCAGCCTGCAAATGTGTATCTGTATCCGTCAGCCTCGTAATCTGCAGGATCTTCTTCGGGTGCTACTATAACCTCACCGTATGCAACTTCTTTGCTTACTTCGTCATCTCCGTTTATAAACTTAATTGTGTACTTTCTTGCACTCTCTGTAAATCTTGCTTCAATTTCAATATTATCTTTTGTTACTGTATCAACGTCAAAATCCCATACATCGTCAGTGCCTGCTATGTACCAGTTGGCAAAGGTAAATACTTTATCTACTGTGCTTTCTTTTACAGGATCTGCAGGCTTTGTTACCTTTGCTCCATACTCATACTGAGATGCTACTCCGTCTACTGTTACTGTATACTTTCTTGCACTCTCCGTAAATCTTGCTTCAATTTCTACGTTTCCACTTACTGTATCAACGTCGAAATTCCATACATCGTCAGTGCCTGCAATGTACCAGTTGGCAAAGGTGAATACTTTATCTACTGTGCTTTCCTTTACAGGTGTATAGTCAGGCTTTGTTACCTTTGCACCGTACTCATACTGAGATTCTACTCCATCTATTGTTACTGTATACTTTCTTGCACTCTCCGTAAATCTTGCTTCAATTTCTACGTTTCCACTTACTGTGTCAACGTCGAAATCCCATACATCGTCAGTGCCTACAATGTACCAATTATCAAAGGTAAAGTTGGTTGTTTCTGTGCTTTCCTTTACAGGTGTATAGTCAGGTTTTGTTACCTTTGCTCCGTACTCATACTGAGATTCTACTCCGTCTATTGTTACTGTATACTTTCTTGCACTCTCTGTAAATCTTGCTTCAATTTCTACGTCTCCACTTACTGTATTAACGTCGAAATTCCATGCATCGTCAGTGCCTGCAATGTACCAGTTGGCAAAGGTAAATACTTTATCTACTGTACTTTCCTTTGTGGGTTCTTCGGGTTTTGTTACCTTTGCTCCGTACTTGTATGCTACGCCCTCTTTTCCGTCTA
>SVHU01000049.1 GCA_015055625.1 Clostridiales bacterium | reverse complement strand
GTATCTGCTTCAATTTTGTGGGTGGCAAGGTTTATCGACGTTAAGCATCCCGAACATGCAATAGAGGTCGCAAAAAGACTTAAAGCGGACGGGTATGACTTTAATTTAAACATGATAGGTAACGGAGAACTTGAAAATCAAGTTGCCGAGATGATTGATAAAAACGGTCTTTCCGATTGTGTTCACCTTTTAGGCGCTATGAAGCCCGATAAAGTTCGTGAATATATGGAGAATTCTGAAATGTTTTTGTTTACGTCCGATAAGGGCGAGGGATGGGGCGCGGTGTTAAACGAGTCAATGAACTCCGCCTGCGCAGTAGTTGCAAGCCATGCTATTGGTTCTGTTCCGCTTCTTATGCAAGATGGAAAAAACGGTGTTATTTATAAAGACGGTAATTTGGACGAACTATATTCTAACGTAAAACGCCTTATGGACAACACCGAATTGAGAAAGGAAATATCTCGTCAAGCGTATAACACTATGCTGAAAGAGTGGAATCCTGAAAATGCTGCAAAAAAACTACTAAATCTTTCAAAACAAATACTTGAAGGACAAAAAAAGTTGTTCCCTTATAAAGATGGCGTATGTAGTAAAGCGGAAAAATTTAAGAACAACTGGAAGAAATAACAGATTATATTTTGGAGAAATATAATGAACTTAAAAAAATTAAAACAAACGCTACACGAAATACGTTACTTTAAGAAAATTATAAAAAAGTATGGCGATTTCTTATTACAAGGACGTTATCGTTTGTTTCCAAGTTTACGTGCAATAGTTAACGACAATGCTCAAAGTGTGGAAAAAGCAAAACCTTATTTTGAAAAAAATAAAGGTGCGAGTAAGACCGCTTCTTTGATTAACAAAATAAATAAGACAAACTATTATTTTAATAAAAGAAAATGCGCATTGGGGAAATACGAGGCGGTTTATTCTGCTAACAATTACGATAAAGTAAGAGAGATAAAATTATTTTCCTTTGCGCAAAAAGAGATTTTAACCGTTTGCACCGACAAAAAGACTTGTGGCAAGCAAATTTTACAATACGAAACGTTGCATAATTATTTTGGGATGCCGAGGGTTGATAAGTTTGACGAAATAGAGAATGCTTATAAGATTTCTATGGTTGAAGTTCTTACTCGTCCGTCAGATGACGATGCGCTCAAAGTTATTATTGAATGCACGCTAAAATTTCGGGAAGAAAATTATGCGAATTTGAAAAGAAAAACTGTTTCAGAGATATTAAATTTTGATAGCGAAAGCGAAGAGACTAGAGAAATGCTTTCTGAACTAGCGTCCAAACTAACACCAGATATGTTAGGAGCTGAATTGCCAACTTGCTTTCAGCATGGAGATTTGTCGAGGGATAATCTTATATATGGTAAATGTGAGGATGTTACAGGCTTTTGGTGGATAGATTGGGAACACGCAAGAGATAGAGTTTTTTTCTACGACTATTTCTTTTACGTATTGAATACCGCAATGTATTTTTCCGATAAAAGCGCGTTAAATTCGTATTTGAGCGGAAAATACGACGATTGCTTGACGAATTGGTTTGAGCAATTTGGCATTACATACGACGCTAGCTGTCGCAAGGAATATTTTATAGTTTTTGCTATTGACTTCTTAAAGCAAAGGGTCAGTGCATTGGGTAATATAAAGGCATTAAAGAATTATTGTGACTTTATAAAGGAAATAATTAAGTAAAGACGGCATGAGATAATGGGAAAGTTTGGTTTTTTAAGAAATAAAGAAGTTAAAAACGCGGGGTGGCTTATCGGAGGAAAAGTAGCGCAAATGGTTTTGTCGCTATTTGTCGGAGTTTTATCAGCGCGATTTTTAGGCCCGTCAAATTATGGACTTATAAGCTATGCAAACGCTTTGATTGCATTCTTTATGTCGCTATGTACACTGGGCATAAATTCCGTAATTGTAAAAGAGTTAATCGACCATCCCGACGAGGAAGGAAAGACGCTAGGTTCTGCAATATTTTTTAGGCTAGTATCTAGTTTTTGTTCGGTAATTCTTGCTGTTGCTGTTTCTTTCATTATCGACTTTAGACAGTGGGAAACGATAATTGTAGTTGCTCTGTGTAGTGTGTCGTTGATATTTCACGCTTTTGATACTATAAATTATTGGTTTCAATCAAAGTATAATTCCAAGGTAACAGCTATTGCTACGTTTACAGCATACGTGGCTACGGCAGGGTACAAAATAGTTTTGCTAATACTTAAGAAAAGCGTATTTTGGTTTGCTTTTGCTACCTCTGTAGATTACATAGTTTTGGGAATAGTTTTAATTATCGCTTACAAGAAAAACGGTGGCGCAAAATTTAGCGTTTCGTTTAAAAGAGGCAAAGATATACTATCAAGAAGTTATCATTATATCCTTTCTGGAATAATGGTTTCTATATATGGGCACACGGACAAACTTATGTTGAAGCAGATGCTGGATGAGGCGCAGGTCGGCTATTATGCTACTGCAACGGCTATTTGTGCGATGTGGACGTTTGTACTTTCAGCCATTATCGATTCAATGTACCCGACTATTGTAAAGGCGTTTAAGAAAGACCAAAAACTCTTCGAGAAACGAAATCGACAGCTTTACGCTATAGTGTTTTACGTTTCGGTTTTCGTGTCGGTATGTTTCTTGTTGTTAGGACATTTTGTTATCAAAATTTTGTATGGCGACGAATTTATGCCAGCGGTTATGCCGTTAAAAATCGTTACTTGGTACACTGCATTTTCCTTCCTAGGAGTTGCGAGAAGCGCGTGGATGGT
>SVHU01000005.1 GCA_015055625.1 Clostridiales bacterium | reverse complement strand
TCGATATTGGTATTAGCAATTGTTGCAGTTATCTCGTGTGTTACAGGCGGTTGATCATCCTTTCCTCCATCTCCACTACCATCCGAGCACGCTACTACCACGCCTCCAATAGTAAGACACAACATGCTTGCAAGACCTGCTTTTAGCAATTTCTTCTTATCCATTTTTCCTCCTATTTTTAATTGTTATAAATATAAATAACACAATTATCCCTTACTGTTATGTCGATAAGCTAAGGGAAAATTCTCATCAGTTATATTTATCTTCAATATTATTAAATACATTATACTCTAAAAAACAATACTTGTCAATCTAAGTTTCTTGAAAAAACACAATAATATTAGCGATTATTATAAAAAACGCATAAAAAGAGCAAGTGAAATTAAAAAACTTCAGTCTTGCTCTTTTTTTGTTACGTTAAGTTTTAGTCCTATTACTTGTCAAACGCAAGCACGTTTTCCAAGATACATTCGCCCACAAGATTACCAATCTTAAGGTGATCTTTATAATTCCAATGGTACTGATCAGATCCCACCTTTGTAGCCACGCCGTTGATATAAGCGTTCTGATCAAACACAGAGGATTTTACGATATAGGTATTGGGAACGTTTTGAGGAATGGTGTTCTGCATTGCGATAAAGCCTGCGTTAAGGTTCATCGAATTGGAATCACACGAAGAAAAGCTTCTGGATATTTCGCCGATAATAATAGGCATTGACGAACAATCCTGTCCGCAAATATCGGTAAGATCTTTTCTCACATCGGATGCAAAACACTT
Source organism: Clostridiales bacterium (assembly GCA_015055625.1). Lineage (GTDB taxonomy): Bacteria > Bacillota > Clostridia > Christensenellales > Pumilibacteraceae > RUG12826. The sequence continues at coordinate 108,894 of SVHU01000005.1, read as the reverse complement.
GAACGCCTTCATGTACTCGGTAGGTTCACCTCTATCCGACTCACCTTGCATCCAATACAAGCCCTTTACAACGGGATTATAGCCAAGCTTCTTGTAGTCTGCAATACTCTTTCTTACCTGCGCTAAGAAGTTGCGGTACAATCCGCCCGTCTTGTTAGTTACTCCACTTGTAAGAGTCGCTTGATACGAGGGCGGTACCCAGTTACCCTCTGGACCGTTCTCACCCGTAAAGTAGTTAAGAAGTCTTGTTCCACCCGCAGCATACTTGATAAAGCCTGCTTCTCGTCCCGTTTCGTGGTTGTAATACACGGATAGCGCTTCTGCAAGACCGGGCTCTACACCCATCGTTGTTGAATATGCTCCGTAACCTGCTCGCATTAAGGATATATCTCTTACGCGGTTAGTCGCAACCGTTGACGTTCCGCTTCTGGAGTTACCAGTGTACCAGATATTGTTAAAGCCGTATACATAATCGTCATTAAGCGCCATTACGGTGTCCTGATTGTATTTTGTATAACCCGAAGCATTGGACTGACCTGCGATAAAGTAGATATCAATATCCTTAAGCTTTTGCTCGGGAGTGAGTGCATCAATAATCTCTTTATTTGTAGAATAATTGAACTCGTGAATCTTAACATCACTCTTTATATCCACAAGACCAATACCGCTCGCATCCGTTTGAACTTCCCAGATATACTTTCCGACATACACGTCATTTACGTAGAAGTAGTAGTTGTTTTTATTTCTTAAAACTCCCACTTTTACTCTGCTTCTGTCCCCACTCAAAAGTCCGCGCTGTTCAAGATTGGAAATAACAACAGTGTTTGTTGTACCAAAATCCTTGTCCCAGTTTACAACAAGCGATTCTTTATAAATTCCTACCATAAGCTTGTGAGAATTATTTCTTGCCCAACTGTTTTCGTTTCCGCTAAGCTCGTCAAGTCCGTGAGCCACCAAAAGTCCGCCGAACGACTCGTCAATCTTGCCTGTAAACTTTTGAGAAGTAAGATCAAACTTACCCTCTATATAAATCTGATCGGCTACAACCTTGTCTTGCATTACATAAGTAAAGTTTGTCATGTGAACGCTGTTGCGCTGTCCGTCAATAAGCGACCAGCTTCCACCGCTCGTACTTCCTGCGTTTACTCTGTCAAAGCTTGTAAGAGTATAATTATTGCCTGTGGATTTATTTATAAAGCTTATCGATCCACCTAAATATGCCTTGGATATTTCTCCCTCAAACGTATTCTCTCCAGGCTTAATTTGCACGATTTTCTCACATACGTTATCGTTATATTCGTACGAAATGCGATAAGTTCCACTATCAAGATTGATGTTTTGATGCTGAGTATCAAGCGCAAAAGACACAACCTTTCCTGTATAAACATTAAGAACACTTACCGTAATATCCGATGCCACAACGTCGGCAATATCGTACATCGCGTACTCAACTCCGTCTTTTACAACAACTGCGGATTTATAACCAAGAGCAAGCGTTGCATTTGCGGTTTCACCAAACTCTACGTCTATTTTTATATCTCCTCCGCTCATTGCCTCAAACGAATACACACCGTCGGACACGTACTCGATATTTTGCTTCGCGCCGTCAATTCTTACGTCAATATCAAGAATATCTTTACCACTAGGAACGTCGATTTTAATAAGCTTGGACGCTGATTCCAACTCATAAATATCTCCGCCATTTACAACCTCTCTTCCTCCCGAAACAAGAGTTACCTCGCTATCGCAAGAAAGCGTATAAACTTCTTTTTTAAGTATTTCGCTAGCCACTCTCATATCGGTAGTGTACTTAATATCCGAAATAAGTCTTGCTCCGCTTCCGCAGTTAGAACCAGCAAACACTCCAAAGCCCGACTTGTTATCAGCAGGCAACACGCTTCCGCTTGAACTTAAAGCAGATATTTGTCCTGACCAGAATAGAGTGTCGTTTATGTATACGTAATAATAGTCGTTTATTCTCAGCACGCCCATTTTATAAGACGCAGACGAATCGGTAATTAAGCTTTCGATAGAGCCTTTACCGCTACCCTTCCACCAGTCGCCAATTTCGCTATGCTTAACGAACAAGCTGTGTTCGGCTCCTACGCTATCTAAAAGCACTGCAAACACTATTCTATTATAGTTTTCATTCGTAGCGCCTTCTGACACGTTTAGAACAAATCCGTACCAGCCCGTCGTTTTCTTATCAAATCTTCCTTCGATATACACTTTATCCGCCGTAACGTTGTTGATATACGCCATCGTGCTTGTGTTAAGCGTTATGCTATCAGCGGTATTTACCGTATAATTCCTATTAAACGAATTTACAGTATTTCCACCTGGAATTGTAAACGATCCACCGATATCGGTTATACAAATATCATACGTAATAGACTTAGTGTTTTTGCCTATGCTAATAGTTTTACTATTCGTTGTACTACCCTTAACACCCTGATAGTTAGCCTTCAATGTGTACATGCCTTGAGGTAAAGTCATACTAAATTCACGTTCTGCGCCAACTACGCTCTTTACGGCATTTCCATAGTAATCGACAATTTCAAAAGATAAATTTTGAGCTATGCTATTACTGAACGCGCCGTCCTGATAATACATCTTGTTACCGTTTTTGTCCAATACGTAGTCGGTATCTGTGGTAACTTTTACTGTTATCTGCTTACCAAATACTTGCTCTTGCAATGCGGAAAGAAGCTCTTCGTTGAACGAATATTTATACTCGGTAAAATGCGTTTTTCCGTTGCTGTCATTATTACCGACAGAGCCTACGCCAAATCCGCATTTACCAAACATTCCAAGAGTTATCGTATCGATATACTCGCCGTTTATAAACAAGGCAAAGTCCGCTCCGTTTCTATAAACTCCGAGCTTGTAAGAATATTTATTACCATTGTACGTAACCTTATCTTTTACGTCTGCAATCTCAACGGGCGCATAAGACCAACCGCCCTTGTACGTATAGGCAAGTTTACCCGCTTGCGTTACGCCCACGATAAGTTTTCCAGCTCCACTGCCTTCCAACTTTTCATTTCTTACCGCAGGCATAATGCCCACCATAGCGTTGCTAGTTTTGTCGCCTATCGCGTCAAAGAAAATGTCGCTTTCGATATAATATCTATCACCCTGAACAGAATCGTTATAAGTATAATCGTGGTGGCTCAAGCTTACCGCATCGTTAGACACGTATACTTTATTTCCATTTACAAAGCTACTAAATCCGCCCACGCTTCCGCCAAGCTTAGTCTTACTTATACCCACGGTTACGTTAACGTCGCTATCAGAAATTACCACGTTTTCGCTATACGTGTTGCCATTATGCGAAACTTTTATAGTGTAATTACCTGGAACAAGTCGAACGGACTCATTATAATCACTCTCCGCTCCGCCATCTTTTTTGAGCGTAATTTTTACGTCTTGTAATTCTTGCGCGCTAAAGTCATAGGCATCGTAATCTTTTCCATTTATAGTAATTTTCTTACTCTCTACGCTTACGTTAAGCGCAAAAGTATCGCTCTCTTCATATATTGCGGTAACTGTTTCATTTCCGCTACAATTTGTTATAGTTTTATCCCAGCGAGCGGTATATCCACTCTTTGAGGGAATAAACGGAGCTTTAGGCGTTTGACCATATCTTACACTTAAAGTTTTATAAACCTCGCCGTCCACTACATAATCTACGTCAAATCTTTCGCGGTCATAATAAACCGACAATACCAAATCTTCGCTTGCCTCGCCTTCAAGCACGCTCTTTTCGATATTTAGAACAAAATGCTCTTTTGCTTCAGGAATTACAGTTACGTTGCCGTATCCCTTTATAATCTCTTCGCTAACGACATATCCTCCGTCCGCCCTTTCTTCGTAAGTTACAACCTTGTAGTTTACACCTCTTACGCTATCTACTAGCTTTTGAGCATCCTCTACGCTTCCATAAGTAAGAGCTGAAACGTCGAGAGCCAAAACCGCAGAGGAATTGTCACAAGTTATCTCAAATCCAAGCTTAAGCTCACCCACTAACGCGTTTGACGCATACGAGCCCATAAACACGTACTCATTCATAAGCGAAGACTTTGCAAACAAGGATATCTCGCTATTAACTTTTGCATAAACAAAACTATAACTTACGTCGGTTACACCGTTTTTAAGACGGTTCAAAACCGCTCCTACATTGCCGTTGCCATTTGTTGGCGAGCTGAGCGCAAGGTTTGTTCCTGTTGTATTTAACGTTCCTGCGGAAGAAATTCCCAAACCAATATCTTTTCCATTATTATCACTAATAATTCCATTAATGTTAATAAGCGCGTCAGCCCATTTCCCGTCAGTGCTACCGCAACCATCGTTAAACTTTAAGGTAAAGGCTAAAGTTCCATCGTCTAATCCTTTCAAGAAAGTATAACCTACGGCTTTATTTCCCGAAGTATTTACGCTAAGCGCGAAATTCTTATCCACGTCTTGTACAAGACCAAACCTATCGTAAGCAAGGTCAACGTTCTTTCCTACAAGCCCACTTTTCATTGTAACAATCTCAGGTAGATATATATCCTCGGTGCTGTCTACAACAAATTTAACGCCCATCTCATAATATCCATCTCTAACCGCGGTAATATTGTGCTCTTTAGAGTCTGGCTTAACTTTTATCGAATAATTTCCGCTACTGTCGCTTCTACCTACACTCTTACCGTCAAAATAAAGCTGAGCAACTAACGCTTTGCCGTTGTTATCAACCACCTTACCACTCACGTTCACGTAGCTTTGGCGCTCTTCGAAAACTGCCTCTATCGTCATATCAGAGGTAACAAGCGTTCCGTCACTCACACCCTCCCATTCTATAAACACGTAATCGTATTCTTCAGTAGACGGCTTTTGAGGATTTTGAGGAAAAATAAGCGGTGCGTTATACTCATACTTGTCCGTCTTATAAACTTCGCCGTCCACGGTATACGTTATAGTATAATATCTTACGCTATCTATAAAACGAGGCTCTAAAACCACTTCGCCAGTGACCTTGTCCGTTGCAAAGTTCCACTTAATGAGCGTACCTTTTACGTACCAGCCGTCAAAGGTAGAAATTTGCGTTTGAGTAATCTTATCGTCTAGATCTTTAGGGGCTTGAATATACGAACCATACTCGTACTGCGTAACGTTGCCGTTTACGTCAACTGCATACTTTCTTGCATTTTCAGTCCATCTCGCAACAAGAGTGATATTACTAGTAACAGGCGTATCAAAATCCCACTCTATATCCGTGCCTTCTTTTACCCAACAATCAAAAGTGTATACCGTTTTTTCGTCTTGCCAAGAAGACGGATCGGCTGGTTTTGTAATCTTTCCACCATGCATAATAGTAACAGGAGCGCTATCTCCCACTACTACCGTGTATTCCGTCGTTTGAATAACAGTTATATCTATGGTTTTGCTAATAGAAGGCTTATTCTTAAGCGTAAAAGTAAACGTTACGTTTCCTGGCTGAAGTCCTACGATCTGTCCGTTTTGCTTATCGTAAAAAGCTATGGCAGAATTAGAACATTTACAATCAATCTCCTCTCCCTCCATATTAGTTACGTCAACCGTAACCCTTTCACGCTGACCAATCTCAAGCTCCACGTCCGCAATATCAACAACCATTTCATTAGTTATAGTAGGCTTATCATCATTGTTTCCTCCGTTATCCGTCGAACACGCAATGCCTACGCTAGTTACGGTAAGACACAATGCCCCGATTATGCCTGCTTTTAACAAATGCTTTTTACTCATACTTTCCTCCATAAATCAACATAAAAATCCCAATTATAAATTTCTCTATAACCGTTTTTACATCATTATCCTTTTGAATATATCTCGTCTATTATATTATAAATCTAAAACGTTTATAATAGCAAGTTATTTTTTGATATTTTATAGCCATTTTTTTACTTTTGCAAACTATTTGACTAAATCGTTCAATACAAAAAAAGAGCAAACACTAAAGACTAAGCTTTTACATGTTTACTCTTTTTTTGATATTACGCTAATAAATTTTATCTTTTAAACTTGTTTTGAAGAGCGAGAAGCTTTGCTTGTAAATCTTCTTCTTGCTTTTGCTTTCTGTCGTTTCTCTTATCAAAACGCTGTCCGTTATTCTTATTGTTGTTATTGTTCTTGTTAAAGGGCTTCTTTTCGCCGTTTGGTCTATCCTTTCTTTCTACGCGGGCAGGTTTTTCTACCTTAATTCCTCCATCTACCGCTTTCATAGAAAGGCTGATACGCTGTTTAACAGAATCTACACCGATAACCTTAACTTTTACAACCTGACCAACCTTTAACACGTCGGAAGGGTGCTTGATATATCCGTCGGAAATCTCTGAAATATGAACAAGACCGTCGTGATGCACGCCAATATCTACAAACGCGCCAAAGTCAATAACGTTTCTAACCGTACCAGTAAGTTCCATACCCTCTTTAAGATCGTTAAGATCCATAAGGTCTGCGCGAAGCACGGGCGCGGGAAGAGAATCACGAATATCTCTACCTGGCTTGATAAGGTCATCGATAATATCCGAAAGTGTCATTTCGCCAATTCCAAGTTCGCTAGCAACAACCGCGTTACCCTTAAGCGCAACTTTGTTCTTAAGATCGGTAATGTTATTATTCTTCACGTCTTCGTCGGTGTATCCAAACATATCCAAAAGCTTCTTTGCAGCATCATATGACTCGGGGTGAACGCCTGTGTTATCCAAGATATTGTCAGCGTTAGGAATACGCAAGAAACCTGCACACTGCTCATAAGCCTTAGGTCCAAGCTTCTTTACCTTAAGGAGCTGATCTCTGCTGGTAAATGGAGTTTCTTTTCTATATTCAACAATGTTTTTAGCAATAGAAAGGTTAAGACCAGATACGTAAGAAAGTAAGCTGTAAGAAGCAGTGTTAAGGTCAACGCCTACGCTGTTAACACAACCCTCTACAACGCCCTCCAAAACTTCGGTAAGACGCTTTTGGGGCATATCGTGCTGGTACTGTCCAACACCAATAGATTTTACGTCAATCTTAATAAGCTCAGCCAACGGATCCATAAGACGGCGGGCAATAGAGATTGCCGAACGTACGGTTACGTCAAAATCGGGGAATTCTTCGCTGCCTTGCTTAGACGCGGAATATACGGAAGCACCTGCTTCGTTTACTACGATATACTGAATGGGGCGGGGGCTTTCCTTAATAAGGTCGGCTACAAAAATTTCCGTTTCCTTACTTGCAGTTCCGTTACCGATAGAAATAACGTCAACCTTGTGCTTTAAGATAAGGGAAATAACCTTAGCTTTAGACTGATTGATCTTCTCGTCGGAAGTTGCCGCAACAAAGATTACGGTGTTGTCAAGGTGGTTACCGTTTTGGTCGATAACTGCAACCTTACAACCTGTTCTATATCCAGGGTCAAGTCCCATAATAGTCTTGCCCTTTAATGGAGCTTGCATCAAAAGAGGCTTAAGATTTACTTCGAACATCTTAATAGCCTGCTCGTTAGCGTTATCAGTCAAGTCGTTTCTTACTTCACGCTCAATAGATGGGAAAATAAGACGCTCGTAGCTATCGGCAATAGTTGCAATAAGAGCCTCATTGAAAATGCTGTTTTTAAGGTACTTCGCCTTAATTTTTGCCAAAGCACCTTCTTCGTCAGCAACGATATCAACCTTTAAGCACTCTTCTTTTTCTCCACGGTTAAGAGCCAAAATACGGTGAGAGGGAAGAGTTGCAACCTTTTCACTGTACTCGTTATACATCTCGTATACACCAAGCTTTTCCTTGTCTTCCATTTTAGGATTGAACGCAGATGCAATCATTCCTTCCTTTACAAGGTATTCTCTAAGAACCTTTCTAAGTTCTGCATCGTCGGAAATGGTTTCTGCAATAATATCCAAAGCGCCCTGCAATGCGTCTTGAGCGGTAGGCACTGATTTTTCCGCGTCCTCTTCGTCAATATGAACGTAAGGCTCACAAACTGCAAGCATTGCGCCCTCTTGAATTTCCTGAGCAAGAATGATGTCAGCAAGGGGCTGAAGTCCACGCGCGATAGCAACCGAAGCTCTGGTCTTTTTCTTTTGCTTGTAAGGACGGTAAATATCCTCAACTTCTGTCATAGTAGCGGCGTTAGCAAGCGCAATAGCAAGCTCGTCCGTCCACTTACCCTGACCTTCGATACTGTTCTTTACTTCTTCCTTTCTCGTTTCAAGATTGGTAAGATAGGTAAGTCTATCCGCAAAATCTCTCAAAAGTTCGTCGTCGCAACCACCATGCATTTCTTTACGGTAACGCGCGATAAAGGGAATAGTGTTTCCCTCATTAATAAGGTCTACGATGTTGGACGCATAGTCCGCTCTTAAGTTAAATTCTTCTGCTAATTTAAGTTTGATGTCCATTAAAAGTTTCCTTTGTGGTTTGCCGTCATATCGGTAAAATGCAAACCGTACTTTATAATTATACTACATAATCAAAAATTTTGCAAACAAACAAACTACATTTTTTGTGCAGACTTAAAAATTTTCGCTTTTTCTCTATTTTTAGCATAACGGCGTCCCTCTTTTCATAAAATCATAAAAAAGAAAAGGAGATTTTTATGGATAAAAACGAAGAACGTAAACCGCACTCATTGACTCTAGATAACCGTAATAAATGCATTATGAGCGGAATAACTAAGGTTGTTAGCGCAACGGATGCGTGCATAACGCTTCAAACCACTTTAGGGACGCTTACTATAAACGGTGTGGGGCTGAAACTTACCTCATACTCGGAAACAAGCGGATCACTTAGCATGCAGGGCGAAATTTCCGCGTTTAAGTACGGAAGTAAAACCTCGGCGTTTAAGAAAATTTTCGGATGACAGAAGCTATAATTTCCATAGTTTGGGGCATACTTTCCGCCCTGTTTTTCGCATTTATTACAAGCAGAAAATTCAACGTATTCACTCGCGTTTGTGTAGACGTTGTATATAGTTTTTGTACGCTGTTTGCGCTATACGTAGTTATGTTTTTGATCACACGTGGTAACGTTTTGTCCTTTGTGTACACACTCTTTGCTATTTCCTTTGCTATCACTTGTTGCTTTATTTACCCACGCGCTAAAAAAAATAAAAATAAGCGTTGACTTTAGCTACTACATTATGGTATAATCATAAAAGCAAATAACTTTATAAAAGAAGGTGCATTTATGAAAAATCCCATAATAAAAGGCTGGTACGCAGATCCCGAATCCAGAGTGTACAACGGCAAAGTTTATATGTACGTTACTCGCTCTCTACCCTTTGAAGATCAGCACAATCTGGACGTTGTAATAACCGAAGACCTTAAGACTTTTACAAAGGTGGAAAGTATTTTGGATATGTCCACGTTTAAGGGCGCTACTTTTGCAATTTGGGCTCCTACCATTATAGATAAAGACGGCAAATACTACCTAATTTTCGCTGCGAACGATATTCACAAAGACAACGAGCCGGGCGGACTTTATATCGGCGTATGTGACAAGCCTGAAGGTCCGTTTGTAAACGTGTTTAAAGACGGCAGACCGCTACTCAACGTTTTCCACTTTGGCGCTCAACCCATAGACGCGCATTTATTTAAAGACGACGACGGAAGCATCTATCTTTATTATGGCGGATGGAAGCATTTGGTAGGATGCAAAATGAACGCGACAATGGACGGCTTTGACGAGATAGACGTAGAGGGCGCAAAGGATAATAAGTTTATCGAGCTTACTCCAAACGCTTACGTAGAAGCTCCGTACGTTAGAAAAATGGGAGGCAAATACCATTTGCTATACTCTACGGGCGGTTGGACTAACGGAACGTATTGCGTAAAAGCAGGCGTTGCCGACACTCCGCTTTCCTCGTTTACGTACTATGACGATATATTAAAAGCCGACGAGCTTGCCGACGGTCCCGGGCACAACAGCGCGTTTACGTTCAACGGTGTAGACTACGTTGCGTACCACAGAAGAAGAATAGGCGACAAGTACCCACACAATCGCGAGCTTTGCATAGACGAAATTTCGGTAGAGGAAAACAAGTTCCACCCCGTAAAAATGACCTAAAATAAAAAATACGTTACCGCTCGGTAACGTATTTTTTTAGTATTAAAAGTTATTAATCGTATTCTTATTTGCAATAGCTTTTGCACTAAACAATAACGCGGGAAGAAGCAAAATGAAAATAAGGAATATCCACTCTCCTCCACTATTTGCAAAACGACCTATAAACGATATGCCTAGTCTAGACATAAATATCGTTACTACAATTTGTCCTACAAATAATATAAAGCAAGCTATTGAGAAAGACGCTATGCTAAACCCCTTTTTATCCACAAGCAAGCCTATTGCATAAAGCAAGCCTAAAGCCGAAATTAAAAGCGACGCTAAGAACATATATAAGGCTGTTGCAAAAAATCTCGACGCTATCGCCGCAATAAAATAAATGAACACCTGCAAGCTGGATAAAACTATCATTACTATTGCCGAGGTTTTTAAAAGCCTTCTACTTTTCCCCTCAATATTTACAATTCCCAAAAGTCCCGAAACTATATAGCTAATACCCCAAAACAAGATAAGCAATCCTTCAGTCATCCACGATGAACCATAAAAACCGAATTTATAAGTTCCAATACAAATCGGATAAATGGCAACTACCCCTGCAAGAATAAAGAATATCGAAGATATAAGATTATATTTAACTTTCTTTTCCATACTAACCTCCTCTTAATATCCGTAATTATTATAGTTGTACATAGGCTGTGGAATTTCTTTGGGCTGACACGTTATAGTGATTGCATTTAGAATAAACGCAACTACTAATATCGCATACATTATAAAACATATTATGCCCGTATACATATTTGACAATATACTAGCAAAACCACTACCACGTCCCATTACTAAATCAAACATCCATAAATACGACATATCCCACATAGCAACAACGCCCACCAAAATTGTAGCAACGATTACTAACGCTTTTTTGCTTATAAGATTGCCTATCGCAAAACAGCACGCAGACGATAGCATTATTGTTACAAACAAAATATCGTTTATTGCATATAACAAATTTAACCTTCTATAATAGTCGCCATCATAATAACCATAGTAATTATTATTTATACGAGATATTTCAATAGATGTTTGTACAATAATATAAATAAACTGAAGCGCGCACAAAGACATTAGTATAACCATTGCGCTAATTTTAGTCTTTTTGTTTGGATTGTTGCAAGTAAGTATACCTATTACACCAACAACTAAAAAACCAATTCTTATGAACATTGATCTACAAACAAAAGCAAATATCAAAAACAGTATCGAACTTACTAGACGATATTTAGTTTCCTTAGTAAATATATTTTCCATTTTTTATTTTCCTTTTTCCTAAAATTTATCTTTAGCTATTACGAGATTCGTCTTCGCTAGCAAAACTATCCATATCCTCGGGGATAGAATAATTATCCGCATTATTCTGAGCTACGTCGTTTTGCGCAACGTTATTATCCACAGGATTATACGTGTTTTGCGCATTATTATACTGCGCGTTATTATATTGCGCGTTATTATATTGTTGATTTGCATTATAATCGTACTGTTGATTGTTATACTGCTGGTTTGCGTTATAGCCATACTGCGCATTGTTATATTGCTGATTTACATTATAACCATACTGCTGATTGTTATACTGCTGGTTTGCATTATAGCCATACTGCGCATTGTTATATTGCTGATTTACATTATAACCATACTGCTGATTGTTATACTGCTGGTTTGCATTATAACCATACTGCTGATTGTTATATTGCTGGTTTGCGTTATAACCGTACTGCTGATTGTTATATTGCTGGTTTGCGTTATAACCATACTGTTGATTGTTATATTGCTGGTTTGCGTTATAGCCATACTGCGCATTGTTATATTGCTGGTTTGCATTATAGCCATACTGCTGATTGTTATATTGCTGGTTTGCGTTATAGCCATACTGCGCATTGTTATATTGCTGGTTTGCGTTATAACCATACTGTTGATTGTTATACTGCTGGTTTGCGTTATAACCATACTGCTGATTGTTATACTGCTGATTTGCGTTATAGCCATACTCGTTTTTCTCAGGCTGAACGGGTGGTTGATAGTTTGTATTATTAATAATGCCACCTACGTTATCTTTCTTTGTACTGCTTTTTGCCAACAAAACCAGCGCAAGAATAAATGATCCCCAACCTACAAGACTTGTAAATATATAAAAGATCTGGTTTTGAACACTAAAATAATTCGTGCCTCTAATAATATTAACTAAGTCCCAAACAACGCACACACTAATACAGCCTAGCGATACGTAATAAAAAGGCTTTTTATTAGTTCCTATTGCAACAGCAAGGAAGATCAAAGCGGAAAAGAAAAATATTTTATAACCCAATAAAATTTCCATTATAGCCATTTTCATTTCCTCCTAAAACATCATATACACGGGTACGTAATAAGGACTAAAACTAAAGCCCAAATCTAATACCGCCAACACGATCAGTACAATCATACCTGCAATCGCAAGCTTTTTGTTTGGCTTGTCGCACGTACACATACAAACAATAGATGCAAATATAAGACCTATCTTTGCTATCGCCATACCTGTCAACATTAGCGAGGCAATAAGCAATAAAATAGATCCAGCCAACTTAAGTTTAACGTTTCTTTCCATTTTAGCTCCTTTGTATAAATAAAATTATATAATATGATTATAAAACAGTCTAATTATAATGTCAAGTCATATCAAAAAAATACTTAAAAATTTAGATTATAGCACCCTTACCCCTACACCTATAAAGAACCCTTTATAAAAGCTCGTTTATAACAGAATATAATAATTAGTTTTGTCTAAGGGGCGCTACTGGGGATTGCTTCGCATACGCTCGCAATGACGTCATGAATATCAGAGCGCGCTTTGTATATCATTATAAAAGCAACACAATAAGTTCGAAGAACTCTCTATCTATCATTGCAAGAACAACACAACGTAAATATCAGAGTACGCTCTACCGTCATTACAAGAAGCACCGCGACATGCAACCGTACCCCTCTGTCATTGCGAGGAGCACCGCGACGTGCTATCGTATCCCTCCTGTCATTGCGAGGAGCACCGCGACGTGCTATCGTACCCCTCCTGTCATTGCGAGGAGCACCGCGACGTGCTATCGTACCTCACCCATGTCATTGCGAGAAGCACCGCGACGTGCTATCGTACCTCACTCATGTCATTGCGAGAAGCACCGCGACGTGCTATCGTACCTCACTCATGTCATTGCGAGAAGCACCGCGACGTGCTATCGTACCTCACCCATGTCATTGCGAAGAGCTTCGCGACGTGGCAATCTCATAAAACAACACTCCACCGCAAAACGTTATTACTTACACTTTTACATACAAAAAACTGCGATACGTATCGCAGTTTTTTGGTTATTCCCATTAATTTATATAATCTTTACTCACTCTTATATCCCCATTCAATAGGACGATGTGAACTATTCCAACTATAACTCCAATCGCTTGGCTTATTTGCTACTTCGCAGAAAATTATAAGTTTTTCACAATCATCGAACGCATAAGCACCTATAATTGTTACACTACTTGGAATTGTTATGCTTGTTAAGCTTGTGCAAGAATCGAACGCACGATCCCCTATACTTGTTACACTATCTGGAATTGTTATACTTGTTAAGCTTCTGCAATTACGGAACGCATTATCGCCTATACTTGTTAACTGGCTGTTTTCTCCAAACGTTACGCTTGTTAAGCTTGTGCAATTACCGAACGCCCAACCCCCTATACTTGTCAACTTACTGCTATCTTCAAACGTTACGCTTGTTAAGCTTGTGCAATAATAGAACGCAGAAGAATTCACACTTGTTACACTACTTGGAATCTCTATTCTTGTTAAACTACTACAATTATAAAATACTCTTTCGCCTATACTTGTTAACTGGCTGTTTTCTCCAAACATTACGCTTGTTAAGCTTGTGCAATAATAGAACGCATATTCTCTTATACTTGTTACACTGTCTGGAATTGTTATGCTTGTTAAGCTTGTGCAATTACGGAACGCATATTCTCTTATACTTGTTACACTGTCTGGAATTGTTATGCTTGTTAAGCTTGTGCAATTATAGAACGCGTAATCCTCTATGCTTGTTACTGGATAAGTAGTTGAATTATAAGTAATTGTACTTGGTATTACAATATCTCCCCTTGCATTTGTGCCTACAACTTTTGCTTTCTCATCCCTTATTGTATAATTTATTCCGTTTACTGTTACATACTCATATCCATCAGTTGCTAAATTATTATTTTTACAATTCCAAACAACTGGACTAACTATATTCCAATCACTAGCCCAACTGCTTGGCTTACTTTCCAGCTCGCAATAGATTGTAAGTTTTTCACAATCATAGAACACATTTCCCCCTATACTTGTTACACTACTTGGAATCTCTATTCTTGTTAAACTACTACAATTATAAAATGCTCTTTCGCCTATACTTGTTAACTGGCTGTTTTCTCCAAACATTATGCTTGTTAGGCTTGAGCAATTATCGAACGCAGAAGAGCCTATACTTGTTACACTACTTGGAATTGTTATGCTTGTTAAGCTATCACAATTATAGAACGCACGATCGCCTATACTTGTTACACTACTTGGAATCTCTATTCTTGTTAAACTACTACAATTATAAAATACTCTTTCGCCTATACTTGTTAACTGGCTGTTTTCTCCAAACGTTACGCTTGTTAAGCTTGTGCAATAATCGAACGCAGAAGAGCCTATATTTGTCAACTTACTGCTATCTCCAAACGTTACGCTTGTTAAGCTTGTGCAATTATAAAATACTCTTTCCCCTATACTTGTTACACCACTTGGAATCTCTATTCTTGTTAAACTACTACAATTATAAAATACTCTTTCGCCTATACTTGTTAACTGGCTGTTTTCTCCAAACATTACGCTTGTTAAGCTTGTGCAATTACCGAACGCCCAATCCCCTATACTTGTCAACTTACTGCTATCTTCAAACGTTACGCTTGTTAAGCTTGTGCAATTACCGAACACAGCACCCTCTATGCTTGTTACACTATCAGGAATTGTTACGCTTGTTAGGCTTGAACAATTATAAAATACTCTTCCGCCTATACTTGTTAACTGGCTGTTTTCTCCAAACATTACGCTTGTTAAGCTTGTACAATTACCGAACGCCCAATCCCCTATACTTGTCAACTTACTGCTATCTTCAAACGTTACGCTTGTTAAGCTATCACAATTACCGAACGCCCAATTCCCTATACTTGTTACTGGATAAGTAGTTGAATTATAAGTAATTGTACTTGGTATTACAATATCTCCACATACATTTGTTCCTACAACTTTCGCTTCCTCATCCTTTATTGCATAATTTATTCCGTTTACTGTTATATACTCATATCCATCAGTTGCCAACTTATTATTTTTACAATTCCAAACAACTGGTTTATACGAATTCCAGCTACCACTCCAATTGCTTGGCTTACTTTCCGCCTCACAGAAAATTGTAAGTTTATCACAACCTGAGAACACATTTTCCCCTATACTTGTTACGTTAGCAGGAATTGTTATACTTGTTAAGCTTGAACAATTATAGAACGCAGAATCGCCTATACTTGTTACTGGATAAGTACCATAATACGAAGGAATTACTACGCTCGTAACACTGCCCATATACTTTGTTATCGTACACTGATTATTGGATATACTATATACCAAGCCTTCACTGCCTTCTGCCCATACTGCATATAACGTATACTCAGCATCTGTTTTCATTGTATAGATTGCGCCGTCTTCATACTCTACTTTGCCATCAGCGGTTGTTGCCCAGCCCACAAAATGATAACCGTCCTTCTTAAATCCATTCATGCTTAACGTTTTGCTGTCGTTGATACAAATCTGCACAGATTCAGTTTCCCCGTTTGTTGCTCCATTTCCATCAAACTTAACAGTTCCAAGATGAGATTCCCATACTGCAGAAATTGTAATATTATCTGTTATTGGTTTTGAAAAAACATAATTCCAACCCTTAAAAACATATCCATATCTTTCGGGAATAATTTGGGGTTCAGTT
Source organism: Clostridiales bacterium (assembly GCA_015055625.1). Taxonomy (GTDB): domain Bacteria; phylum Bacillota; class Clostridia; order Christensenellales; family Pumilibacteraceae; genus RUG12826. The sequence goes on along the minus strand of SVHU01000005.1, from coordinate 92,746 downwards.
ATTAATTTTCCTTCCTCTAAAGTTTGTGAAGGAACAACCGTTTCGCAATTTGTTTCAAAAGTTGCAGTAAAGATGTGATTGCGATAAACCGACAAGTAATACAACGTATCCTTTCCATTTACCGTTGCTACAACGTAAAATTTATTTTCACCTATATCAAGATATACTTCATCACTATTTACATCACGCTTGCAATCTTCATCCCAATAAATTGAAAAACTTGCTTTCCCTTCTAGTGTTGCCATACCTGGGAAATAAAAAGTTTCAACTTTATTTTCCACCGTTAAATAAACGTCTACGTCGTCCACAATAAATTCATCGTTAAAAGTAAACGAATCTTTGGATTTATTAGAATCTCCACATCCTATCAATCCTAAAGATAAAATACATACAATTGTAATTACTAATAAAAGCCATATCGTTTTTCTTTTCATTTTACAATTATCTCCTCGACTATTCTATCTATTTACCTAAATTTGTAATAATAAAATTATAACATCTACAAATATTGCTGTCAAGAATAAAAACACATTTACCACAATTGCTTTATCTCATAACGATCCTAAGCACACTAAAAAACACTACCGAGGTTGTCGATAGTGTTTTTAGTATTCTATTCTTTTATATGCGTGTCAAAGCCGTAAAAGCCGTGCTGGCGCAATGCTTCGTACAACACGATTGCAACAGAGTTTGAAAGGTTGAGCGAACGCACTTCGCCTTTCATTGGAATACGGATTGCGTTATCGTAGTTGTCAAAAATCAAACTTTCGGGTAAGCCCTTGGTTTCCTTACCAAAAAGCAGATAACAATCGTCTTCGAACTTTACGTCGCAGTAGTTCTTTTGCGCTTTTGTACTGCAAAGGTACAGTTTATCGTTTTTATGCTTTTCCAAAAACTCAGCAAGACTGTCGTAGTAATAAATCTCTAACTTATCCCAGTAGTCCAGCCCCGCTCTTTTAACCGTCCTGTCGCTTATTTCAAAGCCAAACGGACGAACAAGATGCAAAGCGCAACCCGTACAAGCGCACGTTCGAGAAATATTGCCTGTGTTTTGTGGTATTTCCGGTTCTACAAGTACTATATTTATCATAACTGTTCCTTATGGTCTAAAATGCGTATATGCGTTAGCTGAAATGGTTTCAACGTACATACATTGCGCGCTATCGCGCGGTTTTTTATAATTCTCTATTTCGGGATCTAAAAGCTCTTGTTCAAGCTCGTCGATACGGCTTGTCTTGCCCTTAACGTAGTCTTCCAAAATGGATATACATTGCTTCATTCTAAGTAAAACGCCACCAAATCTAACCGTTTGAATTTCAAGACCGTACGGTTTGTTCTCTTTGTTCCACATATACTTAAACGAATCCCAAAACTTTTCTATTCTCTTAAGCAACGGTTTGTATGCGGTTTTAATAAGATTTTTCAATCCTTTTTTGTCGCCGTTTTTATACAATCTTCTTGTCTTTACGCCCAAATCCCACTTAAGTTCCAAAACCTCGGCAAACTTTTCCATATTGTCAAAAAGGTATGCGTATTTGCCTGCCGCTGTCTTCGCTTTTGCAATACGTATAGCGATTTCTTTGAATTTTTCGCCCTCGCCCTCAATAAGAAGCGGATCGTAAAGTCCGTACAAAGGATCGTTAAAGAACGCTGTTTTACTCAAACAGTTATTATGAACAGTTTTGGTTTTTATATCGTTTACAAGGTCCAACGTCAAAAAGTCTTCCTTGGAAATTCCAGCTAAAGCAAAGAATGATTTTTCGTGGTTATCCTCTCCGTACGCAAAGTCAGACGCATAGCAAAGCGAGGAAAGAAGCGCAAGCACCGAGCACTCCGCCGCATCGTCGCCCCACATTGTAAGGAATACGTTTTTAACGCCTTTGTTTACGCATGCCTTAAACGCATTTTCGGTTGCAAGATCGGAGAACTTGTTGTGAGGCGCATAACCTCTCCAATTCCACGCTCCACCTGCAAACACAATCTCGTTGGGGAACTGATAATGACGGTCAATCATTTTCTCGTAAGGCGCTTGCTCTGTCTGATAATAATCCCAGTACACAAGTCTTACGTTTTTTGGCGCAAGGTCTACAAACTCTTGACAAAGCATGGGCTCGTCCACACCCGGGCGCGCGCGTCCACCAAACTGCAAGCGGAAAAACATATCGCTCCACATCTCGCACACAAAACCATACTTATCCGCAATCTCCAAAATCTTTTTGAGGTGGTCCATCATTACCTTGATGCCCTTCTCGTAGCCGTATTTATCAAGCCACTTTCCTCTTCCTACAAGGTGAGCTTCGTCCATACCGATATGCACTTTTCTGGACGTAAAATTCTTGGCAAGGGAAGCAAAAACCTTATCGAAAAGCTCCAAAGTTTCAGGATCTGAGGCAAGCAAAATATCATCGATATCTCTAATACGTTTGAATCTTTCCCATCTAAATAGCTGATTTAAATGCGCTAGAGTTTGAATACAAGGAACCAGCTCTATCTCATATCCGTTACAGTACTCGTCAATCTCTTTAATTTCCGCGCTAGTGTATCTTCCGCGCATATAACCCCAATACGGTTCGCCCTCTACCTCGTAAGTATCTTCGGTGTAAAGCTGAATTTGGTTATATCCCATAAGCGCAAGGTTATCCACGATTTCCTTTACGTGCTCAACAGACTTAACCGCGTTTCTAGAACAGTCTATCATAACGCCAAGCTCGTTAAACTTACACACAATCTCGGTACTGTCTTTTTTGTCGGGATCGGAAAGATATGTCTTTAGCGCATAGAAAAACTCATACGTTTTAGCGTACTTTATGGTTACTTCATTTTGAGAGGGGATTATAACCGTTTTTTCCGATTTTTCCGCCTTTAACACTATACCGTCCACGTCTTCTGTTATAGACAACTGGCGCATAGATTTTATTAGTCTTGAATACAAAAATCCGTCAAGATTTTTAAGATTAAATTTCATAAAAAACTCCTTAAAACCATACTTGCATATATTGTAACACAACAAAATTATTAAAGCAAGAGTTTTTACATTTTTTTAGGCGATTTAGGCATATTTCACGCAAAACTACATAAAATAAATTTGAGGTGAAATTATGCAACAATCTTCCATTATTAAAAAATTAAACCCCACACTTACTTTTATAATAATCGTGGGAGCGACTATCGTTTTAGGATTTTTGGCAGGAGTTCTAAGTGGAGCAACAGGCGGATATACGTCTTATACTCGTCCCGCACTCACTCCGCCCGATATTGTATTTTCTATCGTATGGCCTATACTGTATTTTATGATGGGAACTAGTGCGTTTATTGCTTTATATAACGCTAAGGATAAAAAAACTTTATATACGTTCGGCGCATTATACGTCATCCAGCTTGCGTTAAATCTTATTTGGCCATTTATTTTCTTTACGCTCGACGCGTTTACCTTTTCAGCGATAGTAAATTGCGTGCTTACAGGTAGCGTGCTTGCACTTACCATACTTGCTTTTTCCATAAACAAGGTATCGGGACTTATGCTTATCCCATACTTTTTGTGGCTACTGTTCGCTATCTACCTAAACATCTCTATTGCGGTTCTAAACTAAAAAAATCACCGTTACGATCTTCCTTTTAATAGAATTTCGTAACGGTAATTTTTTTCTTACGCCTTTTTTACGGGCTTTGAAGTTTTTTGAGAAATAGCTTTCATCCACGCTTGAGTTTGCTCTTCTTCGGTAAATTTAAGGTCGGAAAGCTCATACTCCACACCCAGCTTTTCCGCCTTGCTCTTTCCAAGCGGATGATAAGGCTCTACGTTAATTTCCGATACACAGCCTAGCTCGTTAGCTATACGTGCAATGCCCGAAAAATGCTCGTCCGTATCGTTTATACCAGGAATTATAGGACAACGCAAAATTATTTGCTTACCCAAAGAATTCAGAACTTTTAGGTTGTGTATAATTCTTTCGTTGCTCACCCCTGTATACTTTTTGTGTAGCTGATCGTTTGTAATCTTATAATCAAACAAGAATAAATCCACGTAAGAGGCTATCTCGCGAATTTTTTCCTCGCTTGTATATCCACACGTTTCAATCGCGGTATGTAGCCCCTCTTGCTTTGCTCTTTTTAGCAGTTCAAGCGAAAACTCATACTGTAAAAGAGGCTCTCCTCCCGAAAGCGTAACGCCACCGTTTGACGTTTCGTAGAAAATCTTGTCTTTTAATACCTCGTCAATAACTTCCTCTACGCTCTTTTCCTTACCTGCAATTTCCAACGCTTCGTACAAACATTCCTCTTCGCACTTGCCACAAGCAATGCAATTCTCTCTTACTACAATATGCTTGCCATTTTCAAATAAATGTACGTTTTTAGGACATACGTGTGCGCATTTTCCACACATAACGCATTTATCCGCGCTGTACATAAGCTCGGGAAAAGCCCTTTTTGATTCGGGGTTATGACACCACGTGCAAGATAGCGGACAACCTTTCAAAAATACGGTTGTTCTTATTCCCGGTCCGTCGTTTACCGAAAATTTTTGGATATTAAATACTATTCCTTTCATATTTTTCTCCAAGCAAAATCATTGTGCTTTTATTATAATACGAATACCAAATAAAAGCAATGATAATTTTATCACTTTTGTATTTTTCGATACAAAAAAATTATCCGCTACGCTATTTCGTAACGGATAAATCATTATTATACTTTCTTATTTTCCCACTTACCGCTATGCCAACGGATAATGTACAGTATTCCTCTGGTCCACTCGTCCACGATAAATGCTATCCAGCATCCTACAAGTCCCCATCCGCACACAATTGCGAAGATGTATGACAGGAACACTGCGTTTACCCAGCATGAAATCATTGACACGACCGTACAGTACGTAACGTCACCCACGGAGTTGAGCATAAATTGGTTAGCGTGATTAGTTCCACGTCCAAGCTCAACTAAAATATCCATCAAGAATATTGGCAAAATTAGCGTGAGGTGATTGGGATTCCTGTCAAATATCATATACAGCGGTTCTCGGAATATAAACACCACCATTGCAAAAATGAAGTTTGCTAAAAGTACTATTGTAAAATTTTGACGGTACAGCCGTTTTGTCTTGTCATAATCACCCGCTCCCACAAGACGTCCTGCCATTATTCCACCCGCATTTGCAAAACTATATCCCAGATAGGACACAAAACCAAAAATAGTATCACAGTACACTTTTACGTTTATGTACGTTACGTCCATCATAGAAATAATAGACGTTGTAAGTAGCATAGACATTGCGTACGAAAATCCAGTAATACTGGACGGTACGCCAATACGGAAAAGTCGCTTTACGTACTTGAAATTGAATTTTCTTCCAATCTTGATCTTATTCTTAAAAATTACAAAGCCGTAAGCAACAAGACCTATAAGGGTTACGAAAATCGAATTAATCGCGCAGTTATAAATCATAGGCATGAACGAACCGAGTGGTGTGTAAACAAACGCCCACATAACAAGCGCCGATATCACGCACGTTCCTACACCTATAATAACGCTACTCGTTACCTTGCCGTACGCTGACAGTATTCCGGCAAAACACGAAGATACAACGGATAAAAGCACGGCAATTTGTCGAAGCGAAAAGTAAATTTTCGCGTTTTCCATAATTTCGCCCGTAAGATTCATCATGGAAAGCAATGGCTCTTGTAACGCTAACGACAGACCGCAAACTACAACGCCCAAAGTAACATTTGCAATAATTGCGGTCATAGAGATATTATTTATTACGTCCTTATCATCTCGACCAAGCGCGTGAGCAAGCACTATGCTTAGTCCCGCCGAACCGAGAACACAAAAGTATAAAAGCGTTCCAATAATTCGGTTTGAAGCATTCATTGCAGTAATAATCGTACTGTCGTAGTTAGATAATATCGCTGTGTTTATAGAACCCAGCATATTGTTTATAATACACTGCAAAAACACGGGAAGCATCAGAGCGAATAAGTTTAGCTTACCGTTCTTGTCCTGCAAAGTTATTAAACTCTTATCAAATAATTTAAACTTACCTTTCTTTTGGTGCATAGGAGCCACATTCTTATCAGATACTTTAGCCATAATGGTAGCGAGAACTCTCGCAAATTAAATAGTTGATTAAAGTCCAACGTCTATACCGAACAATAAATATTGTTCTTGCTTTTATTCTACTATATAAAAATTTAAATTTCAACTGTTTTTTAAAAAAAATATTGCTGTTTTTGACCGCAATTTTTTCCTATTGTTTGTTCTATTTAAAAATTTTTTTAAAATGTAAAAAAATATTGACTCTCCCCTAAGGTTATGGTTTATAATAAATACACATTTGTAAGAAAGGAGATATTTATGCTAAAAATCGGTCAATTTTCTAAGCTTGCCAAAGTTACCATAAAAACGCTAAGATATTATGACAAAATAGGTTTGCTTAAACCTGCAATGGTAGAATCGTCTTCGTCTTATAGATATTATTCCGAAAGTCAGCTTCAAACCGTGGCTTTAATTTCATCATATAAATCAGCAGGGCTTTCTAACGATCTTATTCTTAAACTTCTCAACCATAGCGAGAACAAGCTTGAACTTTTAGAAAAACAAAAACAATTACTTATAGAACAAGAAAACAATATCAAACAAGCAATATTACGTATTGACGAGCTTATTAACAAAAAAGAACAGCCTTATAAAGCCGAAATTAAGCGCATTGACAAAAGATTGGTATATCGTTGTCGTGGTTACGTTTCGTCTATCGAAAAAATCCACGATTTTATTAAAAACTGCGCCGACGAGTTTGTTAGGAGCAATCCCGACGTTAAATTTTCAGACCCCGACTACTGTTGCGTAATCTACCCAGACGACAGATATAGAGAAGATAATATTTTTGTAGAATATGCACAGTCCGTAGATAGAGTGGGAAAAGACACCGATATTCTCAAGTTTTCGGAAATTGAACCTATTACTGCAATAAGCGTACTTCACTACGGCGATTATAAATCTCTCCCCAACGCATACATTTTTACTGTAAACTGGGCAAGAGAACACGGCTATCAGCTTTGTGGCGAGCCTAGAGAGCGCTATATAAACGGAGCGTGGAACGTAGACGACGTTTCAAAATGGCTTACCGAACTTCAGCTTCCTATAAAGGAGTAACTTAATGTCCTATTATTTTTTACTTGCAGGCTCTATAATTCTTACGGTTTGCAAAAGCTCTTTATACAACGTGTACGCAAAAAAAGCAAATCCGTCTTTACCCACAACTTTCATATTCAATGCTCTAAGTTATGGAGTTGCAGGCGTAATAGCATTTATAGCTACGTTTTTTAGCAACTTTTCCATATCAATTCCCACCGTCATTTGCGCTTTATTTTATGCAATAATTGTAGTTTCACTACAAACGGTTTCTATTGTTTCGATGAAAGTCGGCTCTATGTCAACTACTGCCATTTGCGTTATGTACGGAATGATTATTCCATCACTAGCCGGCCCTATTTTTTGGAAAGAAAACATAGGCGCTTTGCAAATAGTAGGTATTTGCATTATGGTTGCATCACTTTGGCTACTAAAAGATACGCCAAAAGAAGGTCAAGAAAAATCCAAATCGATTAAAAGCTTAGCGCTAGCGCTTATTGCGTTCGTTCTTTCAGGAATGGCGGGCGTTATGGAAAAAATTCACCAAAGCACGGACGGAAAAAGCGAAAAAACTACGTTTGTATTAATTGCTTGCCTGTTTATGGTTGCGTTTTCCATTATTACCTATTTTATCATAAAAACAAAAGAACGCGAAAAACGCATAATCCCCAAAGTCTTATATCCCTTTAGCTCTATTTCTGGCTTGATAGTCGGTTTTTATTCCATCATAAACCTTACCTTAGCAGGAGCTTTAGACAGTATGATATACTACCCCATCGCAAACGGTGGAGCTATGCTTCTTACGGTTATCATATCACTATGCATATTCAAAGAACGCGCAAACGTGTCGAAAATTATTGGTATGACGCTAGGATTGTGTGGAATATTACTACTAAGCTTGCCTATATAAAACAATATAAGGAGATTTATTATGGAAAACTTAAAACTATATGGCGACGGTATTCACGACGATACCCTTGCAATACAAGCACTTTTAGATAAACGTGGATTAGTTGAGCTACCAGACGGATATTATCTCATCACAAAACCACTTATTATTCACGATGACACGCATTTTAAGCTCTCTCCTTTAGCAACGCTACGTCTTGGCGATGGCGCAAACTGCTCACTTTTGGACAACGACGGACTTTATACCGACCAAATCAATAGGAATATTACTATCGAAGGTGGCATTTGGGACGGGAATAACGACGCTCAGCAACGTCAAAAAATTCCAAACGAAGGTCGTCCTGGGGATGATAACGAAGATAAAGCTTGCGATAAACAAGTTTATATATCCAATATCTATACGGTATTTATGATACGTCTTATCCACACCGAGCATCTTACCGTAAGAAACGTAACCTTCAAAAACCCCACGTCATACGCTATTCACATTGCTAACGCTAAATACTTTAACGTAGAAAACGTGTTTTTAGACTATGACCTAAGCAAGCCTAATATGGACGGCGTTCACATTCAAGGCCCTGCTCGTTTTGGTAAAATCCACAATATTTTCGGCAACGCCAACGATGACCACGTGGCTCTTTGCGCAAACGGAACGATAAGAAGCGAAATTACTAGGGGCGATATTGAAGACGTTGATATCGACGGCGTTTACTGCGATAACGGATATACTGGAGTACGACTTCTTTCTCGTGGAGATGCTATAAGAAACATCAGTATAAACAATATCCACGGCGAATTTAGATACTACGCTATTTCGTTTACCCACCACTATCCACTCCGTGACGATATGCCCGTGCTACTAGAAAACGTGCGTATTTCGAACGTTTTTGCGTCAAAAAGCAGAGCTATAAACATCAAGGAAGAACATAAATACAACCTTAATCACGGAGCTTTAATTTGGTTTGAAAACGGAGTAAATTGTTATAACGTAAATATCGAAAACGTTTATCGAAACGAAAGAAACCTTACTACAAACGCTCCCACTATTCGCATTAGCGAAACGGCAAACGTAAACAACCTTACTATACGCAACCTTAACAACGACTTTAAGGGTAGAGATCTTGTGTCTATCGAAAACTTAAGTAGCTCAAAGTATGAACTAAACTAATGATCCATAATATAAAAATTGCAGACTGCTCAATTTCACGTCTGCAATTTTTTGTTTGATTTTGTATTAACAAATTAAACCAAATAACTCATATTGGGTGTGCGCCTTCGCTTTAAGTTAGCTATTTTTTCAACTACCGCTAAAGTACATTGTAGTCTTATATCTATCTCTAAGCTAAATAACTCATATTGGGTGTGCGCCTTCGCTTTAAGTTAGCTATTTTCTCAACTATCACTAAAGTACTTGATTTAGCCATATATCTCTCTAAGCCAAATAACTCATATTGACCGTGGGGTCTGCCTTCGCTTTAAGTTAGTTATTTTCTCAACTACCGCTAAAGTACTTTCTTTAGCCATATATCTCTCTAAGCCAAATAACTCATATTGACCGTGGGGTCTGCCCCACTATTTGAGGTTGAGCGACATAATAAGCACATTGATATCCGCTGGGGTTACTCCGCTAATTCTGCTTGCTTGCCCTATGGATAGGGGGTGAATCTTGTTCAGCTTCTCTCTAGCTTCCAGTCTTAGTCCCGAAATGGTCGAATAATCAATATCGCTTGGGAGCGGACTGTTCTCTAGCTTCTTCTGATCGGCTCTCGCCTTTTCCGCTCTTGCAAGATATCCCTCGTACTTTACTTCGGTAAATATCTGCTCGATAACGTCGGGAGCAAACTCGTGGAAAGTATCAAAGTACTTATTGTACAGTTTTTTGGTTATATTTGCTCTTCTTAAAATTTCTCTTACTGTAAGCGAACGATAGGGTACACTCTCGCCAGCTTCTACAAACATCTCTTCGAGCTCTTTAGGCTTTTTAAGCTCGTCAAGCTTCGCTCTAGCCTTTTCAAGCCCCTTAATCTTTTTAAGGTACTTTCTATATCTCTTATCGTCTACAAGTCCTGCCTTTCTGCCAATCTCGGTAAGACGCATATCCGCGTTATCCTGACGAAGCGACAGTCTGAACTCCGCGCGTGAAGTCATCATTCTATACGGTTCGTTAGTGCCTTCCGTTACAAGATCGTCAATAAGCACGCCTATATACGAATTATCACGAGTAAACACAATCTTTTCCTGACCGCGAATGGTAAGAGAAGCGTTAAGTCCTGCCACCAAACCTTGCGCTGCAGCCTCTTCGTATCCGCTCGTTCCATTGATTTGTCCTGCAAAGAACAAGTTTTTATACCTCTTACTCTCTAGCGTGGGATAAAGCTCTAAAGGATCGATACAGTCATACTCTATCGCGTACGCATCACGCATAATCTGAACGTTTTCAAACCCGTTTATAGTACGGTATAACGCATACTGAACGGAAGCGGGAAGCGAAGTGGAAATTCCCTGAACATACATCTCTACCGTTCCGTCGCCCTCGGGCTCTAAAAAGAACTGATGACGCTCTTTGTCCGCAAAACGCACAACCTTATCCTCTATGGACGGACAGTATCTGGGTCCTACTCCGTCAATAAGTCCTGCATACTTGGGCGCAAGGTGTAGATTGTCACGAATTACCGTATGCGTATCGCCGTTTGTGTAACCAAGCCAACAAACCTGCTCCGCCTTTTTTATCTTCTTTTGGTTGCTCATTACCGAGAACGAATAAATATCCTGCTCGCCCTCCTGCACCTCTAGCTTACTAAGATCAATCGAATTTTTATGCACTCTTGCAGGCGTTCCCGTCTTAAATCTTCTTATCTCAAAGCCAAGCGAAGCAAGCGAATCGGTAAGATAGTTAGCTCTGGTAAATGAAACTGGGCCCTTATCTTCCATGCTTTCGCCGATAATAATGGTGGACTTAAGGTATACGCCACACGCAAGTATTACGGTTTTTGCATAATAGCAAAGTCCAAGTATAGTCTTAACGCCTTTTATCTCTCCGTTTTCCACCAAAATCTCTTTAACCTCGCCCTGACGAAGCGTTAAGTTTTCGGTGTTTTCCAAAATAGACTTCATATTTTTGTGGTACTTATACTTGTCTATCTGCGCTCTTAAAGAATGTACGGCAGGGCCTTTGGACGAGTTGAGCATTCTAAGCTGAGTAAGCGATTCGTCCGCAGTAATTCCCATTTGTCCACCAAGCGCGTCAATCTCTCGTACAAGGTGTCCCTTTGCCGTTCCACCAATACTGGGATTGCACGCAAGATAACCGATATTGTCAAGCGTAATCGAGAAAATAATAGTCTTACATCCCGTTCTTGCAAGCGCCAGCGCCGCCTCAATTCCAGCGTGTCCGGCGCCTACGACTATCGCGTCATAATTAAAATCTTGTTCGTTAAAATTCATAGTTGTTTTCCTGATTCTAATATAATAAATATGTAAAAAATGTCACTGCAAACCTACCACAATAGGTTTTGCAATCTCTAAATGTAATACAATAAGTACGCGTCCTATGCGCCTGCTTTTACGCTTATCCACATTTTAGCCATTTCCACGCACGCTTTTGCAGGCGAATCCTTCATTACCGCGCAACGCGCAAGCACTTCGTCGCTTGGGAAAAGCATATCAATATACATATCGCCAAAATCCTCGTCAGTACCGCTAAAGTAATCTACGTAGTACTCAATATCCTCCGCTTCTTCGCTTTCCGTATCATACTCCGTACCATTCTTTACGTATTCCCAAGCTGTGCGCATAACATTTTCCGTATCGTCCGAAACTTCTTGTATGGGCGACGAACAGCCTGCATAATCGCGGTTAAGGTACGCAACGTCATAGGTACATAAATACTTCAAAAACCACTGAGCGCAAGTCTTGTTACCGGCATACTTGGGGATAACAAAACCGTCTACCCAAACGTTTGCACCCTCTTTGGGTACGCCGTAATACAAGTCAGTACTATCGTCCATAGCGTAACCAGCATCGCACGACCAGAACAAACCCATATACGCAGAGGGAGAATCGGTAATCATATCATCCTTACCATCGTCCGACTCATAAGCAAACAAATACTTCTTTTGCTCTTTTAAGGTAGACTTAACCTTGCTCATATTTTGAGAAGACGTGTCGTTTATAGTCTTACTCAAAAGCGCATAATACTCATCGTTATAATTGGTAAAGCCGTTAGAAGCTTCGCTTAAAGCCTGCGCGTTAGCGACAATAGCCGCAGACGCAAAAGCATCACGCACACTGTTTTTCATATAACGCTTTCCACTATAACTACCCTTTTTAAATAGCGAATCCCAAGTAAGGTTTTGCCAATCAAGTTCTTTCGCCATATCCTTTCGATACATTATCCCAAACGTTCCCCACATATAGGGAATAGAATATCTAGTTTGAGCAGAATATTCAGGATCGGTATTATAGTTTTCATAATCGTTTACGTACTGCAAAATACGCGGAGTAATAATTCCTTCCTCTCCTTCCTCGCCGTAAATAAGCTCTCTATCGATTGGAGAAAGAAGTTTATTTTTAATCATTCTGGATATTATATAATCCGAACCGCACACGATATCATAGTCCGCGTGCTTTTTATAAATTTCGGTGTACATATCCTCGTTTGTGGAATACGTCTTGTATTCTACGCTAACGGTTTTGCCCGTTTGCTCTTTATACCAGCTAGAAAAGCCCGATATAACGCTTTCGTCCATATACTCGCCTACGTTGTAAACTTTGAGAATCTCACTTCTGTTTCCGCAAGCTGTAAACGTAAGCGACGCAAACACAAGCGCCACACACAAAATAAACGAAATTATTTTTTTCACAGCAAGCCTCCTTTCTTGTTCTTCTTTTTACCCTTAATGTTAACAAATATGAGAATAACAAGAACAACTATAAACATAAGTGAGGAAACTGCACGCCACACAGGCGGAATACCTTTCTTTGTTGCGCTATAAATAAGTGTAGAAATGGTTTGAACGTTGCCGTTAATAAACTTAGATATTACGTAATCGTCCAAGCTAAGCGTAAACGCAAGACCAAATCCACTTATCATGCCAGGAATAAGCTGAGGCATAATTACAGTAAGAAGCGTTCTTATGGGCTTTGCGCCAAGGTCAAGACCTGCCTCGTAAAGATTTGGGTTAAGCTGACTAAGTCTAGGCATTACCGAAAGAAGAACGTACGGCATACAAATTATGGTATGCGCAATAATAAGTGCGGGAAAACCGTTAAAGCCTGTGGGAAAGAACGTAAAGAACAACATAAACGCAGCACCTGTTACAATATCGGCGTTTATTACCGTTATTTGACTCATTCCGTTTATAAGCATTTTGCGTTTTTTGCCAAGCTGTTGAATGCCAACCGCGCCTACCGTTCCCAAAATCGTAGCAAGAAGCGAGGATGTAAATGCAAGAATAAAAGTATTAAATATTGCCGTAAGAATTTCCTCAGACGAGAAAAGCTGAGCGTAAAGATCGAACGACCAGGTTATCTTAGCCCAATTGCCTATCGCCTTGCTTTCGGGCGCAAACGAGAAAATAATAAGAATTATTATGGGCAAGTATGTAAATACGAGCATAAGCGCAAGAAATATCCAACATACTGTTTTTGCTGTTTTGCTTCTCATATCGTACCTCCTCTTGCAGTAGTTTCTCCGTTTCCGAATTTGTTTGCGATAAGCATAGAAATCGCTATAAGCACAAGCATAATAAACGAATACGCTGCGCCTATGTTCCAGGTATAAAACTCTCCTAGATAGTCGTTTATTAGGTTACCGAACAAATAAACGTCCTTGTTACCAAGCATCTCGGTAATACCAATTGTAGATATTGCAGGCATAAATACCATAAGCACTCCGCTTACCACTCCCGGCATAGAAAGCGGAAAAGTTACCTTAAAAAAGCTTGCTATTGGGTTGGCTCCCAAATCATAAGACGCTTCAAGATAGCTTTTATCCATATTATTAAGCGAGGTATAAATAGGCAAAAGCATAAACGGTAAAAAGTCGTATACAAGTCCTATTACCACCGCAAAATATCCACGCTCTATTCCAATCATTTCAAAAAACGTACGAGTTGCGTAGATACGTAATAGCGAATTTATCCACATCGGGATAATAAACAGCATAACAAGTATTGCTGTTTTGTTGAAGGGCGAGGACGCTAGAATGTAAGCAAGCGGATATGCAAGTAAAAAACAAATAACAGTTGCAAGCAAAGCCGTTCCCACCGATTTTAGCAAAACGAGTTGCGTTTCGCTTTCAGTAAAAAAGTAACCGAAATTGTCAAAAGTAAAAGAGCCTTCAAAGTCCGTACATGCAAAGTACAACATTATTCCTAGCGGAACTACCACAAACAATACGCACAGTAACGCGTACGGAAAGGCAAAATAGGTGCGTTTGAACTTAGGCTTCATTTACGACCTCCTCTCCACTAGTTTTAGATTGTTCTTCCTCTTCTTCCACCTTTGTAAGGGTAATCTTTTCGGGCGCAATCTTAATACCAACTCTATCATTTATATCCCACTCATAAGGAGTATCAGTATAGAAGTCTTCATCGGTATCAGAATATATTTGAACCTGATAGTAAGTACCCTTATAAAGCACCTGAGTAATATTAGCACCGATAATACCGTCGTTTTCGTCGTCAGTAATCTCTATTCCGTCAAACGGAACTTTTACATTTACCTCATCACCCTTTTCGTGCGTTCCGTCGTTTACAAACTCAAATTCACCGCCACAGAACGACACGGTATTTTCGCTACTTACTACGCCCTTAAACTCGTTTACGGTACGTAGTTTTCTCATAATGTGTATACTATCGGGAACAATCTTAAGTTCCACAATCTCACCAGTTTTACGCTCGGTGGTATTTTGCACGGTAAACTCATATTCAGAAGCAAGAATATTCATTTCGTAATACGTACCTTTAAAAACTGACGAGGTTACAACGCCTTCAAACTGTCCTTTACCGCTATCTTTAGCGTACACTTTGATATCCTCGGGACGAATTACAAGATCGACTTTCTCGTTTTTCAAAAAACCTTTATCCAAGCACTCAAACTCTTTGTCCAAGAATTTTACCACGTAATCTTTGAGCATAACACCCGACAAAATGTTACTTTCACCAATAAAGTTTGCAACAAACGCGTTCGCTGGCTCGTCGTAAATCTTTTTAGGAGTGCCAACCTGCTGAATATAACCGTCGTTTAACACCACGATCACGTCGCTCATAGTAAGTGCTTCTTCCTGATCGTGCGTAACATAAATAAAGGTTATGCCCAAGTTCTTGTGCATATTCATAAGCTCTATCTGCATTTCCTTACGCATTTTAAGGTCAAGCGCTCCGAGCGGTTCATCCAAAAGCAGAACTTTAGGCTCGCAAACAAGCGCTCTTGCAATAGCGATACGCTGTTGCTGACCGCCCGAAAGCGAATTTACGTTTCTATGTCCATAATCTTCCAAGTCCACAAGCTTAAGCGCTCTATTTACCTTTTCTTCAATCTCTTTTTTGCTAAGCTTTCTCTTTATTTTCTTGCCATTTTCATCCACACTTTCAATAACTTTGAGCTTAAGACCAAACGCAACGTTCTTAAAAACGTTAAGGTGTGGGAAAAGCGCGTATTTTTGGAATACGGTGTTTACGGGACGATTATACGGAGGCTCGTTAGTAACCTCCTCGTTTTCGATATAAATATTACCCTTAGTAGGCGTGTCAAAGCCTGCAATCATTCTAAGTAACGTGGTTTTTCCACAACCCGACGGACCTAAGAGCGTAACAAATTGTCCGCGCTTTATCGAAAGGTTCATATCGTCGATAACGGTAACGCCGTCCTCGAAGATTTTCGTAACGTTTTTAACTTCTATAATTTTATCGGTTTTTACATTCTGTTTTTCTTTCATTTTCTTTTCCTCTCTTAAAAATTAGGTGGACAGCTAAGCCACAACACAACAGCTTTTTTATCCGTAAGGTTTTGAATATTATGCGTTTTGTCTGCCCTAAAATAAAACGTTTCGCCTTTCGTTGCTACAAACTTCTTTTTTCCTAAGTTTACTCTTATCTTACCCTCAAGAACGTACCCAAACTCCTCACCGTCGTGCGGTAAATCGTTCTCGCTCGACTTGTTTGGCGCAATCTCCATTCTTATCGCTTCCATCACATTCTTTTGCGCGGAAGGAACTAGCCAAGTTACGTTAAAATCCTCGGTTTCTTTGACAAAGTAATCCTCTTTACCAAACACCACTTTTTCATCGTCATCATCCGAGAAAAACTCGTTAAGCGACGAGCCCAGCGTTTGCAAAATATCTTTAAGCGTTGCTATCGACGGACTTGTTAGTTCGTTCTCTAGCTGTGATATATATCCCTTTGTAAGCTCACACCTGTCCGCAAGCTCGCCTTGCGTTAGCCTGTTTTTCAGTCGCAATGCTTTTATCTTAGCTCCAAGCTCCATATTTTAAGTCCTCCGTTATAATAGTAATAAAACAAATGGCTATGCCACAATTTTTATCAGTACCAAACAAAAAAATAGTCAAAACAAAACCGGTTTGATAACAAAATTCATTCCGTAAAGAAGTCACTTTATAATAAACTTTGGGTTTATTTTAACTAAACAAACATATTGTATAAAGTTTTGCGATTTTTGTCAATTATTTTTATAGTATTTTACAAAATTTTTTACAAGATGCCCTTGAATTTTTTGCGTTAGTATGCTATACTTAAACTGCGCGGTAAAAGTTGGCAACAATAATACAATTATTGTCTAAAAAAATAACCGCGCAAATATAAAATAAGGAGAACGCTTTTTAAGTTGATTACCAACAAACCTCAGTTTGTAAAAATCCTTTCGGTTTCGCTTATCGCTTTTATAGGAATACTTATAGTTGCATTAGTTGCAAATATCATAAAATCCGTAAACCTTTCAGCAAAAGAGCGCGAGCTTAAAAATCAGCTTGCATCACTAGAGCAGACAATTCAAAAAAACCAAACCGAAATAGAGTACAAACAATCTTCAGACTACACCGACAGATACGCAAGAGAATACTTGGATAAATCAAACCCGGACGAAGAAGTTTACGTAGGGGTAAGCGAAAAATAATATGGATGCAGTAATAGATATCGGAAGCAACTCGGTCCGCCTATGCTTTATGGAAAACAAGATTGTAAATCCTAAGAAGGTAAGCACCACCTTTTTATCAGAAAATCTAGCCATAACGGGTTCTTTACTCCCAGAAGCTATCGAGCGCACAACAAGCGCTATAATAAATTTTATAAACGAAGCAAAACAAAAGGGCGCTGATCGTATTTTTGTATTTGGAACAGAAGCTATGCGTAGCGGAAAAAACGCATACGTAGTGTCCGAAATCGTACAAAACGCCACCGGAATATCCATTGACGTTATCTCGGGAAGCGACGAAGCGTTGTGCGGATTTATAGGTGCAAACGCTCAAAACGAAAAGGTGTGCGTGATAGACATTGGCGGAGCTTCGATAGAGCTTGTGCAGGGTGAAAAGCAAATAGAAAACGGGCTAAGCTTACCAATAGGCGTAATGCGCGTTAGGGATATATGCAACAACGACAGACAAAAAACTCACGATTATTATAGCGAACAAGTAAAAAAATATCCGCGCTTTACGTACAAGGCAGTAGGCATAGGCGGAACTGCTACTTCGCTTTCGGCAATGGTCAAAAAAATGCAGACTTACGACGCAACCTCTAACCACGGCTCTGTTATAACGCTTGACGAACTAATTAAGCTAGAAGATCAAATTTACGCTTGCAAAGATAGCGAAGATATTGCAAAAACTTTCCCCTCTATTGGCGAAAAGCGCGCTAGAGTTATAGGCATTGGTTGTATTGCCCTTATCGAAATTTTGAAATACTTAAACAAAACGGAATTTACGGTAAGCGAACACGATAATATAGAGGGCTACTACGCTCTAAAAACTCAACAAGCAAATAAAAACTAAATATCCTCGCAAGCAAAAAACTCACAAAACTGCATTAGTTTTGTGAGTTTTTCTCATATACGTATATGATTTTTCGTTACATTTACTCGGATATTTGTAAAATTTCTTTCAATGAAGAAAACGGCACTGGGGACTTGTCGGCAGTTACTTGATTTAGCACTTCTTCCACCTTCCCGCTTTTTTCTTCGCCCTCAATTTCCGCTATTGCGGTATCTCCCACAAACACCGGAACTAAGCATTCATACCACTTGACAATATCGTCAAATCTTACTTTAATAAGTGTTTTCGTAGCGTACTTTTTTATTACGCCACCGGACATTGAGTGAATCATAATTATTTAAGCTTACAAATAAATCTATCGGCAAGATCGAGCCATTCTCTTGCTGGAAAAACGTCCTCGTAATTTTCGTTAGTTCTTCCGTCGCAAGTAGCCGCGCCGTGTCCTCCGTACGGCCACATATGACACTCAACTGTAATACCTGCCTTAAGGTACGCCTCAACGTATTTTACGGTAGCCATAGGGTTTACGCACGCGTCAGTTGCGGTAGTCCAGATAAAGCAAGGGGGATTATCAGCAGTTACAGTTCTATCCAAAGAAAGAGCGTTTGCCATCGGATCGTTTTCCACGTCGGTTATTCCCAAAAGGTTCTTAAACGAGCCTACGTGAGAATCGTTATAAATTACGGGATACGAAAGCACAACCGCTTTTACCTTAGCGTCAATATCCTTGCCAGCAAGATAGTCTTGAGGCAAGCAATTCCACATATTTGCCAAACAGCCCGTAAGATGTCCGCCAGCCGAGAATCCAACTGCGCAAACCTCATTTGCGTCGATGCAAAATTCTTCGGCGTGTTTTTTAACATAGTCAACTGCGCAAGCAAGCTGAGTTATTTGCATTGGATAACGGTTGGGCGCTACGTCGTAATAAAGCACGAACGCATTGTATCCGCGATTGAAAAAGTCGATAGCAATAGGCTCACCCTCGCGCACGGATACCATACCGTAACCACCGCCGGGAACTACTACCATTGCCTTACGGTTTAAGGTATACTTTTTACCTCTTATCTCGTTTGTTATCTCATGAAGATAGATATCAAGTTTAGCATTTCCAGGAATTCCGTACTCTTCGCTTAAGTTAATTTGTTTTACCGTCATCATAATTATATTTCTCCTTATCTTACTACGATTATACGGTTTTTCTTTTCTTTAGTTGTAAAAGTTTCATCCGTATATCCGATAGCTAGCGCGCCATATACAACATAATCCTCGCTAAGTCCAGATTTTTTCAAAAACTCTTTAAGCTCGGGATAGTTTACCTTCGTCAACTGATTGATCCAGCACGCGCCAAGACCTAAATCGGTAGCACGAAGATACATATTCTCGATAGCGCACGCGCAATCTGCCTCTGGATACAACGTGTTGCTGGACGTTACTAAAATAAGCACGGGCGCATTGTAAAAGAAATTAAACTCGCCGTTAAGACGCGCGGTAATTCTCTCAATCGTTTCGGGAGTAGAATTATTTTTTACAACCTCGTTAAGCTTAGCTTTTGCATTATCGCCCACTATTGCTACAATCGCTTTATCCTGATTGTTGAGCGCGCTGGGCGCGTCGTTACCTGCAAGCAAAATCTTGCGCAAAATCTCATCACCAATAGGTCTGCTGTTAAACTTTCTTATACTTCTTCTTACAGATATTGCTCTTTCTACGTTCATACTTTTACTTCTTTCTCCTTATTGCATGTTCTACGGCAACCGCGCCGTCTGCGCACGCCGTTACTATTTGTCTTAAACTCTTTTGTCTGATATCTCCAACCGCATAAATTCCCTTTACGTCAGTTTGCATATTCTCATCAGTAATTATATATCCTTTCTCGTCTGTTTTAACCTGTCCTAAAACCAATGATGTTTCAGGAAGATAGCCAATATTTACGAAAATCACGGGGACGTATAGCTGTTTTTGGTTACTTAATATAATTTTTTCGAGCGGATTTCCCACAAGCTCCAAAACTTTAACGTCCAAATTTTCCACGTTATCCGCTATATAATTTTTATCGCTAGTTATATAATAAACCTTTTTTACGATTTTAGCAAGATATCTTACGTCGTCTTCCGCCTTTCTTCCTCGCCCAACAAGAGCAACCTCCCGGCCTCTGAATAGCGTGCCGTCGCACGTTGCGCAATAGCTCACGCCATACCCAATAAGCTCTTTTTCACCTTTAAGTCCTAGCTTTTGACTTTTGCACCCCGTAGCAAGTATAATATTATCCGCGTTGTACGTGCGATTTTTTGTTGTTACAGTTTTTGCCGAGCAGTCTATTCTTGTTACGCTTTCGCTAACAATCTCCGCGCCAGCCTTTTTTGCCTGAGATTGTAAAGCAAACAAGAAGGAAAGTCCATCCACGCTCTCTATTCCCGGATAGTTTTCAAGGTGCATAATCTTGCCCGCCTCGCCCAATCCAAACTCTCCGTCAAGCACCAGAACTTTGCGGTTAGCTCTTGCTCCGTATAACGCGGACGTAAGCCCTGCCGGCCCTGCGCCAATAATTATAACGTCGTATTTCTCCATAAATTTTCTCCTACCAATAAGAATACCACAAACCTCTACTTTTTGTCAATACCCAAAATTAAAAATGCAAGGCAAGAATATAAAAAACTCCCAAAGGTTTTACCCCTTGGAAGTTTGTTTTTACATTACCACTTCGCCCTGATCCGAACCGATTACCTTTAAAATGTCAACCTGCTCACCTGTTATTGCGTCGATATAGATATAATACTGTTCGTCATTGTAAATTCCATGCACCTCGTAGCAAAAGCGTTCGCTTGTTCCGCTTGGAATAACGGCAAGACGAGTTAGAATAATATCATCCAATTTTACTCCTCGTTCAGCTTGCGCTTTACTTATTTTAGCTTTATAATCGCGCTTAGTAAACGAGGAAACGTAACCGCTTGCTTCAATGCCTTCAACCTTTCCGCTCTCTTGCGCAACACGTACTTTTACAAGGTCGGTATAATATATTACGCCGTCTACTTTTGGCGCAAAGTTCATATAAATATGCCCGTCGTTATTGTTCTTCCAAACCGCTTGCATATTAGTATAACCCAAGCTTTCAAGCTTTACTTTCATTAGCTTTTCTATGCTTTTTTCGGACAAATACTCACCTGTATGCTCGTCGCAATTGCACAAAAACAATGATACGTATCCGCCTTTTTGCGTAATACACGCATAAGCCTCTCTGTCTTCTACCTTGCCTGACAATTCGTATACTGCTACCTTTCTATCGCTTTTTCCAAGCACTTCAATCCCGCTCATATTAAGCTGACTTTTAGCAATATTTATCGCCTCGTCCTCGCTTATTGCCCTTTTATTTTCAAGCGCTTTTGCGACAAATTCTTCCCTGTCCGAAAACGGTCCGTCATAAATAAGCGTTGGATATTCTACGCTAAGCGACTTTACCGAAAGATTGAGATCCACCAAATTATTTCCCAAAAGCTCTGTTCCGCTAAGTCGCGCTATCTTGTTGCCGTTTACCTTATTTACAATCTCTTTAAGCTGAGAGTTTAGCTCTTTTGCGCACTTATAAAGTTTTTCCGCGCCCTCCGCGTATTCATCGGTATCACCTTTAGCTACTGCCTTTGCATAGCTGTTTGACCAATCGCAAACTTGATTGAGAAACTTAAGACAAGACTGCTCTGAGCTAAAATCTAAGGGCAAAAGCGAATATGAATCAATTGCGCTTTGAGCATGCGCTCTTGCGTCGTTTATAGTTCCTATACTATCCGCACTTCCTCTTGCGACCGTAAGCTTGCCAAGATCGGTTTCTAAGTTGTTAACGTTATCACAAAACGAATAAAAACTGCTCTCATACACGTTGTCAAGCTCTCCTTTTTTTGCCGTAAGCTCGCCCATAACTAACACAAACGTTACGGCAAGTAATGTCAAGGTAAGAGATAAACCCGAAATAATTGCCGAAAATATTGTTTTATTTTTCATACTATTACCTCCTTTACGCCTTTGCAAACGAATGTCTACCAATAGTCAACTCTACTTTTAGCGACCATATCCACTTGCTTGTAGCGGTTGCAGGATTGTAATAATACAAGCATCCGTTCGTAGGATCCCAACCATTCATTGCATCAGTTACCGCCTTATACGCAGTAGAGTTTGGCGTCATATTAATCTGTCCGTCGCTGACACACGTAAAAGCTCCCTTTTGATAAATTACGCCCGACACGGTGTTAGGGAAAGAGGACGAACGCACTCTGTTTAGCACTACCGCAGCTATTGCCACCTGACCTGCATACGGCTCGCCACGAGCTTCCGCGTATACACACCTTGCAAGCAAGTTACGCTCGGAGGTAGACAACGAAGAACTGCTACTTGATCCACCAAGCGTGATTTTAAGCGCCTTTTCGGTGTTCTTGCCAACTATTCCGTCTGCAACAAGACCATAGTCGCGTTGGAATTTTTTTACCGCGTTACTAGTCCGCCACCCCCAAATTCCGTCTACCTTATAATTATAATAGCCGAGGTTTGAAAGGCGTTGCTGAACAGCTCGAATATTGGCAGGCGTATTCCCCTTAACCACGTACGCATCCGCTTTGTACGGCGCACAAAAACACGCGCACACCACCAATAATGCAGTAAGCGCGCACACTAAAATCACTTGCAGTCTTATACTTTTTTCATTTGATAAAACCTTACTCTTTTCCATATATTCCCCCATAAAAAATCAAAAAAGGACTTACGCCAAGCAATAAGATAACGTCACTTTTTAGCGTAAAATGTACGCGTTTGGAGTATACGTATCTCTAAAAACCGTAAAAACACGTTTTTCTTCGCCTTGACGTAATCCTTTTTAAAATAAGGAAGAGGAGTAAAAATGCTTTTTTAGCCGAAATATTTATCCCAAAGTTCTTTAAGTTTTGACCTGTACACAACTTTGCCGTTTCCTGTGCTTTGATAGCACAACTGCGGATAGATAATGCACCACCAATTATCTCCTTTTGCCTCGCCTAAAGATATTACCAAAGCGTCGTAATGACCGCTTTTTACAACAATATCGTTATAGGCTCGCGTTGGAAAATACTCGTTGGTAAGCTTCACACTGCTTGCGTACGTCTTGTCGTTTTCCCTAAGAACTCTGTTGGAAATCTCCGTAAGAGTTGTAAGCTTGTCGGAAACAATCTGCTTTGCTTTTTCCAAAGACGACGCGGTGCGCAGAGCGGAGGATAGATACTGCGCAACCGCATCTCGGACAAGGAGTTTAACCGATTGGTCGTCTTTGTCGTTGCTGTTTGCACGGATATGTATCCTCAAAAGCTCATACCCTTCTTCGATAGTAGTATGAGTAGAGCGTACAAAATTTATTCCACAAAAAATAAAAATTATCAAAAAACTTAAAATTACCACAATACCTTTCTTCATAAAAAATAATCCTCGCCATATACTTTGACGAAGATTATATCCACAATTTTATTCTTTTATAACTTGCGTAACAAAATTTCCTATCTTACACTCAAAAACAGCAAAGCCATCGCTTTTCAGCTTAGCTATTTTATCATCGCTTGCGTCAAAACAAAAAACCGAGCTTCCGCTTCCCGACATATACGCTCCCTCTCCCAAAATCTCAATCGCTCTTGTAATATTAGGATTTAAGGTAGAAGACGCTACCGTAAGATCGTTTGCCGTTATTCCCACAACGCTCTCGTTAGTTTTCAGAGCTTGAATAACAGCCACGTTGTCAAATGCCTGCAATGTTTTGGGTAAGCTATCGTAAAGTCTAAAAACGTCTGCCGTATTGCAAAAACCTTTTACCGCAATAACAGCGTTGCGTTCTTGCATGCAAAATCTATCCACAACCGTACTGCGATTTATTATTTTTCCGCATCCGCCCTCTAACATAAATGCGGTATCACAACCCGTACTGTCAGCAATCGCAACGCGCTGTCCGTGACTTAGTCCAAGGTCAAAAAGCTCGTCTAAAGCAATAATAACGCCTGCCATATCCGCGCTGGACGCGCCAAGTCCTGCTCCTAGCGGAATGTTATTTTCTACATTTACCAAAACGCATGGAAAATCGTAACTTGCTCGCATTTTTAAAATAAGAGCGAGAATTTTATTTGCAATGCCACCATCTTTAGAAGATAATATAACCTCGTCCTTATCATTTTTTTGCACGGAAATAACGTCCGCAATATTTGCAGACGCCACAACCGAATCAAGCATATGGTATCCCTCGCTATCAGTTCCGTTTACGAGCAGGGAAATATTAACTTTTGCATTAACTTTAACTTTTATCATACGTATAGTATATCATTATATTTTTTTACTGTCAAGCGCGCGATAAATTGTTATTCTATCGCCTTTTACAAGAGGAAAGGTAAGTGAGGAATTTTGCTCGGTAAGAGTATCGGGATTTATACCCAACGCCCCCGACACGTCCCACAAACTCTCTCCGCCCTCAGCAATATACACCGAAAAAGCCGACGTGGGCACAACGATATCATCTCCCTCTAAAAGCTCGGAAATTACTGCAATCTCTTTATTCCTAAACGCAATTACATCCACAGATAAATCCGCTTTTATATCAATCTCGTTGCCTCTCCTTACTCTACACGTAACTGCCGTAACGTCAGCCTTTGCCACAACCTCTTCGTCGCTAAGAGGAAGTAACGCGGAAAAGCTAAAAGGTGCTACTACGTAAGCAGAAACAGTTTTATCGGGCGACGAACAAGAATATATCACTCGTCCAGATACTGCACCCTCTACAAGCAAACTACCATCTTCACACTTTACAGAATTTACTACCGCATCAAACGCGCAAGCCGACAAAATAACGTCGCAAGCAGGCATATTATCCCCAAGCTTTACGTTTCCGTCAACTCGCTCTAATACGGTAAAATTACTGATTTTCTCGCATACGTTATGACTTTTTAAGGTCGGAAGCAATTGTTTCTTTACACTAAACACATCGCCCACGTTCAAAAATTCACGCTCACAATACAGCGCAAAATCAAAGTCGCATCTTACTACACCGTCTAGTTTATTACCCTCGCTCTCCGATACAACTACCGCGTCGCAAAACGTTACGCAAACGTTGGCAATTACCATGTCCCCATAGCTTGCTCCATTACATTCAAACGTTTCGCTATACGGAATTACAAGCGTTTGCGAACATATTTCGCCACCTTTTGTTCCCACCGTTTCTAGTATTACTTCGCCCTCAACGCAAATATTTTCCACTCCAGCGCTACGCTTATTAATAACGCACGTTGCACGCGAAAAAATAACGTCATCCATAAAAGTTTTGTCGCTTAGCGAATACTCGGTCTTAGCATTATCCGAGCATTTACATTCTATATAAGTTTCGGGTGTATCCTTTAGATAAAACCCACTAGAGGCAGTAGAGAGCGCTTTTACACTTTCGCAATCAGTAATAATAAAACCTATTTCAATAACGGATGCAATTTTAACTTCGTTGCCTGACTGCGCCGAAATACCGGTATCAATAGGCTCACAAACTGCTCTAACCTTACCATTCTTTAAGCTCGTAGGCGATTTTGCGCTAAAATTGGTATCAAAACTTTCACTTTGCAAAGCATTATCACTGTTAATGTACAAAATCTTATACTTAGCATTAGCATCCACCTTAATATATCCATCGGCGATTTCCACCCTGTTAATTTTGCACCTACAATCAATTTTCAGCACCTCGCCTAAATCTTTTAGAGTAAATGAACTTTCCACAACCGATTGGACGGTTTCTCCTTTTTTTGCGCTAAGCGCGTTAATATTTTCGTAAACGGGATTAAAAACCATATACGCCCTCCTTTTTATAACAGTATATCTTATGCACAAGGTAAAAGTTTATGCAAATTTCAGACTAAAAGATTAAAAAAAGGGCATAATAAAAATATGATTAAAAGATGTAAAACCCTACAAGAAGCAAAAAATGAAGTGTATACACTCATTCAAAAACCTATTAAAGTGGCGGTAAACAGAGGCAGAAACAAAGTGGAAAAATACAACGGAACAATAGTTTCCGCACACCCCAACTTGTTTATGATAAAAGTAGAAAACAACCCGTTAGTTTCATCGCTGTGCTGTTCGTACAAAGAAATTATTTGTGGAGAAGTTAAAATAAAAGCTGTATAAACAAAAACACGTTACGTTTTTTTTACATACGTAACGTGTTTTTTATGCATTTTATATTTCTTCCTTCTCGCTTACGTTTGAAAGAAAAGCTTTTAGTTTTTCCGATCTTGGGTTTTCGATAAGTTGAACAGGATCTCCCTCTTCTTCTACAACGCCGTCCGCCATAAACAAAATCTTGTCGGACACGTGCTTGGCAAAGCCCATTTCGTGTGTAACTATTATCATTGTTCTACCCTCGTCCTTAAGCGAACGAATAACCTTTAATACTTCGCCGGTAAGCTCGGGATCTAGCGCAGATGTTGGCTCGTCAAAGCATAATACTTTGGGCTTAATTGCAAGGGCGCGCGCTATTGCAACACGCTGTTGCTGACCGCCTGATAGCTCGCAAGGATAGCTATTTCGCTTTTCTACAAGACCTATCTTTGCAAGAAGCTCTTCTCCATACTCAGCAATCTCTTTCTTTCTTCTATCCTTAAACTCTTCTACTTGCTTGTTTATCTCTTTAACAGTAAGAATTTTTTCCTCTTCATAAAGTTTGTTTTCAAAAGTGCTTAAGAAATTCAGCTCCTCATTTACATCTTCTGCGCTTATCTTTTCAGCAGACTTGAGTCTTGTCTTAAAAGCTTTTAAATGTTCTAGCTCCACCAATAGATCGTTTTCGCTAATATCAGTCCTAAGTTTTTTTCCACCGACCGTAGAGCCGTTTTGAGCCTTTTTAGCAAGCTGTTCTTTTCTTTCTTGCAAAAGCTTATCCCTTAGTACCTTTGCGTCATGCTTAATCAAAAGCGTGGGGGCAAGCGTAATGTTTTTAAAAACCGTATACTGCGGGAAAAGGTTGAAAGACTGGAACACCATGCCAAAGTTAAGAGTTTTTTCTCTAAGCTGAGCGCTACTCTCCTTTTCGTTTACCGAACAGTCAAAAAGCGTTTCGCCGTCTAGAACCATACTTCCAATATTTGGCGTTTCTAAAAAGTTAATACATCTAAGTAGCGTTGTCTTTCCGCTACCAGACGAACCGATAATAGAGAGAACCTCACCTTTTTCGAGCGATAGGTCTACGCCTTTTAATACCTGCGTACTACCAAAGTTCTTATGAATATTTGTTAATTGTAGATATGCCATAATTTTACACCTTGTAATACGAAAGTTTCTTTTCGATAAAGCCAAACAATAGCGTTAGTATTCCTACAAAGACAAGATAGAATGCTCCAGCATAGAAAAGTGGCCAAATAAGCGCGTCTGCTGCAAACATATCCGCTACCTTAATAATCTCTATAACACTTATAACACGAGCAAGCGCGGTATCTTTTACTAGCGTAATAATTTCATTGCTCATAGGGGGAATAATGCGCTTTATTACTTGCATTAAAACAACCTTAGAGAAAATCTGTCCCTTAGTCATTCCCAAAACTTTACCAGCTTCCGTCTGACCTTTTGGAATAGACTCTATACCGCCACGGAAAATCTCCGAAAAGTAGCAAGCATAGTTAAGCGAAAATGCAATAAGAGTTGCAACAAGCGCTCCACCAAAGTCAATACCTAGCTCAAAATATAAGAAATTATCCAACTGACCAAACGGATTTATGCCGTTGTTTAACATTCCAGGCAAGTAGTACACGATAAAAAGTTGAAGCATAAGAGGAATACCTCTTACAATCCACACTATTACCTTAAACAAATACTTTATTGGCTTAAACTTACTCATCGTTAAGAAAGCTATTATAAGTCCTAACGGAAGCGCAAAAACAAGCGTTAAAGCGAATAAAAGACAAGTTACCCCAAAGCCTTCTAAAAGGCTTTGGGTAACGTATATAAATTCTTTCATAAATTTAATTGTTTATTAGTCAACGTAACCGTCAAGAATAACAACGTTTTCAAGACCGTACTTGGTTGCAAGTTCTACCATAGAACCGTCTTTAGCATACTTGTCGAAGAGCTCGTTTACCTTTTCGGTAAGATCGCTACCCTTCTTGAATGCAACTGCATAAAGCTCCTGAGCCATCTCTAAACCTTCGTTTATAGCAAGGCTACTAAAGTTACCCTTTCCAGCGTTTGCCTTTGCAAGAATAACGTCTACAACCGCGTAATCTGCAGTACCTGCGTTAACTTCTTTCAATGCGTCCATCTGAGAAGTTACGGGCTTTTGGTTAATACCGGAAAGACTGCTAACAAAATCAACTGCCGCTGAACCAGCTTCGAAAGCTACGGATTTGCCTGCAAAATCTGCAACGTTGGTAATTTCAGGAGCGTTTGCTCTTCTGATAATACACTGAGCATTATACATATATGGGCTAGTAAAATCAACAATTTCGCTTCTTGGAGTGTCTTGTCCATTAACTTTATCAGAGCTGTTCATTGTAAATCCGTTCCATACGCAATCAATGTTGCCACTGCTAAGTTCCATATACTTGTTGGACCACTCGATAAGCTTAAATCTTACCTTGTATCCAAGATCCTCAAATGTCTTACGAGCAAGCTCGGTATCAAAACCTACAAGCTTTCCATTCTCGGTATAGTTCATGGGTGCGTAATCGGTATAACCTATGGTAACGGTCTTTTGATCGCTACCGCAAGCTGTAAAGCTGAAAAGCGCTACCGCTGCCATTATTGCCGTCATAATAAACGTAATAATCTTTTTCATTTTATTTTTTCTCCTTGTATAAATAATTTTTAATTTACCCCACTTTATCACTTTAGTTGGCTAAAGCAATATAAGCAGTATGTAAATTATACTTTATTCTGCTAAAGTTGTAAAGCGTTTTAACCCTGTTTTTAACATTTAAAATATTTATTTTTGATATAAACGTAAAAACGCCAAAGCAAAAAGCTAAGGCGTTTACTTTATTTAGTTTTTTCATTAAAGAAGGTCGTCGTCTTCCTCTTCTTCCTCTTCTTCGTCCTCATCGTCGCCGATAAAGTCGTTAGGATCGACGTCGTAGTTAAAATCGTCGTCATCTTTACGCTTAGAAGACTTCTCTTCCTCTTCTTCCTCTTCTTCCTCAAGGTCGGAAAGCGAAATTTCCATTTCTTCGTCATCAGCAGTAACATCTTCGTCACGCCAGTTGTTAATAGACTCTTCCTCTGCTTTTTCAGCAGCAACTTTCTCTTCCTTTTCACGCTTGCACATCAAACACATCTCTTCGCCGTCTTCAATGTAATTGATTTTGCAGATAGGACAAAGCTTACCTTCTTCAACCTCATCATCCTCGGGCATAAATACCTCGTTAGGATCAATAAGACCCATTTCTGCCTTGCAAATTTTGCAATACTCTTCTTCTTCCTCAATGTAATTAAGTTCGCATCTAGGACATAAAACAAACATCTTCTTTTCTCCGATTAAATTTTTTCTTATCTTTTAGCTAAACCACTGATGCACGTTGCGACAATATTATATGCATTTTTCATTGGTTTGTAAACTGTTTTTATGCAGTTTTTTTTTATTTTTTACATAAATTATAAATTTTTTTTATTTGACTGATACAATTACTAAGTTTTGCTTAGTTGCATAGGCAACTGTCGACGTTGTTCCGCCGTCATTTGCATAATCTAAGCTTAGCAACAACGTGCTGTTATCCACCATAAACCTGTTACGCTTGTGCATGCAAAATCTTGTGTAATGCGCGCTCAGCGTTATAGCCTCGTCTGCTTTTGACAAAATATCATAGTATCTATCTACGTCTTTATCTTTCCATCCCTTGCTCTGATCGGGAAAGGGTATGGCGCAAATAAGCTTGATATCGTACGTCTTTTTAAGGTTTAGAA
Organism: Clostridiales bacterium; assembly: GCA_015055625.1. Classification (GTDB taxonomy): domain Bacteria; phylum Bacillota; class Clostridia; order Christensenellales; family Pumilibacteraceae; genus RUG12826. The sequence goes on along the minus strand of SVHU01000005.1, from coordinate 62,787 downwards.
CTTCTTCGGCAAAGTATATATCTCCGCCTAAAGCCATTCCACTAATAAACGTATCGTAGCCTCTCTCTATCGCGCCTAGAATTTCTTCGCGTATTCTATTTTTAACCGCAATACACCTATAATCATTCTCATCTTCTCCCCATGGAAGCTTTTGCGGTCGATTACCAGTAAAAGCGCAAGTCTTTCTTCTATCCATTATATTCCTCTATATACAGTGTATGGTATTATATCACAAATTTTTTTAAATTGCAAGCCCAATTAAAAAAATAATTTATTTTATGCGCAAGAAAAACGGGCTTTACGAAATTGTAAAACCCGTTTTAGTTACTTTAGTAGTTGTATTAGTCCAAAATATTGTCAAGAATACAGTTTCCTACAAGCTTACCAATCTCGATATGGTCTTTGTAGTTCCAGTGCCAGCTATCCGTTCCAACAGCCGTATTGCTTCCGTTTACAAGCTTGTTGATATCGTAATCACCTGCCGCAATAACGTAAGTATCGTTTACGTGGTCGGGAATAGTTCTCTGCATTGCAATGAACGCATTATTGGTACTTACCGTACCTTGAACAGCAGATCCAGACGTTCTGGAAATTTCGCCGATAAGAATGGGCATCTTAGACAAATCCTGACCGCAAATCTTTGTAAGGTCGGATCTGACGTCTGACGCAAAGTACTTGAACGCCTTTAAGTATTCGGTGGGATTTCCCTTGTCAGACTCACCCTGCATCCAATACAAGCCCTTAACGTTAATATCAGAATATCCCATTGCCTTAAGCTCGCCGATATTCTTTTCTACCTGCTCTAATAAGCTTCTGTACAATCCACCGGTAAGCTTTCCGGGAGATTTAGGAGTAATGGTTGCCTCATAAGAGGGAGATACCCAGTTTCCGCCCGCTTTATTTTCGCCAGTAATAGAGTCGAGCAAGCAAGTTCCGCCGTGAGCAAACTTAATAAATCCTGCTTGCTTTCCGCTTTCTACGTTATAGTAAGAAGAAAGAACGTTTGCCATACCAATTTCGGGTCCAATCTTACCTGTTCCTGCGCCTTGTCCTGCACGGAGCAACGACCAAGGATGCTCGTGATCAACCGTTGTTGTATAGTTGTTTGCAGAAGATTCCGCATTACCTGCGTACATAATGTTCTGATATCCGTAGATATAATGCTCGTCAAGGGGAAGCAAGTTTACAGAGTTAAAGTTGGTATATCCAGCAGCGTTGGACTGACCTGCAATCAAGTAGATATCAATAGAACGATTAGTTACCTGAATACCCGAGGTTATTTCGTTTAACGCCTGCTCGTTAGTCGTATAGTTAAAGTTGGAAATTACGTTATTAACTACGTTGGATGCAACACCAAATCCGCTTACGTTATTACCGTAAGTATCAATCTTTCTATACGCTACGAATACGTCGTTTACAAAGAAATAGAAGTCTGTTCCATTTCTGAGAACACCAAGCTTAACAGCGGTAGGATCGTAATTACCCTCGCCAAGCACGTCTTTGTAGTTTGCAATAGTAATAGGCATAGAAAGCGACCAAGTGTCCGTAGTTCCAAGCACAACACTATCGTTTTTAATGTACGCTACCGACTTACTGTGTCCATTTCCGTCCAAAGCAGTATCATTTACATGAGCGATAAGCAAGCCTGAGAATTTATTGTCATACATGCTATAAGAAGTCTGTGTAGAGTCAAACACGCCTTCTAGATAATACTTGCTACCAACTACTTCATTTTGGAATGCAAAAGTATAACTAGAGGTGCTTATATTATTACGGTATCCGTCTACAAGCGCCCAACCGTTACCGGAAGTTGAGCCAACTTCTGCTTTATCAAACGACTTAATAGTTGTCTGAGCGCCAGTATTTGTAGTAAATGTAATTGCTCCGCCAAGATAAACGTCTGAAAGCAATCCAACAACTTCTGCTCCGTCCTCACCTACAACTATATCCTTGCTCCACAAATTGTTTTTGTAAACAAAGTTAATCTTAAACGTTCCAGTATTTACGTTAAGAGTTTTACTCGTTCCGTCAAACACGAACGACTCCGTCTTTCCTCCGTAAACGTTAATAACCTCTACCTCAATATCCGCCGGGTTAATATCGCTAAGGTCATAAAGCGCAATTTTCTTGCCATCTTTTTCTACAAACGCTGACGCATAAGAGAGAGTAAGAGTGGTTTCTTTTGCTTCTTCAAACTCAACGTCTACTACAATCTTACCCCATTCTGTAAGGTCAAACATAAACGATCCGTCGGGAGCGTAAGAAACTTTTTGCTCCTTACCGTTTACTTGTATGGAGAGGTAAGAAATAACTTTACCCTCGGGAACTTCCACCTTAACCTTTTTGGTTGTTCCCTCAATTCCGTAAACCGATCCGCCGTTTTTAACAACTCTATCGCCAGATACAACGCTTACGCTGTCATCACACTCAAGCGTTGCGTTTACACCCTTAAAGATAGCGTTTATAGCTTCTAAGTTAGTTGTATACTTAATATCTTTCAAAGTAGGAGCAGATGGATTAAAGTTGAGTCCTCTGAATATTCCAAAGCCCGAAATATTGTCCGCAGGAAGAATTTTACCGTCCTTTGTTAAAGAATCGATAGTTTCGCTCCAAACCACAGTTCCGTTTATGTACAACGTATACTTGTTATTTACACGAAGCGCAGCAAGTTTATAAGTTGAGCCCGTGCCTGTGTACGAAGCCACAGAGCCCATACCTATACCAGTGCCCCAATTATGCTCTATACTACGCTGAACGTAGAGTGATGGAGTTCCGTTTCCGTCGTCATAAACACCTACTGCAACCTTCTTAAATCCATTTGTGGGCGCACCCTCCGAAGAGTTAAGAATAAATCCGTGCCAGCCTTTTTCTTTCTTTGTAATGGTTGCTTCGATATAATACGTGCTACCGGTTACGCCGTTAATATATGCATACGTTTTGTCAGAAACACTTATACTGTCAGCTGTTGGGAAGGTATAATTCTGCCCGAATGAATCAACCTTAGTTCCGTTGGGAAGCGTATACGATCCACCAACGTCGGTTATAGAAAGATCAAACACGAACGACCTGGAGCTCTTTACAAGCATAAACTCGCTCTCTTTTACGGTTGTTCCCTTTGTTCCTGCAAACGTTGCTTTAGCCTTATACGCACCGGGAGCAAGCACAATATCAAATTTACGCTCTGCGGTATAAACCGTTTTTACAAGTTCGTTATCACTGTTATAAATTTCGAGCGTTACACGTTTTGCCTGATCGTAGGTAATATCGTCTTGATAATATACCTTTCTACCGTTTGCAATAGCATAATCGGTATCAAAAATTGCCGTAACTTCTATATCGTTTTCGTTTGTTGAAGCGTCGTACAAATCGGAAAGCAATTCTTCATTGAACGAATACTTAAACTCCACAAACTTTGTATATCCGTTTGACTGATTATCCGCCATAGATCCTACGCCAAATCCACATTCTTCGAACATACCAATCGAAATCGTATCGATATACTCGTTGTTTACAAATATAGCAAAGTCAGCGCCGTTTCTGTACACACCCAACTTATATGCGTAACCGCCCTCTCCGTTTGTGGTAATCTTGTCGCTTACGTCAGCAATCTCGATAGCTTTAGATCCCCATCCTCCTGCAATTGTGTATGCAAGCTTTCCTGCTTGCGTTACACCAACGATAAGCTTTCCTGCTCCGTTAGAACTGAGGTCTTCGTTACAAACTGCAGGCATAAGTCCTACAAGATTGGCATTAGTTTTACCGTCATTTGGCTCGAAAAGAATGTAACTTTCGATATAATACTCACTACCTTGAACTTTATCTTGATAAGTATAATCGTAATATCCAAGCCATACTTCTTCGCCACTTACTACCTTTTTACTACCATGCGCAAAACTGCTAAATCCGCCAACCGAGCCGTTAAGCTTACTTGTAGAAAGCGCAAATGCAACCTTGTTTTCATTATTAGCGCCAACTACTACTTCCTTGGTGTATTCTACGCCGTTATACGTAAGTTTTACAGTATATGTGCCTGGTAAAACCTCAACAGCGCCGTCTACCTTATACTCATTAGTTCCGTCAGTTAAGACAACGTTCATAGCCTCAATTTCCGCTTCGCTAAACTCATACGTATAATACTGCTTCGCACCGAGATTCACCTGGTTGGAGGCTATTTCTACGTCAACTGCAAACGTTCTGTCAGCCTCGCTAAAATAAGGCTCTAAGACAATACCGTCGGAAATAACCTTGTCTACGTTAAAGTTCCACTTTTCACCCGTTGCTGTATTCTTCCAATATTCAAAGGTATAAATCTTTGTTTCAGTAGTATAATCATCGGGATCGGCAGGAGCTGTAATCTTGCTGTTATACTCGTATTCTGCCTCTTCACCGCCCACAGTTACAGTGTACTTTCTTGCACTTTCAGTCCACTTTGCTTCCAATACCACAGGACCTGTTACAGGCGTATCAAAATCCCATTCAATATCAGTACCCTCTTTTACCCAGCAGTCAAAAGTATATACGGTAGACACTGTGCTCTCCTTTACAGGGTCAGCAGGCTTTTCAATCTTATGACCGTACATAACGTTAATAGGCTCGCTATCTCCGATTATTACCTCATACTGAGTTGTAGGTGCGACAACCGTTATTGTAATTGTTTTGGTTATCGACGGCTTTCCCTTTACTGTAAACGTCATGTTTACAGTTCCTTCGCTAACACCTATTATCTTACCGTTTTTAGCATCATAGAAAATAACGCCAGACTTATCGGTAACGCAAGTAAACTCCTCGCCCTCTAACGTTTCAACGTCAAGCGAAATACTTTCGTTTTTACCAACTTCGATATTGGTATTAGCAATTGTTGCAGTTATCTCGTGTGTTACAGGCGGTTGATCATCCTTTCCGCCATCTCCACTACCATCCGAGCACGCTACTACCACGCCTCCAATAGTAAGACACAACATGCTTGCAAGACCTGCTTTTAGCAATTTCTTCTTATCCATTTTTCCTCCTATTTTACCTGTTTTACAATCCTAAACTCTTGTAGAACAAGTATTAATATATTTTATTAATGCACCTAATATTATAAACAAAAAAACTTGTTCTGTCAATACTTTTTATAATTTTTACCATTTTTTATGCAAAACACAAACAACTAATACCCTATAAAACCCAATAAACACCGCTTCAGAAACGCTCGTTTTTTAACCCCAATTCACCAAAATCGTAAATACGTATGCGCTTTTTGAGCAAAAAACGAGCTGTCAAAACATAGACAACTCGTTACTTTTTAGTGATTAAATTTTAGCTATATAATACGTTACAAAGCTGAGCAAACTGCTCGGCGCTAAGCTCTTCCGCTCTTACCGTAGGCTTAAGATTAAGCTGAGCTAAATATTTTTCCGCATCCACTCTACTAAACCCCAACGAAGAGCAAAGATTGTTTACAAGCGTTTTTCTCTTCATTGCGAACGCGCCTCTTACCAAAGCATCTATCTTATCCTCTCGCATTATATCATAACGCTTTTTCAAATCGATTTTCACAATCGCGCTATCTACGTTTGGCGGAGGTGTAAAGTTGTTACGGTTTACTATTCTCGGAATACTAGCCTCTCCTTTAAGTGCAACTGACACGGTAAGCGCGCCATAGTCGGACGTATGAGGTTTTGCGCAAATACGCTCGGCAACCTCTTTTTGCACCATTACCGTAAAGCTAACTACACCTAAAGAGCTTGATAAAAATTTGAAAAGTATAGGGGTTGTAATATAGTACGGAAGGTTTGCAACGATTTTGAACTTGTCACCCACGTTTGCGCGAATTTCCTGTTCGCTAACTTCCATAATATCGTCGAATATCACTTCTACGTTATCAATATCTGCCAAAGTATCGTCAAGAATTGGCTCTAGCGTTTTGTCAATTTCGTACGCAACCACACGCTTCGCTCTTTTTGCAATCTGTCTTGTAAGCGTTCCAGCTCCAGGTCCAATCTCCAAAACAACGTCCTCTTCCGTTATCTGCGCATCATTTACTATTGCCGAAAGTAAGTTTTCGTCGCCAATAAAGTTTTGTCCGTACTTTTTAGAAAACCTAAAATCATATTTTTTTGTTATTTCACTAATGTTCATAACCTTTGCTTCCTTATTATTCTTTTTATATTATACCAAAATACAACCACAATAGCAACAAAATATTATAATAATCTTTCAAAACAACAAAAACGCTCCATGCGTATTGCATAGAGCGTTCTGTAATTGCGATAAATGAATTATCTCTTGCTGAACTGAGGAGCGCGACGAGCTTTCTTCAAGCCGTACTTCTTTCTTTCCTTCATTCTAGGATCACGAGTAAGGAAACCAGCCTTCTTAAGAGCGGGCTTATAGGTTTCTTCTGCGATAACGAGCGCACGAGAAATACCGTGACGAATAGCACCAGCCTGTCCAGAAATTCCACCGCCAACAACGTTTACGAAAATATCGAACTTGTCAAGAGCGTTAACCAAAACGAGGGGCTGATTTACAACATACTTCAAAGTTTCCTCACCAAAATAGTCGTCCATAGTACGCTTATTAATGGTGATAGAACCGTTACCAGGAACAAGACGAACACGTGCGATAGCCTTTTTACGTCTACCAGTTCCCCAATACTGAATTTTCTTCTTTGCGTTTGCTTTAGCCATATTAGTTGTACCTCTTTACCTGTAAATTAAGAACTTCGGGCTGTTGTGCTTCATGCTTATGTTCGCCATCCTTGTAGATACGAACTTTCTTGAGCATCTTTCTGCCAAGTGCGTTCTTGGGCAACATACCTTTGATTGCAACGTAGAGAACGTCGTCACTCTTGTTTGCCATCATGGTCTTGTACTGGGTAAGTTTAAGTCCACCCATATACTGCGAATGTGTCCAGTGATATTTCTGTTCGAGCTTCTTTCCTGTAAGAATCATCTTGTCTGTGTTAATAACGATAACGAAATCTCCAGTATCAACGTGGGGGGTGTAGGTAGGCTTGTTCTTGCCTTTAAGAACAGTTGCAACCTGGCTAGCTACTCTTCCTAAGGGCATGCCTGCTGCATCTACCAAGTACCATTTACGTTCGATATTCTGTTCGTTAGCCATAAATGTAGTTTTCATGGTATCAATATCCTTTTTTATATTTTAATTATTTTGCACGTTTTATCCGAAATTTCACGCTGACGGATAAAGATGACTACGCCTTAAAAAAGAATGTTTTCGTTAAAACGCAAGGGCTAATCGCGCTCGACAAAATCCACCTTTTCCAAGATGCCCCACTATTTTACACTATTACAAGGCTTATGTCAAGCAAAAAACATACGATTTTGCTTTAAAATGTTTAGTTTTAGCGATTTTTTAAGCAAAATTCCTATTCCTTATTTAATATATATACCGTAAGCTTTTTTGAAAATAAAAACCGCTCGACAGTATTTGTCAAACGGTTTTATACTAATTTAGCTTATAGAAATCTCATAAGTTGTTGCAAAGCTATCAGGACCGTCAGTGTAAGAAATCGTAAGCTCTAAAGTATCTTTAGCCGCGCTAGAATCGAAGCCTGTTACCCAGCTACTCTTTACGTCTACAATTTTTTCATCAACAGTTTCTTCATCTTCGTCTTCGTAGTACTTCAATACAATCTTAAGGTTGCTAACCGAAAGCTTGTCGTCTACCTTATAAGCAGTCTTTACCTTATCAAAAGAATTCTCGTCAATAACGATTTCCTTGATAGAAGAACGAACGTCGCCTTTTACTCTAGTTCCAACAAACATCGTTGCTTTCTCAGTATCTTCGATTTGAAGATCGGTAAAGAAAGTATAGTTTTCAAACTTTTCTTCCAAAGTTGCGGTATATACAATGTAAGAGCCTACCTTATCAGCCTTAAATGTGCTTGTTCCGATTGAGGAATTGATAGTATTTGCATAATCAGAGCCAGAAGCAAGGTTATAAAAACGAAGGCTTGTGGTTGTTCCGTCGTTTATAACGTAATAAAAACCAGCGGTGTCGTGTGTTTGAACAGCAATAGTAGAACCCGATCCAATCGTTTTACCCTGAGAAGTTGTAGAGTTGTAATAAGTAAGAGTTTGAGTAGAAGTTGAAGAGCCGTTAGCTGAAGAGGATGAAGAGGAAGTTATAGTAAGCATACTAATTCTGTTAGTGTCAATACTTCCTGCGCCTTCCAAGAAAGGATAAATCTCGGTTGCAGACGCAACAGCGCTACCATTATAAACTCTCTCGTTAAAGCCCTTATTGTCCGCGCTAAAAATAGAATTGTAGTCACGAGCTACAAGAACTGTATCGGTAAGGTATACGTCTTTATAAAATACAAGGTTTTCTCTTACAGCAACGATATCCAAAGTGGTGTTGCCCTCTGCAAAACTAACAATTTCTTTTCCATCAGGACGCATATAAGAAAGAACGTATCCAGTTCTATTTACCTGATCGTCTTTATATGCAGGGAAATCATTTGCCGCATATCTAATATAAATAGCATCATAAACGCTATCGTTGCTCATTCCCTTATAGTATATAGGATTAGTGGGGAATATAACGCTATCAACGTTAATAGCAACGGTGGTTACTTTCTTAGAAGAAATATCAATACGATTTACGTAATTACCATACTTAGAGTTGTTTTCCATAACGTAAAGATACATCTTACCGTTATATTTATAGAATCCGTAAGGCTTGTCCGCACTTGCGTTTTGCGTGGTGTAAATCTCTTCAGTTCCAGTTCCATTAAGCTTAGTACGAAGGAAAGTCGTATAGTTGTCCATTATATTACCACTCTTATCCTTGGTATTAGCAGGAGTTGCGTAGTAAACGTAATCATCAAAAATATAAATTCCACCGTCAGCATATCCACTTGTTCCAATTGTCTTAGGAACGAGAAGCTGATTATTTACAACGTTTTCAAGCTGTCTAGTATATCCAAGCTTTTGAGTAGAAGCAAGAGAAATTCCAGTTTCGCTATCCGTAGCAGGAATAAAGTCTTTAACACCCTCTATACCATTGTAGTTTTCAACTACTCCGCCTTTTTCGTTGATAAACTCGGCTCTATACAAACCGCCCTTAACTACGTCGCCAAACTTGTTAGAATTGCCATTATCATCTTCGTAGCCTCTGCTTCCGTTGATAAAATAAACGTAGTTGCCGTATTTTACTGCGCTTCCACCATTACTTGTAACAACGTAAGAAGTATCTTGCTTTCCGCTTATGCTAACGTCAGAATAAGATTCCGAAGCACAGCCTGTCATTGCAAAGATAACAGCCATGAGAAATGTAAGTACAACGATAATTTTCTTCATCATATTTTTATATTACTCCAATTGTTTTATAATCAATCTCATTTATTATACTCGAAAATATTCTTTTCGTCAACTCATTTATACTAATATACTTTATAGTATATAATTTTTTTTGGAGTTTTCCTCTAATAAAAATCCTTTTCTTCCCAATTTTTATTGGCTATGTCACAAAATATGGTTGATTAGCCATAAGGCGATTTGACGAGAAAATCACAAGAAAGACAAGTATATTTACGAAGGCGCGTACCTGCAGGGTACGTAACTGAGTAAATTACGCAGTATTTCGTAGTGGGCTTTCCGTCCAAAATCAACCGTAGATTAGGACAGAGCCTTTTTATTAAATCATATTAAGATAATTTACTTTATTAGCATACAAATTAGTCGTTTTTAATGGTTTCTCCTGTCTTTGCAGATTGAAATAAAAGCCAATATCCACTGCCCTGAGGATCCCTTACGTCAACAGGCACCCACCTTGCGTGCTTACCTAAACACTCTATTGGGCGTGAAAAACTGGAGGGAACTCCATAGCATATATAATCGGGCATACCACCTTCCCTGCCCACAATTCCTACCACGTAAAACTGCGTCGGAGAATACTCTATTTTAACCCAGCGCGTATCAGGCATTAGCTTTGTTAGACTATCTTCACGCTCACCAGCCTTAAATAATGCGTCTATCTTGTCTTTTATCTGCTCGTAATAAAACGCCTTTCTCGAAAACTCCATTGCGTCTATCGGGAAAACGGTAGATGCCACCTCGTCTTGCTCAAACGGTTTTTTTATGAACACTGAATTTTTGCGCTTGATATCGTTATTTCGAGGTTCTTCCTTTTTGCGCTTGATTTTGCAATTAAATAACCCTTCTACTTGGTTTTCCACATAGTCGTTAATGCGAAAAGAGAGCAAAACAGCTACGCTTTTGTTTTCCTCACACACAACTCTTATATCTTCAGGATAATAATTCTCGGTTGCAACAGCATCGTCCATATACGTTATGACCTCTTTTTGCTCTGCTTCACTCTCACTATCTTCACTTTCGTCCGACGCATCAATTTTAGATTCTTCATTTTCTACCTCCTCAAAAAATCCGCCCTTGCAAAAAAGCTGTCCGTCCACGTAAATTCCAACGCCTACGCTATCAAAATCGAAGTCGGGCAAAAGAAAAGTTGAGTGCGGAGAAAATACTTCCCACTCTTGCACCTTTACTCCCTTTAGCACAATCTTATACTTGCCCTTTGTAAACACGGTTACGGCAAAATTCACATTTTTTCCCATCCTGGTAAAGGTTACCATTCCACTAGAGCCAAACGGCGAAGACAGTATCAAAGATTTCTTGTTTGTTTGCATATATTTCTCCGTTATTTTTTACAAGCAATATTCTACTACAATCTATATGCCGAAATATGAAAAAGATTGCCCATTTTTAGACAATCTCTCCGAAAAATACACGGCTTTTATCTCGCTTTTGACCTAAAAAGTCGCACACGTATCATTATTTTGGCGCATTTTTCTCAAATTATAAAAAACACGGCTTGATATAAACCAAACCGCATTTTCTATTTTAAGCTATAAATTTTTAGAAATTCAAACCTAAGTTAGCCATCGTAAAGCCTGCTTCTTTCTCACTTAAACAATCATTTGCTTTTAGTGCAATAATTTCGATAAAGCTCTTTACGTCTGCTTTAGCACTATCAACGTCGTCTACCGTACAACTGCTTTCGTCATATATAAGCTCAGACGCCTTATTAATCTCTGCAAACGTTCCTTGCATTGTTTTAGCTTCTTCGCCTTCCCCCACGGTATACTCGTACGTCCATGTGCTATCGCTTGCATTGTAAACTAAATCCAAACTTACGATAACATCTGTTTTCGTATAGCTAAGAGCAAGGTCAAAACCGCTTTCTTTATCTGAAGTCAATTTAACAGCATAATCAACTTCGTCAATCATTATATAAGAATCTTCATAATTAGTCAAAAACTCTTCCCACATTACGGCAAACGACTCTCCACATCCCTCACAAACGTAAGTTCCAGTATGATTGCAAGCTACCTCTTCACCGGGGTTTTCAGTTCCGCCGGGGTTTTCAGTTCCGCCAGGGTTTTCAGTTCCAAGTGCTTTATCAGCTTCTTTTTGAGCTTCTTTGATATAATCGTCTTTAATGAAAAGATCTTCAAATCCATCTTGAACAAATCCCGTCCATCCCATAACTATACTGTTTTTGGACTGTTCTGCAAGAGCACCGTTAAAAGATGGGATAGGAGCCATAGCGGAAACAAATATTACCGACCACATTACCATCACGAAAGCATTAACGATTCCAATTACCCCACCCACAATACGGGATATGGGGCGAGGCTTATACTTTAAGAAGATAGCCTTTAAAATCGCCGCGATAATCATTATAAGCAAACGAACTACAAGATATACAATGAATGCAACAATAACGGTTGCGAACTCCATTGCAAGCATATACGGAATCTCCGTGCCGGGAGCAACTCCCTCAAACAACGCCTTTAAAGTAACACCGTCGCCAAACACCAGCTGTCTAAACATATCTACGTTAAACACCAACTGCATAGCGTATGGGGTTAAAAACCAAGTGAGGACTAGAGCCGATACAAGGCTAATTAACTTTATTATAGATTTTGCTGAACCTCTAATGATTCCCATAACAAGTCCGATAAGCAAAATTACAACAATTCCTATATCAATAAACATAAAAACTCCTTTTACCGTTTTAGACGGCGTGATTTAAGTCAATAATAAAGTTATGATAAGTCCCGAACAAATTATTACGCTAGCTACTTCTCTTGGGAAAAATCCCATAATCGCTTGCATAGGCAGTACAAAGATTATCAGCGACAGTTTTGGCCCAACAGTAGGACAACTACTTGTTGATAAGTACCAAGTAAACGCAACCGTGATAGGCACGCTTCTCTCTCCATTACACGCAGTTAATATCGTAGACAGGATACAACTAGCAACAAGACTAAGTCCCACTAGTAAGATTTTGGCAGTGGACGCTTACGAATCACCTCATAACGTAGACAGCATACGCATAATCAACGGCGGTATAAAACCTGGACTTGCCAGTGGCAAAGATCTTCCGAGAATTGGGGACGTTTCGATAATTTCCTCCACATACCGCTACAAAGGTAACGTTTGCTGCTTGGGGCGAGTATATTCGCTTGCTGACAACGTTGCAAAACTAATTAACCTTATATTAAACTTAACTTTTGCAAATTCGTCGAATGAGCGCGACGTAAAAAATATACGCGACACTTCTCGATTATTAACATTATAACATTATATTATAAGTTTATTATTAGACAAACATTAAAAACAGATTAAAAAATCTGACTGTTTGCAATAATTATTTATCCCACTCTTTTATGGACGGCAAGATTATATCGATATCTTGACCAAACTCAGGTAAATCCTCAAGTTTTGCTTCTCCTGAAAGCACGAGTACAGACACAAAACCATTGTTTATTGCAAACTGAATATCCGTACAAAGTCTATCGCCAAACATTGCAATCTCGTCGCTATTAAGACCAAGCATACGCTTTACGCTATCACCAATAGGTTTATTAGGCTTACCACAAATAAGCATGGGGCTAACGCCCGTAGACTTTTCTATAAGAGCAATAAACGCGCCAACGTCAGGTTTAAAGCCACGAGCTGTGGGACAGTTTATATCGGGATGTGTGCAAATATACGGAACACCTTCTCTTATAAGGTCACACAAATGTGTAAGCTCGTCGTAGTCAAACGCGGTATGAAAACCTATAACAATAAGGTCAGGTTTTTCTTGCTCTAAACATATACCGCCCTCAACAAACTCTTTAGTGAGCTTATCGTTTCCGAAAAGATAAATCTTTTTATCCTTATAATACGTATTAAGGTATTCTACCGTGGCGTTACCCGAAGTATATACGTTATCCTCGTTTACATTAAAGCCAATTTTATTGAGCTTTTCTACATAGTCGGGCTTAGACTGAGAAGAGTTGTTTGTCAAAAATATAACTCTACCTTGTTTTTTCATACGTTCGACAGCTTCGATTGCTCCATCTAATGGAACACCGTCAAGATACACTGTTCCGTCCATATCAAGCAAAAAGCATTTTACCCTCTTAAGTTTTGCATCCATAATTTTTCCTTCCATTCTATATTATATAAATATATCTGCCACTCCGCAATCCTTTATAAACGAAAGAAGGGTTTGTCCGTCGAACAAGTCGGGCGATATAAACATTGCAAACTTAGCATCTTCGCTTATTTCTTCTATACAAAAACCATTGTTTTCCGTAAACATTTTATGTTCTAAAAAGAGCTTGTCCACAATTTTAACAACGTTATCCCACAACGACTGCAAAACCTCCGCATTGTGCGATAGCATATAATAAAACTTACGAACCTCAAACTCCGTTACAACCTCTCTCGCTTTGGGGCTTTTTACACCAAAAAACTCCGTCAAGGCTTCCTCTCGCATATTGTTATTAGGAGCAAACAACGAAGTTGGCTGATACTTTACGAAATAATTATACACTTTCGACAAATATTTAGCAAGCAAAACGATAGTATCTTTTCTGTTAAACTCATTTTTCTCCTTTGCTCTTAGCAATGTTAGAGCGCTCTCGGTTTGTTTTAATCCATCTATTCTCCCCGCTACGCTAAGAGCAAGTTCACACGCTTCACTTTCGTGCTCTGTCAAAAAATTGGGCTTTGAAAACCATAGCGGAAAAACCGTTTCGCTATGCCCTTTACTTAAAACTTCTATCGTTATCTTTTCGGCAACCGCAAAAACTAATCTTGCGCAAAACTCCAAGTCAGCCTTTTTGCTATTATTTGTTACAATCATAAACTCAGGCAATGTCACAGACGGGATAAATGGCACCGCTCCGTTCCAAAGCACGTCGCTTAAAAACATATTTTCAGGACGACTTCCCGATATACAAAATGGGATTTTTTTCAAACCCAGCTTATAAGCATTCAAACTTGTGTCCTTATCCTCTCCAATTATTGCAAAACGGGTATCTTCCGCAGTATGATTTACTAACCTGAACTTACTTTCAAGCTCCTCGAAATTCTCTAAATTTTCACCCAAAACGGCAATCGCGCTACCCTGTGGAAACTTTATACTCTCTTGCAAATTTTCACGTCTAACGTACACTTTAATCACCTATATTCAATATAATTTTTTTTGATATTATATCACGTTATATATAAATTAAATTGACTATTTTTGTCGTATACAGGCTTTTTTTACATAAAAAACAACATCCTTCGTTATAATCGAAGGATGTTGTGTGTTTCGATAAATTATCTTCCCATTTCCTCAATGATATTAGAATATCTACCGTCATAAGTTGTTACGGACTTATCAAAGTTAGCTATGATTTCGGTGTTTTGCCACTGCGTAAAGTAATCGTTAAGCTTAGCGTTGTAAAGCGCGTCTTCGATGGTTTGATATACAGTGCGGTTATCACTTGCACACGCATAATCATAAAGACCTGCTGTTACTGCATTATCAGTTGTTCTCGTAAGCATAAGAATATGCACGCCGTAATCGGTAACAACGATATCGGAAAGCGCATAAAGCTCGCCCTGCTTATAAAGTTCTTTAGCAGCCTCGGCAAACTCTACCATATAGTCAGACTTTTCGCCCTCGGCAAAGCTTACCTTCTCTTTATAACCGTACTTTTGAGAGAATCCACCAGTATCGGTAGAATACTTATACATAAGCTTAGTGAACGCCTTATCTTTTTCCATATCGGAAGTTTCGGCAATAGTCTTTCTAATATCTGCAATAATTTCGTCTACACTAAGAGCATCGCCATAGTTTTCGCCATCTCTATGCTCATAGCCGGTAATCTGTGTTGCAAGGTATGCTCTGTATTCCTCTTTGTTGTTGTACTGCTGACCTGCTGCTGAAGTTTCGTAGTTAGAAAGTGCACCACTTTGCTCAGTAGAGAAAGGAATAAGAACGTGCTTTACAAAGAAATATTCTGATTCGGGATGGAACAAAATCATTTCGCCTGCCTCAGCTGCAGAAATATAAGTAGCAACGTCTGCAGTGAATGCGTCCTGCTGATATGCAAGCAAAGAAGCATATCTATCTTCTACTTCTCTTGTAGAAACGCCGATTTGAGATTCGATGTACTCTTCCAAAAGATTAACCATAATCTGATCTCTATAAGACTTTCCTGCAAGATGTTCCATAATGTAGCTTTCTGCAATAGCTGTATAAGTATAAGAAAGACCTTTTTCCGTCTTAACCTTATTTACATACTCCCACGCATCCTTAATCTTTGCTTTTTCGTCCTTGCTAAGATTGGTAAGAGCGTCAGTTTGAGATTTGATAAAGGTAAGAGTTCTTTCCATAGCGCTATTTTCTAACGAACGCTTCTTATCGTCGCCATATACACCAGGAACCTTGGTTGCAGAAAGTTTATAATCTCTAGACTTCTTTGCGTTATAGTAATAATCGTCTATTGCGATCATTATTTCATAATCAGTCTTACCATCAACGGTAAGTCCAAGATTTTTAGCTTCGGTTTGAAGTTCAGCAGAAGTCAAACCCTGATAATAAGAATTCGTTTTACTAAAGTCGTTAAGAAGCTTTATAAGAGCGTAAGGAACAAGATCTGATAATTCCTCTCTATACTCCGCTTTTTCTGCATCCGTTGCATTGGGAAGAAGGTAGAATATACATTCGGTAATAAGCTGATCTTTAGAGTAAGACTCATATCCAGTAATAGTATCATCTACGTAAACAGGATAAGTTGTAGAAGTATTAGTATCCTCTTCCTCTGGAGAAACTGTGCTGTTAGAGTGACTTTCGCCACGCTCTTCCATAATAACCGACTTCATATTCTCAAGATAAGAATCAAGAGTCTGATACTTGTATGCAGTAACTTCATCTTCTTCGAACTGTGACCATCTGATAAGGTTAAAGTTCTCTTTATATGCGTAAGCGGTATTAATAACTATCTGCTGAGTAAGAACGCTCTGCATAATAGAATCAATAAGGTAATCTACGTCATATCCTGCGTTGAGATAAGAAGCATAATAGTTATTGATAAAGTTTGCAAGCTGATACTTATAGAACTTAAACTCTTTGGTATAAGATCCGATGGAAGAATCTTCTGCTATCAATTCATCAATAATAGTAGCGCGTTGCTTATCTGTCAAGTTATCGCCATCAAGTCCTTTTGCCGTTGCCTTTGCAACTATACGAGCTTCAACGTCCAATTCGGGATTAAGAACAACGTAAGAATCAATCTTTGCAACTACTTGACTAAAATCATCTTCCTTGTCATATACGACAAAACAGCCTGTAAAACAGGTGCATATCATGACAAGAGCTATAACTAAACTTAAAATTCTTACAATTTTTTTCATTGTTTTTCCGGTTTCCTTTATACTGTAATCGTCGCCGTTTTTCAGCGAGCGCAATTTCACTGCCTTATATTATATAATAAAATATTAAAAAAAGCAAACAAATATTGACAACTTATGAGGTTAATTTGCGTAAAATTTACGACAAGATAGTAAAAATTTAACCATTGCTTTGTTAGAACGGAATTTCAAGTACGGTTTTTCCTCTAACACAAGCTTTCCCTCATACGCGGTTGCTTCAGCGTTTACTGCATTTGTAAGATCGGAAATATGATCGAAATAAATCTTCCGCTCCGCCTTTTTTACCGTTACCGAGCTTGCTCGTATCATAGACGCCAGATTTTTGATAAGAGCTACGTCTATTAGGTTCTTAACGGGATCCGGGACGTCGCCGTACACGTCTTTTATCTCGCCAATCAATTTCTCTCTGGACTTAATATCATCCACTTGCGCGATTTTAGAATATAATCTCAATCGCCACTCTCCCTCAGCTACCAACGTTTCGGGAATATACGCGTCGTAATCAACCGCCATACGGACTTCTCTGCGCTTATTTATCTTTACACCCTCAATTTCGGCAATAGCCTCTTTAAGCAAGGTGCAGTAAGTATCATATCCAACCTTTTCCATATGACCGTGCTGTTCCGCACCCATAATATTTCCTGCGCCTCTGATTTCCATATCTTTCATAGCTATCTTAAATCCGCTACCAAAATCGGTATACGACGCAAGCGCTTCCAATCTCTTATAAGCGTTCTCTCCCATTGCTTTTCTATCGTCGTAGGTAAAGTACGCATAAGCCATTCTGTCGCTTCGTCCAACACGACCTTTCAGCTGATAAAGCTGAGAAAGCCCCATTTTATCAGAATCAACCACAAACAAAGTGTTAGCTCGAGGCATATCTATTCCGTTTTCGATAATGGTACTAGACACTAGCACGTCGTGTTCACCGTTTACAAACGCATCTATGCGATCTTCGAGCATTTTTTCAGGCATTTGACCGTGTGCTACGCAAAATCTAATAGATGGCATCAATTCCATAAGATGCGCGGTAAAAGTATCGATAGAAGCAACCTTATTGTAAACAACGAACACCTGTCCACCTCTTCCCACTTCTCTCATTATAGCATCGCATAGCAATGTGTCGTTATAAGAGGTAACGAAAGTTTGTACCGGAATACGAATGGACGGCGGTGTATCAAGAATACTTATATCCCTTATTCCCACCATTGACATGTGCAAAGTTCTGGGAATGGGAGTTGCAGACAACGTAAGCACGTTGACATTACGCTTCACGTCCTTTATTTTTTCCTTGTCTGAAACTCCAAAACGCTGTTCTTCGTCCAGGATAAGCAAACCTAAATCCTTAAACTTAACGTTTTTAGATAGCATTTTATGCGTTCCCACAGCAATATCCGCCTCGCCTTTTTCTAGCTTACTTATAGAAAGCGCGATATCTTTATTACTGTCAAAACGTGTAAGACGCACGCAGTTTACACCAAACTCCTCCATACGCTTTTTTACCGTTTCGAAATGCTGTTTAGCCAAAATAGTAGTGGGAGCAAGAATGGCAACTTGCTTTCCCTCACAAATAACCTTAAATGCAATTCTGAGCGCAACCTCTGTCTTTCCGTAACCCACGTCGCCACACAAAAGCCTATCCATAATCTTACCGCTCTTAAGGTCTTTTAAGCACTCCTCAACCGCGGTAAGCTGATCTTCAGTTTCATCAAATGGGAATCTATCCTCAAACTCGTGAAGCAAAGCATCGTCATCGTTGTACGCATAACCTTTAGCATTAAGACGCTCGCTATACAAACTCATAAGGTCCACGGCAAGCTGTTTGACGGACTGTTTAACCTTTTCCTTAAGTTTCTTAAACTCTGCTCCGCCTATCTTAGAAAGTTTGGGAGGGGCGCCCGACGAAATATATCTAGAGAGCGAGTCCATATTTTCCATAGGCACGTACAACTTGTCGTTGCCTGCGTACGATATAACCAAGTAATCACGGTTTGCCCCCATTACGAACATCTTAGTTATACCCTCGCATTTTCCTATTCCGTGAGTTTCGTGAACAACGAATTCACCTACTTCAGGAGCGGTAAACACATCCTTTTTTCTACCCGATAATTTCTTGCGTTTTGCCCTTGCCGACATATCAAAGTTACATACGTATACGAGTTTTTCGTCCTCAATAATGCAACCATGCTCGTAAGGAAGGTCTAAAATAAAGACGTTTTTGCCTATCGGAATATACCTGTCGCGCAAGAAATCTTCCGTAATTATTTTAACGTTTCCACTAACGCAAAATCTTATTGTATAATCTTTTTTAATCCAGCGCTCTAAATCATTTGCCAACATTCTGAAATCGTGATAATACGCAGGAAGTGGCTTACAATCCATCTTATACACTGCCTCAGGCATAAAAAACCTGTTTGCCGATAGTATGGACGCAAAGGACATAAAACATACACTTTTTTTGTTTATACATTTGTCGGGCGCAAAAAACGAGGTATCGTGCATAAGCGAAGTTTCGCCTCTTGTAAGCATACTTTCAAAGCGCGAAAGATGCTCTTTATATAACGATTCCATCTTCTCATAACACGTTTTGCTATCGTCTATAACAACTCTATCAAGCCCTAAAAACTCACAAATATTCGAATGAGCACAAAACGGTAAAAGCCAGTTTTGATAATACGCAATCTCTCCACCCTCAATAGATGATAATATGTCACTAACTATCCCGTCAGCTCTGCTTTTAGCCTCTAGGTCAAGCCTATCGGAAAACGCATTTTTTACACGCTCGGAAATATCGGAAGGAAAAGAGAATATCTCTGCAAACGGCGCTATTCCTACGCTATCAACTTCTTCCCCAGAAAGTTGCGTATCCACGTCAAAACGCCTAATTTTTTCTATTTCGTCACCAAAAAACTCAATACGTATCGCACTTTCCGCGTTAGCAGGGTACACATCTAGGATATCTCCTCGCAACGAAAACTCACCTACGTCAGTAACCTGACTTACCCTTTCATAGCCGGACGAAGAAAGCGTAGACACTAAATCGTACAAATCACGCTCCTCGTTTTGTCCCACCTGAATAATGTGTGCAAGATACTCTTCCTTATTTGGATAGAGCGCAAGCAAAGAGGCAACAGTTGCCACCGCATAATCTGTTTTTCCCGTCAGAATCTCATAGAACGCCTTCATTCTCTCGCGAATGTTTTCACCCGATTTGTTTTTGATAAAAACAAGCTCGTCTTCCTTATCGGGAATATAGGACACTCTTTCGCCCATAGCGGTAAGACCTGTTACGTAAGAACGCGCTTCTTTTACGTCGTTACACACAATAAGCGAACCTTTAGCTTCTTTTACAAGCAACTGTTTTACAAACGCGTGAACGCCAAATACCGAGATATTTTTTCTATCCCGGTAGTCTGCCCCAGCTTTTTTCAGCGTGGAGGTATTATTAAGTTGCATGGTTATTTCGGACATATTCTAAAAAAGCTTACCTTTTATAAAAAGTTCCGCATCATCCGCAGTCTTTTCAAACGCTTCCGCAAAAGCAGGCCGTTCGGACTTTGGAATAGTGGATAGCACAAAGTCTGCAAGAGGCATACCCATAGGCGGTCTGCCCACGCCTATTCTAAGGCGCGCAAACTCTTCGGTTTTTATAGTAGCGATAATATTTCGCATACCGTTATGCGTTCCTGCGCTTCCCTTAACGCGCTTTCTTGTGCTTGCCTTGTCAAGATCGATATCATCGTAAATAACAAGCAAATCCTTGGGAGTCGCCTTATAGTAGTCAAGAAGCTTTTTTACCGCGTTTCCCGACAAATTCATATACGTAAGCGGTTGAGCAATAATAACCTTCTCTCCACCTACGTTGGTTTCTCCCACCAAAGCGTCGCACTGTTTTTTGGAAATTTTGACTCCTAGTCTGTCAGCAAGACATTCTACTGCCAAAAATCCCATATTATGAAAAGTGTAAGCATAATCGTCGCCGAAATTACCCAGCCCTACGATTATTTTCATTATGCGTTGTAAGGATGCTCGTTATTAAACTCGTTAAGCTTAGTAAGAAGCTCGTCCGCGTCGATGCCGTGAACTTCTGCAGCTTCCGCAATTGTTTCAGCGCTTGCAACAGGGCAAGACAAACAATGCATGCCGTACTCAAAGAATACGGGAGCGATTTCAGGGTTAAGAGCCATAACTTCTGCAATTGTCATATCAAGAGTAATTTTATTCATAATATTTCTCCTTATTAGTTTTTTATTTGTATTAAATTTTATCTTAATATTATATTTTTGTCAACCCTATTTTAAGTATTTTCCACAACTTTTATCCCTACTGCTTACACTTTTAGCAAAAACGCCTCATATATATTAAATTATGAGAATACATTTTATCGGAATTAACGGCGCAAGCATGTCAACCCTTGCAAAAATTGCTAAAAATGACGGTCATACGGTAAGCGGATCGGATATTACGCTATCAGGACATAATCCACTCTTCGTTCATAACGCCGAACTTATAGTCTACTCTTCGGCAATAGCTTACGACAACTGCGAACTTGTAGAAGCACGACGCTTAAATATTCCTACTCTTTCACGTAGTGAATATCTGGCTAAGCTCAGTAAGGAATACGATACTTTTTTCGCCGTGTGCGGATGTCACGGCAAAACCACCACTACCGCAATGCTCTATCACGCTCTGAAAAATCTATCGCCCACGCTTCACGTCGGCGCGGAAGTAGAGGACGGAATAGGCAAAAAAGGCATTTTTATCAGTGAGGCGTGTGAGTATAAAAAGAGCTTTTTGTCGCTACATCCCGACTTTACTGTTTTTACTAACGTGGATTACGATCACCCCGACTGTTATGCCTCGCTAAAAGAACTAAAAGAAGCATACTTGCAGTTTTATAAGCAAAGCGGAACATGTTTTATAAACGCCGATGACAGGCATAGCAAATTTTTATTAAAACGCAAAAACACGATAAGCTACGGGTTTTCACAAGATGCAGAATTTAACGCTCAGGCGCTTCGTCCCACACCTTTTGGCTACACCTTTGACGTGCATTACAAAACACATCTACTTTCCTCTTTTACGCTCAATATAAAAGGCAGACACAACGTTTATAATGCGCTTGGTGCTATTGCTTGCGCATTCTCATTTGGGGTAAACAAAAATGAAATACGAAGCGGAATTATGAGGTTTGAGGGCGTAAAACGGCGCAACGAATTTTTGGGCAAAATAGGCGAATGTGACGTGTATACAGACTATGCCCACCATCCCACCGAAATAACCAATCAGCTCACGCTTCTCACCTCGTTTTATAAGTCCACAGCAGTAATTTTTCAACCTCACACCTACTCCAGAACAGCCAATCTTTTATCCGATTTTGCCTACGCTTTATCTAAAGCGGATTGCGTGGTTTTACTTCCTACTTTTGCCTCACGAGAAAAGGGAAACGACGACGATAAGTTGTATAATTTACTAAAAACTAAGATACGTGTTGTTAAAATCGGTAAAAATGAAGTAAACGAATGGGTAAAAAGCAATTATAAAAACTACGCTTGTATTTGCTATATGGGAGCTGGGGATATAGATAAAGAAGCGCGCAAACTATTTTAATTTTACATTAAAACTCCGACCTGAAATTCAAATCGGAGTTTTATAATTGATTGATTTTTACTTAGGCTATGTCACAAAATATGGTTGATTAGCCATAAGGCGATTTGACGAGAAAATCACAAGAAAGACAAGTATATTTACGAAGGCGCGTACCTGCAGGGTACGTAACTGAGTAAATTACGCAGTATTTCGTAGTGGGCTTTCCGTCCAAAATCAACCGTAGATTGGGACAGAGCCTTTACTTGTATTGAGCGATTACGTTTTCGTCGGTAATAATCTTTAAGTTACCAATTCCGGCATTGTTATAAATATTTCCGCCGATGTGAGCAACCACACCGAGAGCAATCTCGTTTTCGCTACTGCCGAACATATCCGCAACACGCTGTTTTATCCACTCGTTACAAGCAGTAGGATTGCCCGTTCCACCCGTGGTGTTTGGCTTGTCGCCATACGCGCTCACTACGCCGTTTGTTGTATCAATCGTAGTTTCTAACACGTTGTCCACGTAAAGCTTAAACGACGCGCCAATTCTAACGATTCGAACGTTGTGAGTTTCGTCTTTTTCAGAGCCCCAAACATACCAATCGTTCTTACCGTTATGAGTTTCTACCATTTCAGTAGTACTCCATCCTCCGTTAGAAACTCTAAATCCGTTTGTATTAAGAAGAATACCAAATGTTCTCGTTCCATCGCCAAACACAAAACCAGTTGTTCTATCGGGAGAATAATACTTACTGTCTTTATTCGCATGATTTAAGGTAACGGAAGCTTCTAACACAAAGTCGCCAACAGTTGCGCTATTTTGAATCCAGTTATACGCGCTATAACTATTGTTATTATACTCGCCACTCTCAAAATCAAAGTCCCAAGTATTAGCAGATGCGGTATTAAGCGTCTTTCCGTTTACGCTAACAGAGCCAATAAGAGGTATAGTCAAGTCAAGAGTTCCTACGTTTTGTCCGTTCTCGCTTACGCTGACAGGTATCGCTTTTGCCGCACACGAATCTGTATAAGCATACATTTTTATTACATCCTCACGAACAGTAAGGCTAATTTGTCCGTTATTTAGAGCAACATTATCATACTTATACTCTCTACCGTCCTCAATAATCGTTACAACGTTTACAAATCTTAAAGCTTCTTTCGAAACAACGGAAGCTACCACGTTATACGTTTTATAAGCCTTTTCAAACGCAACCTCAATAGAAGAGAGGTCGTTCGTTACGCTAAAGGTTGCTTTGCCGTCTGTAACGTGTACAAGCTTTCCGTCCACCTTTACGTAAGCAGGCATAAATCCTGCGTTTGCAACAAGGTTTACGGTAATGGTATCGCCCACAGCAAACTTACCTTCTTCGTCAATGCTACTACCCTCAAAACTGTACGTACCGTTTCCGGTGCTTGAAATTGTGGGGTTCTTTACCATAAACGAAGGCAGCGCTTGTGTGGAATACTTCTGAATATCAATATTATACAAGAAATAATTGTTGGGATTGCCGTTCGTACAATGTATGAACATCGACGCTTTGCCAAACGCAATGCTAGAAGTATATGTTGCAACGTACTTATACTCGCTTTCGCTTGCAAGCTTTCCGTACAAGCTGATATTCATACCTTTTCTTACAATAACAAAATCAAACGCCGTGTTATACTCGGAAACTTTTCCGTTCATTACGTCGTAAACAGGTAGTTTACCTGCCCAACCGATATCCACAGGAAGCATTACGCTTCCAGCCTGCCAGAATCCGTAAAACTCAGCTTTTGCATTAGCAACAAGACGAATACCTATTGCAGGATTATGCTCGTTCTTTTCGATATCGGGTATCTCTTTTCTAAAGTAAGAGAACTTAACGATAACGTCTTCTACAAGCTCTTTGTGGTATGCTTGACCGTTGTCGCCGGTTGCGTCCACTTCTACGTACACACCGTCAATCTTGTTAACTCCGTCATCATAACCGTAGCCATAGCTTGCGCCTATTCCCGAACGCACTCCTGCAGGAGTTTGACTTCCAAGAGGAAGCTCTTGCATGTAAACCAAACCGATATCTCTCGTACTTCCTACCGAGCCTGAAGCAAACTTAAAGCTTTCGCAGATATAACCGTCTTTTTCTACGTTTACTGTATAATTAACGCCTGCGTACACGTCCACGTTAAACGTTCCGTCCTCGCCGGTTGTAAAGCTGATAACGCGGTTACTATCGTCAACTAAAGTTCCGCTGACTACTCCAACCTCTTCGCTATTTCTAAGCACAACCTTACCTGTCACGGTAGAGGAAGAAGCCATTTCAAGAGTTACAACGTTATTACCGATATCCTTGTTTATAAAGGTTGCAGTCGGGCTCTTTGTTGTAAGAACAACACTGCCACTATCTCCAATCTTTACCGAATAAGCAACGCCATCTAACGCATACTCTTTGTTTAACGATACAGTAATTTGTCCATCAATAAAGAATAAATTTTTAAGGTTACCGTCTTCTGTATCTAAAGATTCATAGCCACTAAATGTGATAATGGGTTTATCATAATCAGTTTCCCAATCGGTATACTCATAGCACGTTTCATCAAGCGTAAACGAAGCACCTGCAAGCTCTTGTGCAATAGCAAGAGCCTCGTCGCCCGTCTTTATCCAGTAATCAAAGAACTTAATCTTTGAATAATACGAAGACGTGATTGCAAAGCCCAATGCGGTTTCTCCGCCACGGCCTTCTAGCTGAACTTTCGCAATAAACTGTCCGTCAATAAACATATAGCAGTCTGCATAATCTATCTTGTCTATCTTTACCATAGTAAGCGTTCCCACAACGTCGCCGTTTACAGTTGGCTTGTTTATGATAGAATAGCCCATTGTATGATAATGCGTGGGATTCCAGGCAGATCCCGTATCTGCAAGCACTCTGAGTCCGTTTCTATGAAGTCCTATAAAGCTACGTTTACCAAGCTTGTTTACAATTGCAAAACCTGCCGCGGGATCGCCCTCGTACTTTGTATATGCTTCAGTAACTATTATATTTGTAATTTTAACCTGAGCCACCTGATAACGCGAAATAACTTCACCCGTAAAGTACGCATCGCCTTTTTGATAGTTTTGCGTTTCCATTACTATATAACCGTCATTTTCGTGGCTGTAATCCCAGGTTTCAAACGCAGAACTTACAGTAAACGATTTATCTTTCTTGCTCGTTGCCGTACCGCCTACTACGTTATTAACCATTATAATATCGTCAAGTACGGTTCTTTCGGTTACGTTTAACACTCTTGCAAGAGTCTGAGATCTATAACCTTGAGCGGACAAGGTAAGTTCATAATCATATCCCTTTTGAACAACTGCTACAAGATAACTTTGAATAACGGTAGACGTATAACTACTCATACGAGGATTATTAGACTTTATAGTAACAGACGCGCCGATTTTCAAGTCATCCTTAGTTCTATCGTCTACAAGCTTAGCTAAAATAACTGTAAGATTGTTAGTATCAACCATTTTACTAGTGCTTGTTATTACTGAGTTACCGTAAATATTTGACAATACGTATTCGCCGTACTTTGCTCCCGTATCGGGGCTTGTAATAGAGGGTGTAAGATCAACAAGATCCTTATCGTCCACCGTCATCGTCATTGTATCAAGCTCGTACATTCTAATGCCCGAAAAATCATCGTTATTGATAATATTTTCTCTTACAGCCAAACTGTAAGCAAGCGATCCGTGATCAAGGTATAACGTTATATTATTATCTCCCTCTACACTTACACCGGTCGAGCTGAAATCCAAAGAAAGATTTTGAAGTCTTCCCGAAGATATAACGAAAGCATATTTTTTAGTTTGCTCCGACGCAGACTGTTCGGTATGCACGGTAGCTTTATAATTTTTGAACTTAATTCCCTTGCTGTTTTCAACGTACAATGCAGGAGTTGTTCTATTGTTAAGATCGTTTAAGAACGCGCTATGGAAAAGCTTATCGTTTAGTATAAAATATACGTAACCATTAGCAAATATCATCTTAAGCTTAACTGAGTCAGAAATCTCAATAACATCCAAGAACTTATTTACAAGCGCTCCGTCCTTGTTTGTTACCGAAAATCTAGGTCTTAAGCTTATAAACTTTCCATCCTTTACGGTATTTGAAGCAAGTTCGAAAGTCATTGCGGAGTACAAGATTTTAGAGTTGTAAATCATAAGCCCAACTCTTCCGCCAAGAGTTGTTTGCGCCGGATCAATCTCGGTTTCTACCTCATAGTAATTTCCGCTTATATTTTTAAAGAACAACGCTTGAACAGTGGATTCTGCCATAGTAGTTTGAACGTACGCGTCTTCTTGCGCATTTTCATTTGATATATCCCAACCGCTTGTCTTTGCAATACCCAGCGAAGAATCTCCCACTATCGCATTTTCCGCATCCGCAATCATATAGCCATCTTCGTTAAATGGAATATAATGTGTCGGGGAGTTCACTGCACCAGAAAAAGGCGCCGTAAGAGTAAGCGTGCTAGTAGCCGATTGTATTCTCTTATACTTATACTGTGGGAAAATGCTTATAGATTCGGGCTTTTCATATAGCTTTAGCTCATCCCAAGTAATAAACATTTCTACGTTGAACGCGCCGTACTTATTCTCACCCGTGGGATTAATGGAACCCTCAACGATATTTATCGCCATCTTTACGCACCAATAATCGCCCTTTACGTTGTAAGTGTCCACAACAAAGTTAAACGTATTATTTCCACTGGAATACATGTCTTGCCCAGGATGTCCAATCCAGAAATTCCAGCCTGTATTTTTGTAATGATAGCCACGTCCTGTAAACGCAAGACCGCCATTATCGTACGCTTTTAAGAATACGTATAGTCCTTTTTCGGAAAACTGCGTGGAAATATCATACGAAACTGTGGGGGCTTCGGTAATGCCGTTATGGTACCATTTTTGCTCTTCCCAGTTCTCGTTCTCGCCCATCTTTCCGTCTATAATAAAGCCCTCAAGGTCAGGTCTTTCTCCATACGCGCCGTCACGAACAAACTCATAATCGGGAAGATCGCTACTGTCTATCGTATCATATTTATTTGCTATCCACTTTGCGTAAATTGTGGTACGCTTGGTTATGGGAGCGTCAAAATCAAACGCCTGCGTTCCCTCTGCATCAATATACCAACCGTCAAACTTATATCCAGTAACAACAGGATCAAGTTCTGGCTTTACCGCACATTGTCCGCTCTCTACGCTCTGATTTTCAGGTGGTGCTATAAGCGCTTCTTCGTTGTTTAGATCAAAGCTTACCGTAAGCACTTGAAGCCACTGTGCGTAAATTGTTAGAGAAGACGAGGGAATAAAGCTGTCAAAATCAATAAGATTTACCTTATCGTTTTTATCTAGCGACCAGCCCAAAAACTTCCAGCCGTTTGCGCTAAGATCGTCAGGTCTTGTTATTTTTCCGTCAGTTCCTGCGTCGATATACTGCTTTGCAGGAGCTCTTCCGTGTCCGTTTCTGTCAAAAGTTATCGTATACGTACTCTCTTTTTCGCTCCACTTAGCGTATACGGTTGTATCGGAGCTAAGAGTTGTACCAAAGGTGTAAAGCTGACTAAAGTCATTATCAGTATACCAGCCCTCAAAGTTCCAACCACTCTCAGTGGGATTGGTAGGCTGAACGGTAATTTCGTCTTCTTTTAGTACTTGCTCTGTTATTTGACTTCCGTGTCCGTTCATTTCAAAGCTGAGAGTATACGTAACGGGATCAGGCGTATCTTTTCCGCCGTCACCACCGTTGTCGCAGGCTACAAGTCCTACGCAAAGAGCAAGAGCAAGAATAAGAGAAAGGAATAAACTTTTAATTTTTTTCATAATTTCTTACCTCCTTATTCCATATCCGCCACTACGGGATTTCCCATAATGTAGATATCCGAAAGCTTTACTACATAGCGGTTGGAAGAGGTAAGAATAAGTTCTCCAACCTTGTCTTTTGCATCGATTGTGATAATAATTTCAGATACGGTAATTTCGTTAAAGGTTGCCATAGCAGAGCCACCTTTACGCATTACCATATTACTATCGTCCCACCCATAAGAATCGGGCTTAAGGTCTTTTATATGGCAATATCCGTTATATTCTTTGCCTTCCGGATACCACGTGGGCTTCCTATCAAGCTTGAAAACTACCGATTCTATATTATTAAACGCGTAAACGTAATCACGGCTGTTATAAATCATAATGTTGCGGATAGTTTGTGGAGTGTCCCAAGAAAGCTTGAGTTTTAGCTGTCTTGTATCCTTATTACCTACAACCTCGTAAGGCGCTGACCACTTCTGATAGGTAAACATTCCGTCGTTAGCATACTTAGCGGTAGAAGTATCGCCCTCAAGTATGGTAACAGTTGCAGTTTTTGCTACGTTTTTATAGCCTGTAAACACTTCGGGCTTTGGCTGAAGCGAATACGTTGGTCCGTTTCCATAAAGAAGGGGAACTATATCGCTCTTTGTGCGTTTTTCATAGTTGCGGTGGTTTCCTGTTTCGTAACATTCTCTAAGCCACTCTTCCATTTCCTTGTCACTGTTAAAGGTGGAACGAAGCTCGGTAGCGTTTTCGATATCGTTTTCAATCTGCTTTTCCACAAGCGAGCTAAAGGACAGCTGATCATAATCGTACCAACCAATTCTATCCGTTCCTATAATACGTCCAATAAAATTTCCACTATCGTCACTATTATTTACGGGGTTAAAGAAGTAGTGGTACATACACCACATCTCGTCGCCCACCTTTACGAACGAATGATGTCCGGTTCCTGACATATAGTCCTGTGGTTCGCTTTGATCAAGACCTAAGTTGGGCGAATATTCGGGAACTTTAATGAAAGGTCCAAACGGATTATCAGCAACCGCCATATAAAGAGAATACTTTCTGCTACTAAGTCCATACGGCGAGTACGTCATATAGTAATAGCCGTCCTTTTCGATAACGTGCGTACCCTCGTTTATACCGCCCTCGGAAGAATTACCCATATAATATCCGGGGATTCCGTTGATTGCAAACTTAAGGTTGTTAAATCCTCCCTTTTCGTTTGCATATTCTCTTGTGTATAAACCGCTGTTGACATCATCTTTATAAAAAGCCGAGCCTCTTACTCCGTCGTAGTATACAACAGAGAAACAGGGAGAAGTAACGTGAGTAAATCTACTCCAGTCAGGGGTGCAAAGATCTAGCATAGGAAGCACCCATATTTGCTGATTATTCACAACCGAACAAGCGTGCTCGGTAAAATATAAATAGTAGTCGCCGTTATTGTCAATAACGAGGTTTGTATCCATTGCAGGGAAAATTCCCTTGCCGTTATTTGACCAATCCGCGTTTGCTTTTCTCAATTCTTCGTGATAGTATCCAACCGATAAAAGACAGGTATTCTTAGTAACGTTCAGTCCATTTCCGTTCAAAAACACTCCGTCGCGGTACTCGGTAAGAATTTCATAACCCTCATATCCATTGTCTATACTACCCTCTTTTATATCCTTTCTGTACACAGCGTACGTCTTTCCGTCCTTTTCCACAGTTACAACCGAGCCGTCCTCGTTAAAAGCGGCGAGGAATGAATAGTAAAGATCGTTTGTTATATATCTATACGGCCCTGCAGGGGAGACAGAAATTGCAATAAGCGGATTGAGGTTTTCGTACTGCTCCATATTCCCCTCCGTTCTTATAACGGTAGGGAACGCGTTATAATCGTCCTCAAGACCTCCATCTTTGGTATTGGAGCTTCCTACTAAAATATACATACCAGTAAGAGGATCTCGATAAATTTCGGGAGCCCAGCAGTTAACGTCGGGAACGCCTGTAACGGAAGTGTGATACCAACCGTCCGCCTCGCCCAAAAGCGCTTCGCCTGCAACCTCGCCACGCTGTTTCCAGTTTACAAGGTCATAAGACTTTTGAAGCATATATCCGCCAAAGACAGCTTCTGGGTACTTTTGCTTGGTTATTGCGTCAATATTTTGGTCAGCTGACGACTTTACCATATAAAAGGCGTCCTTAAATTCGGCAAGCCACTCATCAAGCGTGCCGTATTTTGCCTCGAATACTGCAAGGTCAAAAGTTGCGTATTGCATATCGCGGTTAAGAAGTTTTTGATACGTATCGCGGATATCTTGCTCGCTCGTATACAAAATTCCGGGATCCGCGCCCTCGGTAGACTCGTTGTTATGATAGTAAAGCTCATCTTCGAAAATCATAACCTCGTCGTCCGTGTTATCACCCAAGCCTGCATCGTGAGGAAGCGCAAAACCGGGGGTAAGTCCTACCTCTTTTCCGTCCGATACCGACACAACCGTAGACGATGACTCATGCGCGGGTGGCGTAATATCCAAAGAGGAAGCACCGCATCCCGACAAATACGAACACGAAGCTACAAGCGTCATAACTCCTGCTACTACATTTCTGAAAAATCTCTTAAACGATTTTTTCATTCTTTTCTCCTTTTGCCTAATTGAAGATGTCAATCTGCAATTTTTCAAATTTTAGAATAAAACTCTATTTTTAGTATAGCACAATACGGTAATATTTTTCAAGCGTTTATTTTACTTGTGTTGCTCGATATTTTACTGTGGTTGCTCTTTTTTATGAGGGCGATTCGTGAATCGGTGCGTACAGCAAGTTAAGAAACCAACTATACTCAATTATTTACTTTACTCAAAGCACAACATTTCGGATCCAACGTCCACGTTGGCGGTGGGCAGACCCACTGTCAACATGAAGAGCTGACGATAAATATTTACCAGCGTTTACTCAAAGTACTCATATTGGATCCAACGTCCACGTTGGTGCTATGCGTACACAACCAATTAAGGTTGTGGAAATATGCTGTATTGCGACGCAAATAAGCCCTAGAAAAGGGTGATGGGGTGAAAGGCTTGCATCTTAGCCCTTCACCCCATCGGAGGAGAAAAAGAATTTAGAAAAAATCTTTATTTATATTGTTCCAAAACAGTGGGATCAGAAGTAATATAGGTATTTCTGAAACCTGCGCTGTTAAGGATTCCGTTTGTTGCAGTGTTGATATTTACCTTGTAACCAATAGCAATATCTCCACCATCTGTACCAAACATTGTATTAACCTGATTCTTGATCCAATTTTCGCAATCGGTCAAGTTTCCGGGGCCGGAATGAGGCTTGTTAACAACGTTTCCGTCAACGTACATCTTTACGCCGTCGGTAGGAGTAATAACCATCGAAAGCTCGTCGTTTACGTAAACCTTTAAGGTTGTACCAAATCTTGCAAGCTTGAAGTTATGCGTTACGTCATTAGGATTATTTCTTGGATAGTAATAATCAAGTCCGTTATGAGTTTCTACCATATAAGTATTGCTCCAACCACCGTGCGATACTCTGAATCCGTCGCAAGTAAAGAGAATACCGAACGTTCTTTGATTGTCTACGTTTACCTTACCGTTAGTAATCTCAAATCCTGTACTGAAGTCTGGAGAATAATACTTACTGGTAGGATCGCCGGTATTAAGCGTTACGTCGCAGTTGAACAAGAAGTCACCGCTAGCAATAAGCTCGGGCATATAAGCAGTTCCACCGCTTCTACCAGGCGCTCTATACTCGCCAAGCGCACTATCGTAAACATAGCTTAAATCCGCGTTCATATTTCCGCCGTTTACGGTAATGTTACCAACCTTGTAAACGTCAAGCTTAAGCTCTCCAATATTCAAGTTAGTTTCGCTAACCGTATACTCAACAGACTTAGAATACATGGTTGCTGTTTCGACATAGAAATACAAGTTACCTTCGCGCACGTCTATCTCAAACTCTCCGTTTTCGTTAGGCGTTACGTCAAACGTATATTTTCTACCGTCTGGCATTTGAGCAGTTACTTTAGCCTGTTCAGGAAGTGTCATACCTTCGAGCGCAACAATCTTACCCTTTACGTTTCTGGTTTCGAACACGTCTTCGTAAACGATTTCAATATTATTTTCACCATCGTATCCGATTGTGTAAGTAAGTACATTGTTTTCAATAAGCTGAATCTTACCGTTCACAAGCGCGTAAGCCACAATCTTACCGGGATTTGGAGCAACTCTGACAACAATCTTATCTCCAACTGCAGCCTTATTTGCTTCGGCAACAGAACTACCACTAACTCTAATAGTTCCATCCTCTCCATTTGTTACAGAGTAATCTCTAATAAGATACTCTGGAATATTAGCAGAGGAAAGAGGCGTTGCGTTAACATTGTAGAAGAAGTGGTGCATGGGCTTACCTGCCGTAACTCTAAGACCAAACTCTGCCTTTCCAAAGTCTTTATCTGCAGTATACGACATGCAGTATACGTAATCCGTCATACTCTCAGTCTTTGCAAAGAAAGTAAACGTTGTTCCTCTTCTTATTACTCTAAAGTCAAACTGAACGTTATAATCAGCAACCGATGCAGGCAACTTATTAAGAGCAGTTCTATTATTAGACCAGCTTCCATTAATAAGTACAAGCGAACCTGTTCTCCAGAATCCGTAGAACTCACCTACGCCTGAAGAATAGAAGTTAAGTCCAACTGCAGGGTCTTTCTCATTTTCAATTCCTGGAATTTCCGTTCTGAAGTACGAGAAGTCTAAAATAAAGTCGCCCATAGGTCCAAATTGCGTTGCCTGAGTATTATCGCCGTTAGCATTAACCTCAGTATAAGCGCCTTCGATAACGTTGCCCTTAGCGTCAGAATAGTTGTAACCGTATTTTACAGTTGCATTGCTACCAGAGGTAATAGAACTATTCTTTCCGCCCACCTTAACAGGGATAGCTACGATATCACCAACGTCCTTTGCAACAGAGGAAACGTAAGTAGTCTTTTCGACATTGATATACATATTGATATCAATCTCCACTTTGTACGTCTTGTTTGCAATTACGGTCGCGCTAAACGTTCCGTCCGAGCCCGCGGTAAAGTTAATAATCTCACCGCTGTCTGCAATAATCTTACCTGTTGCATTAGGTACGGGCTTGCCATTCTCATAAATAACTCTACCTGTCATTGTGGAGCTTGGATCCATAAGAACAGAAACTTGAACGTCTTCGTTCAAAGCACTTGGCAGAACATATTTTGCCGTAGGCGCAGTGTCTGAAAGCACAATTGTCGCATCACCAATCTTTACGGTATAGCAAGTATTGGGCAATGCATATTCGGTGTTAAGTTTAAGAGTAACTTCCTGACCGATGAAAAGCATTTCTTCTACGCTTCCGTCGTCTTTTTCAAGCTCTGCAACACCTTCGACACTGATAATAGGCTTGCTATAATCGGTATTCCACTCCTCGTCAACTTCGTAGCAACTGTCGTCCAACTTAACAGTTGTGCTTATAAGCTGTTTAGCCATATCGATAGCTTCGTCGCCAAGCGTGAGCTTGTAATCGAAGAACTTAATCTTACAGTAGTACGAAGTGGTTACGGCAAATCCGATAGCGGTTTCTCCGCCCATTCCGTTGATATCGATAGAAGTAATAAATACGTCGTCGATAAACAAGAACATACTCATAAGTCCGCCACGGCTAACCTTAACCATAGTAAGCTTGTTATAGTACTCGCCGGTAGGATCGTAGTAGTTTACGGTAGACTTTTCGTAAGTATGATAGTGAGTGGGGTTCCATGCAACTCCACGCTCTAAGAATCTTAAGCCTTTTTGATGAAGTCCGATAAAGTACTGCTTGTTTACTTCTTTACCAGTCTTAAAGTTGTTGATAACAAATCCACACGCAGGATCTCTCTCGTATACAGGGAAAAGAGAAGGATCGGTCATGTTTGTAATCTTAACTTCTGCCACCTGGTATTCGTCGCAAGAATATCCGCTGAACCAAGCAACGTCGGAAGCAGCACGTTCTGAAATATAGTAAACTACGCCGTTTTCCTCTTCGGAATAATCCCACCAAGTATTGTTAGACAAAACGGAATATTGACCATTTTTAGACGTTGCGGTTCCTCCTACAATGGTGGGAACAAACTGAATATCTCCAAGATTGATACTCTCGGAAGCGGAGGTTATATCGTCAAGTCTATAAGTTCTAAACGCTTCTGCAGATATAGAAAGCTTATAATCGTATCCCTTTTGAAGAATTAGGAACAACTTTCCGCCAATTACAGGCATTGTATAATGGCTAAGTCTTGGATTAGACGAATAGATGTCAACCGTGGGGCTTCCAACAACAACCTTACCTGTTTGGCTATTGTAAACAGTTGCCATAACGTATATAAGATTATTTGTATCTACAAGACGAGCAGTATTGGTAAACACGGTATCGCCGTTAATATTATCGATAACAAATTCACCAAACTTAGCGCCATTATCTTCAGAAATAAATTCTGCGGTAAAGTCTTCGTATGCTCCACCATTTATAGATCTGCTAATGGTATCAAGCTCATAAAGTCTTACGCCCGAGAAGTCGTTGTTGTTAATAATCTTATCTTTTATTGCATTAGTAACCGAAGTACCGTCGTGCACAACATTCATTGTAATAGGTGTAGGATTATTTCTATCAACACCGATTACACTGAAACTCATTTCCATTCTTTGAAGCTTGTTAGAAGAAACTACGTATGCATACTTAGACGTTACTTCCTTAATATCGTTGGCGCTATACATCTGAGCCTTGTAGTTACTAAATCTTACGCCCGAGCCTATTTCCGTATAAATAGCAGGATTTGTTCTTTCGTTTATAGTATTAATAAACTGACAGTAGAACAAGTTGCCGTTTAAGAGGTAATATATATAACCGTTAGAGAAAATAAGCTTTAGGTTAACTTTCTTGACAGGCTGATCAAATTTAATGGTATCAAGGTAGGTATGAATGGGGTTTCCGTCTTTGTTTGTAAGAGTAAATCTAGGTCTTACATACAAAAATCCATCTTCAGTACAAGAATTAGTGTCAGTATCAACCGACATTCCCATATAAAGTATGGGCGAATTGTAAACCATAATTCCTGCTCTTCCCGAAACTGTTGAAGGATTGGGAACTTCGATATCCGTTTCTACCTCATAGTAATTTCCGGTCATCTGCTTGAAGAACATTACCTGAGTAGTATTCTTAAGAGCAGTGGATTGAACGTATGCGTTTTCTTCGTCGTCGATATGGCTTACGTCCCAACCGTTAGTCTTTGCAATTCCGTAATAAGAATGGCCTAAAACAGCGTCTTCCTTATCTGCAAGAATATATCCGTCCTTGTTAAATCCGGGGAAGTTTGCAGCATCCGCTACACCCGTATTTGTAAGGAAAGTGGGAGCAAAAGTAATGTTAGAGGTTGCGGACTGTATTCTCTTATAGTAATACCAAGGAACAATTCTTACCGTTTCGGGATTATCAAATCCAAGGTTTTCCCAGGTAAAGAATATTTCTGCATTCCACACGCCTCTCTTATCGTCGCCCGTGGGGTTAACTGAACCCTCTACGACTTGAAGCGCAAGCTTGTAGGTATGATAAGAGCCTCTTGCATTATAAGTATCAAATCTAAACGTCTTGGAATCGAATGCAGCAACAGGAGAAGCTACGTCTCCGTCAATAATCATAAGCTGCATACCTGTATTCTTGTAGTGATATCCTCTTCCCGTAAACGAGATTCCTCCGTTATCGGTAGCTTGAACAAAGATATACAAGCCCTTTTCGGAGAACTGAGTGGACATCTTGTAAGAAATGGTGGGAGCTTCAGTAAAGCCGTGCTCATACCATAACTGCTCTTCCCAATGTTCGTCTTCGCCCATATATCCGTCAATAACATATCCGTCAAGGTCGGGACGATCGCCGTAAGCCGCTTCTTTTTCCCACTCGTATACAGGAAGGTCGCTACTGTCGATAGAACCAACAGTGTTATCTTCCCACTTAGCGTAAAGGTAAAGTCTGGAATTTACAGGAGTATTGAAATCAAATTCGTTTATACATTCACTCTCTGTATACCAACCCAAGAACTTAAATCCGTGAACAACGGGATCTTCAGGCTTAACCGCAAGCTCGCCTTCAAGCACGCTCTGATTTGCAGGAGGAGCAATAAATGCCGACTCTTCGTTAAGGTCAAACGATACGGTATAAATTCTTGCCCACTGAGCATAAAGCGTAATAGAATCGGTAAGTTCGGTATTTTCGAAATCCCAAAGACTGTCTTTACCATTTTTATCAACCGACCAACCAAGGAACTTATATCCGTTAACGCTCATATCGTCTGGACGAATAGCCTTGCTACCCTCTACTACGTACTCTTGGGGCTGAGGAACTCGTGAAGAAGAACCTCTACCGTTTCTATCAAAGGTTACCTTAAAGTAGGTAGACCACTTAGCGTAAATGCTAATACTTTGAGTAATGGGCGTATTTGCGTTAAAAGTTGCTGTACAATTTGAATCTACAAACCAGCCTTCAAACTTCTTTCCTTTAGATACCATATCGCTAGAAGAGGGAAGGGTTACTTTTCCGCCTTCTGCTACGTCTTGCGCATTAATTACGCAATCGCTTACGCCTGTTACAAATGTTACAGTGTGCTTATTAACTACAACTTCCTGTTCCCACTTAGCGTATACGGTTGTATCAGAGCTAAGAGTTGAACCAAACGTGTAAAGCTCATTAAAATTATTATCAGTATACCAGCCTTCAAAGTTCCAACCACTCTCGGTGGGATTGGTAGGCTGAACGGTTACTTCGTCTTCTTCGAGAACCTGGTCAGAAATCTGTGCGCCGTGTCCGTTCATTTCAAAGCTGAGAGTATACGTAACAGGATCTGGAGTTTCGTCTTTCTTTCCGCCATCATCACAAGCAACAAGTCCTACGCAAAGTGCAAGAGCAAGAATAAGAGCAAGGAATAAACTTTTAAATCTTTTCATAATTTCTTACCTCCTTATTCCTTATCCGCGGGATTTCCCATAACGTAAATCTCGGAAAGTTTTACTGTATAACGGTTAGCGGAAGTAAGAATAAGCTCGCCAACCTTATCTTTAGCATCAATTGTAATAATAATCTCGCTTACGGTAATTTCGTTAAAGGTTGCCATTGCAGATCCACCTTTACGCATTACGAAGTTACTTTCATCCCAACCTTGTGAATCGGGCTTTAAGTCTTTTATGTAGCAATATCCGTTAAACTCTTTACCTTCTGGGTACCAAGTGGGCTTCCTATCAAGCTTGAATACAATAGATTCTACGTTGTTAAACGCATAAACGTAATCACGGCTGTTATAAACCATTATGTTGCGAATGGTTTGAGGAGTATCCCAAGAAAGCTTAACTTTAAGCTGTCTTGTATCTTTATTTCCTACAACTTCATAGTCTTCAGACCACTTCTGATATGTAAACATTCCGTCGTTTGCATACTTTGCAGTACTATCATCGCCTTCAAGTATGGTTACGTTTGCGTATTTTGCTACGTTATCGTATCCTGTAAATACTTCGGGTTTAGGCTGGAGAGAATAGGTAGGTCCGCTACCGTAAAGAATAGGAATTACTCTATCCCAATCGTGCTCAATTCCGCGCTCTTGTCTATAATATCTATGGTTGCCTGTTTCATAACATTCTCTGATCCACGCTTCCATAGCCTCGTAATCACCGTTAAACACCGTATAAAGTTCGCTCTTAACTCTCTCGTTCGCGTTTTCTTTTGCAAACTCTATATCCTTAGCGATTTGCTCTTCCATAATGGTTTCGAACTTAAGTCCGTCGTAGTCGTACCAACCTATTCTGTCAACACCGATACAACGTCCCAAAAATCCACCGTCAGCCCACGTATTGTCTACGGGGTTATAGAAGTAGTGATATACTACCCACATCTCGTCGCCAACAGTTACGAAAGAGTGGTGTCCTGTTCCTGCCATATAGTCCTGAGTTTCGCTCTGGTCAAGACCAAATACGGGGAAGTACTGGGGAAGTTTAATGAAAGGTCCAAAGGGATTATCGGCAATAGCAAAATAAAGCGAATACTTTCTTGATCCATATCCAAATGGAGAATACGTCATATAATAATATCCGTCTTTTTCAACTACGTACGTTCCTTCGTTAATTCCACCCTCGGACGCTGTTCCCATATAATAACCGGGAACACCGTTAATAGCAAACTGAAGATTTTGCTTTCCGCCCTTGAACTCTATATAGTGAGGCTGATAAAAATACTGTCCGTCAGATTCACGCATCTGATAAGAGCTCGTCTTACCCTCGCCGTAATATATAGTAGAATAAGAAGGAGAGGTTACGTGAGTCATATTTTCCCAATCAGGTGTACAAAGGTCCTTCATAGGAATTACCCAAACGTGGTTACCTGAAAGTACAGAACCTACGTGAGCTGAGAAATAAAGATATACATCGCCCTTACTGTCGCAAAGGAAGTTTGTGTCAATACCTGGGAAAAGTCCGCGATAGTCGGTACTCCAATGCTGATAAGCTTCCCAGATTTCGGGATGATAGTATCCGGCGTTGAGCAAGCACTTATCTCTCGTTACGTTAAGACCGTTCTGATTCAAAATGGTATAACCGTCCTCGTCAACCTTAGTAAGAGGAACGTATCCACCGTACTCGTTACCCTTTTCAAACTTTAAGTCTTCACGATATACAGCCCACTTCTCTCCATCAATTTCAATAGTATAAGGCGTTCCATCCGCATTGAACTTAGCGATATAAGAATAGTATTCTTCGCCCGTTACGTAATGGTAAGGTCCAATGGGATTGGTTGCTATCGCAAGATAGGGAATCATATTATCATACTGCTCATTATACGAATCGTAGCCAAGATTTGTAAAGGGATGATAGTCGGTAGTCTTATCACCGCTCTTGGTGTTAGACGAACCAACTATTACGTAAAGTCCGCTCATAGGCTCACGCGCAATTTCGGGCGCCCAGTTACGGATATTGGGCTCATACCAACCGTTTGCATATCCTTCTACAGCATATCCCTCTATCTCGCCCTCAATAAGCCAGTCGGTAAGATCGGACGAAGTACGAAGCATATATCCTCCGTATACAGCGTCGGGATATTTTTGCTTAGTTTCGGGAGAAAGATTTGCGGTATGAGAAGAGTGCACGGTATAGAACTTGTTAAGGTACTTCTCCCCCCACTCGTCCCAGCTACCGTACTTTGTTGCAACCACTTCCAAAACTTCCTCCTCCGTAGCTCCGGGAAGGAATTGGCTCTCCTTTGCTATAAGCTTATCGTACGAATCACGAAGGTCTTCTTCGCCCGTAAACAAAATTCCGGGGTCGCAACCGTCGTATTTTTCGTTGTTATGATAATAAAGCTCGTCCTCGTAAACGTAGATATTATCCACCTTACCGTCCGCATGCGGAAGCTCGAAACCAGAGGTAAGACCTACTGTTTCCGTTTCGGTAGGAGTACTTTCTACCACTTCGCTTGTGTTAGAAGACGGAGCTTTTACCGTTGTTGCAGGCGTAGCTGGCTCACATCCGGTAAATAGCGATACGGATAAAACGAATGTGGCAATACCCGATAAAATCTTTTTAACGGTTTTGTTCATCTTTTTCTATCTCCTTTTTATTATTTACACGTTTTACACTGCAAACCTTTGCGTTAAAAAACACGGCTTACAAACTTTTTACATTGGTTTTCCACACAGTACAACTGCGCAAAAACCGCTATTATATATATTGTACCATATTCGCTCTAGCCATTTCAAGCAAAAACAAGTCATTTTTTTTGAACTTATAGCCATTTTTTTACTTATTTTAAACCTACAACTTGAAAAAAAAGCCGATTTATACAAAAAAGCCAATTTATACAATTTTTTATATTTAACTGTTTTTTTCTGTTTTTGGCACATCAACAACGATTTCTCACTATAATTTAATCACGGTTTTTCACTGTAAAAAGAGTAAAAATTATAGTAAAAAATGCGCAAAACGCACTTTAACTTGCGTCCACGCATATTTTTACTTTATATTTCTTCTGCTGTTATTACGGTTTTTTCTTTTCCCTTCTCCATAGCAAAACGCTTTGCAACGTCGTCAATAAGCATCTTTGCTCTTTTTACCGACAGCGGACCTGTAATTTTTAGCATTACCGGCGTTTTATCATACGATTTTTTACCACTTTCGTTACTTACAGGCATAGTGGTATGCTCGTAATCTGCAAAGCGAAGCGCATAATACACTCTGAGCGATTTTCCGTGAATTTTAAACATAAACAAAAGGTTGCTTCCACAATACCCTTTTTCACTGTTCGCACTCTTTCTAAGCTTAAGTTTTTTATACGACATTGCATGATTTACTATATCGCAATAATTTGCTTTTACATCATTTTCAGCCTCTCTAAGTTTTACCTCAAAGCCTACTGGAATTTTATTTTCTTTATCTTTTACAAAAGCAAAGACATCTTTTTTCTGTTCAATATTTTCAGATAAATCATCGTTATCAATTCTAATATCTGCACTTTCGATATCCTCACAAAACTCTACGTCAATATCTTCGCTACGTTCTATTACGTGCTCATCTGCAATTTCTTGCGCTGTTCCCTCTTGCTCTGCACCTCTTGCTTCAAATGCGTCTTCGTCAATCTTCGGCTCGCTCGTAACACTCTCTTTATCTCCGTTAAAACGCTTTAAAAGCTCTTCGTGTCCGTCTGACGGCGTTGACATAAAATCGTCAAGCGCTTGCTTGTTCTTCTCGTGTTTTTCCTTTATCGCGCGCTTTTTCTTTTTGTGTTTTTTATACCCAAGTACACAACACAAAATCACGACAAACGCAACCAGCGCGCTCGCACCGGCTATTATCAACACCTTATACTCAAGCTTCAACGAATTGAAAAAATCCGCAATAAGATTAAAAAATTCCATCATAGTCCGCGCTCCTTATTCGGGTTTTTACCATAAATTTTAGTGTAAAGTACTATCAATTATACACAAAATCTCGCATACGTGTTACATTTATAGAAACTTTCTATTAAAATAATTTTCAAAACACTATCGGGGTAGTAAATACTCATTTGTATATACACCGCCAGCTTTTCCCAATATGATTTTCCTTATACGCTCGAGCCTTTATAGCTCAGCACGACCAAGTATTGATATTATAGCATTTTCCGCTTGTTTTGTCAAAAGAAAAAACTACGCCAAAAATTTATCTTAGCGTAGTTTTTGTCGTTTTTTAATTTTTTTGCTATTGCACGATAAGTACTGCCCTGCTTCTAACCTGCCAAAATTTCGTCAGATAAAGTGTTGATTTTTTCCGCATACTTACGAATACGGGACTCTAACATTTTTTTATAGATAGGGTAATTGATTGCAACCAAGAAAATTCCCACACAGCCTATCACAATACCCATTGCCATAGACGAGAAAATAATTTCCATTGCCATACACATTCCAAAGCCAAGCACAAGCGCGCCGATAATACCAAACACGTAAGCAAACACTAATGCTGGGAGCTTCACACGACAGTCAAGCGCTTTAAGCTCGTCAAGCTTTGTAGGTCGTTTTTCTTCATACTTCTCTTTTATTCTTTCTATTGTATAAATTTCTTTTTCCGTCATAATTGTTTCTCCTTTTCGTTTTATGTCTATATTTTACAATTCAATTGTTGCAAAATAAGCAAAAAAACGTAAAGGATTTGTAAAAGTTATTATTTTTTTTCTTCCAAATTGTCTTCATTCAGCAATTCTTCGGTAAGTGCAAGTATTTCGTCGCCGTACTTTTTGCGGTTTTTAGCAAGAACAATACCATGTATAGGATATGCAATACCAACAGGAACACACCCTACAACCATACAGGAAATTCCTAATACCCACAAATTCCACTCAAGCACGCAAGTAAGCCCAAATCCAAATAGCAACACGCCCACCACTCCGAGCGTGAGCGCAATTACAAGAGCAGAATTTCTTACCTTAGCATCTAAGCTACGAAGCCTTTCCATCTTACTTGTTTCTTTTTTAGTTTGTTGTACATATTTTTTTCTTATGCTGTCAATTTCTCTACGCTCTTCTTCCGTTGGCGCGGTATAAGTATAAGAAAACCTCTTGTCTTCATTATTATTCATTATTTTTCTCCGATTTTAGTATTTTAAGGGTTTTTACGCCCACAACTATCATTATTATTCCTATCGCGTACGTTCCACCGCTCACAACACAGCCTGTTAGCGTATTATAAAGCGAGATATCTATACCCTCCGTGCCAAAAGTATGCAAGAGCGCAGTCTGAAGAGCAATAATAGATACCATTGCGTCCGTAAGGTTTATATTACGTATCGCTCTTACCGTCATGTCGTCATGCTTGCGTGCTTTGAAAAGATTGATTATTGACATCGTTATCTTGAAAAACGCATACGCTGCAAACGCAAACACTGTCCAGCCGGGATAGGAAAAATGCCTGTCATCAAATATCATTTGCGCAATTATTGCCGATAGCGCAACAGACAAAATCAGTATTAAAATTCCGATATTGCGATATATCTTTGCGCGCCTTTCGTCATCTTTTTCGTGATACGTATCGTCCTTTTTCGCGCCTTTGCCGTGGTGGAACAGGACTCCGCCCCGAACTAATGCAAGCACTATATAGTACATCGCAAGCGCTCCGTTGAATATGGATGCAAACGCAATTCCCATATACCCATTAAACGCGCTAAACGCTATGCTCATAGTAAACGAACCAATCGCGAATATTACCGTCCTAAAACCGTAATCTT
Source organism: Clostridiales bacterium (assembly GCA_015055625.1). GTDB lineage: Bacteria > Bacillota > Clostridia > Christensenellales > Pumilibacteraceae > RUG12826. The sequence continues at coordinate 19,837 of SVHU01000005.1, read as the reverse complement.
TGCGCAACGTGTGCGTAAAGCGGTTAGAATCGATCATATCCATAATTTTTCTTTTTGCAGAAGGAATCCACCTTACTATAAAATACACGCAATAAGAAAACGTTATGGCGGACAGTCCAAACAAAGTATAGGCAAGAATTTCAAGCGCAATATTACCTTGATATCCTATAATTATTACCGCCATTGCTCCGCCTACGCACAAAAGCGCGGATATAAAGGAAAGAACCTTGACAAGAGTGGGCGGGTCTTTTAGATATTCCCATGCCTTTTTGAATATGGCAACAATCCTATCAATTATTTTTTTCATCAATCGCTCCTCTGATTTTCACGGTAAAAGTACTGCCCTTATTAAGCTCGCTTTGCACCGAAATTTCTCCACCCAAAACGTTGATTACTTTTTTCACAAGCGCCAAACCCAAGCCGTTACCCTCACTAGAACGAGAAGTATCACCCTGATAGAACTTATCAAAAATTCTAGCGCCTGTTTCTTTAGTCATACCGCATCCGGTATCGGTCACGCTTATTATTGCAATATCCGCTTTTTTCTTTAGCGTAACGCTTACCTTTCCACCGTTATTCGTAAACTTTACAGCGTTTGAAATAAGGTTATTAAAAACAATTTCCAGCATACTTTCCGAGCTATAAACCCACACGTCGTCAAAGTCGCAGTCAAGTTCTATTCCCTTATCCTCGCACACACTCTCGTATGCAAGCACGCTTTGAGCTAGCGTTTCAGTAAGATTAAACCTAGCGATGTCAGGCTTTATAGTTTGATTTTCCAGCTTGTTAAGCTTTAAGATATTAGATATCAGATCATCAAGCTTTTTGCTTGCCTGTTGCACTGTTTTTGCATAACGTATACGAGATTCTTCGTCAATTTCCTCTTTTGCAAGTAACGAAGAATAATTATTGATAACAGCAAGTGGCGTTTTTAGCTCATGCGTTACAGAGGATATAAAATCTGTTTTAAGCACTTCGTTTTTCTTCAACTCGTCCGCCATCAAATTAATATTATCCATAATAACGTCGTACTCGTTATATTTACCGTATTCTTTATCAATAAGTATCTTGGTTGAAAAATCTCCGTTTGCAATCTTTTCGGTAGCATCCAGAATTTTACCTAAAGGTCGGTACACCATAAACTTCCTGCGAATGGCGTCAATTATCGTAACGATTAGCGCAAGCATAATTATTACTATAAGAATAAGTATCGCAATAAGTACCTTGTTATCCGTCTTGGTTTCTATATAATCAAAAACGAGTACTGCTATTTGGATCATAAAAGCAATAGGAATAAAGTATGCTACCATATCAATAAAGCGTATTCCTCTTCTCTTTTTTTCACGCTTTTTCATTTAAGCACCGCCTTGTACCCTAATCCGTGCACAGTAAGTATTTCAAAACCGTTGCACGACGAAGTTTTTTCACGAAGTTTTGCCATATACACGTCCACCGTCCTTGACGTTGCAGACGAATCGTAGTCCCAAAATTCTTCCATAAGCGCAGAACGCGTAAAAGTCTTTTTGGGGTTAGACAAAAACTTAAACAACAAGTCGAACTCGCGCACAGTAAGCGCGATCTCTTCATTGTCAATCTTTGCCACTCGCTCCTCTCTATTCATAAAAAAGTTGCCCACAACAAGCTCGTTGTCCGTTTCAATCTTATTTCGTCTTAGCATTGCGCCAATTTTAAGAAGGAGCACGTCCATATCGAAAGGCTTTGTAACGTAATCGTCTACCCCCAGCCTGTATCCCAGCATTTTAGAAGGCTTATCATCCTTTGCCGTCATAAAAATTATGGGCGTGGTCTTATCCGTCCTTCTCACGTTTTGCACAAAGTCAAATCCGTCCACGTTAGGCATCATTATATCGGTGAGAATCAAATCAAATTTTGTATCCGCCGTTTTGTCAATTGCCTCTTCCCCGTCGAACGCCGAAACAACCTCGTACCCGTCGGTTTTCAAGCTTATGCAAACAAATCTGTTAAGGTCTTTATCGTCCTCAACTACTAAAATTTTTGCCATAACACACACTCCCATTATTGTTATATACTAAGTATAATATACAAAAAAGCCAAAAGTCAACCCCAATCATAGCTGATTGAGCCAAACTTACAAAAGTTTTACAATTATAAAAAGTATGCTCATAAAAAACAAGCATACTTCCTTTCATATTTATTCTCACTACCGAATACAAAAATTTACTAAACACAAACAATCGCCAAAAATAGATCGCAATTTTCACTAAAATTCTGGGGCATTTTCAAACGTTTTTACATATCCGTCAAAACGTTCTTTTAGCTCTCGTTCAAAATCTTCACCCGACTTATCGTATACGCCAACTACTTTAAGTCCCGCTTCTTTTGCAGTCTTGCATGCAAGTAAATTGTCGTCAAAAAACACACTATTTGTTGCGTTTACGCCAATACGTTCGCAAGTTTTCAGGTAAATTTCAGGGTTTGACTTAGTAGTATTAAAATCGTCGCACGAGAACACGAAATCAAACAAATCATACACTCCAAGTCTTTTTAGACAGGGATCTAACATCTTGTGAGGAGAAGCGGTAAGCACGTTTAGGCTTATTCCCTTTTCCTTGCTTTTTATCAGATATTCCCTGACTCCTTTCTTTATAGGAATTTCGTCGCGATACTTAGGTAAAGCATACTCATCCATAAGCGCAAACATTTCTTCTTCGCTCAATTTTACGCCCAGCGTTTCTCTAAAATACTTTGCCGTTCCCTTATCTCCAAGCGGAGTAATAATCTTTATTATATCTCCAGGTATCGGCATGTTTGTTACGCGCAAAATATTGAGCATCTTTTCGCTCCAATAAGGCATAGAATCTACAAGAGTTCCGTCAAAATCAAATATATAACTTTTTTTCATTACTATTCCTCTAGCCTAAAGCGTTCTACCGTTTCGCCGTTTATTACTACGTTTTCCAAAAACATTTGCTTAGGTCTTACCCAAAGTCCACCCTCACCATAGAGCGCTTCGTACACAACCATTTCTTCCACCGTTTCACTATGCTTTGCAACGCCTATAACCTTATATCTGTTTCCCTTATAATGACGGTAAATTCCGCCAATTTTCAGCTCTTTCATTTGTTTTTCTCCGCTATTTTGTCAAAAAATCAAACAAACGTGTTGATGTTTTGCGTAAAAACACTATAACTCAATCCACTCGCCAAGACTGCTTTTAGCCTTTACTACGCCCTCTCTTATCTTTATTACTTCTAACGTTTCATTTGTATCAAACGAGGTTCCTCCCGTTTTGAAAAATGCTAGAATATCAGCAATAAGGCTCTTGAAAAAGTCGGAATTTATCGCGCGTGAAACGGATTGTCCATTCTCCTTTTCTGCACAAATACCAAAGCCGTAGGAAGGATCGAACAACATTGTAGCGCTCTTTCCGTCCTTAAAAGCTACCGAGCAAACGTATTGGTTTTTACCCTGCTTTTCTACGCGCACTTTTTCCGCTTTCGCGCCCATAGTTTTTACTACCATTTCCGCTTGGTGAATAACGTACTCGTCCAAATTAGAACCTCCGCCGTAAGTTATTACTCCGTTGCAGTTTCTAAGGTCGTCAAGCTCGCTTGCATAGCGTAGAGCAGACGAGGAAAAGAACTTTGTCCCCTCTTGCTTGGCTATATCGAAAATCTGTTTTGCCGTTGCGTAGTCGGGAGCAAAAGTCTTGTCAATATAAGTGTTGTTTTTATACTTTAGAACCTCGCTTGCATACTCTAAATGTTTTTCCGGGTCTGAGGGCGCAAGCACAAACACGTGGTCGCATTTTTCGCACAATTCTTTTAAGCTATTACACTTAATAGCGCCATGTTTTTCACACCACTCGTCAGTACTTATTCCGTCTTTTGGCGACTTGTCAAGCTCTGCCCAAATATACCTAAACTCAAAGTCAGCTCCCATCTCATCGTTTGCCTGTTTTATCCAAGACGGATAGTTATCCGCGTGCCACTCGCTAATGTAATAATCTGCAAAACCTATAATTTTCATATAATTTTCCTCCACTATACGCATAATTACATTTTAATTTATGATACTAGTATAATATCAAACAATACTAATGTAAATATCCTTTCTTTATGTAAAAGTTAATAATTTTTTGGATTTTAACAGCATTTGAAAGTTTTTTTTGTTTTTAGTTTGGAAAATCTTATTTACTCCACGTTCAACTGAAGTATCACTGAGTATAGAAAAGAACCGTCTGCGCATTGCAAACGGTTATTTTCCACTATATTTCTTAGGAGAACGAAAAATCAATTATTTTTATCAAAGCGGTTAATAATTCTTTGCACAACCTGATCTACAAGCGACTCGTAGTCAAACTGCAAAACAAATTCCTTTATCTGCTCCGCTTTATCACTAGGAACTCTGAAAAGTAAAAGTATATACTCTAAATACTTGTCTACCTTTCTTTTCATTGTAAAGTATCTGTCGCACGGCACGGTAATAAAGCTTCTCATAATTCCGCCCGACGCAATCTCAAGCTCGTAAAAATCCTTGGAGTCGTAAGCAGGAAGATAATCTTTAAGGATTTTCTCCAGCTTTCCGGTAATGGTTTCGTAAATAATGGTCTTAGAACTTTCGAACGTATACGACATATTATACATTTCACGCATATGTTCGCTACTTTCGGACATATAAAGCTGAAGCACAGTTTCGGTTATATATAAAAATAGCGGATCTTCACTCTTGCCATTAACAAGTTCGCTCGCCATCTCAAACTGAGTGCTAAGAACGTGGCTTACAAGCTCGGACACTAAAGTTTCTTTATCTCCAAAAACTCTGGCAACAGCGTTACTGTCCACCTTTGCCAAACCGGTTATATCCGTAATTTTTGTAGAAAGATAGCCCTTTTCCAAAAACAGCTTTATCGCTGACTGCAAAAGCTTAGCCTTTGCTACCTCAAATTTTTTTCCGTGACCTATATTTGCCATACCTTCTCCCTTTTGGATATTTGCCAAAAAACAAACCAAAATACTTTTTAGATATCTTTTTAGTATTATAACAAGTTTTTTTGCTTCTGTCAATAGTTTTTTGATATTTTTTAATTATAAATAGAGAATATAATTTGTATTTTAACAAAAATCCTTTTTACGCTTGATAAAAAACTTAGATTATTATATAATAGATATACGTACAACAAATACTAAAATAAAACGCGCGTACAATATTTGAGAATAATATCGATTTTTTATTGTTCCGCGACGAATAACGGGAGTTTTTTATGTTTAACATTTTAGTTGTAGACGACGACAAAAATATCAGATTCGTAATGAAAGAAGTATTGGAAGCAAACCAATACAACGTTTTTACTGCAAAAAACGGCGAGGACGCATTTGAAGTAATGGTCAACGAGCATATAGACCTTGCTATTGTAGATATAATGATGCCCAAAATGGACGGATACGAATTTACCGAGGAACTTCGAAACTTCAATCAGGATTTACCTGTACTTATGGTATCGGCAAAACAACTCCCAGAAGATAGAAAAAAAGGGTTTATGTCGGGCATTGACGACTTTATGAGCAAGCCCATCGATCCAGAAGAGCTACTTCTTCACATAAAAGCGCTTCTTAGAAGATATAAAATTATCAGCGAAAGACAAATCGCGTTTGGCGACGTACTGCTCGACTACGACAGCTTTACGGTAAAGGGCCACGGCGAAACGATAGAACTTCCGCAAAAGGAATTTTTACTTTTGTACAAGCTACTCTCTTTCCCCGGCAAAATTTTCACACGTATTCAGCTTATGGACGAAATTTGGGGCGCAGACTGCGAAACGGACGCGGAAACGGTAACCGTGCATATTGGCAGGCTCAGGAAACGCTTTGACGGATGGGACGATTTTGAGATTGAGAGCATAAGAGGACTTGGTTATAAGGCGGTAAGAAACGTATGAAAAAACCAGTACTAAAAAGAAAAATTGACAACAAAAGCGCAGTACGTTATCTAAAAACCATATTCGTAGTGGGAGTTGCAGCGATTCTTTCTGCTGCGCTTGGAACGTACACAATAACCAACTTTTTTCTAATTCAATCAGGAGTGCTTGGAATAACCGACGAGGGTTTTGTGGGTTTATTTTGGATTATTGCATTCTCCGTTTTTTGCCTAGCTATGGGAATAGGACTATCAATGTGGTTGGGAAAATTACTAATAACTCCCGTACGAACGCTAATAACTGGTATGACCAAGCTTTCTGAAGGCGACTTTTCGACAAGAATAACACTTGGTAAATACGTAGACGGCGCGACTGACCTTTCCAAAACTTTCAACACGCTTGCCACACAGCTCGAAAACACCGAAATACTGCGTTCGGATTTTGTTAACAACTTCTCACACGAAGTGAAAACCCCGCTTGTGTCCGTAACGGGTTTGATATCTTTGCTTAAAAACGAAAAACTCCCGCACGAAAAACGTATTCAGTACATAGAGCTTATAGAGGAAGAAATTCAACGTCTAAGTTCTATGACCACAAATATGCTGAACCTTTCAAAGCTGGAAAAACAGGAAATAGTTGCGGACAAAACCAATTTCAATCTTTCCGAGCAAATCAGAACGTGTGTACTGCTTTTAGAGAAAAAATGGACTAAAAAGCGCACAAGATTGGCTCTTGACTTTGACGAACACACGCTTTATGCCAACGAAGATCTTATGAAACAGGTATGGATAAACCTGATTGACAATTCGATAAAGTTTTCTAAAGACAGAGGCAAAGTAGGAATTTCAATCAGCGAAAACGAAAACGATATAACAGTATCAATTTCCAACACGGGCGAAAAAATCAAAGACGAAGACCTTGCTAAAATTTTTAATAAATTCTATCAGGGCGACACGTCGCGACACAAAGAGGGACACGGAATAGGATTATCCATAGTTGCAAGAATTATATATCTTCACAACGGCAAAGTAAACGTAGAAAGTTCGGACGAAAAAACAACTTTTACAGTGATTTTACCAAAATACAACGCATAAAACAATAAAACCACATATTCAACAAAATAATTATCCCCTACTTACAAATTTCGACAAAGTAGGGGATAATTTAGTTTCAGTTCATATTTAAATGTTATAATGTCGCCATAAATACTGAAAAATTATACTTTTTAAGGAGAATTTTATTTTGGTAGACAATTCTAACGTAAAGAAAATCGATGGCGAACTTTTTTCGGATATTGTAGAAAACGGCGCAAGAAATCTTAAGGCTAACATTCAGGAAGTAAACGATCTAAACGTTTTCCCCATTCCCGACGGCGACACCGGCGACAATATGTATATGACTATTTCGGGCGGTATTGGTCCACTTAAGAAAGAAACCGAAAACTCGGTAGAGAAAAAAGCTAAGGCTCTTGCAGACGGTATGTTGTTAAACGCGCGTGGAAACTCGGGCGTAATTCTCTCTCAGCTCTTTGCTGGAATGGCAAAAGCTTTAGAAGGACACCCAACCGTTACCACCGAAGAACTTGCGAACGCTTTTAATATGGGTGTTAAGCAAGCCTACACTGCTGTTGCTCAGCCGGTAGAAGGAACTATTCTTACCGTTGCCAGAGAATCCGCAGACATTGCAAAACGCACCACCAACGAGTCCTCCACTCTGGGCGAATACTTCGACACGTACGTAAAAGAAATGGAAAAATCACTCGACCACACTCCAGATCTCTTACCCGTACTTAAAGAGGCTGACGTTATCGACAGTGGCGGAGCAGGACTTTTATATATTGCAAAAGGAATGAAATGCGCAGTAGAAGGACAGGAAATTCAAGCGGACGGTTCTATGGAAACAAAGGGCAACGATATTGACTTTTCCAAGTTTACTGCTGATAGCGAAATGGTTTACGGCTACTGCACCGAATGTTTACTTCAGCTTCAAAACAGCAAAACAGATGCGGAAGCATTTGACGTAAACACAATTATAGACTTCCTTAACACTATCGGCGACTCTATCGTAGCGTTTAAGACTGGTACTGTTATCAAGCTTCACGTACATACTATGACACCTTATAAGGTTTTGCAGTTCTGCCAGCAGTTCGGTGAATTTTTGAAGATTAAAATCGAAAACATGACTCTTCAGCACAACGAAACCGTAAAGGAAGAAAAGCCCAAAAAGAAAAAGCGCAACGTTAATCACCGCAAGTTTGGTCTTGTAACGGTGGGCACAGGCGAGGGACTTATCGAGGCATTCTACGGAATGGGCGCGGATATCGTTATTGATGGAGGACAAGGCAACAACCCCTCTATCGAAACGTTTATCGAAGCGTTTGACGATTGTAATGCAGACGTAATTTTCGTTCTTCCCAACAACTCTAACATTATTATGGCAGCAAAGCAAGCCAAGGAAATGTACACAAAATCCGACATACGTGTACTCCCAACCAAGAACTTTGGACAAGCTTACTCCATTCTTTCCATGCTCGATTACTCCGCAGACGACGTTGACGAAATTGAAAAAACAATGATTTCGGATATGGCGGATATTGTAACCGGTATGGTTACTACATCCATTCGTTCTGCTAACATCGACGGCGTAGAAATTGACAACGGCAACTATATTGGCTTTACTAACAAAACAATGCTCGTATCAGACAAAGACAAGCTCAATACCGTTGTTGCGCTTTTAGACAAGCTTAAAATCGCAGACAAAAACTTCCTTATCGCAGTTTACGGAAAAGACGTAACTGATGAAGAAAAGGAAAAAACCGAGAAAATAGTTGCAACGCAATATCCTCACGTTGAGTTCTATTCGATAGACGGCGGACAGGACGTTTACGACTACATTCTCATTTTGGAATAATACGGAGAAAACATGAAAAAAATTCTTATTGACGTTATGGGATGCGACAATCCCGACGCCGTAATTGACGGACTTGCTCTTGCAATAAACGCAACCGAGGACGTTACGCTTATTGCGTGCGGAGATAAGACAAGAATTGAAAATCGCCTTAAGGATAAGGAGTTTGACTCGTTCCGTCTTGAAATTATCAACGCGCCCGATGAAATCACCAACAATGATAAATCGGTAAACGCAGTACTAATGAAAAAACAATCTTCTCTTATCGTTTCGCTAAATACTCTAAAAACCACAAAGGACATTCCCGTTATGATAACTGCGGGAAGCACAGGGGCATTGATTGCAGGTTCTATTCTAATTTTAGGACGCAACAAGCCAGACGACAGAGCTACACTCGTAACGCATTTCCCCACCGACAAAGGCGGTATGGCGGTACTTGCTGACTGTGGCGCAAACGTAGACTGCGGTCCTGAACACCTTCTCAAGTTTGCTCAGTACGCAAACGACTACGTTAAAAAGGTTTACGGAGTGGAAAATCCAAGAATAGGCTTGCTTAGCAATGGAACGGAAGACAGTAAAGGAAGCGCTCTTACACTTTCGGCATTCAAACTATTAAAGGAAGACACTTCGCTTAACTTTATAGGAAATATGGAAGCAAAAACCACTATCTCGGGCGACTACGACGTAGTTGTTTCGGACGGTTTTTCAGGTAACGTATTGTTAAAATCCATCGAAGGCACCGCTATTTCTATTATTAAACGCGCGATGGCATGCTTTAAGCAGAGCGTAAAATCGCCCGAAGAAATGCAAACGGTCAAAAAAGCATTCAACTTACTTTTGTCACAACTCGACTTCAACTCTACGGGAGGCTCGGTATTGCTTGGCGTAAGAAAGCCCGTAATAAAGGCGCACGGCTCGGCAAACAGCGACACCGTTGTTCACACAGTTAAACAAGCAATTCACATGATAGAATGTGGATTTGCTAAATAAAAAATTAGTAAATAAATTTTAAGGAGAAATTAAAAAATGAGAAACTATGTTATCGTAACCGACTCTTGTTCGGATATGGGTAAAGAGTACAGAGAAAAGTACAACGTTGAGTACGTAAAAATGATTTACCACTACGACGGAAAAGAATATCCCGCAGATCTTGACTGGGAAGTTCACGGCTCGGCTAAGGGCTTTTACGACGTAATGAGAAACGGCTCCAGAATTATGACTGCTCAGATCACTTTGGCTATGTACAAAGAAGCTTTTGAAAAGTGGCTTAAAGAGGGCAAAGATATAATTTATCTTGCATGCTCCTCCGCTCTTTCCGCTTCCATTAAAGCAAGTATTCAGGCAGGAAAAGAGCTTATGGAACAATATCCCGAAAGCAAGATTATTTGCGTTGACTCGCTTATGGCTTGTAGCGGACTTTTCCTTATGTGTAAACATCTTTCTAAGATGAGAGCTGAGGGCGCTACCATTGAAGAAGCTCACAAGTGGATTGAAGAAAACAAGCTTAACATTCACCAGACTTGCTGTGTAGCTGACCTTAAGTACTTAAAGCAAGCAGGTCGTGTTTCTGCAGGTTCTGCATTCTTCGGCGGACTCTTCCAGGTTAAGCCCATTCTTATCTCTGATGCGTTGGGTAGAAACTTCGCTATCGAAAAGGTTAAGGGCAGAAAGCAGTCTATCGACAGACTTGTTGAGAGAATGAAAACAGAATACCGTCCCGAAGTATTCCCCGACGTAATTGTAGCTCACGCTGACTGTATTGAAGATGCTGAATATCTTAAAGCTCAGGTTATGGAAAAAATTGGAGTAAAGGAAGAAGATATCACCATGAACTTCATTGGACCAATCGTTGGAGCAACCGTTGGACCTGGCACAATGTCTCTTTACTACTACGGAACCGAAGTTACCGATAATAAAGAATAATTTATCAAAAATAAGGATACGTATATGAGTAAATATGTCATTTTCACAGACACAGCGTCTGACATTCCCAAAGAATACAGAGAAAAATACGGCATAGAATACGTAAAAATGAGCTATAACTACGACGAAAAAAACTACCCTGCAGATCTTGACTGGGAAGTTCACGGCTCACCTAAAGGTTTTTATGACGTAATGAGAAACGGCACCAGAATTAAAACTGCGCAAGTTTCAGATAACGAATATAAAACAAATTTCGAAAAGTGGCTTAAAGACGGTTACGATATTTTATATATCGCTTGCTCCTCTGCAATCTCCGCTTCCATTAACGGAGCTATCAGAGTCAGAAACGAACTTGACACATTGTATCCCGACAGAAAAATTATTATCATAGATTCACTTAGAGGTTGCGGTTCAATATTCTTTATGAGCATGGAAGTTTCTAAGCTTAAAGCTAACGGCGCTACTATCGAAGAGGCTGAAAAGTGGGTGCTTGACAACAGAATGAAAGTACATCAGCTTGGAACTGTTGCCGACCTTAAGTACTTAAAGCAAGCAGGTCGCGTTTCCGCAACAAGCGCTTTCTTCGGAGGTCTTTTCCACGTTAAGCCTATTATCATTTCAGATGCAAAAGGTCAAAACTTCGCTATCGAAAAGGTTAAGGGCAGAAAGCAATCTCTCGATCGCCTTATATCAATCTTCAAAAGCGAATACGTCCCCGACACGTATCCTACCGTTATTATCTCCAACGCTGACTGCGAAGAGGACGCTTCTTACCTTAAAGAACAAGTTCTTAATTTCGGCGTAAAGGAAGAAAACATCATCATAAGTACCATCGGTCCTGCTACCGGCTCGTCCGTAGGTCCCGGAATGATATCCCTTTACTATTACGGTCCGGAAGTTACCGTAAATAAGGAGTAAAAACAAAAAAAGATAAAGGCTAACGGCAATTCCCGCTAGCCTTTTATATTATATAAAGCACTCTATAACGAAAAAGCGACACTACAAAAGTGTCGCTTTTTCTTGTATACGTATTCGTTTTTTTGTTATAAACAGTAAATTTAGAGCTTTCTATTTATATCCATTTTACGCTTTTGTCAAAATCTCCATTTCTTCTTGCGTAAGCTCCATAAACGCGCCCTTAAGATTATCGGTAAAGTGATGAACAGACGACGATCCAAATAGCGGAATTACATCAGGATAACCGATAGAGGAAAGGTTACACATCCAGGCAACAGCCATTGCGCTTGCACACACTCCCTTTTCCTTAGCCATATTTCTAAGCACGTCCAATCTTCCGTCCACAACAGTATCTGCCGGCAGTCTTTCGGTTTTTTCGTATCCGCCTTTTGCAAGCGAAGAATATGCAACGAGCGGAATATTCTTAGCCTTTAGATATCTTAGACGCTCTCTATTTACAGTTTCGTTAAACTCATACTTGGGCGCAACTTCCGCCTTTGTATAAAGATATGTAAAACGCTGTTGCATAACAGTATACGGCGTAAGGTCTTTTTCCTTAGCGATAAAATTCGCTTCCGCAAACTTCCATGTATCGTAATTGCTTCCGCCCAATATTCTGACCTTGCCCTTTTTTACCAAACTATCAAAAGCGGTCATTGTTTCTTCAAGCGGAGTATTCTTATCGTCGGTATGCGCGTAATAAATATCCACGTAGTCGGTCTTAAGATTTTTTAAGCTTTCGTCAATCCAATACTCTATTTGATCCTTTTTCAAACCTGCGCCAACACCCTTTCTATCAAAACCAACCTTTGTTGCAAGCACAATCTTATCTCTATTTTTCCTGCTTGCAAACCACTCTCCAAGCGTTTTTTCACTTTCGTCGCCCACGCCAGCCCAGTGCGCGTAATTGTTGGACGTATCAACAAAGTTACCGCCCATATCCACGTATGCATCTAAAACCTTAAAAGCATCTTCTTTGCTTGTCGTAGTACCAAAATTCATAGCACCAAGCGCCACAGGAAATACTTTTATATCCTTACCAAAATCTATCATTTTCATAATTTAATCCATCCTATTAATTATATCGTCTTGCAAGCTTTCAGGGAAATCCACGAATATGCCCGTATACCCCGTTACTCTCACTCTTAAATCCTTGTATTTTTCTTTCTCTTCCTTAGCCTTAATCAAGTCCTCTTTGCCAACAGCGTTTATTTGTAAATGCAATCCACCTTTGTTTAGGTATGTTCCAATCAAAGACGCAAAATTCTCCACGCCCTCTCTTCCCTTAAAGTGATCGGGCTGAACGTCAAAGTTTAGCGCTCCCGAAGTAAAGTAGTCGAAAGGCAATGCAGATAACGAATCAAGCATTGCAACTCTTCCGTTTACGCTACGTTTTGGCGCAGGGTTTACGTTTTGCGAATACGGCTCGCCTTTACGTCTTCCGTCTGGCGTTGCACCCATCTTTTTGCCATGCTTTATGTGCCAAGTATCACTTTGAATAGATGGCATAATTATAATTCCGCTATCCTCGTTTTGTCGGTTTATCTTAGATACGTTCTCACCAATCAGTAACGCAAGCCGTTTCGCGTGAGAAGTAGAACATTCTTCTCCGCTACCAAATTTCTCTACGCTTTCTATCTTTTCAAGTACGTCGTCATAACCTATAAAATCATTTAGCGTAGCTTCATATAATCTATTAAGCGTTACGCTTTTGTCAATAAAGCAAAGCTTGTCCACAACAGTAAAGCAATCCGCAACGGTAGCAAATCCCACAAAACCGTTTACCTCAACGTGATACTTAACACCGTTTGCGCAAGTTGCAGACACGTTTTCAATGCTTCGCTTACTTAGTACGTCGCCAAGCGTAAGAACGTTTGCTCCAAACTTCTTCCTAAGTTCTACTTCCTCTTTTGCAAACCTGAACTTATACTCTAAAAAGTCATAAAATTTTTGCTCGAACTTGTTATAAAAATCGTCTATATTTTGCGCCCCACCCTCGCTTATAACTTCACCAAAAACATTCATAAACTCTTCGGGATAGCCAAGCGGAGAAGAGTACCTAACCTTTCCAATATTATAACGCTCTATCTTGTTGCGTTCCTCTTTAGGAAGTGTTCTTGCCATAGTAAACGCAGACGGCCCCATGTAAGTTACAATCGAGTCATGTCCTAAATCCGCCCAGTTACAACCAAAGTGTCCGTAGTTTCTCGCATCCTTTTCCTTAACTCCTTGTCTAATAAACGCGCTGATTATATCATCGTCATTGTAAATCATCATAGACGCAGAAGCTAATGCCTTAGCGGATAATATTTCCCAAAGCTTGGGGTGCTTTTCATTCATTCCCTTATAATATCTTACTACTATTACAGGGTTTTTGAACGAGGGTTGTATGCACTCGGCAAAAAGATAAGTAAGCTCGGTTACTCCATCCTCTCCTTTATCGTCGGTCCCTGCTAAAAGCAAATACTGCGGAGCGTCGAAGTTGAGAATCCTGTCAAAGCCCGTGCTGTTACTCTCGTCGCCAATTTGATGTTCGCCCACGCCCATAATAAGGTTGTGTTTACAATAATAATCTATAATTATCGCCTTAGCTTTCTCACGCGATACAATTCCGTTTTTGACGTCGTTAATGTAATACGTATTCAAAAAACGGTCCATTCTGCCCAAGGTCAGCGTGGGGTTTCCAGTAACGTACGCACAATCTATAAACGTTATTATCCAGCACAGCTGTAACGCCTCGTAAAAGGTTTTTGGCTCGCTCTTTGCAATAGAGTACAAAACCTTGCTCTGTTCATAAAGACCGCACTTTTCCGCCTCTATGGCGTATCTTTCAATAAATCCGATTATGCCGTCCAAAACGAGAATTGCGCCGTTTAAAAAGTTTTGCTCTTCTACTTCGCTTACCTTACCAAGCTTTTGGTAAACCTCTTTTCTTATCCCTACAAGACCAAGCTTTACCAATCGCTCCCAATCAAGCGTACGGTGTCCGCATGAAAATACGGTAGTTTTGTATAAATTCCAATCGGCAAAAAACGCCTTACATTCTTCGTCTTCTTGCTCGTTCACCTCTTTTTCTACATACCTACCGATTATCAAATCATCTTCACATACAGGCGTAGAAACAAGAGCTAAAAAGTCGCGCAAAACGTTTCCAAACCTGAGCTGTTGTGGAAGATGGGCATACTTGTCCCTTAGCGAATGCATAATTCGTATGCGCTCTAAGCTAGTAACCTTTATACTCTTAGTCGTCAGCGCTTCTCTTGCCTTTGCAACGTTATTCAGCATAACACCTCTCCTTTTAGTCCTATATTAAACATTATAGCACAAAGAATCACTCATTTCAAGATAAATTTTGTTTTTTGCTAGCCAAATTTTAACTTTACACTAATACCCATACTTCTTTTTGTTTGAAACTACAAATATTGCCGAAACAATTGTAGCAAGCACTTCACTAACGATCAACGACCACCAAATTCCCTCCACACCCATTATAAGCGGAAGTAAAAATACTGCTGAAATTTGAAAAACAAGCGTTCGCATAAAAGAAATGAGCGCCGATACTACGCCGTTGTTCAGCGCCGTGAAAAATGATGACGCAAATATAGGAAAACCAGCAAACAGGAATGACACAGAGAACACTCTAAACGCATGCTCGGTAAGAGCCAGCAAACCGCTATCGTACCAGCAAAACATAAACGCTAGAGGATATGCAAGCGCCTCAGAAATTCCAAACATTACAAGCGCGCCAACGCAAAAGATTATCAGACTTTTTTTGAGTAAGTTTTTAAGTTCCGCTTTGTTTTGCGCGCCAAAATGAAAACCAATAATAGGCGCAGTTCCCACCGAGTAGCCAATAAAGCATCCGATAAAAATGAATGATACGTACATCAGAACTCCGTACGCGGCAACTCCGTCCTCGCCCAAAAACGCCATAAGCTGTGCGTTGTAAACCATGGAAACAAGCGACATAGAAATATTGGACAAAAATTCGCTCGAACCATTTGTGCACGTTTTTAGCAATTCTTTACCCATAAAGTTAAACTTGCCTAAAGATAGCAAACTCTTGTTCTTTTTGCTTAAAAAATAAATAATCGGTAACACTCCGCCCACGTATTGACTAAGCACGGTAGCAACGCCAGCGCCCACTACGCCAAAAGGGAAAACGGCAACGAACAGCGCGTCGAAAATTATGTTTGTAAATCCTGCGCCAAGCGTTACAAGCAAGCCAAGCTTAGGTTTTTCGGCTGTTACGAAAAAGCTCTGAAACTCAAACTGCAACATTTGCGCGGGCAAGCCGATAAGTAGCACTCTGCCATAAATCACGCACCAGCTAAGCATTTCACCTCTTGCTCCAAGCGCATAGGCAATAGGCTCTATAATAAAAAAGGCAATAAGCGCAAACGTTACGCCAATAACAACCGTTACGCTAACAAGCATCGAAAACAAGCGATTGGCTTTTTCCTTGTTTCCCTCGCCTAAAGTCTTTGCAATAAGAGCGCTACCGCCCGAGCCAATCATAAATCCCACCGCACCTAATACCATAAGAAACGGATAGATAAAATTGACCGCGGCAAACTCGGTTTTCCCGGTAAACGAGGACACGAAAATTCCGTCCACCACCCCGTATATCGAGGTAAAAATCAGCATAGCGATGGACGGTAGCGTGTACCGTATTAGTCTTTTATACCCAAAATGATCAGAAAGTTTTATCTGTGTTTTCATTTTTCTTAACTCTCTATGTTTCTCAAAATAAAATGAGCCCGCCCTAAAATTTTAGACCGAACTCATTCGGCATCTTATCCACGAACGTGCTACGGCACGCCGAACTCCGATGACCACTATTCAATTAAATATGCTATTAAAGCTGGAAGTTAGCAACTTCGAGATTGATTGCGCTACCCTTACTGTTGGGGCCCTTTTCCACCTGAACTTTACGCCACTTATCCTCAAACTCGAGCATCTTTTTAGAGGGAAGAGCAGGCGCTTTTTTGCCAAAGAATCTATCGGTAAAGATTTGACCTTGCTTTGCAATAAGCTCGATAAGCTCTTTGGGGGCGTCCTCCATAGCAAACTGACGCATAGCAACGCCTTCGCCCTCAATAATACGCATACGCTCGGGGAAATAATTCTTCAAAAGGAAATGCGCGTACATTACTAAACGGTGATCGCCATAGCAACGGTGCTGAAGATTATATCCGCTATCCGCTGTTTCCACAGCTACCGAATATCCGTTCTTTACCGCCTCTATAATGCTATCGTTGTCGTTGCTCTTTGCAAAACAAATAGTAAAATGCACGGGGAAGTCGGCGCTTTTTTCAATCTTGTGAACGTCGGACGAGCCAACAACCGAAATCTTCAAGCCCTCCGCGCACATCTGCGCCCAGTGCGAAATAGAAAGATTAACTCCATCATAACCCATACCACCTACAAGCTCGTACGCATCAAACATTCCGCTTTTGAGCAAAATTTCACTCAATTCGTCGCATACGTTATAGCATTTTACGGACAATCTCCAATACGGATGCGCGAAAATCGCAAGACCGCCAACCTTGTGAATAGCGTCGCAAGCCCACATTGCACGAGCATACTTAGCCTTATACTTTTCGGGAACAGAGGAAGGAACTTTTGCCTCGTACTCTTCAATCTCGGCATTATACGTTCCGCTCTTATCAAGCACGTAACGCTCCGCAACGCTCTCTTTTCCGCCCACGTGTACGATATGTATAACGCTTCCGGGACAATGCACTTCTTCGCCAAAAACTCTGGCAAAGCCTGTATTTACCCCTGCAAAAACCTCATCCACTTCACCACCAGGGAAATAACGGTTGTGATCGGTAAGAGCCACAAAGTCATAGCCCTGCTCGCGATAGTGTCCCGAATGTGCAACGGCATCACGAAGTCCGTCCGAGCGGTACGAATGTGAATGAAAATCCCCACGCAAAGGAGTGAGCTTATACAAATCCTCTTTTAGCGCGTACAAATAAAAGTCCTGAACTAGCTTTCCTTCCTTTTTCAAAGAAAGCGCATACTCCATTTCCTCGTCAAACTTGTACTCAAAAGCAATATAACCGCCCTTTGCTACAAGATTAATTGTAACACGGTTATTAACCGTAGAGCAGTGATAGTCCAACACGTCAGTATTTACACCAATAATATCTAAAGTATACTCCGCGTCCTCGAAAAACATAAACGAACGCTCGGTAGCAACAATCGTAAGATTAGCACGCTCTCCCACCTTTACAACAGAGGGAAACAACGCATAATTTTTTGGTTTAGGTAACATTAAAAACACACTCCTTAAAAGTCCTTACGCTAATATTTTAGCACATTGCACTCATTAATGCAATAAAAAAGCAATGCGAAATTGGAAAAACAGTGCATTTTTGTTTTTTATTCGTCGTCTGAAGCGGTTAGAGTAAGAGGTGTGGATTGCGTGTCCAAAACTTTTACGTCGCGGAGTTTACGCTGGATTGCGCGAGTGCGTCTACCAATAAGATCATCAAACTCGCTAGTTACGCCGTTGAACTTCTTTTGAATACTGTCGATAATCTTTTCAAACTTATCGAACTCCATTTTAACGTTTTCCAAAACGTTCCACACGTCTGCGGATTTCTTTTGAACGGCAAGGGTTTGGAATCCCATTTGCAAGCTGTTAAGTAGCGCGCTCATTGTGGTAGGCCCTGCCACTGTTACGTTATAATCTTTTTGCAACGTTTCGACAAGACCTTGCTTTACAACCTCAGCGTACAAGCCCTCTATTGGTAAGAACATAATAGCAAAATTTGTAGTATTTGGCGGACAAATATACTTAGTACTGATATCCCTAGCCATATTTTTTATGGTAGTGATAAGACCTTTACGTCTTGCTTCAAACTCGACCATATTATTCTGTTCGAACGCGTTTTGCATTTCGTTGTACATCGTATAAGGGAACTTAGAGTCAATGGGAAGCAAAACTTCGCCCTCGTTGTTTGTTCCGGGCAAGCGTATAACGAACTCTACCGGATCTTTTGTCGCCTTATTGGTAACAACGTTCTTTGCGTACTGTTCTGGAGCAAGGATCTGCTCGATAATAGCGCCCAGCTGAATTTCGCCAAAAATTCCCGTGGTTTTAACGTTTGAAAGCACTCTGGTAAGCGAACCAACCTCTTCGGACATTTTAGTCATTTCACCCACCGTTTTGGACACGTTTTCAAGCTGAGTGGAAAGAATTGCAAACGACTCTTTGAACCTGTCGTTAAGCGTAGACGTCAGCTTTTCGTCCACCGTTTTTTGAATTTCCTCCAGCTTCTTTTCGTTGCCTTCTTGCATGGTTTTTACGTTACGTTCTATGGTAACTCGGATATCTTCAAGCTTACGCTCTTGCGATTGCTCCATGTTTTGCAAGCGTTTTTCCACTCCCTCTTGCATGCTTTTTTCGTTGCGTTCCATAGTTAGCTTAAACGCCTCTAGCTTTTGCATCTGAGCTTGCTCTAAGGCGATAATGCGCTGTTCTACCCTATCGCTGTTTTCCTTGATGCGCGCGGACATATTGCCAAGCTTTACGTCCACCACCCTGTTATTATTCTCGGACTGCGATTGTAACGACGTTGCGATAATTCCCACGTTTTGCGAGAACGATTGCTTTAGCTCCGCCTTGTCCTCTTCCTTCATAACAACGGTTTGTGTATTTTCGTTCTTTTTTTTGCTTAGCTGAAGCACGATAACCAAGCACACCAGCAAAGTTATTCCCGATACGATTAATGCAATAATATCCATAATTCCCTCTCCTTTTGTATTACGTTGGTATAATATTTCTATTATACCATGCAATTCAATGCTTGTCTACGGCTATTTTGTACACCTTAAAATTTTTATAAGAAAAAGAACGCCAAATATGTGGCGTTTCCCTTAGGGATTTTTTAGACATTATAAAAGGATAGCAAAATTTGCTATCCTTTTCTTTTTGCTTTGCAAAACACACGACTTAACAGGGTTAAGTATAGTGTGCTACACTTTTGAAAATTTTCCCACAAAGACTATCAACTCGATAAATTGGAATTTGTCAATACCTATTACCATAAAGATATTTATTTGAAATTCTCTTTTGTGTTTCCAAATATTTTGTAACGTTTTCATCATAATCAGGATAATTATAACCAAGTGAATCTG
>SVHU01000033.1 GCA_015055625.1 Clostridiales bacterium | reverse complement strand
ACGATGGGTAGCCGACCTGAGAGGGTGATCGGCCACATTGGAACTGAGAAACGGTCCAAACTCCTACGGGAGGCAGCAGTGGGGAATATTGGGCAATGGAGGCAACTCTGACCCAGCAACGCCGCGTGAAGGATGAAGGTCTTCGGATTGTAAACTTCTGTCGTATGGGACGAAGAATGACGGTACCATACAAGAAAGCCCCGGCTAACTACGTGCCAGCAGCCGCGGTAATACGTAGGGGGCAAGCGTTGTCCGGAATGACTGGGCGTAAAGGGAGCGTAGGTGGTTTAGCAAGTTAAGTGTGAAAGCCCATGGCTTAACCATGGAACTGCACTTAAAACTGTTGAACTGGAGTACGGGAGAGGTAAATGGAATTCCTAGTGTAGCGGTGGAATGCGTAGATATTAGGAGGAACACCAGAGGCGAAGGCGATTTACTGGACCGCAACTGACACTGAGGCTCGAAAGCGTGGGGAGCAAACAGGATTAGATACCCTGGTAGTCCACGCCCTAAACGATGGATACTAGACGAAGCGGAGATTATTCTGCTGTGTCGAAGCTAACGCGATAAGTATCCCGCCTGAGGAGTACGGCCGCAAGGTTAAAACTCAAAGAAATTGACGGGGACCCGCACAAGCAGCGGAGCATGTGGTTTAATTCGAAGCAACGCGAAGAACCTTACCAAGACTTGACATCGTATGACCGCTATAGAGATATGGTTTTCCCTTCGGGGACATATAGACAGGTGGTGCATGGTTGTCGTCAGCTCGTGTCGTGAGATGTTCGGTTAAGTCCGGCAACGAGCGCAACCCTTATATCCAGTTGCCAATATTAAGTTAGGAACTCTGGATAGACTGCCGTGGATAACACGGAGGAAGGTGGGGATGACGTCAAATCATCATGCCCCTTACGTCTTGGGCTACACACGTGCTACAATGGGTGCTACAAAGAGCAGCGACCTCGTAAGAGTGAGCAAATCTCATAAAAGCATTCTCAGTTCGGATTGTGGGCTGCAACCCGCCCACATGAAGTCGGAGTTGCTAGTAATCCCGAATCAGAATGTCGGGGTGAATGCGTTCCCGGGTCTTGTACACACCGCCCGTCACGCCATGGGAGTTGGGGGTATCCAAAGTCGGTGAGCTAACCGCAAGGGGGCAGCCGCCTAAGGTAAAACCAATGACTGGGGTGAAGTCGTAACAAGGTAGCCGTATCAGAAGGTGCGGCTGGATCACCTCCTTTTAAGAGAGCAACAATTAGAGTTGCTTAACTTCAACATAAGAACCTGATTAGTAACAAACAGTGAAAACAGTTACCCGGAGTGAGAAGTAAAGATCACTACCGACATCGCGATTCCGAAATCTAACAACTTATTAATAATAAAAAGACAGGATGTGTTGACCGACACATCCTGCTTTTTTTTTATATCCAAAAGTGTGAAATGCGTCGTTATAGTGCGAAAACGAGAACTTATCTTTGGTTGCGTACGCTTGAGTACGCGCCCTGCAGATAAAACCTTGTTTTCTTCTCTAACTTGCATTTGACACTTTTATGGGCTTATTTACGTCGCAATACGGCAGATTTCCACAGCCTTACTTGGTTGTGTACGCATAGTGCACGCCCTGCGTAAGAACGTGCAAATCTTTGACCTGCTCGCAACTAAGCCCTTGGTTTTTTTATTAGCTTGCGTTGTGTACGTTTAGTACGCGCCCTGTGGATTGTTAGTTATTATGTAGGGGCGATTCACGAATCGCCCGAAGCAACGTGACGTTGCATCCAATATGAGTGCTTTAGCAAAGCAAACAATTAGAAACCGTTAGTTTTTCATATCGGGAGTGGACCTGTCCACCGATTCACGAATCGGTGCGGAGGCGCACACCCAATATATGCTCTTTAGCTTTATTGTTTAATAATGGGAGTAATGAGTTCTTTAAGGTGGTAAATCTACAAGTTTTTAGAGCGGAGGCGCACTCCCGATATACCAACGTAGACGGTGCGGAGGCGCACTCCCGATATACCAACGTAGACGGTGCGGAGGCGCACTCCCGATATTATAAAGCTAATTTGTAGACTAGACAAATGTAGGGGAGGGGCTTGACTCCTCCCGAAAACACCACACAATAAATAAACGTAAGGACATAAAGCCCTTTCCCTTACAATTATGCGTTAGAAATAAGTATCTTAACTAAAAAAGGTATTGCATTTTTTAATATTGTGATGTATAATAAAAAAACAAGGAGGTTGTTTATGAAAAAACGTATAAGCATAATATTTTTAACTTTTCTTTTCATATTGACATTAAGTATTCTTCTAACTGCGTGCGTTTCGGACAGTGAAGGAAAGTATACCGTTAGTTTTGATACAAACGGCGGTAGTGTTGTTGCCTCTCAAACTGTAAAAGACGGCGAGAGAATACAAAAGCCTGACGAGCCCACCAAGGACGGCTATAAATTTTGGGGTTGGTACAAGCCTAATGGAGATAGATGGTCGTTTGTAATGGAAGTCGATAGTGACGTAACGCTAATTGCTAAATGGAAGCCAGTAGCGTATAAAATAAACTATCACTTGAATGGAGGAATAAACGCAGAGGAAAATCCTATTGAGTATGTTGCGGGGCAAGACGTTGTTTTGTATCCAGCGAAAAATCCGGGATATAAATTCGACGGATGGTACGATACTTCGGATTTTAGCGGAGAAAAGATAGAGTATATAGACGGAAGCCAGAAGAAGAATATTCAATTATATGCAAAATGGTCGGGAAGTGGCTTGGTGTATACGCTTTCAAGCGACGGAAGTTATGCGATACTTGAAGCATATAAGGGAATGGAGTCCGTTGTAGTTGTAGACAAAATTTATCAAGGCGTACTTGTTACCGAAATTGCGGATAAGGTGTTTGCGAGAAAAAGCACCATTACTCAAATAAGCGTACCTAATAGTGTTAAAAAAATAGGAGTTGGCGCTTTTTCCGAGTGTCCTAAACTTAAAATTGTAGATTTACCACAAAGACTAAACGTCATAAGTAACGATTTGTTTAGTGGATGCACGAATTTGTCTAGCATGGAAATTCCTGCCTCGGTTACGGAAATTGGTGATAATGCGTTTAGCGGTTGTAGATCGATCAAGCAAATAACTATTCCGCAAGCCGTTACAAAAATTGGTGATAACGCGTTCAAGTTTTGTTCTGAAATAACCAAACTTGAAATTCCCTCGTCTGTTACAAGTTTGGGAGCAGGAGCGTTTAGCGGATGTAGTAAACTTCAGAGTGTAAATATACCTAGCGGTATTACCGAACTTAAGGATAATTTATTCCAAGGTTGCGCATCTATTGTAAAACTTGAAATTCCCGCGTCTGTAACTAATTTTGGCGAAGGTGTGTTCGACGGTTGTGCGAAACTTGAAGGAGTAAAGATTCCAAGCTCGCAAACAATAATAGGAAATCGACTTTTTAAAGACTGTAAGTCTATTACGGAAATTGAAATCCCATCTTCCGTAACGCATATTGGGGCTGCGGCTTTCGCAAACTGCTCAAGGTTGAAAAAGGTTAATATCCCTACTGGTATAAAGGTAATTAGCGATAATCTGTTCTATAATTGTAGTAGATTAGAATCGATTACTATTGTTGATGGTGTAACAGAGATTGGTTATGATGCTTTTTACAATTGCATTTCATTAACCAAACTTGAAATTCCCGATACTGTTAAAAAAATTGGCGACTATGCTTTTAGTGGTTGTGATGGTCTTAAAGATATGTTTATTCCTAGCTATGTTGATCAAATTGGTAGAAATGTGTTATTGGGCTCAGATAACCTAAAATCACTAACACTTCCATTCCTTGGTGGTGGCGAGGGATCGGACGGAACTAAAGATCTAAAGTATACTTTTGGCTCGACTATTCCAACAAGTTTAGAAAAGGTTACGATTAATGGTGGCATTGTTTCTGGCAAACCGTTTACTGGTGCGGACAATATTAAGGAAGTATATTTTGGCGCAAGTGTAGAATTTGGTTCAGGGGCTATATTTTATGAGTGTAAGTCGCTAACTAAAGTGTCGGGATTTAGTGGTAGTGAGATTAATAATTTAATGTTTTATAACTGTGTCAAATTGCAAAATTTCGTAATTCCTAAGTCTGTTACAACTATAAACCACAAGGCTTTTAAGAATTGTAAGGCGCTAGAACAGATTGTAATTGGCGAAAACGTAACCTATATTGGAGATAATGTTTTCGAAGATTGTACTTCTCTCTCTATCAAGTGTAGAGTGGACGCTCTTCCTTCTACTTGGCACGTAAATTGGAATATTTCTAACTGTCCTGTGGAGTGGGGATATTAATGCTAAAAAATAAGTTTAGAATGGAATAATTAAATAGCAAAAACTAGATAAAAACTCGGGCAAAGAATTAGTCTTTGTCCGAGTTTTGCGCATACGTATTGTAAAAAACTGTCAATTTTTATTCTTCAAAGTCAAAAACTCTCACGTAATCCACGATAAAGCAATCGTTTTCTACGTGTCTTACGTTGCCTTTAAGTTCGTTAGTAATTCCAGGTATTGCAGTGCGATGTCCAATAATTTCCGTTCCTACAAGTATAAACTGTTCGGTGTGAGAAACTGCGCCAGTTACCTTGTTGCCTATCTGCTTTCCGTCAATATAAAAAGTGTAGCCGTCCTTTTCCCATAAGCAACTAAAGGTGTGGAAAACGTCGGGATCCAGCGGAGTGCAATCGCAAAGTTTTGCATAACGATGCTCGCCCAAATTATTGTCAAACTTATGATCTTCGCTATATCCACCCCAGTGAATAAAATTGGGAATAACCGTACCACCCACGAATGATTCTAAAATATCAACCTCAACGCCCGCCTTTTTCTCGTCGCGGTGAGAGCCGATGTTTGGCGATTGTAACCAAAACGCTGACCACCAATCGTCCCCTTTTTGAAGTTTACACCTAACTTCATAGTATCCAAATTTGTGCTCGAACGTGGGGTTGGTAAACGGAGCGATGCTCCAGTTTGGGTTGTCGTTTGGTCTATCGTACCAATTTTCGCCCGTTTGAAGTTGACAAGAATACTTTTTACCGTCTTTAACAATCTGCTTAAAGATTATACAGCCATCCTTAAAGTCCAAGCCCTCGTCTTCCACCCAGCCGGCGTGTGGTTTGTGGAATAAATGTTTCCTAAAAGCCCATTTACTCTTGTCAAGTTTCGTAGAGTTAAACTCGTCAGAAAAAACTAATTTCCAGCCTTTTTTGTCGGGCAAGAATGAACTAACCTCGTTTTCTACCTTAAATTCAATCATTTTACCTAATCTCCTTGATTTATATAAAATATTGTTCTATAATGATATTATAACACCTATTTTACAAAAAATATATGCAAAATCTTATTTGTTATATACAAAATTTTTTTAAGGAGGAGATGTTATGTTTAGGCTTTTTCATAGTGGTTATTACGTTGCTCCAAAGTTGAGAGCAAAAACCAAAGAACGAAGTGTGGAGTATTATGAAATAGAGTTGTATACCGAAAATTTTGGATTTATGTATATAAACGGCGAGAAATTATGCCCCAAAAAGAACGACGTGCTAATATCAAAGCCTGGCGATATTCGATGTAGTGAGGGTGGGTTTTCCTGCCATTCTCTAAAGTTTGTTTGCACTGACTTAGATTACAAAAATGTGCTAGATGGATTGCCCAAACTGTTTCAAACGGATAAGGCAAACAAGCTTGTGTTTTTATTTGTGGAGCTATATAGGGTGTTCTTGATAGGCAGAGAGTTTGAATGCGACGCGCTTGTTCGACAAATTTGCGCAACTCTTTTTTATCCGCATACTATTAGCTCGCCGTACGTTAGATACTCAGACTCTATTGACAAAGTTGTGGACTACGTATGCGAGAATATTGGACAAAAGCTAGCATTAGAAGAGCTAGCTATGCTTGTAAATCTTTCGCCTTCGTTTTTGCATAAAGTCTTTAGTAGCATTATGGGAATGACGATAGGCGAGTTTATTTTAACGCGCAGAATAGAGAAAGCAAAGGAACTGCTTGCGTTTAGGGATCTTAGCGTAGAAAGCGTAGCTTGTGAATGTGGATTTTCGTCGCGCGCATATTTTGATAACACGTTCAAAAAGCGCGTCGGGATAACGCCCGTTGAATATAGAAAATCTAGAATTTAAACGGTGATAGTTGTTGTTTATAACATAATCTTAAAAAAATGCTAAAATTTTGTAAAATAGTTATTGCTTTTTGTCGAATTTGATGCTACAATATATAATAGGTAAATGTGGGGTATTTTTCCACGCAGTAACGGAGGTTTTAAGAGAATTATGAGAAAAACCAAAATCGTTTGCACAATAGGACCTGCTTCGTCTGATGAGAAAACGCTTAGAGAAATGTGTCTTGCTGGTATGAACGTAGCGAGAATCAACTTTTCGCACGGCACTCACGAGGACCATCAGATTGTTATAGACAGACTTAAAAAGATAAGAGCTGAACTCGATCTTCCCATTGCAATTTTATTGGACACAAAAGGTCCTGAATACCGAATTGGCGTGTTCGAGAATGGAAAGATAGAACTTAAGGATAACGATAAATTTACTTTTACAACCGAAGACGTTGTAGGTAATAACGAGCGTGTTTCGGTAAGTTATTCTAAGTTAGCTCAAGAAATTGACGTAGGCGACGTAATACTTGTAAACGACGGACTTGTAAAGTTTGTCGTTGAGAGTAAAACGGAAACCGAGCTTAACTGTGTTGTTGAGATTGGTGGAGAGCTTTCTAACCGCAAGAGTATGAGCTTTCCTGGTAAGGTGTTAAAGCAAGTATACCTTAGCAAACAGGACAAGGAAGATATCATGTTTGGAATAAACAATGATATCGACTACGTGGCATGTTCGTTTGTTTCTACTAAGCAAGATTTGGTGGACGTAAAGAATTTTATGCTTCGTAACGGCGGTGGTGATATTGATATTATTGCAAAGATTGAAAACCGTTCGGGTATTGATAACATCGAAGAAATTTGCGAAATGTGTGACGGTGTAATGATTGGTAGAGGCGATATGGGTGTGGAAATTCCATTCGAAGAGCTTCCTGCTGTTCAAAAGCATATTATCACTAAGTGCAGAATGCTTGGTAAGCGCGTTATTACCGCAACCGAAATGCTAGAGTCTATGATTAAAAATCCTCGTCCAACGCGTGCGGAAATTTCGGACGTAGCAAATGCGGTGTATGACGGAACCAGTGCGATAATGCTTTCTGGCGAAACTGCCGCTGGTAAGTACCCTGTAAAAACGCTTAAAACAATGGCTAAGATTGCAGAGTATACAGAGCGCAATATTGATTATGCAAAAACATATCACGACGTTGATTTCATTATTCAAAATACGCTCGACGCTATTTCTCACTCGGCTGTTGGTATGGCGATAGACCTTAAGGCAAAAGCCGTAGTAGTTTGCTCGATGTCGGGAATGACCGCAAGAATGGTATCTCGCTTTAGAGGTCCGGTTGATATCGTAGCAATGACCACAAACGAAAAAGCTTGGCATAAACTTGCGCTTTCGTGGGGCGTTCTTCCTAAAATGAGTCAGTCCTTCCAGTCTACCGATGTGCTTTTCTATCAGGCTAAAAACGTAGCAAGAGAAGCGCTCAGCTTAAGTCGTGGCGATCTTTTGGTTATAACTGGTGGTGTGACCAACGGACAGAGCGGAAATACAAGTATATTAAAGGTTGAAACAGTATAATTGTCGCAAAAACTACAATACGTATATCAAAAAACCGTGCAAAAGCACGGTTTTTTGTGTATTAAAATACTAGAATTAGTAGCTTTATCACTTTTTTTTATTCGCATGCGCGTTTATAATTATAGTATAAAAGTAATTAAATTTATGTAGATAACGCGTAAATTGTTTGACAAATAAAATTAAAAGGAATATAATATCAACCGATTGACAATCAAAGCCGATTTTATTATTGACTTTTGCCAAACAGGACTGTTTGTTCTTGTTTGACTTGCCAACCGAATAAATTTTACTTTTGGAGAAAATTTTATGGCAAAATTCAGTAACAAATGGACGAGAGCCGCAATCCCCGCCCTTTTATTACATTGCAGTATCGGAACTGTATACTGCTGGTCGTATTTTAGCGATTCGATCAAGCTTGCGTTTATTGCTCAAGGTATGGATGTTTCAGCTCTTGGTTGGGCATTCTCTCTTGCAATATTCTTCCTTGGAATGTCCGCAGCGTTTTTAGGTGACTTTGTAGAAAAAGACATTCACACGGCAAGCCTTATCGCAACTATCTGCTTTGCAGTAGGCGTAGCGGGAACAGGTCTTGCAATAAGACTGGGACAGGTTTGGATGGTGCTTTTATTCTATGGCGTAATTATGGGATTTGGACTTGGTCTTGGCTATCTTTCCCCTGTTAAAACTTTAATGTTATGGTTTAGCCACAATAAGGGACTTGCAACAGGACTTGCAGTAGCAGGTTTTGGCGCGGCAAAAATGATTTTTGCTCCCGTTATCGAATGGCTTATAGGTGCTATTGGTAGCGTAGAATTTGCGCTTTATATTCTTGCAGGAGCGTGGGGCGTAATGATGTTTGCAGGTCATTTGCTTCTCAAAAAGCCCGAAGGCTGGGTAGAAAGTCACGAAAAATTCAATTTCAAGAAGTTCTTCAAGCGTTTTAGCATCTTTGGCGATTTCAAGTTTATTGGCATTTGGCTTGTTTTCTATATCAATATTACTTGTGGACTTGCGCTTATTTCTTTCGAAAAGCAAATTTACGGAATTATTGGTCTTGCTGCTATGGCGTCTACGCTCGGTGCAATTACAGGACTTCTCAATGCCGGTGGACGTCTTGCATATTCGGCAATCGGCGACCATCTCCATTGCAGAAACACTATCTATAAGGTAATTCTTATTTCCGAAATTCTAATTACCGCTGTTGCGCTCTTTAGTGGAGCTATTACCAACGCATACGTTGCAATCGTGCTTATCCTTATGTTTGTTGTAAACGCAGGTTACGGCGGAGGATTTTCTAATCTTCCTACCCTTCTTTCCGACGTTTACGGAATGGGTAAGATTTCTTCTATTCACGGTATCGCGCTTTCCGCTTGGGCTGTTGCAGGTCTTACCGGAAATCAGATCGCGCAGGTTATTATTGACGCAACCGGAAGCTATCAAAACGTTCTTATCTTTACAATCGCGCTTTACGCAGTGGCAATTTTAGTGGACTTCTTCCTCGTAAAAACTCCCCACCGTACAACAGGACATCCCGAAGTAGAGCATGTTAAGCATGACTAAGATGTAAAGAAAAATCGAATACGTATTAAGTAAAATCAAACAAAAACGGAGCAATCTTTAATGGATTGCCCCGTTTTTTACTGTAATTTTATTGCTGTTTATTGAGTATTAACACTCGCACATTTCGCCACATTCAGAGCATCCCATTTCCTTTTGGGCTTGCTTGATTTTTTCTTTTGGTGCTTGCTCGGTCTTGTACATACCGCGTTCGTTCATATAGCAAAACGCATCGTATTGCTCGGACGCACATTCTGAAAGCTTAGAGCTAATCAACGTTCTGAGCGGTTCTTCGGCAATCTCACAAAGTGAAGTAGCGTAAAGCTTCATCAAACTCTTCTGACATCCCAAAACGTCGGATATCATATCGTAATCGTTAAGTTCGCAGTTCTTTTCTTCGTTCTTACCCATGTTTTACCTCCTTATTCGCACAGCGCCTTATACAGCGCCTCAAATCTCTTTTTGTGTCCCTTTGCGTAGTTGCCTAGCTTAGTTTTGAGCGTTGCGTCTTCGCATGCAAAAGCGTATGAACAACACTTTTTGTACGCCAGGTTTTCGCTTTGCATAAGCTCGTTTAGCTGTTGCAAAGTAGTGGTTGTAATGTTTGTCATAATATTGACCTCCTTGTATACGTATAGTATACCCAGTTAAGTCAAAATTAAACGCAAGGATATGAAAACTTCTAATGGTAAAATTATGGATAAATTATTTCAAATTCTTCCTACCGTTTATGATTAATTATAAATATGAATGGGGCGATTCGTGAATCGCCCGTACAGAAAAAAGGCTTGATAGTAGTAGCGTATCGCATGGGCGAAGAGTGAATCGCCCGTACAGAAAAAGGCTTGACAGTAGTAGCGTATCGCAGGGGCGAAGAGTTAATTAGCTAAGAGTTTAGAGAAATTTGCCCAATGTACTCTGATTTTAGAGTGTAGAGAGCGCTATCTATTTGGGGAATAAGGGATAAGTTGAAAGTAGCGATAAGTTGCAGTTTTTCGGCGCGAGTAAGTTTTTTAACGTAAAACTCCAGCTTGCTTGCGCTCGACCTGTTTTCGCTTTCCCAAACAGCTCTTATAGCAACAGGAGGACGAGTTTTTGTATACTTTGCGCCCCCTTTTTCTATCCCCAAATGTTCTCTCATTCGCTTTATAACGTCGGTTGCAACGCCAGTGTATAGCGAACCGTCTATACATTCTATTATATACGTGTACATATTTTCTCCCATTGTTTTTTCTCTATTTTACCACGCACGATAAAATTTTTCAACAATTTTTTTATATCGCTTGACAAATTCTCTGCTAAGGGATTATACTGATAACAGTTGAATAATTGTTCAACTGTTATTTTAAGCAAGGAGCAACAATGAA
The DNA here is from genome assembly GCA_015055625.1 of Clostridiales bacterium. Classification (GTDB taxonomy): domain Bacteria; phylum Bacillota; class Clostridia; order Christensenellales; family Pumilibacteraceae; genus RUG12826. The sequence goes on along the minus strand of SVHU01000033.1, from coordinate 13,848 downwards.
AAATAGTTTATTTGAAAATGAAGTATGTGAAACGGAGCACGAGCACTCAGACGCGGTACAAAAGGTAAAAGCTATGATGCCTGACGAGGACGAGCTTTACGAAATAGCGGAGCTTTTTAAAGTTTTTGGAGATTCTACAAGGGTCAGAATTTTGTCCGCGCTATTTTGCAGTGAGCTTTGCGTGTGTGATATATGCGCGGTTCTCAATATGAACAAATCAGCAATCTCTCATCAGCTAAGGGTGCTTAGGCAAACCAAGATTGTAAAGTCAAGACGAGAGGGAAAAGAAGTGTTCTATTCGCTTGACGATGAGCATATAGAAAAAATATTTAAGATGGCAAAAGATCATTTAGCGGAATAATATAAAATCAATTGAATTGAAAAAGGAGGATACGTATATGAAAAAAGTGTACAAACTAAACGAAATAGACTGCGCTAATTGCGCTATGAAATTGGAAAAAAAGATAGCAAAAATCAAAGGGGTAAGCGAAGCTTCCATCAACTTTATGGCTCAAAAGCTAATAGTTGAAGTGGATAGTGAGAGTGTGCTTGACGAGGTTAAAGCGGTTTGTAAAAAGTTTGAACCTGACATGGAGGTAATAGGCTAGAGTATGAGCAAAAAACTTAGGAAGGAGCTAATATTCCTTATAGTTATGCTTGCTCTTTATGTTGCCGTTTTTGTGTGTTGCAAAGTTTTTAGCTTTGCTTGGTATATCCGTCTGTCGGCGTTTGCCATTGTTTATATCCCTGTTGGCGCAAAAGTTTTGTTGGGCGCGCTAAAAAAGATTATTCACGGAGAATTTTTGGACGAGGACTTTCTGATGGCGATTGCATCTATCGGCGCGTTTGTTATCGGCGAGTATTCAGAGGCGGTTGCGGTAATGGTGTTTTTCCGTTTTGGCGAATGGTTCGAGCGTTTTGCCGTGGGCAAGTCGCGTAAGTCCATATCCTCGCTTATGGAGATAAAACCGCAAACTGCAACGGTTATAAGAAACGGCGAAGAGGTGGTTGTTTTCCCCGAAGAGATACAAACGGGCGATACGTTATGCGTAAAGGCAGGCGAGCGAATAGCTGTGGACGGTGTGATTGTAGAGGGCGAAACCGAGCTTGACACAAGAGCGCTTACCGGCGAAAGCGAGCCGAGTTTTGTAAAAAACGGAGATAGCGTGTTGTCCGGTTCTATTGCGCTTAGTGGTAAAATTTTGATAAAAGCAAGCGGAACGTACGAAAATTCAACGGTTGCTAAAATCCTGGAAATGGTAGAAAACGCTACCGATAAAAAAGCAAAAACCGAGAAATTTATAACCGCGTTTGCCAGAGTTTACACGCCCATAGTGGTTGCGCTTGCTCTTCTTATCGGCGTTATTCCGTCGCTGTTTACAGGCGAGTGGCAGGTGTGGATTTTCAAAGCTCTTACGTTTTTGGTTGTGTCTTGTCCGTGCGCGCTGGTTATAAGCGTACCTCTATCATTTTTCGGCGGAATAGGCTCGGCGTCAGGAAAGGGAATTTTAATTAAGGGCAGTAACTGCATAGAAGCGCTTGCAAAGAGCAAAACTTTCGTGCTTGACAAAACGGGAACTATCACAAAAGGTGAGTTTGAGGTTGTAAAGATTGAGGGAAACGCAGACGAGAATGAAATACTAAAGCTTGCGCTGGTGTGTGAAAATTCGTCCACTCACCCTGTGGCGATAGCTGTTGTCAACGAGTGTAAAAAGCGTAACGTTACGGCTGATATAGATAATTATTCCCTTCGCGAAATTGCAGGCAAAGGAATGGTTGCAACAAAGAATAACGGTATTATACTTTGCGGAAATGCATACCTTATGCAAGATTATGGAATTTCTGTACCTATCGTAGAGAATACAACTATCTACGTGTCGCAAAATTCTACATACGTTGGCTGTATTTTGGTTAAAGACAGTATAAAAGAGAGCTCATACGAAGCTGTAAAACAGCTAAACACGATGGGAAAAACCGTGATGCTAACAGGCGATAGAGAAGCGGTTGCAAATGAAGTTGCAAACAATGTGGGGATACAAGAGGTTTACCATTCTTTACTTCCTGCGCAAAAAGCGGAGATAATCGAGAATCTTGTAAAAGATAAAAAGAAAGGCGAAAGCGTGCTTTTTGCAGGCGACGGAATAAACGATGCTCCTTCGTTAGTAAGCGCGGACGTGGGCGTAGCAATGGGTAATAAAGGTACGTCAGTTGCGGTAGAAAGCGCAGACGTTGTGCTAATGTATGACGATATAAGAGGAATTGCAACAGCTAAAAAAGTAGCTAAAAAGACAATGAGAATAGTAAAACAGAACATTGTATTTGCGCTTGGGGTTAAGATTGCAGTAATGTTAGTAACGGCTGTTTTCCCAGCTAGTATGTGGCTTGCGGTTTTTGCGGACGTAGGTGTTTCTCTTATAGCAATACTAAACGCGATGCGTACTCTAAAAATTCGCTAGAACGTAGTAAAATACAAATTTGATAATCAGCAAACGCATAAAAAGCATTTTATGTCAATAATTGAGAAAAAGTGCTAAACAAATGATAGGAAAACATTATCACTTCGTGATAAAATTTTAGTAACCAAGGAATCTTGTCAAAACAGAGAACAAGGAGAAGACATGAAAAAAAATCTTGTAGTAGTAGGATACGGCGGAATGGGTGGTTGGCACGTGGAAAACGCGCTAAAAAGCGACGTTGTTAACCTTCTTGGAATTTACGATATAGATCCTGCTAAAATTGAAAAAGCAAAAAGTAAGAATATTTATGCCTATAATAGTTTAGAGGACGTTCTTGCGGACGAAAGAGTTGATTTGATTACCGTTGCAATTCCAAACGATAGCCATAGACCTGTTGTTGAGGCGTGTCTTAATGCTAAAAAGCACGTTATTTGCGAAAAACCGGTTGCTCTTTCGGTGGAAGATCTCCAAGCAATGATTGATACCGCAAACAAAAACGGCGTGCTTTTCACCACTCATCAAAACCGTAGATGGGACGTGGATTTCCTTGCAATGAAGCAAATTTCGGACAGTAAAGAGATTGGTGACGTTATAAGAATAGAATCCCGTATTCACGGAAGCAGAGGAATACCGTCAGATTGGAGAGGAAAGAAAGAACACGGTGGCGGAATGATTCTTGACTGGGGTATTCATCTTATCGATCAGGTATTGCGTATCTTTACTTCAAAAATCGATTCGCTATATTGCGAAACTACTCATTATACCAATAGCGAAGTAGACGACGGCTTTAGACTTTCGATGTATTTCGAGGACGGAAAGACCGCGTATATAGAGGTTGGAACGTTCAACTTTATCCCAATGCCTCGTTTTTATATGCAGGCAAAGAGTGGCAGTGCAATGATTACCGATTGGAGAGAAAAGTGTAAGGTTGTAAAGTGCAAGGCTTGGCACGAGAACGACGTTCTTCCTGTTAAAACAGCAGCAGGTCTTACAAAAACAATGGCGCCTCGCGACGAAGTAACTACTGACGTTTACGAATTAGACCGTCCACACTCCGACGTTCACGATTTTTACCGCAATATGGTAAAGGCAATGAACGGCGAGGAAACTCAGCTTGTAACGCATGAGCATATGCTTGATGATATGAAAGTCATGGAACATGCGTTCTTGTCGGCAAAACTTAGACAAGTAGTAAAATTTAAATATTAAGAATGACGCAAAAACCTCGATACGTATTGGGGTTTTTGTTGCATTTATAGTAGAAATAAGCTAATAAAGCGCTCAAAAACGGTGCTTTTTTCATTTGTTTTAAGCAATTATAAGAAAAAATTGCTTATATATAAATATATTTTTTTGTCTAATTGTGTAAAATCCGTGAAATATTGATTGACAAGCAGGTCGGTTTTATGGTAAAATTTTCGTGGTTTATTTGTTAAATAAATAAAATATATATTTAAGGAGAACAAAACAATGAAAAAATTAACAAAAATTTTTGCTCTCGTTTCGGCTCTTATGATTGCAGTATTTGCATTTACAGGCTGTGGCGATAAGAAGCTTAAATTTGCAACAGGCGGTACAGGTGGCACTTACTATGCTTATGGTAGCGCACTTTCAACTCTCACGACTAATAATACTAGCACCAAAGTTACTGCTATTTCCACGGGCGCATCTGCAGATAACATCCTTAGAGTTAATAAAAAGAAAGCAGATATTGCAATTGTTCAGAACGACGTAGCATTTTACGCGTACACAGGAACTGACCTTTTCGCTTCGAACGGAGCGCAGAAAAATATTCGTATTGTTGGATATATGTATTCCGAACCCTGTCAGATTGTAGCTCGCTCTGGCATTAACAGCATTGAAGACCTTAGGGGTGCTACTGTTTCCGTTGGCGCGGTAGGAAGCGGTGTAGAATTCAACGCTAAACAAATCCTTGCCGCATACGACATTTCTTTTGGTGATATTAATAAGCGTAACCTTGACTTCAATGGTTCGGCAGATGCTCTTAAGAACGGCCAGATTGACGCATTTTTCTGTGTTGCAGGAGCTCCCACTACTGCTATTACCGATCTTGCAACAACCAAAGGAATTAATCTTCTTTCTATCGATGATGATCATATTGCAATATTACAGTCAACTTACGATTTCTATAAGCCTTACACTGTTCCTGCTGGAACGTATAATGGAATTAATGCAGATGTAAAGATGGTTACCGTAAAAGCTACTATTATAGCTCACAAGAACGTTAGCAATAAAGACGTTTATAATATTTTGGATTCTGCATTTAAGGCAACCAAGGTTAACCACGCTAAATTCGAAGAATTAAGCTTAGAATCTTGTTTTGACGATTATGCAAATTCTACTGTTCCTTTCCACGATGGAGCAATCGAATATTATAACGAGCATAAAGAAGGCTAATCAATAAATCAAAAAGGAACGGTAAAAGCTGTTCCTTTTTCTAAGGTTTTTTATGAAACTTAAGAAAATTTTTACAAGTTTATTATGTGTACTTCTTGTGCTTTGTTCGTTTGCTTTTGCAGGGTGTAACCCTTATAAGGATACGTTAGTTATTTACGATTACGATAATGGCAGAGAATATCTAAAAATCGATTTAAACGGAAACAAAGAATTTTCTATCGACTTTATTCATTCGGTAAATAACAGCAACGTAAAAGAAGTATACAAAATTGAAGGAAATGAAATCGTATGTTATAAGCTCGTGTATTCGGCTTTTGGCGCAGGAATGCCCGACGTTATCGAGCCTCCCCTTTCGTTAGAGTATGACGAAGACGGAAACATGGTAATTACCGGATATAACGTACGTTTCGATAACGACAACCCGCTTACCGTAGCGATTAGTATTCCTTACGACCACGTTTTAACTGTGGGAGATAAATCTTATAGCTTAGGCGAGTTGGTAGGGCATGGAAAAATTGTTACGATATCGGTAATTAGATAGGAGAAATTATGGAAAACACAGTAAAAACTGAAATGTCTGCTCAAGACATAATGGAAAAATTTGATAAAAGCTCACGTACGCGTACTTTTACTGGAGTGTATGGAATTGTAATAAAAACTCTACTTTGCTTATTTGTTGCATACGTGTTGGGATATACGGTGTTTTTTTTGCTTGAAAACCAGCTCAAGTTTACGTCGTTTATAGCGTGCATAGTAGCGTTTGCTTTCATATTTTATCCCGCAAGTTCTAAATGCAAAAAGAAAGTAAATTATATACCTTGGTACGATATATTACTTGCTGTTGTTGGAGCAGCCTGCTTTTTGTATCACACTTTTAATTTCCAAGCAATTGTTGCAACAAAAGGCTCCTTTACTTGGGAAAAAAATGCAGTAGCAATCATTGCAGGAATACTAGGCGTATTAATTTTGTTCGAAGCGTGCAGACGTGTAGTTGGTATTCCAATTATTGTCGTATGCGTTACATTTCTTGTGTATGCGGTATTCTTCTTTGAGTTTTTCATCGAAGACGTAGTATATAATATTTGTTACACCGAAACAGGTGTTTTAGGAACACCAATAAACGTTTGCTCAACGTTTATAATATGGTTTATAGTATTTGGCGCGTTCTTGGAAAAGACAGGTATTGGCGAGTTCTTCGTAAACCTTGCAAATAGCGTAGTAGGTTGGTCTGCAGGCGGTCCTGCAAAGGTTGCGGTTATTTCTTCTGCTCTTATGGGTATGTATTCGGGTTCTTCCGTTGCAAATACCGTAGGATCGGGATCTATAACGATTCCTATGATGAAGAAGACTGGTTATAAGAGCGAGTTTGCTGCTGCCGTTGAAGCCGCTGCTTCTACTGGTGGACAAATAATGCCACCAATTATGGGCGCTGCAGCGTTCTTAATGAGCGAAATGACAGGTTTTTCGTATACGACTATTGTCATTGCAGCAATCCTTCCTGCTGTTTTGTACTACGCAGGTATCTTCCTTATGGTTCACTTCGAAGCTAAAAAGAACGGTCTTAACGGTCTTCCAAAGGGAACAATCCCATCCTTTATTAAGCTTTTAGCTGCTAAGTGGTATTTGCTTATTCCAATCGTAGTTCTTGTTTTTGCTATGAACGTCTACACCCCTGCTCTTTCAGCTTGCATCGCAATTTTATTTGTTATACTTGTATCTGTTATTGCAGGTCTTGTTAAGACTATCATAATATTTAGAAAAGATAAGGAAAGTTTCAAAGAAGATAGAGCTATTGTTAGATTTTTCAAGATATATGGTTCTGATCAGGAAAATCTTACGCCCATGCGTTTTGTAAGCGCTGTCGAAAGCGGAGCAAAGTCTACAATTAGCGTAGCAATTGCGTGCGCTGTTGCAGGTATTGTTAGTGGAGTTCTTACAGCTACAGGTCTTGCAGGTGAAGTTATGAACGCGCTTGTTTCTATTGGTAGTAGCAACCTTGTTCTTGCTCTTTTCCTTACTATGATTTGTTGTATTATTTTGGGTATGGGTATTCCCACTACGGCAAACTACGTAATTATGGCAATAATAACAGCGCCTATTCTTGAGGCGCTTGGCGTTCCAACCCTTGCAGCTCATATGTTCGTATTCTACTTCGGAATAGTTGCGGATATTACACCGCCAGTTGCTCTTGCAGCATACGCAGGCTCGGCTATAGCGGATTCTAGTCCGATGAAGACTGGAGTAAATGCTACAAAGCTGGCTATCGCGGCGTTTATTATCCCTTACATATTCGCGCTCAGTCCAAATATGTTGTTTATTGATGCGGTTTGGTATGACGTAGTGCTTATTATTATCAGCTCAATTATCGGTATTACGCTTCTTTCGGTTGGTCTAGAGGGCTGGCTTATAAAGAAAGTACCTTGGTGGCAAAGAATTATCGCAATAGCAGGTGGATTGCTTCTTATAATTCCCGGTTGGGTTACCGACGTTATAGGTCTTGCAATTGCATGCGGACTTGTTGCACTTCAAATCCTTTCAATTAAAAAGGATAAACAAAAGGCATTAGCAGTAGGAAATACTGAAACCGTAATTGTCGAAGATAACAGCGCGTCGGAAAGTAAAACTGCAACCGATGAGGAAATACAGTCGGAAATTTAATTAACAAAACGAAAAATCTACCCCGAAGTCAAATTAAGGGTAGATTTTCAAAATTAAGGAAAACAAAATGGCTTATAATTACTTCAAACAACAATTCAAAAAAGCGCGTCAGGCAAAACGCGAACAAACGGACGACTACTTCGAGGAACAAACGCCTGCCGATAAGATTTTCGAGATAGAAAAGCTTAACGACGATTTTGACGGAATTGCGCACAAAAAAGGCAAGATGTTCGTTATTAAAAACGCATTGCCCGGCGAAAAGGTAGAGATTAAAAACGCGCAAAAGGAAGAAAAGGTAATAAAGGCTGAAATTCGCCGTATTATCGAGCCAAGCGACGAGAGAGTCAGCAAAAAGTGTAAGTATGCCGACAAGTGCGGAGCTTGTTCGCTTTTGCATTGCTCGTACGCGCTTCAAACTTCGCTTAAAAGAAAGCTGGTTGCAAGAAAACTCACTATGCTTAAAGGCGTTACGGTAAGCGAAACAGTGGGAGTAAAACAGTTTGCGTGCAGAAACAAAGTTCACCTTGTTTTCGGAGAGGAGAATGGAGCTATTACGCTAGGATTTTTTAACGAAACCACGCATAGAGTTGTGGATGTTAAAAGATGTATTTTGCATGGTGATTGGTATGACGAAACCGTACAAATTATTAAGGATTGGGCAACGGAAAACAAGCTTTCCGCGTACAAACCAAATATTGGAAAAGGCGTGTTGCGCTTTGTTGTTTTAAGAAAGCTTAAGAATAATATTATGGCTACCGTTGTTGCAACTTCGCGCCCACAAGGCTTGCAGGAGCTGTACTTTGCGCTAAAGAGTTTGTACGACAACGTATCGCTTTATCTTAGCGTAAACACAAACAAGACAAACGAGGTTATGAGCGGAAAAACCGAATACGTATCGGGCGAAAAGGGACTTTTTTGCGAAATGTTGGGCGTAAAATTCATTCTTGGCCCGCAGTCTTTCTTTCAGGTAAACGAGCTTGTTGCCGAAAAAGCGTACGAGAAAATTCGTAATATAATCAAAAGCCAAAAAGCCGAATGTGTAATTGACGCGTATAGCGGAATAGGTATTACCAGTATGCTGTTCTCACCCTGTACAAAACAGGTTATTTCAATAGAGATAAACCCCGAGGCTGTTGACAATGCAAAAACTTTAATATCGCTGAACGGTATTAAAAACGTTAAGCCAATGTGTGGAGATTTTAACAAAATCCTTCCCACGCTTTCCGTTCCCGAAAACACCGTATTTTTCGTAGATCCGCCAAGAGCAGGACTGGGCGACGCGGTTTGCAGAAAAATTTCCGCATTTGCGCCCAAGACCATTATTTATATGTCTTGCAACCCCGATACCCTAAAATCCGATCTATTCACTCTCACCGCAAACGGCTATACAATAACCGAAGTAACCCCGTTTGATATGTTTCCAAACACAAAACACGTAGAAAGTGTCGTTTGTCTTACGCGAAGGTAAGACAAACAAAAAATCCGACAGTGAATTGTTTTTAGTACTTAGAAATGGAGAAAATTTATGATACATTCTATTTTAATTATAGGTCAATCTAATATGGCAGGGCGTGGAAATTTGCTTGAAGCAGAGCCTCTTGACACAATGTCTGGCAGACTCAAAGTTTTGCGTAACGGTAGGTGGCAGGAAATGTATCGCCCGGTTAATCCGGATAGACCGTTTTCGGGAACTAACCTTGTGGAAAGTTTTGCTAAAGCGTATGCAAGTGAGCACGAAGGTGTAGATGTGGGTGTAATTCCTTGCGCCGACGGGGGAACAAACCTTGACCAGTGGGAGGAGGGGAGTTTGCTTTTTGACAATGCTGTAAATTGCGCTAAGCTTGCCCTAAGAACGTCCCATCTTGTCGCAATCTTATGGCACCAGGGCGAGGGCGATTGCGGAAACGATTTATATCCGTTGTATCTAAAAAAAATAACCGCAATCATGAGCGCGCTAAGAAAAGAGCTCAACGCGCAAAACGTTCCGCTCATTGTGGGAGGCTTGGGTGATTTTCTAAAGGATAGGATAGAGTCGCCTCAGCTTGTAAACTATACTTACATAAATGAAGCCCTTGAAAAGTTTGCTCAAATCACACCTTATACTGCGTTTGCATCGGCAAAAGGCTTGACTGCAAATCCCGATAATTTGCATTTTAATAGCAAAAGCTTGCAAGAATTTGGCTTGAGATATTATGAAGCGTTTAAGACGGTAGAGGATAAAAATCGTGTTTTGGACAATCAGAACAAAATGGAAGACAGTATTCGCTCGTCTATGGAACTGCTGTAGCTTGTGTTTTTCACGCTATAAAGATAAAAACCACTTTGAGGAGAGAAAACATGAAAACTTTTATTGATATTTTTTATGGTATTGAGTATGCTCAGATGTTCCCAATGGCGAAAAAGGCAGGGTTTGACGGATTCTTTTCCGGCGAGTGTTATGCAAACGATAAAAATGCACTTAAAGAAATTGAACACCTTGCTTATTTACATAATTTAGAGTGGGAAACCTCGCACTCAACAATTCCGAAAAGCACGACTATTTGGTTGGAAGGTAATGAGGGCGATGAATACTGCAAGGTGTTATTATCCAATCTGGATAACTGTAAGCAGTATAAAATCCCGTTGATAGTAGTCCACGTTGCTCCCGATTTTTCTAAAAATCCAAGCTTTGAGCTCGGTATCAAAAGACTGATGCCCGTTGTCGAACATGCGAAAAAAGCAGGAATAAAAATTGCATTTGAGAACATAAATTCCGCTGACTATCTATTTAAAACTTTGGAATTTTTCACCGATTCACACGTGGGCTTTTGCTATGATTGTGGACATGAGGCGTGCTACGAGCCTGACGTGAGATTTTTAGCCAAAGTTGGGAACCGATTGTTTTGCACTCATTTGCATGATAATGACGGTAAGGGCGATTGTCACTGGTTGCCCTTTGACGGTGCTATAAACTTTGAACAAATCTGCAAAGAACTTAAGGCGTGTGGGTATAAGGGAAACTTGACCTTGGAACTATGCTATAACGATGAGTATTGCAAGAAATACACAAAAGAAGAGTTTGTTCGTGAAGCGTACGACAGAGTACAACGCCTTAAAAATATGATTGAAAATTAAACTCAGTCAGAATAATTTGAGGTGATTTGTTAAGTTAAACTTATATGCGTATCAAAGAAAATCGGTCAAAATAGGAAATAAAGGAGTAAAGATTTTGGTAACTTTTAAGTTGGTAAAAAAGACGGATAACGAAGCCGTTTATCACTATTTTCCGGAAGGTCACAAAGTTTACGGAATTATTGCGATTAATCTTGCGGATTTGTCAGCAAAAGTAATTTGTATTGCAGAAAATGATTTTAAGCGAGTGGTTACGACTGAAGAACTAAAGGAATCCTTAATGTCTATGAATGAAATGAATAAGGAATTAGGGTTACCACCGATTGGCGAAGACGAGTGGTTAACCGAAGAGTTTGAGTCTATCTATTATGCCGACCCCGTAATTACAAAAATTAGAGAATTATGCAAAAATGGTGAAGTTCCTAAAGAAGGAATGGTTATGTGGTACTAAATGGAGTAATATGATCAGAGAAATTAATTTAAATACTGACAAAATTGAACTAGACAATGGCAAGGAATTAATATGTTTTTTTATTGTGAATAATATTTGTGATAACGAATATATTAAAAATTTAGCAAGGCGTCTTTTACCATTGGGACGTTGGTTTTATTTTTACGGTTTGCAAGAAAAATTATGGCATAATGAATTTGATGAGGAAGATATAAATCTAAAGCCTCAAATAACGGATGATAACGTGGCACTTACGTGTACTTGTCATAACCTAGAAGATTTTTGTGAAACTATTATTATGGAATATGATAATCTTGGTGAAAATGAAGAACTGTGCTTTTTTTATGATGATGAAAAAGAATATAAAGAAGTAGTGGAATATGTTTTTAGCATACGTATCAAAGAAAATTGGTCAAAATAGGAAATAAAGGGGTAGACGCAATGGAGTAAGGAAGAAGAAAACGGGTAAAACTTATATAGGTATTACCTAAAATAAGATGATTGAATGGTTAGGAATTAAAAGGAGAATGTAATGGAAAAAAGAAATTTCGAAAACGAGTTACCCAAAGGATATAAGCAAGCGTTATATATTAATGCAAAGAAAGCAAAGTTTGGGATAATATTCAATTTGATTGCTTTAGTCGTTTTGGCAATAGTAATGACAGTTTCAATTATACCACTTTATTATAGTGGAAGGTTTACGTTAGATATTATTAAGGTTGGAAGACTAAACTATCTAGTCGCAATGCTTGTTTTCGTAGTTGCGCTGATTGGTTATATAGTATTACACGAGCTTGTGCACGGAATTGCGTATAAAATCCTAACTGGAGAAAAGCTAACATTTGGAATAAGCTGGAGTTGTGCGTTTTGTGGTGTACCTCATATTTATACATATCGCAAAACGGCAATAATTTCGGTTTCTGCCCCACTCGTCCTGTTTACACTAATTTTGTCCCCAATAACGGCATTGTTATACTTTGTTAGTCCGTTGTATTATCTGATATCCGCCTTTATTTTGGGAATACATTTGGGTGGATGTAGTGGAGATATTTACGTATTGTTGCTTTTGGGGGTAAAATTCAGAAAAAAGAACGTGCTAATGCGTGATACCGGACCAGAACAGTTTTTCTACGTTAAGGAAGAAGAAAATGGGTAAAACTTATATATGTATTACCTAAAATTGGATAAACGAGATTGTCATTGATTACTCTTTAATAAAAAAATTCGTGTAGAATAACTTTTTTTTATATACGTATTGACAATATTAAGGTTTTAAGTTAAAATTATATTAAGCGAATAAGTAGCACGCTTAAGGTTTTTATGAAAAACTTGGATACGTGTTGTGTCCTCTGTTTTTCAGAAGAGGGAATAGCGCACGTTGCTATGGAACGTGTATTGCAATAAACAAATAGGAGTAGATAAAAATGAATAAAACTACCAAGAAAAAAGTAATTTCGATTGCCATAATTTCGGCATTGATAATTAGTATTGTAGTTGTTTTTGTAAGCTGTTTTATACCTGTAAAAACAGTAACAATGACAGGAAAAGTAAGCAGTATTTATTTTGATTACGAAGGGTACGACGTGTACATAACGTGCGAAAACGATGATGTTAAGTACGTTTACAACGAAAAAGGCAACGTGAAAAAAGAAGACTTTATGTCGATAGAGTTTGGCGATGAAGTAGAGATTACCGTAAGAGAGAACTATAAGGATTTTCGTTACGCACTCATTCATAAAATTAAGGTAAACGACGTTGTATTGTATGATAGAACTGACGATTATACTCAACACGATGCAAACGTAGTGACGGTATTTTTAGTTGCCGTGCTTGCAATACTATTTTCTATTCTTATTACAATTATTCTCAAAAAACGACTTGTTCAAGACGTGGAATTTGCGATTAACAGTATTAAAGCAACGCTATTAAAGTACGTAGGTCTTGCGTTTATGAGTGGAGGATTTTTCGGTTTTCTTACGTTTTGGATAATGAATTGGGCAGGGGCGATGGATATTGCAACTACGATGTTTAGCTTTATTTTCCTAGCTTTGTCCATTTTAGGAGGCTTTACGTGGCACGTTTACGGAAATAAAGAGAGAGGTTTTATCGAGTGCAAGTACTACAAAAAGAGTCCTTTCAATAAAAAACAAGTTGCTTGGGTTAGTGATATTTCAGGTGTTGAAATAGAGGTTACCGACCACGAATGGCTTGCTAAACTTTTTAACAAGAATAACACTGTGTTGGTTGATTATAATGAAAAAGCTGTTTCGCACGAATCGAGTAAGTTTTTTGATTCGTTTATCACAAACAAATTGCAAATAACGCTAAACGTTAAACAGCCGTCTGTATATTACGTAAAACATATTATAGAAAGACTAAACGCCGGTTATGGCAAATCCAAGCTTTCTTTGTGGTTAGGCGGTACGCAATACGATATTTCGTGCAGTAAAAGCGGATATGAAATAGCAATAAGTGGCGAAAACGATACTATTCGTTTTTCAAGCTTAGAAGAACTTTATGCTAGTTATATGATAGATAATGCAAGCATAAAAGCGTCATGGGGCAAAATAGAACGCTTTGTTATTCAAGCAAAGAAAGTTTAATGGTTTATAAATAAAAAGGCTCTGTCCCAATCTACGGTTGATTTTGGACGGAAAGCCCACTACGAAATACAGCGTAATTTACTCAGTTACGTACCCTGCAGGTACGCGCCTTCGTAAATATACTTGTCTTTCTTGTGATTTTCTCGTCAAA
>SVHU01000032.1 GCA_015055625.1 Clostridiales bacterium | reverse complement strand
AGAACGCCTATATTGCCATGGCTCTTGCTCAGGATACCGATTATATTCTTCTTGATGAGCCTACCACATATCTCGATATCGCTCATCAGCTTGAGTTGATGCGTATTCTGCGAAAGCTTGCTGATAGCGGCAAGGGGATCGTGACCGTGATGCACGACCTGCCACTCGCCTTTGATTTTTCGGATAAGCTCACCGTGATGAGCAATGGTAAGATCATTGCTTACGGAACGCCGAGTGAACTTTGCAACTTACCCATTATCGAAGATATATTCGGTGTAAAAATAAAGCAGATGCAAGATGACAAATATTCTTATCAATATTGATAAATCAAGCCCTCGTTCCGAAATGGAGCGAGGGCTTTACTTGTAAAATAAACCACTAGCTGTGCTAGTGGTCGCAGAAGAAGCTTTAGCGTTCCGTAGTGACAAAAATGTCCTCCTCTGTTATAATATAGCTAGGTTCCGACGCCAAGCAAATAAAACAGAGGAGGACAACACAAATGGATAATAATAGTTTAGCACATACTAAATGGAATTGCAAGTATTATATAGTATTTGCTCCAGAATTTAGAAGAAAAGAAATATATGGGAAATATAAAGTAGACATAGGGAAAATATTGCGTGAATTATGCGCATGGAAAGGAGTAGAAATAATAGAAGCGCATGCATGTATTGATCATATACGTATGTATGTAAGTATACCCCCAAAACTTAGCGTAAGCGGTTTTGTGGGCTTCTTAAAAGGAAAGAGTGCACTGATATTGTTTGAAAGACATGCCAACTTAAAATACAAATACGGACAAAGACATTTTTGGTGCAGGGGTTTTTATGTGGATACGGTAGGGCGGAATGAAAAAGCAATACAAGAGTATATAAAGAACCAAGAAAAAGAAGACACGATAGCGGATCAAATAAGTATAGAAGAATACATAGACCCGTTTAAGAAAGAGAAGCAGAAAAAATAGAGGAAGTGCAAGTGTCGGAACAAACAAGTCCCTTAAGGGGCAGCTAGTATAATAGGGCTATGTCCGCATAAGAAAAACCACCAGCTAAGCTGGTGGATTCTTTAATGAGTTAGATATTAATAGTTTTCTTCTCTGATTTCAAAGTATGCCTGAGGATGTGCGCAAACGGGGCAAACTTCGGGAGCTTTAACGCCGATTGCGATATGTCCGCAGTTTCTGCATTCCCAAACGGTAACGCCCGACTTTTCGAAAACTTTCATTTCTTCTACGTTCT
This sequence comes from Clostridiales bacterium, assembly GCA_015055625.1. Lineage (GTDB taxonomy): Bacteria > Bacillota > Clostridia > Christensenellales > Pumilibacteraceae > RUG12826. Next base: position 23,637 of record SVHU01000032.1, on the reverse strand, counting down.
TAAGAAGAGCTCTGTATCTTTCTTCGTGAGTTTTTTCGATTGCAGCAACGCCTCTAAACTGTGCAGCAAGCTCTGTAAAGCCTTCTTCTTCAGCTTCCTTTGCCATTCTGTCGTACATATCAGTCCACTCGTAGTTTTCGCCCTCTGCAGCGTGTTGAAGGTTGGTGGGAACGTCGCCAAGTTCGCCAAGCGCCTTAAACCAAAGCTTAGCGTGCTCTTTTTCGTTGTCAGCAGTCTTAAGGAAGATAGCTGCGATTTGCTCGTAGCCTGCTTTCTTTGCAACGGATGCAAAGTAGGTGTACTTGTTTCTTGCCTGGGATTCGCCTGCAAAAGCTTCCCACAAGTTCTTTTCGGTTTTTGTTCCTGCGTATTTGTTAGCCATAATGTTTAACTCCTTTTTTTCTGAATTTTCTTTATTTTCAATTAAATTTGTTGACGAACTGATTTTTTCAAAGTCCTCTTTGGGGTGTTTGCAAAGCGGGCAAACGAAATCGACTGGTAATTCCTCTCCCTCGTACTCATATCCGCAAACCGTGCATTTCCAAATAGTTTTGGGCTTTTCTTCATTAGGAAGCGGAGCAACGATTTTTTCAAAGTCTTCCTTAGGATGCTTGCAAAGCGGACAAATAAAATCGTCGGGTAATTCCTCTCCCTCGTACTCATATCCGCAAACCGTACAACGCCAAACAGTTTTTGTGGTTGCTTTGGGCTGAGGCTTGGGCTTGATGTTGCTTTGATAATATTCGTACGTTGCGCTTGGCGTATCGTCAAGTACGTCCATATCCGTAACGGTTGCGGTAAATAGAACGTGCGAGCCTAAATCGTAAGAAGCAATAACCTTTCCGCAAAGGTATGCGTTAGTTCCTTCGGTGATAACAAGCGTCCCATTGTCAAGACGCTTTGTCGCGTTAAAGTCCTTAAACTTATCCACAGTTCTACCCGTTTGGAAACCGAAATGCTTAAATAAATCGAAGCTTGCCTTTTGAGAAATTACCGATACAGTAAAAATTCCCGTTTTTTGCAAAAGCTCACAAGTGTAGTTTGCCTTGTTTACCGATACGCTAATAGTATTAGGTTCGCTTGCAACCTGGACTGTGGTGTTAATGATGCACGCATTGTCCTTATCCTTGTCGCAAACAGATAAGACGTACAAGCCGTATGAAATTTTGTACATAGCCTTGTTGTTCATGATTTATATCCTTTTTTCATTATAATAAGGTGTGTTCACACCATTTATAAGTATAGCATATTAATTTTAAATTTTCAAGAGGTTTATAGAAAATATTCTACATTTTTTGTGTGAAAATTTGTCAAAAATACTTGAAAACGTATAACGGAATATGGTATATTTATCTAAGCAAATATTTTTTATGCGCATATAGGGAGGAAATTATGAATTATTGTTTTATGTTGTACCCGGGCTTTAGGCGTAAGGCACTGACGCTAAGCTATGATGACGGCGTTATTTTTGACAAGCGTCTTATCGAAATTATGGATAAACACGGTCTTAAGGGAACGTTTAATATCAATAGCGGACGCTTTGCTCAAAACGAGGGAGAGTGGCGTATGACCGAAAAAACGGCGTATGAACTTTACGCAAACTCCACTCACGAGGTTGCAGTTCACGGTGTTGAGCATCTTTCGCTGGGTGAAGTTCCGCTCGCAACTGGAACTATGGATATAGTAAATGATAGACTAAACTTAGAAAAATTATTCGGAAAGCAAATCAGAGGTATGGCGTATGCTAACGGATCGGTAGGCGATAACGCGGAGCAAATTCTCACTTGTGCAGGCATCAGATATTCGCGTACAACTCGAGCTACCGAAAAGTTTGATATACCGTCTAACTGGCTAAAGCTGGACCCTACGTGTCATCACAATCACCCACGTCTTATGGAAATGGCGAAGGAGTTTGTGGAGTTTAAGCAAAGAGATTATACGCCCGCTCGCCGTTGTTTGTTGTTCTATTTGTGGGGACACAGTTACGAGTTTAATAATAACAACAACTGGGAAGTTATAGAAGAGTTTGCCGAGTTTATGGGCGGAAGAGATGATGTTTGGTATGCAACCAATATGGAGATTTATACTTACGTAAAGGCTTTTGAAAGCTTAGAGTGGTTTATGGATATGAGCGGAGTGTACAACCCAAGCGCGATCCCTGTTTGTGTTGAATACAAGAATATTCAGTGTGTCGTAAATCCCGGTGAAACAGTCAGATTTGAATAGGAGAAAGGAAATGGAATTAAAAGGACTTAAAGCAATATTTTTAGGCGATAGCATAACAGAGGGTAGTGGAGCTAGCTGTAAAGAGAATGTGTATTGGGAAGTTTTTGGACGTAACACGGGTGTGGAAGTTAAGGGGTACGGAATAGGCGGATCCAGAATTTCCAGACAAGATCCAAACCCTCATTCTAACGAAAGATCGGACAGAGATTTTTGTCTTAGAGCAACCGAAATGGACAAAGATGCCGATATCGTATGTGTGTTTGGCGGTACAAACGACTATGGACACGGCTTTGCTCCAATCGGTCAGTACGGCGACGATACAGTGTGGACTTTCTATGGCGCGTGCGACGTGCTTATGAAATATTTAGTAAAAGAATATCCCAATTCGTTTATATTCTTTATGACGCCACTTCACCGTCTTAACGAGGATAGATTGACCGGCGATGGATTCAGATATCCTACTTTGCCACTAAAAGGATACGTGGAGATAATTCGCGAAATGGCGGAAAAGTATTCCATTCCCGTGCTTGATCTTTATAAAAACAGCGGTATGAATCCTTGCATTGACGTAATAAAGCAAGAGTATATGCGCGACGGCTTGCATCCTACTGACAAAGGCCATGCAAAAATTGCCGGAATGATAGAAGAATTCCTAAAAACGCAATATTTTGTAAAACAGTAAAACAAGAAAGACGTGTTTTCCTAAACAAAAAGGACGCGTCTTTTTTTGCAAGGTTTTGTTTGGATATTGGTTAAAGTTGTTGTTTTTTACTTGTGTGTATGTAGGGAAATTGGAGTGTTAGAAAAATTCACATTGTCAAAAACTGACAATCATGCGCGCGGTTAGTCGATTTTTAGTCAATTTACTTGACAAACTGTAAAGTATATTTGATAATATACTTATGGACTTTGGAGAAAGACTTAAAATTTTAAGAAAATCTGCTAAAATGACGCAAGAACAGCTTGCTGTAAAGCTGGGTGTTCATTTTCAAACAGTATCAAAATGGGAGCGAGGTCAAATTGCCCCCGATTTGGCAATGCTTGGAAGTATTGCAACCACTTTATCCGTATCATTAGAAAAACTTTTATGTATAGAAGAGAAAAATTGTGTTGAGGGAATATTTGATTGTCAGGCTTTGGGGTTGTGCATTGCAACGCAACGAAAAAGATTTGCATTATCGCAAAGTGATTTGGCAAAAAAGATGCAAACGTCTTCGGATATTGTGTCTAAGTGGGAAAGAGGAATAGTTTGTCCGCGTATAGAGCAAATAATAGTCCTTTCACAACTTTTTTCATGTAGTCCGTCAGAATTATATTACGCTAAGTGTTGTAATAATTTGATCGATAGATTTAGTGAGGAGCAGAGTAAAGAAACTTCTAAAGCAAAACGAAAAAATTGGCGCAAATTAGTTTTTATAATTGCAAGCGTTTTAGCATCGATTTTTGTTGTTGTTTTAGTGGGGTATGTGATAAAAATTAACTTCTTCGAGCCTTCTAAAGACAATTCAACTCCGCAAGGGCCTACGACAGAAGGCGTGGGAAATGGTAATGAAACCCCAGACGATTTAATGCCGTCCAATCCACCGTCGGGCGGAGAAAGTGGAAATGAAAATCCGGACGATTTAACGCCGTCCAATCCACCGTCGGGCGGAGAAAGTGGAAATGAAAATCCGGACGACTTAACGCCGTCCAATCCACCGCCTGGCGGAGAAAGTGGAAATGAAAATCCGGACGACTTAACACCGTCTAATCCACCGTCGGGTGGAGAAAGTGGTAATGAGAATGAAGGCAACGTTGAAAAAGGTTTGCTGTATGATATTAATGGTCACGAGTGCGCGGTTAGGTCGGTAGGCGGACTTAAGGACGAAGAGAGTATTGTTATTCCTGATACGTATTCAGGATTTCCGGTCGTTGAGATAAAAAACGATGCTTTTAAAGATTGTGTGAATTTGAAGCAAATAACTATTCCTCAAACCGTAAATTGTATAGGTAACAATGCTTTTGAGAACTGTGAAAAACTTGAAAAAATTGAAATTCCAAACAGTGTAATTACAATAGGCTCGCATGCGTTTGCAGGTTGTAGCTCTCTTAAAAAAATAGAGCTTCCCCACGCTCTTACAGGTATAAACGAAAATGTTTTTGAAAACTGTTCTTCTCTTGAGGATATAGTTTTGTTAGGAAATATTACGAGTATAGGCGCAGGCGCGTTTAGAGGGTGTAGTTCATTAAAGAATATTTATTGTGTGAATAGTACGGAATGGACGTCTGTTGTAACAGGAAGAAATAATTATTATTTCGAAAACGCCTTAAAATATTATTATAAGAGCGTAGAGCCGTCGTTGTTAGAAACAGGCGTTGCGTATGATGGTAATTATTGGCATTATGATGAAAACGGCGAGATTGTTGTTTGGGAGTACAAGCTTAACTGGTATGAACATGCGCCAGTTTTGGACGGAGTGTTGATTAAGGGGTACTCAGCAACGGAACCGCAGTATAACGAAACTTTAAAACAGTGGGAAATACATAAAGCGGTAGATGTACTAGCCGGCGGAAACGGATATATATACGCTCCTTGTGCCGGCAAGGTTATTAACGTGTATCAAAGTTATTTGGACGGCGGAGTTGTTGTTTTTGAAAGTGCAGACGGAAAATATACGTTTACGTATAAGGGTGTGAAGGTTGATTCTCAAATAAAGGTAGGAACGCAAACCCAAATAAACGGTATGGTGCTAGGTCAAGTAGTAGAAGGAGAATGTGAGATGGCTAGCGAATTATTGACGGGACCTCACGTACACTTTGAAATGACGTATAATGGGAAATTGGTAGACCCTACGTTGTTCTTTACGTTCAAAACAAATTAATAATAAAATCACTGTGAAAAAATTGTTTTTTGCGGTGATTTTTTACTTTTAAGCCAATTTTTCCATACTTTTGGAAAAATGTGGCGACGCAAAAACATGTAAACCGTGTTACAATATAATCGTGATCACAAAACGAAAAGGAGAAAGCGCTTACAATAAAAAAGTGAAAAAAACATATGCGGTATTAAGTCTTTATCAGGATTTAATAGAGGGTAAAAAACTTAATATTTACGGGGTATGCAATGATTACAAAATTTCGTTGTCTACTTTTCATAGGTATATTGCGATAATTCGCGAATTTTTATGGGAAAGAAAAAAACAGGAAGTCGTATATGATAAAGTTGGAAAATTTTATTATATTTTTTTCTGATTAAAAAGCTCACATTGTCAATTTCTGACAATGTAACGTGATATAATCGTAACAATATATCTGGGAGGACAAATATGAAGAAAGTAGCTTTGATAATCATAAGCATTATTTTGGCATGTTCGGTTTGCTTGTTTTGCGCATGTGAATCAGAAAGTTTTAGCGCTGAAATAAAAAATGGCAATTGGTGGATAAATGGCAAAGACTCTGGGATTGAAGCTACCGGCAAGGATGGTAAAGACGGAGCTGACGGAGCGAATGGATACACGCCTGAAATTGGCGATAACGGCAATTGGTGGATAAATGGCGAAGACACTAATATCCAGGCGTTTGGAAAAGACGGAAAAAACGGAACTGACGGAGATGCTATATCAAGTGCTTCAATAAGTGAAAATGGCGAACTTATTTTGTTTTTTACTTCCGGCAAAATGGTAACTGTGGGTAACGTTGTGGGAAGACAGGGCGAAAAAGGTGAGAACGGTATAGGTGTTAAATCAGTTTTTGTAAATACAAAAGGCGAGCTAGTAGTAACATTAACAAATGATACAGAGCTTAATTTAGGAAATATAAAAGGCGCAGACGGTAAGGACGGCGCAGATGGAGAAAAGGGTTCAGACGGCGTAGGAATAAGCAAGTCTGAAATCAATGCGGACGGAGAATTGGTACTCACGTTTACTAACGGAAGCAGTGTAAACTTAGGAAAAGTAGTAGGCGAAAACGGTTTAGACGGACAGAACGGTAAGAATGGTGAAAACGGACAAGACGGTAAAGACGGCGTAGGAATAAAAACCGTAAAGCTAAACGAGAACGGCGAGCTTGTAGTAACATTAACAAATGATACAGAACTTAATTTAGGAAATATAAAAGGCGCAGACGGAAAGGACGGAAAGGACGGCGAAAAGGGTTCAGACGGCGTAGGAATAAGCAAGTCTAAAATCAATGCGAACGGAGAATTGGTACTCACGTTTACTAACGGAAGTAGTGTAAACTTAGGAAAAGTAGTAGGCGAAAACGGTTTAGACGGACAGAACGGCAAAAATGGTGAAAACGGACAAGACGGTAAAGACGGAGTAGGAATAAAAACTGTAAAGCTAAACGAGAACGGTGAGCTGGTAGTAACATTAACAAATGATACAGAACTTAATTTAGGAAATATAAAAGGCGCGGACGGTAAGGACGGAAAGGACGGCGAAAAGGGCTCAGACGGAGTAGGAATAAGTAAGTCTGAAATCAATGCGGACGGAGAATTGGTACTCACGTTTACTAACGGAAGCAGTGTAAACTTAGGAAAAGTAGTAGGCGAAAAAGGTTTAGACGGACAGAACGGTAAAAATGGTGAAAACGGACAAGACGGTAAAGACGGAGTAGGAATAAAAACCGTAAAGCTAAACGAGAATGGCGAGTTGGTTATTACGCTTAGTGATGATAGTCAAATAAACGTAGCATATCCTTCTTGCAATCATGAGTTTTCTCAGTGGGTTACAAAGATAGAAGCAACTTGCGAAACGGTAGGAGTGCATGAAAGGGATTGTAAGAGATGCGGAATAAAAGACTGGGAGTTTATTCCTGCGGTTGCACATTCGTATGAAGATACTGTTGTTGATCCGACGTGTACAGATAGAGGATATACGGTTCACAAATGTAGTGGTTGTGGTTGTATTTTCGTGGATACGTATACCGATATTGTAGAACATACATGGGTTGATTTACTTCAAATTCGTAAAAACTGTTATGAGAAAAACGTAATAAAGACTTGTATTTCGTGTAATAAAACTGAAGTTTATACGGAAGAAAAAGAAGAGCATAATTATTATAATAAAGAGTGTTTGGATTGTGGAAAGCTTCAGCCTAGCGATGGATTGCAGTACGAGTTAAACGAAAACTCTTATACCGTTATAGGAATAGGAGAGTGTGATGATGCTAGTATAATTATTCCCGATAAGTATGAAGGTTTACCTGTTACGGCTATTGGAGAAAGAGCTTTTCAAAACAATGCCGACATTATAGAAGTTTACATTCCAGATAGCGTAACAAGTGTTGGTTTATCAGCGTTTTATGGATGTACGTCGCTACAAAAAGCGCGTGTATCGTCAAATTCGTCGATAGGATACGGTATGTTTTGTAATTGTCAAAATCTTGTTTCGGTTACAATTCCTTATGGGGTTACAATTATAGAGGAATCTGCATTTGCTGGATGTTTAGCCATTGAGGAAATAATTTTACCTGAAAGTTTGGTTACAATACAGAATAATGGCGCAGTGTATGGAACGTTTCAGAATTGCGTTTCGCTTCGTTCGATAGTAATCCCAGATAGCGTAACGTCGTTTAGCGATGACTCTATTATGAATAACAATTTGTTTAGAGGATGTGCGTCGCTTCAAGAGGTGGTTTTGCCTCAAGGTGCGTTATATATCGATGACTATATGTTTAAGGATTGTTCTTCCCTTAAGTATATAAATATTCCACGTAACCTAACTTATATAGGTAACAACGTGTTTGAAGATTGCTCGTCGCTTATTGAAGTTTTGTTGCCTTATAGCGTTACAGATATTGGGAATAACGTGTTTGCAGGATGTGGTAAACTTAATTCTGTATACAGCGAGAGAACGAAGTCGGAATGGGAAATAGTAAGCGTGAGCAATAATAATGCCGAATTGTTTAACGAGTTGCATTATTATAGAGAAAGCGAGCCTGATGTAAACGATTCCGGATCTGCGTATGATGATAATTATTGGCATTACGTAAATGGAGAAATTATTGTTTGGGAATACAACCTTGACTGGTATGAAGATGCGCCAGTTTTGGACGGAGTCTTGATTATGGGATACTCGACAGAACCGCAGTATAACGAAACTTTAAAACAGTGGGAAGTACATAAAGCGGTAGATATACTTGCCGGCGGAAACGGATATATATACGCTCCTTGCGCGGGTAAGGTTATTAACGTGTATCAAAATTACCTAGAAGGCGGTGTTGTTGTTTTTGAAAGCGCAGACGGGAAATATACGTTCACGTATAAGGGCGTGAAGGTTGATTCTCAAATAGAGGTAGGAATACAAACTCAAAGAAACGGTATGGTACTAGGTCAAGTAGTAGAGGGAGAATGTGAGATGGCTAGCGAATTATTGACGGGACCTCACGTACACTTTGAAATGACGTATAACGGAAGATTGGTAGATCCTACGTTGTTCTTTACGTTCAAAACAAATGAATGATTGATTTTGGCTCTGTCCCAATCTACGGTTGATTTTGGACGGAAAGCCCACTACGAAATACTGCGTAATTTACTCAGTTACGTACCCTGCAGGTACGCGCCTTTGTAAATATACTTGTCTTTCTTGTGATTTTCTCGTCAAATCGCCTTATGGCTAATCAACCATATTTGTGACATAGCCTTGATTTTAATCCAATTCCCTTTTATAGAGCATACACAAGTCTTACTTGTGCGTGCTCTTTTTTACTTAATCATAGCATAGTCAAAAATTAATCATTTTAAGAGCTGAAGTATTTGTGTGAAATTTTCTTATAGTGGTTGCAAAAAGAAAGATAGTATGATAAAATATAAAATGGAAGTATGTGGACAATCAATCTTTTAACGCTTTGTCTTCTTAAGATTGAACGTTTGCTTTATGACTAAAATAAAAAACATAACAACGAGGTGCGAATTATGGATTTACAAGCATTGATAGACAAAATGACGCTCGAGCAAAAGCTTGCTCAGATGTCGCAGTTTAACGCAGTATTCCTCTTTAGAGATGCAGGCGGAGAGATAACCGGCCCTGCAAAAGCTCTTTCTCTTACCGAGGACGAACTTAACGCAACAGGCTCTGTTCTCAACTTTATCGGAGCTAAGCGTATGAAGGAAATTCAGGACAGACACATGCAAGACGATCCCAACAAGATTCCGCTCTTGTTTATGCAAGACGTTATTCACGGATACAGAACTATCTACCCCGTTCCACTTGGCATGGGCGCAACGTGGGATCCTGATCTTATGGAAGAGTGTTGCAAAATGGCGGCAAAAGAAGCTTCGGTTGCAGGCGTTCAGGTAACGTTTGCTCCTATGGTGGACTTGGTTCGCGATTGCAGATGGGGAAGAGTTATGGAAAGCACGGGCGAAGATCCGTATCTTAACTGCTTATTCTCAAAAGCACAGGTAAGAGGCTTTCAGGGCGATATGACCGGCAAGTATAATATTGCTTCTTGCGTAAAGCATTTTGCCGCGTATGGAGCTGCGGAGGCTGGTAGAGATTATAACACGGTGGATATGAGCGAGCGTTCGCTTTATCAGGATTACTTGCCTGCATATAAGGCTGCGGTTGACGAAGGCGTAGAAATGCTTATGACCTCGTTTAACCTTATAAACGGAGTTCCCTCTTCGGGCAATAAGTGGCTTGTTGACGAGGTGCTAAGAAAGGAATGGGGCTTTGATAAGATTGTAATTTCTGACTACGACGCCTTTAGAGAAATGAAAAAGCACGGTTATTGCGAAGACGATTACGAGTGCGCGTACAAGGCAATAGAGGCAGGAACGGATATAGAAATGATGTCTAACTGCTACGTGAAAAATATGAGCAGGCTTATAGACGAGGGCAAAGTTAGTATGGCTCAAATCGATAAAGCGGTAATGCGAATTTTACTTCTTAAGGAAAAAATGGGCTTGTTCGAAAATCCGTACAGCGCGGCAAGCGAAGAGGAAGAGCTTAAGTTTAACCTTTGCGCAGAGCATAGAGCGCTTTGTAAAAAAGCAGCGCTAAAAAGTGCGGTTTTGCTCAAAAACAACGGTACGTTACCGCTTAAATCTGACATAGCAAGCGTTGCGGTAGTTGGCCCTTTTGCGGATATCGGTATGATTGGCGCTTGGTCGTGTGGAGGAAAAGAAGAGGAAGCGGTAAGTGTTGCAAGCGGAGTTAAAGCGCTTTTGTCAAACGCTAAGGTAAGTGTTGCAAAAGGCTGTGAGGGCGTAGCAAAAGAGCTTCCTAACAGTAAAGAAATAGCAAAGGCGGTTCGTCTAGCAAAGAATTCCGATGCTGTAATTATGTGTCTTGGCGAAAAGAGAGAATATTCGGGAGAAGGAAACAGCAGGGCGGACGTAACTCTTTCGCCTGCTCAAAAAGAGCTTGTAAGAAAGGTGGTAAAAGCTAATTCCAACGCGGTTGCTGTGCTCTTTAACGGAAGACCTTTGGCGCTTTCGGATATTATAGACGATATGCCTGCGGTTATGACTATTTGGCAACCTGGTACGGAAGGAGGATCAGCGGTGGCAGATCTTGTGTTTGGAAAAGCGAACTTCGAGGGTAGACTTTCAATGTCTTTCCCAAGAGAAGTTGGACAAGCCCCCATTTATTATAACAGAATGCGCACGGGTCGCCCCCCTCGCAATCCCAACGATAACAGTAGAGGATACGAGAGCAGATACTTAGACTGTCTTAACACTCCGCTATTCCCATTCGGTTACGGACTTTCCTATTCCAAGTTCGTTATCAGTGAGCCGACACTTGACAAAACCGAGCTTACCTATGACGGAAAGATTACCGCTAGCGTAACGGTAAAAAACGAGGGAAGTGTAAAGGGCGTAGAAACAGTTCAGCTGTATATTTGTGATAGATACGCATCGCTTGTTCGTCCTATGCAGGAGCTTAAAGGATATAAAAAAGTAGAGCTTGAAGCAGGCGAAGAGAAGGAAGTAAGCTTTGAAATTGATGCTGAAATGCTTAAGTTCTATACGGTAAACAATAAGTTCGAAGCGGAAAAAGGCGAGTTTAATTTGTGGATTTCCAACAGCGCCGAAAAGGGCGAGTCTATAAAGTTCAATCTTGTCTAAAAATCAAAAAATTAACAAAAATTAAGCATACGTAATGGAGAAACAGAGAAATTATGGCTATTTATTTTGATAAACAAACACAAACTTTTTATCTTGAAAGTAAGGAAATTTCTTACGTTTTCAGAGTAAACGAATTTGGATTTTTGAATCATATCTACTACGGCAAGCGCGTGCCCAGAGAGGATTTGAGATATTCGGTGCACGTTCAGGATCGCGGACAGGAAAACTTCTTGCCCGGCGGAGGAAGAACACATTCGCTCAATCAGTACTATAACGAGTGCCCCACAATCGGTAGAAGCGACTATCGCGAGAGCATGATTGCAGTATGCGATTCGCGTTATAGCAGAGTAAGCGAGCTTAAGTATGCTTCTCACAAAATTCATAGCGCAAAGCCCGCGCTTGAGGGAATGCCTTCGCTTCGAGGCGGAAAAACTCTTTCCGTAACAATGAAGGACGAATATAATAACAGCGAGGTTATCCTTTATTATACCGTGTACGAGGATCTTCCTGTCATTATCCGCAGAGCAGATATTGTAAACAAGGGTAAAAATCCTTTGAAAGTGGATAGAGCATACTCTATGTGCTTGGACCTTAACGATAATAATTGGGAAGCGCTCACTTTGCACGGCGCTTGGGCAAGAGAGAGATTTTTGGAGCGTACGCCTCTTCATCACGGCATCTTTACTATTGACAGCAAGCGTTGCTCTTCATCTGGACAAATAAATCCGTTTATGGCGCTTTGCAGACCTAACGCCGACGAGAATAGCGGAGAGGTTATCGGTTTTAACTTTGTATACAGCGGAGATTTTGTATTCAAGGCGCAAGTAAATCAGTTCGAGTACCTTAGAGTTGTAGGTGGTATTAACGATTACGATTTTGAGTGGGAACTTAAGAAAGGCGAAAAGTTCTCTACCCCCGAAGCAGTAATGGTATACTCTGATTGCGGTATTGGTAAAATGAGCCGTATTTTCCACGATTTGTACCGTACGTATCTCATAAATCCGCGCTACGTGGACAAGCCTCGTCCTATTGTTATCAATAACTGGGAGGCAACTTATTTCGATTTCGATACCAAAAAGCTTTGCGATATTATCGATAGTGTAAAAGGTACTGGCATTGATACGCTTGTTCTCGACGATGGTTGGTTTGGTGAGAGAAACAACGATAAATGCGGTCTTGGCGACTGGTTTATTAACTATAACAAGCTTCCCGACGGTCTTACTCCAATAATAGACCACGCTCATAAAAACGGTATGAAGTTCGGTCTTTGGTTTGAACCCGAAATGATCAGCGAGAACTCCGATTTGTACCGCGCTCATCCTGATTGGGCAATCCAAGTTCCCGGAATCAAGCCTTGTCCCGGAAGAGATCAGCTTATTTTGGACCTTACACGCGACGACGTAGTAAATTACGTTATTGACGTTGTGTCGGGTATTTTGAAAAATAACGATATCGACTATGTTAAGTGGGATATGAACAGAACGATGACTGAAAACTATTCCGAGCATTTGGGCAAGAATAATAAGGAAATGCACCATAGATATATCCTTGGTCTTTACAAAATTTGTGAAGCTCTCGTTAACGGCTTCCCCCACATCTTCTTTGAGGGTTGCGCATCGGGCGGATGCAGATTCGATCCTGCAATGTTGTATTACTTCCCGCAAATTTGGACAAGCGACGATACCGACGCTTATATGCGTACGTTTATCCAGTACGGTACGTCCATTGTTTATCCGCTTTCCGCAATGTCCTGCCACGTAGCGGATTGTCCTAACCACCAAACGGGCAGAACAACTCCGTTTGCAAGCAGAGCGGATATTGCTCACCTTGGCGCAACAGGCTACGAGCTTGACACGACTAAGTTCTCCCCCGAGCTAAAAGCGCAAGTAAAAGAACAGGTTGATGCGTACAAGAAAATGGAAAACCTCGTGTTGTTTGGCGACTTGTACCGCTTAGCTTGTTCGCAGGACGGAAACTATTTTGCAGAGCAAATCGTAAGTAAGGATAAAACGTTATCTCACGTAACAGTAATGCGCGCAATGGCGTATCCCAACTTTACGGTTTATAGACTTTACCTTAAGGGCTTGGACGAAAAAGCAATTTACCACGTAGAAGAGCTTGACCTTACCGTATCAGGCGCAACGCTTATGAACGTTGGTATTATCGTAAAATTCGGTGGTGGAGATTTTATCACCAAAACTTTCACAATAAAGAAAGTGTAAAAAGTGAAACAAGATAAAGAAAATGCAGGCTTTTTTCTTAAGAGTCTGCGTTTTTTTTGTTATAAAAACAAGGGAAAGAAGAAAGACTTACAAAGTAAGGTCTATATTTTGTGGTTTTGTCCACGCTTGTCCACAATTTTGTTTAAAAACATTTAAAAAAGGGCAAAAACCTTTAAAAATGACGTGAAAAACGTTTGACTAACGGTTGACTTTTTAGTATAATGTTGTAGCGTGTGATTTTGCGCGCAAAAATAAAAATACTGTCCTGCTTATAACTTTAAGCGTGGGCAAGACTACTAAAAGGAGGTAGAGTAATAATGCCAACCATTAACCAGTTAATTAGAAAAGGTCGTGAAAAGGTTGAGTTCAAATCCATGAGTCCTATCTTGGGCAACTGTCCTCAGAAGCGTGGTGTTTGTCTTTCCGTTACCACAACCACACCTAAAAAGCCTAACTCGGCTCTTCGTAAGATCGCCAGAGTACGTCTTGTAAACAAGATGGAAGGTACTGTTTATATTCCGGGAATCGGACACAATTTGCAGGAACACAGTGTCGTGCTTATTCGTGGTGGCAGAGTGAAGGATTTGCCTGGTGTACGTTACCACATTATCCGCGGTGCGCTTGATACCGCTGGTGTTGCAAAACGTAAGCAAGCCCGCTCGAAGTACGGCGCAAAGCGTTCTAAGTAATTGCTAAGCCGTGGCATTTGATGCCAAAGTAGGACGTCTTATATATAATATAGAAAAGACGCTCCTTCAGATGTGCCTATCTGATAAAACAACAAGGCGAAAAAAAATCTGAAAAGGAGAAATTAATTATGCCAAGAAGAGGTGGAGTTCCTAAGCGTGACGTTCTACCCGATCCTAAGTTTAACAGCAAAGTAGTTGCTAAGCTTATCAATCAGGTAATGTTGGACGGCAAGAAAGGAACAGCTCAGACAATCGTTTACGAAGCATTCGAAACAATTGCAGAAAAACTTAACGGCGAAGCAATGGATATCTTCAACCAGGCTATGGAAAACCTTAAGCCCGTGTTAGAAGTTAAGGCGAGAAGAGTAGGTGGTTCTACCTACCAGGTTCCCATGGAGATCAGAGCTGAAAGACGTCAGACTCTTGCAATCCGTTGGCTCGTTAACGCTGCTAGAAACCGTAGCGAAAAGACAATGAAAGAAAGATTGGCCGGTGAACTTATGGATGCATACAACAATGCAGGTTCTGCTATCAAGAAGAAGGAAGAAGTTCATAGAATGGCTGAAGCAAACAAGGCATTCGCTCATTACCGTTGGTAATTTAACGAATTGCATATTTAGGAGATATTTATGGCTAGACAATATAGTTTGGAAAATACCAGAAATATCGGTATCATGGCTCACATCGATGCCGGAAAAACCACGACTACCGAAAGAATTTTGTTCTATACAGGTAAGACTCACAAGATTGGAGAAGTTCACGACGGTGGCGCTACCATGGACTGGATGGTTCAGGAGCAGGAAAGAGGTATTACAATTACTTCTGCTGCTACTACTACTCAGTGGAACGGAAAGCGTATCAACATCATCGATACTCCCGGTCACGTAGACTTTACCGTAGAAGTAGAACGTTCTTTGAAGGTACTTGACGGTTGTGTTGCAGTATTCTGTGCGCGTGGTGGCGTTCAGCCCCAGTCCGAAACCGTTTGGAAGCAGGCTAACAAGTACGGTGTACCCCGTATTGCATACGTTAACAAGATGGACAGAGAAGGAGCAGACTTCTTCAACGTTATCGAGCAGATGAAGACAAGACTTCACGCTAACCCCGTTGCAATTCAGCTTCCCATCGGTGCATCTGATACTTTCAAGGGCGTTGTAGACCTTGTAACAATGAGCGCAACCATTTATACCGACGACCTCGGTACCGTTATGCAAGCAACCGATATCCCCGAGGATTTGAAGGATCTTGCTCAGGAATACAGAGAGAAACTTTTGGAAGCAGTTGCTGAAAGTGACGACGAACTTATGGAAAGATATTTCGAAACCATGGGTGAAGACTTTACTGAAGAAGAAATCAAGACTGCTATCAGAAAGCTTACTATCGGAATGAAGATTAACCCCGTTACTTGCGGATCTTCGTTCAAGAACAAGGGTGTTCAGAAGCTCCTTGACGCGGTAGTAGATTATCTTCCTGCTCCCACTGACGTTCCCAATATTAAAGGAACTTTGATGGATGGAACAACTGAAGAAGAAAGACCTTCTTCGGACGACGCTCCCTTTGCAGGACTTGCATTTAAGATTATGACCGACCCCTTCGTAGGAACCCTTGCATTCTTCCGCGCTTACTCCGGAATTTTGAACAGCGGATCTTACGTTCTCAACTCCACCAAGGATAAGAGAGAAAGAATCGGACGTATCCTTCTTATGCACGCTAATTCGCGTTCTGAAATCGAAGAAGTATACGCAGGCGATATCTGCGCATTCGTAGGACTTAAGTACACCACGACCGGTGATACACTTTGTGATCCCGATCATCCCATCGTACTCGAATCCATGGAATTCCCCGAGCCCGTTATTCAGGTTGCGGTAGAGCCCAAGACCAAGGCAGCTCAGGAAAAAATGGGTATTGCTCTTCAGAAGCTTGCTGAAGAAGATCCCACCTTCAAGACGTTTACCGATCACGAAACTGGTCAGACCATCATTGCAGGTATGGGCGAGCTTCACCTTGAAATCATCGTTGATAGATTGATGAGAGAATTTAAGGTAGAAGTTAACGTAGGTAAGCCCCAAGTATCTTACCGTGAAACTATCAAAAAGAAGGTTGCTGCAGAAGGTAAGTACATCCGTCAGTCCGGTGGTAAAGGTCAGTACGGACATTGTAAGATTTACATGGAGCCTCTTGAGCAGGGTAAGGGTTATGAATTCGTTGACGAAACCGTTGGTGGTTCCGTTCCCAAGGAGTACATCCCCGCTGTTGATAACGGTATTCAGGAAGCTCGTATGACTGGTATCCTTGCTGGATATGAGTGTATGGACTTCAAGGTAACTCTTTACGATGGATCTTTCCACGAAGTAGACTCGTCCGAAATGGCGTTCAAGATCGCAGGATCTATGGCGTTTAAGGATGGTATGAAGAAGGCAGATCCCGTTCTTATGGAGCCCATCATGAGAGTAGAAGTTTCCGTTCCCGAGGAGTACCTTGGCGACGTTATCGGAAACATCAATTCTCGTCGTGGTAACCTTATGGGTATGGAAAGCGTTTCTGGTAACCAGGAAATCAAGGCAGAAGTTCCCCTTGCAGAGATGTTCGGTTATGCAACCGACCTTCGTTCTTGCACACAGGGACGTGGTAACTACACCATGACTTTTGACCACTACGCAGAAGTTCCCAAGTCTATCGGCGAAAAGATTATCGGCGAAAGAGCTAAAAAAGAAGACTAATTCGGTATAGATTTTCAAGTAATTTAATAATTTTGTTAAAAACAGTTGAAATATTTTGAAAATTACTATATAATAAAAGCGTTGAGCTTTATTAAAAACAACAAAAATTAAAAAAACAAAAAAACTAAAACAAATTTTTTGGAGGAAAATTAAAATGGCAAAGGCAAAATTCGACAGATCGAAGCCCCACGTTAACATTGGTACCATTGGTCACGTTGACCATGGTAAGACCACCCTTACCGCTGCTATCACCACTACTCTTGCAGCTAAGGGTCTTTCCGAAGCTATGAGATACGACCAGATCGACAAGGCTCCGGAAGAGAAAGCTAGAGGAATTACAATTAACACCTCTCACGTAGAATATGAAACCGCTAAGCGTCACTACGCACACGTTGACTGCCCCGGCCACGCTGACTACGTTAAGAACATGATCACCGGTGCTGCTCAGATGGACGGCGCAATCCTTGTTTGTGCTGCTACTGACGGTCCCATGCCCCAGACTCGTGAGCACATCCTTCTTGCTCGTCAGGTAGGCGTTCCCAAGATCGTAGTATTCATGAACAAGACCGACCTTGTAGACGACGAAGAACTTCTTGAGCTCGTAGAAATGGAAATTAGAGATCTTCTTTCTTCTTATGATTTCCCCGGCGACGATACCCCTGTTATCAAGGGTTCTGCTCTTAAGGCTCTTGAAGCAGCTCAGGCTGGCAACGCTGATAGCGATGACTGCGCATGCATTATGGAACTTATGGATGCAGTTGACTCCTATATTCCTGATCCCGAAAGAGATACTGATAAGCCCTTCCTTATGCCTGTAGAAGACGTATTTACGATTACTGGTCGTGGTACTGTTGCTACTGGTAGAGTAGAAAGAGGTGTTATTAAGATCCAGGATCCCGTAGAAATCGTAGGTATTAAGGAAACCACCACTTCCGTTGTAACCGGTATTGAAATGTTCAGAAAGTCTCTTGACTTCGCTCAGTCTGGTGATAACGCAGGTATCCTTCTTCGTGGTATCGACAGAAAGGACATCGAAAGAGGACAGGTTATCGCAAAGCCCGGTTCTATCACTCCTCATACCGAGTTCAAGGCAAGCGTTTACGTATTGAAGAAGGAAGAAGGCGGACGTCATACACCTTTCTTCAACGGTTACAGACCCCAGTTCTACTTCAGAACAACTGACGTTACCGGTACTATCGATCTTCCTGCAGGCGTAGAAATGGTTATGCCTGGAGATAACATCGAAATGGACGTTAAACTTATTGCTCCTATCGCAGCAGAAAAGGGACTTCGTTTCGCTATCCGTGAAGGCGGTAGAACTGTTGGTTCCGGCGTTATTTCCGAAATCATCAAGTAATCTAAACCTTAACAAGTTTACAAAAAACGGTGTTTACCAAAAGGTAGACGCCGTTTTTGTATTGTAATGAAATTAAAGTGGATATGTCGGAACCCCAAATGATTTTTAATATAGTAAATATAAAAATTTAAAAGATATGTTTTAATTCGTTTAGTTAAACATCATAGCGTAGCGATGTTTATTTTTTGAGCCTTTGCTCGTTAAGTTGCAAATATCTAATCCATTATTTATTGTGTTAAAATTCTATCTAATGAGAAATGAATTACATAATAATATAAAAACAAAAAACAATTTGGTCAAGTGTAAACTGACTAAATTGTCTAAATCTCGTATGCGTATGTGTCTTTTTGTGATAATTTGAAGATTTTAGTAATCGCTTCTGCCTAAAAGATAATCAATGCTAACGCCAAAGATATCTGCAATCTTTATTAGCATATCAAAGTCACATTCTCTTTTGCCATTTTCCCAATAACTAATAAGGCGAACCGAAACATTTAGCTTTTCAGCAAGATTAGCTCTTGTCATATTGCTTTCTTCTCTTAAACTTGATATTTGTTTGTCAAAATTATTAATCTTCATAATACTATAATAGAACAAAATGTTCTAAAATGCTTGACTTGGAACAAAATGTTCTTTATAATTATAGTAATATTTAAAATTTTTATACGCAAAGGAGAGAGTTATGGTAATGTTGTATAAAAAATGGAAGAACGAAAAATGGCTTACTATCATAGCGATTTTTGCAATATTGTTTTTAGTTCCTATCATGTTTGTTCCGTTGGTGAAATATACGATGGTTTGGAAGTATGCAGGTTCTTTAGAAGCCGTTGATACTGGACGTAGCATTTTACTTTATGGGAATGATGAATATTCTGAAATAATTGTTAATCTCGTATCTGTGTTTATGATAGCAAGTTGGGTTTTGCCTGCTATTTTAATCGGATTAATAATTTTAGCTAGAGTTAAGATGTGGGACAATGAGAATACTATCGTTTTTGCGTCCATAGCAACCACGTTCTTATTTACGGTTATATATATGGTTTTGGGATTTATAATAACAAATAATTTTATGGAATTTTATAAAAATCCTTATGAAATTGTTGTTAAAAATGTTTATACCCTATCGTATATACCTGCAATTTTGCAACTTGTTTTCTTAGGATTGGGCACTATATTTTTCATCAATATAAAAAAAGCAATAAAGTCGCCAGATCTAGTAGGGGAAATTAAAACGGTGAAAGATCATTCTCGAGCAAGTAAAAGTAATTTGGTCGCAAAAAGAGATATATCCAAAAAAGGTAAATGGAAAAATGAAAAAATAACAACATTTATTTCAATTATATCAATTGTGCTAATTACGGCAATTATATTTGTACCGATAACTAACTATGATATTTACATAAATGATACTCTTTATGGAATAGATCACAATAGAGGTATGGCTATTTATGGCTACGATTTGTTATTTACCAACCCATCGGTAATTGTAGGGGGATTTAAGGTCGTATCAATAATTTTTGCTTGGGTGATATTTGTTACTACAATTGCTATGATTGTTGGATTAATATTGTCATTTACCAAATTAAAAAATACTAAAGCCCAAAAAATTATGCAATTAGTTGTTGTTGGATCAGCTTGTACATGTGCTTTTTTTTACATGATTGTAGGAATTTTAAGCACAGTAGGTGTTGATAAATACCATGACTTTAGTACTTATTATCAATATGGATACTATTGGACAACTACAACGGAAGCAATCAACGAGTTTACTATTGCTTATATTCCGCTAATTCTTCAAGCAGTTTGTTTAGTATTTGTGCTAGTTAACTTTTTCAAAAACAGAAAAGAGTTAGTATGTGTTAAGAATTCGGAAGAAACGATAGTTGCAAACGAAACTCTTACAAATACTCCTAATCAAAAAATTGTCAGTACCGTAAATGCTAGCATTATTGAAGATATTAAAAAGTTTAAGGAACTTTTGGACATGGGAGCAATAACGCAAGAAGAGTACGATGCAAAGAAAAAAGAATTATTGGGATTATAAAACAACAGGCAACCTAAATTTGGTTGCCTGTTGTTTTATAATTTTTCACAAAAAATAATATACGTATGCGAGTTTTTGCGACAATTTGGTGTTTTTTAATCGTCAAACTTGTCATAAAATACCGTTTCGGATATGTCGCGATAGGTAGAGTGCATTGCAATGGGTTTGGCGTCTTTTGACGGATAGCCCATAACAAGAAGAGCAACGGGCTCGAAAGAGGAGGGAATAGCAAATTCTTCACGTATTGCGTATGGGTTAAAGTGCATAACCCAACAGCTTCCCACCCCTATCTCGTGGGCTTGTAACATCAAATGCGTGCAAACAATGCTGGCATCAATTACGCCAGAGGTTGCGCCGTCGTACTTGCGCGTCCAACATTCGTCCTTGTTATAGCACACTAGTAGAGCGGTGGGCGCGTCAAAGTGGCATTTTGTGCATTTTTTGAGTTTTTCGATACTCTCGTCGGTGTTGATAACAAGTATGCGCTGAGGTTGATAGTTACAGCCTGTGGGCGCAACGTGTCCAGCGGATAGTATAACGTCTAAAACGTCTTTTGGTAAGTGTTTGTTTTCAAAATTTCTTACAGAATATCTGCTTTTTGCAAGTTCAAAAAAGTTCATAAAATTCTCCTTATGTGTGGAATTTTGTTTTATGGGATAATTTTAGCATACTAGTAGAGGGATGTCAAGAAAGATTTAAAAAACGCACCTTTTACTTTGGATTTTGGTAGCTAAACGTTTGTAAAAAACAAAATAAAGTAGTATAATGTACTTATCTTTAGATTTGGAGAAAGTTATGGTAGAATGGATAATGGTCCTTGCGGTCGTATTTGCAGGACTAAATAACATAATATTAAGATTTTTGGCAAACACCAGGATAAAATACAACGCGTTTTTATTTAATTCGATAATGATGGTTGTGTGGATACTCATACTTTTGAGCATGGGAGGAATTAAAGGCGTAACTGAAGTAACGATACTTTATTCGTTCTTATACGGTCTTATAACGTGTGGATTTATATTCTTCAAAAATGCCGCGCTAACTAACGGTCCAATTTCCATAACCTCGCTAATTGGAGGCTCGTCCTTTATTTTTACTACGATTTTTAACAGTATTTACTTTAAGGATAACGTGAAAATTATTCAAATTATTGGTATGGTTGTTATGGTTATTGCCGTAGTTTTGGTTAATTTTCCTCAAAAAACAGGCGAAAAAACCACGCTGAAGTGGAAGATTTTGTGCGCGATATTCTTTGTGTTTGCAGGTCTTGTGGGAATTATTTTCCGTTTCCACCAAATTGACGATAAAGCGCATACAAACGAGATGATGATAATAGCTTCGGCGTTTGCAACAATTATGCTACTTGCGATGTACGGCGTGAGCAAGATTATTAAAAAAGTAAAAAATGCTAAGCTCGAAATTGTCGAGGAAAAGCAAAAAATAAGCGCTAAAACAGTGTGGATAATTATTGCTTTTGCGGTAGCGAGCGGAATAGTAAGTTGTGTGTATAACCGTTGTAATATTTTCCTGTCAGGCGCGATGCCCACTATACTTTTCTCCCCCATTTTCAACGGCGCTTTAATCCTTGTTAGCTTTGTTGCAGGACTCGTTTTGTTCAAAGAAAAGGCAAACGTAGTTAAGATTATTGGTTTTGTGCTGGGAATTATAGCAATAATTTGTTCTAGCGGAGTGTTTGGACTGGTTAATTTCTAAAAAGAAAATTTATTAAAAAATCTGGCAGGTGTATATAATTTGTCAGATTTTTTTATTTCCGTATTGTCAAAAGATGTATAGTGTGATATAATTATAAAATAAAGGTGATTATTAGGTTTTGTTTCCTTGGGACTGGTAAAAACCAATCGTACCATATTTATTTTAACAAAAAACCGTGATATAATGTAAACAGATAAAGTGGGAATTTTGTATTAGCCTATTTAGCGCGTTTACAAAAGGAGGAGAGTAGGGTGAAAGACCTTTTCGTTATTACGAAAGCGGACAGACTCAAAGGCAAGATTGTCAGAGAACAAACCGACGCCATTGATAATGATTGCGAAGAATGTACAAACTTAGAGCTTGTCGAAGTGTGTCTTATTCTTGGTGGCGCTGGCTCATGCACTGTACTGGGACAAGAGATTCCGTGTAAATGTGGCGACGTTTTCATTATTCCTCCGGGCGTAAGACACGGCTATAATTCAAATACAGACAGTTTGCTTACGGTAAGAAAATTATGGTTTTGTGTGGACGATTGGTTTGACGGAGAAATTGCCGAGTATGGTGGCAAGCGGTATTGTTACGGAGTGTTCTCCGACAGTCCGATAGTTGCTTACGCAATGCTAACCGCTCGCGCTCAAAACGAGATAAACGCGATGCTGAACGTAATACGAAAAGAAGCAAGCGAAGAAAAATCGGAGTGGCGCGACGTTGTAAAATCTCAACTGTCTTTACTCTTAATTACAGTATCTAGATACGTGGGTGGCGCAATAAAAAACACTGCTAACGTAGTTAGTAAAGAGTGGGGAATAGTGTACGCGCTAATGCGAGAGGTGGAAGAGCAGTATAACGATTGTGATTTAACGTTAGAGAATATTGCTCAAACGTTATACGTTAGCAAGTCGCATCTTAGCAAGCAGTTCAAAAAGTTTACCGGACAAAATTTCTCGGACTATCTCAAATCCGTGCGGTTTGATTGCGCGAAAACGCTTTTCGAACAAACGAATTTGACAGCGCAAGAGATAATGCAAAAGTGCGGAATGAGAGATTTAGCCAGCTTTTATCACGGCTTTGCTCAACGCTTTGGCGCAACGCCTACAAAATATCGTCAGGAAACTAAAAAGAATAAAAATAATGGAGAGGAAAAACTCATGAACATCATCAACGAAATTTCGGAAAATTTACAAAAGGGTAAGTCGAAAATAGTAAAAGAGCTTGTACAGCAGGCAATAGACGAAGGTGCAAGCGTAGAGAAGATTTTGAACGAAGGCTTGCTTTTGGGTATGTCTATAATTGGCGAAAAGTTCAAAAATAACGAGGTATACGTTCCCGAAGTTTTGGTGTCGGCGCGCGCTATGAACGCAGGTATTCAAATCTTAAAACCGTATATGTCGGAAAGCGGAATTGAGGCAACGGGCAAGGTTTGTATCGGAACGGTACAAGGCGACTTGCACGATATCGGCAAAAACCTCGTAAAGCTTATGATGGAAGGTAAAGGTCTTGAGGTTATCGATCTTGGCACGGACGTTGCCCCCGAAACATTCGTAAAAACCGCAATAGAGGAAAACTGTCAGGTTATTTGCTGCTCCGCTCTTCTTACAACCACTATGAGCGTTA
>SVHU01000048.1 GCA_015055625.1 Clostridiales bacterium | reverse complement strand
GTGCGCGGGCAGAGCAGTTTCCGGGCTTTCAGATGTACGCTCTCTCACAGCTTTATAGGATACTGGGAGCGATGCTTGAGAAAAGCACGAAAACTGCTCTGCCCGCGCACTTTTTGGAGGCGGTATCCTTTATTAATTCAGCTTACAAAGACAGCTCGCTCAGCATCGACATGATATGCGAAAGGGCAGGAATAAGCGCAACGGTACTGCGACAGCTTTTTAAAATACATTATCAAAAAACACCCGTGGAGTATATCACGGACTTACGGCTGGAGAGTGCCAGGAGCTTGATATCCGCGGGAACTTCCGTGGAGCAGGCAGCGTATGAGAGCGGCTTCAACGACTCAAAGTATTTTGCGAGAGTTGTGAAAAAGCGCCTTGGCTGTACCCCGAGAGAGCTAAAAATTTACGGAAAATAAAGAAATCAAAAGATAGTTTGTCATAAGTAAAGATCTCCTTGTTTTACAGATACTAACAGTTGGGCTTTGTAAAGCAAGGAGTTTTTATATATTATGAAAGCGCCCGCAGGAAGTGCCCTTGGGGTGCAACAGGTATGGTTCGTAGAATCGAGGCTTGTGTTATAATAGGGCAAACTGCCTGAAACTCGCATAAACACTAGGATTTTTGCTGGTTTGCCCCACCCGACGCATTGGTGTTAAAATCGGGCTTTGGGCGGTTTTTATACATAACAAAAGAGAAGTGGAATTACACTCCTCTTTTGTGATTTAAGATTATTAAAATTAGTTTTATTAATACCATGGCAAGTTACCGGCAAGTTAAAAATTCACCAAATGTTGCGTCGGTCCCCGATAAAATAAGCATATTTTGAGGTTTGAATTATTCCGCAAATGAATTCAGCAAGTTACCGGCAAGTTAAATTTACGCCCAAAAAGGAATATATTTCATATAGCGAGGTGCTGTGTCGGGATCAAGAGGCTTGATTATCTTTTTTTCCACAGCTTCTTTTATGAGTCTAGAAATACTAGCAGAAGAAGATTCGGCTACGCCAAATCGTTCTCGAAGAGATTTATTTGTTAGCTGTTCGCCTTGGACCTGCTTTACACATGCATGCAAATAACATGCCCACAACTTATCTTCAGGAGATATGCTTGTAAATGGTAAATCTGCAAACAAAGTGACTCTTGTGTTTTCTTGGTACAAAACAATTTTTGGGGCAGGTAATTGCAACAATTCACAAGCAATAACAATTTTGTCCCACCCAGTGCCAAGTTCTTCACACATTCTTAATCTTCGCATTAATTCTGCTAATTTTTCATTTCTAGATTTAGGTGGATTATCTACAATTCTTCGCACATCCACTAGTGGTGTGCCAGGGTTAGTAATTTCAATACGATTTTCGAAAATTTCAATTACGGGACCAGTTCCTGTGACGGAAAAGTCTTGATGAATTAAAGCGTTTGCCACAGCCTCGCGTATTGCTATTACTGGATACGCAGATTCTTGGGTTCTCAAAGCACCAGCTATGACTTCTTCTGTTGGGATTAAGGCGCTAATATATTTAACAAGTCCTTCAAAACCTACAACATATCCTTTTTCGCCAATATCTTCTTTTAGCATATTCATTCTGTTATTGCCTTTATATTGAACGACGCGAACGGCTTTTCTTGATAATCTAGGGAAATCGGACAATCGCTTTGCTAAAAGGATTGCACCCAAATTGGTTATTGAATAGAGGCCATTATCTTGTTTAGTAATTATTCCTTCCTCCAACATATAATGCCCAATACCATTAGTATCGGTCGGTTGTGGTTCACCTTTAATATCAAAATAAACAGTATAATTTAATGCATTTAAGGCTTCGGATAGTGTTAAATCTTGTTTAGCCACCAATTCTTCGAATTTGTTGTTTTGAAGTTTATTCCATAACTGTGCTTGTACAGCTGGCAAATCAGTCAACTTTTTCGTGTAGCTACCACTCCTAATATATTCCACTCTTTCAAACGTAACAGTTCTATTTGTTGCTTTATATATTATGAGAATTCCAACGGTAACTATTCCTTTTTCAGTATCTACTTTTACAGAGTGAAACTCAAAGTCAGCATTTTGTGATAATAGAGAACGTAACCAATTGCCGATTTCTTGATTTCCTTTTTTTAGCGTTTGTAAATCATACTCTGTTCCAACAATTTCGTGTGTTTCATCATTTACGCCCCATAGCATAAATGCACGATTTTTTTCGTACAGTGTAGCGCTATTTGCTAAAGCGCTGATATCTTTGCCAATCATATCAGGATTATAATTATTGTGTTTAAACTCTAACCAAGGGGTTTCGTTAGGGTATTTGCATAATTCTTTAATTAGCAAATCTAGATTTTCCATTGTTTTTCCTCTTTTTGCAAAGTTATTTCGTATATTATAACATAAAACAACAAAAAAGACAAGCGGAGTGGATTTTCCACTCCGCTTTTGCTTTTCTTTTATCTCAATGGATCATAACCACATCGCTCGCAGGGCATCATACTGTCCATGACAAGTTTGCAAACGGGGCACACATACTCTGTTTGACCATTAGGAATATTGGAAGATTTTTGTGAAGATGACCGTGGTGTTGTTTCTGATGGTTGAATTCGTTTGCGTTTGTGGGGTGGGGTAAAATGTCCACAACGGGGACATTCGACATCAAAGATATCGATAAGTCCACAGTTAGGACATTTCGTGGGATATTCTCCATACTTGTCGCCTGATTTATATTCCTTTGGCTGTTCGCCATACTTGTTGTTACAAGAGCCGGGAACTAGAAGAAGATAAAGCGTAAGTATACAACTTGTAGGAAAGAAAAAGAGCCAATATCCACTATGATCTAAATCGTGTAACCTGCGAACTCTCAAACAGAAACTCGGGCAAAAAGAAATTACTGCATAGAAGACAGTGAAAAACCAAGAAAAAAAGAGCGGGGATTCGAACTCCAATAAAAATGCATCAAAAAGGGCCAGAACAAAGGTGAATATGAAATGAAAAAGTAAAAACATTCCAAACTCTTTTTGCGTTGCACGACCACGTATATTGGCGTAATTCTCAGTAAAAGCATCTAAGTAATAATGCATCTAAAAACACCCCTTTTATTACATTCTATCACATATGATGTTGAAAGTAAAGTTCTGTCGTATAAATCTCCACTCTTTACAAACACTAACAGTACAATTTGTAAAATAAGGAGACTAAGATATGAAAGCCACAGGAATTGTGAGAAGAATTGATGCTTGTGTTATAATAGGACAAAAGCCGATAAACCGCATAACTACGGGGTTTTTCAATGATTTTTGTCCGAATTTCTTTTGAAAAACATAGCATTTAACAATGCAAAAAGATACA
>SVHU01000031.1 GCA_015055625.1 Clostridiales bacterium | reverse complement strand
AGAGGAGGACAACACAAATGGATAATAATAGTTTAGCACATACTAAATGGAATTGCAAGTATCATATAGTATTTGCTCCAAAATTTAGAAGAAAAGAAATATATGGGAAATATAAAGTAGACATAGGGAAAATATTGCGTGAATTATGCGCATGGAAAGGAGTAGAAATAATAGAAGCGCATGCATGTATTGATCATATACACATGTATGTAAGCATACCCCCAAAACTTAGCGTAAGCGGTTTTGTGGGCTTCTTAAAAGGAAAGAGTGCACTGATATTGTTTGAAAGACATGCAAACTTAAAATACAAGTATGGGCAAAGACATTTTTGGTGCAGGGTTTTTTATGTAGATACGGTAGGAAGAAATGAAAAAGCAATACAGGAATACATAAAGAACCAAGAAAAAGAAGATATGATAGCAGATCAAATAAGTATAGAAGAATATATAGACCCGTTTAAGAAAGAGAAACAGAAAAAATAGAGGAAGTGCAAGTGTCGGAACAAACAAGTCCCTTAAGGGGCAGCTAGTATAATAGGGCTATGCCCGAAAAGTAAAAACCACTGGCTATGCCAGTGGATATTTATTAGTTTTAGTAATTTTTACGTGCGAAAATATGGTTCGTCAAGTCCGAGAAGATCGTATATGGTGACTCCATAAATTTTAGCAAGATTTATTAGGTTTTCATATTCGGGACGTGAAACGTTGTTTTCCCAATCACTTATATTTGATTGGTGTATTCCTAACTTGCTTGCAACTGCTTTTTGCGACAAACCGCTATATTTTCTACATTGTTTAAAATATTTTCCGTATTCCATAAATATATTTTAGTAAAAAATGTGCAGAACACATTAACAAATATGTGCAATACACATATAATATATGTAAATTAGTATGGAGAGGTTAAGAAATGGCTACGGAAAGAGGCAATGCGAGAAAAAATAAGCAAGATGAATTTTATACTCAACTTGTTGATATAGAAAACGAGTTAAAAAATTACAAGGAGTTTTTTTAGAATAAAGTTGTATTTTGTAAAATATAAACCGTTCTTAATTTGTTTGTTAAGAACGGTTATGTTATTATTCATTATCAAAGATAGCTAAAGAGCAGGCAACGAATGTTTCTTTATGTTTGAGCATTGACGGAAGCAATGTGAATGTTTGTCCTCGTTTTGTAAGTACGTTATTGAGATTTTCGGCAAATTTGTCAAAATTATCAAGTACAGCACCGTTAAAAACTACTTTATTTACGCCAAAAGTATTATATGCGTTTATAAGAACGGATGCAAGAGCGGTATAAAATTTTTCTTTTTCCAAACTGCTTCCGTTGTATTTGTTTTCGTTTACGTAAAGCTCAGCGCAACCCACGTTTCCGCAATCGCATTTTTCTCCGTTCATATCTACTGTGGTGTGTCCCAGCTCGCACTCTGACAGCTGAATACCGCCGTTTGTTCTGGCAACGCAACTTCCAAAGCCAGAATCTATAATAAGTTCTAAATAGTCTGTTTTACATGCGGGATTTATCGGGTATTCGGCATAGGCAAGAGCATTGGAAAAGTTGTCTAATATACATTTGACTTTAAGTTTAGACGAGAAATATTCCGCTATGTTAAGATTGCTCCACTTAGAAAAGTTTGCAACTTTTCCAAGCGTTCCGTCTGCGCGAGAGAGAGGTCCCGGAGCTGAAATTCCGACAGAAACCAAAGCTCTCGTTTTAACAAGAGATTTCAAGTCGTTGTACATGTTTTTAAGGGATTGTTCGGGATTTGTGGCAATGATTTTTCCGTGTGTTTCGTCAATAGTGTTGCCGGCAAAATCGCAGATTCCCACCGTGTAGGAGTTGCGGGTAAAATGAATACCGCCAAACACGCCGTAATCGGGGTTTATTTTCAAAGTAACGGCAGGACGTCCTCCCGATACTTCTTTTTCGCCCTCTATGATAAGTTTTTCTTTCAAAAGTTCTTCGCAAATTACCGACAAAGCTGACCTTGTAAGTTTCATTTTTTTTGCAAGACTAACTCTCGAACACGGTTTTTTACGAATAAGGCGCAAAACTTCGTTGCGGTTAATTTTTTTCATTGTGTCTGAATTTACTGTTATTCCCATATAACCTCCTTTTGTTCCAACCTCATTTCAAAATCTTGTCAAATGTATTTTAAGCGTACATGTGTTTAGCAAAACTTAAACGTGCTGTGCAAAACTTCCTCATATTATATCAAATTTTAATTGGAATATCAGTGTATAGTTTAGCGTGTTTTTCTAACTTTGTCAAATCATTTGACAAAGCATATCAAGTCAGAGTATACTGTTATTATCCGAAAATAAGATAAAGGAAGCCAACGATCAAGATATTGTTGCTTGTGGTGTATTATTTTTTTACACCTTTTGATGCAAGCTTTGTTATCTAATATCACGGATTTTCTTTTTATCAACTTTGTCAAATCATTTGACAAAGTTGTGTATACAAGGTGAGAACTTTTTTTATAAGGTATTATCGATACTTAGACGAAGAGGGAAAGAGAAGCAAATAGTAAAGCGAGTATAAATAAGCGGTTCTGATTAAAGTGAAAGAGGAGGAAGTCGTGGAAATTTGGTATTTTAACAAGGGTTTTAATTATTCACAGGACGGGCCTGGCAATCGTTTGGTTATACATCTTAGCGGATGCAATATGCACTGTCCGTGGTGTTCTAATCCCGAGGGGATACAGTTAAGTGGTGGTAAATCCGTAGACGTTGACAAAATGCTTGCTGAGATTATTTCGTGTAAGAGATTGTTTATTGACGGCGGGGGTGTAACGTTTACCGGAGGAGAGTGTACTTTTCAAAAGCAAGCTCTTGCTTATCTGGTGAAGGGATGTAATAAAAATAGTATTCACGTGGCGATAGAAACTAACGGAACGTGTGAGTTGGATAACGAGCTTTTTGAAAATATTGACCTTATTATTTGCGACTATAAGCATTATAACGAAGATAAGCTTTTTTCTGTATGTGGTGGCAATAAGCTGGGATATAAGAACCTTGTTTCGTATATTAAAAGCGGTAAAAAAGTGCTTGTACGTACCGTGCTTGTAAATGGATTTAACGCCAGTGAAAGCGATGCAAAAGAGTTTGCAAAACGGTTTGACGGACTTGATTGTAAAAACGTGCAATTTGAGTTTTTGCCATATCACGAATACGGAAAAAACAAGTGGGAAAAATTAGGTAAAGAATATACTGTAAAAGACGGATTTGTAACGGAAAGTACGGTACGTATGTTTGAAAATGTGTATAAAAAGCATAACTTAAAGACAATAAGGAGTTGAGGTTTTATGAGATATAGTGCAGAAAGATTAGACTATACGGCAAGGGAATTATTTAAGGAAGAGCGCGCATTAAGCAGACTGGACGGATGGTTTATTTTCAGAGAAAACGTGCTTGAGTACGAGCAAAATCACAAGGATGAGAATGGAGAAACGTTAAGCGCAAACGCATTGCTTTATGCAATAGAGCTTCTTCCGTTATATCTTAGCGAAAATGCGATTTTTGCAGGAACTCAGCGCGACGCATTCGCTCAAAGCTACGCGCTAATCAACCCAAATTTCAAGGTTAGCACCTTTAACGGATACTGCGATCCAACGGCGGTTTTTAACGATATCGAGCCAAACGAAGAGTTTAGTAAAGAGCGTATCGAAAGGGTAAGAAAGCTTACCGAAAAAAGCGCGTACGTAAGCAGTTTGAAGCAGGTGTATGATAGCGCGGAAATTGATACTAAAGAGGTTGCCTACTTTGTAGAGCAGGTTACGGGACATCTTATTCCAGACTTTAGGTATGTTATTAAAAACGGAATTGAAAAGCTTAAAGCGGATATTGAAAAGCGCATAAACACCGAAAAGGACGCGCGAAAGACAGTAAACTTAAAAGCTTTCGCAAGGGCTTTAGACGGGGCGGTGATTCTTGCAAGAAGATATAAAGAACTTGCTGTAAAACAACAACAAGATGCAGACGAAGACAGAAAAGCGGAGCTTGACCGCCTTATTAACGCTTTAGATAAAGTTCCTATGAAAGGTGCGGAAAATTTGTTTGAAGCTATACAGAGTTTTATGCTTTTGTGGCAGGTAATGTGTCTTGAGCAAGCGCCCAATCCTTTCGCATTCTCGGTAGGTAATGCTGATAGAATTTTCGAGGAATATAGGGCAAAAGAGCAACTTTCGCGTGAGGAGAGCTCAGGGCTTTTCAAGCATTTTCTATTGTTCTTTAACGTGGGGAGCAGGAGCTGGGCGATTTCGCAAAATATCCTAATTAGCGGAAAGGATGAAAATGGAGCAGACCTTACAAATCCCACTTCTTACGCTCTGCTTGACGCGTACTACGCAATGAATTTTCCTCAGCCTATCTTGTCGGTAAAACTTCATAAAAACACACCGGACTTGCTTTATGAAGAGTTGGGAAAATTCTTCTTTACGCCCGGCACGCTTACTCCATCGCTTTTCAACGATGATATGATGTTTACACTTTTAGAACGCAACGGTGTTAAGAAAACCGATCTGAAGGACTATTCGGTAGCAGGCTGTCAAGAACCGCTTATTATGGGAAAAGACAACGGCAACACCACCAATAGCTGGCTGAATTTGCCCAAGATATTAGAGCTTGTACTAAACGACGGAAAGTCGCTTATAACTGGCGAAAAGCTAACGGACGGACAAGACGCAATAGACGCAAAAGAACTTCTTTCTACTGTTCGCGATAGGTTTTACGCAAAAGCTGAAGAATATATTGACAGAATGTGTAATGCAGGAAACGGAGCAAGCAGGGCTCTTTCTAATTTGCGTGTACCCTTCCTGTCCTGTTTTATGGGCGGAGTGCAAAGCGCTGAAGATACGCGAGATACCGAGCATCAGGGTAGTGAGTATAACGGTAGTGGATGTCTTATTCACGGACTTAGCGTAGTTGCCGATTCGTTTGTAGCAATCGATTGTTTGTTGAAGGAAAGAGAAGCGGATTGCGACAAGCTTATAAGTGCGCTCCAGAATGATTTTGTGGGATATGAGAAGTTGCAAAACTACTTGCTGTCTTGTCCAAAATTTGGAAATAACGAGGACGTTGTTGATAGTGAAGCAAGAGTGATTGCGGATAGAATCAGCGAGGCAGTACGAAGCAGAAAGAATTATTTGGGTAACGCATTCCGCCCTGATTGGAGCAGTCCTACTACGCACCTAACTTACGGATATTGGGTGGGAGCTACGGCAGACGGAAGAAAAGCGCGCACTCAACTTGGTTATGGAGTCGATCCGTTATACGGCACGGCGGAAAACGGATTGGGCTTTAGAATGTTGTCGGCATTCAAGCTCGATTATAGGCAGTTTAACGGTGGATACGCTTCACACTTAGGACTGGATCCTAAGAATTTTAAGGGCGAAACTAAAGAGGAAAAGGGTTTGGAGTTTAGAAATAAAATAGTAAATCCGCTCTTCTTCTCCGCAGAGGACGACAATTCGCCTTTTTATCTTTACGTAAACGTTACCACGCCAGAAATACTTAGAAAAGTTCTTGCGGATCCTAAAAAGTACGCGCCAAGCGGAGTGTATATTATGCGAATACACGGCACCTTTGTAAACTTTTTAGATCTTTCTCCTGACGTTCAGGAAGATATAATAAAGCGTCTTGACCTAAACTCAACAACGAGTTAAAAGCCTCAAAATCCGCAATACGTATGCGGTAAAAACTAAAAACAGCAACCTATTTTTTATAGATTGCTGTTTTGTTTAAGCCGGTAATTATTTACACGATTTTATTGCGTCGGTGTATTTTTTTGCAAGGGCGGTGAGGGTTGCATAGTCGCCACTTTCAATTAGTTTTTTATCCGTTATTGCGCTTCCTACGCCAATGCCCACAGCGCCTGCGTTTAGATAGTCGACAACGTTGTTTTCGTTAACACCGCCTACCGCTATAAACTTAAGGTGAGAAAGGGGCGCAGAGATTGCTTTAAGGTAGGTGGGCTTCATTTCGCTGTTGGGGAAAAGTTTAATAAAGTCAGCGCCACTTCTGTGCGCAAGAGTGCATTCTGAGGGAGTAAGAGCTCCGGGCATAGAAACGAGGTTCATTGCAACCGTCTTTTTAATAATTGCAGGGTTAACGTCGGGAGAGATGATAAATTCTCCGCCGGCGTATGCGGTAAGCTCTACTTGTTTTTCGGTAAGAACGGTTCCTGCTCCCACGTGCATATCGGGGAACGAGTCTACAAGCATACGGATATTGCTGGCCGTTTCTTCGTCCGAAATTATTCCGCGAGCATCGTACGTTACCTCACAACACTTAATACCGCCTTTTCTTATAGCAGATACGGTATTAAAAAGCTGATCTTTGTCAAGACCGCGCAAAATAACCACGATTTTGTTTTCTTCTATTGCTTTTATTACGGTTTTCTTATCCATAATTTTTTCCTCGCAAATGTTTTGATAAGGCAATTATACTCTTTTTTTTTAGTTAGGTCAACAATAAAACGCTACTTAAGAAAATATTGCTTTTTTCTTAGGCAAAAGAGAGCAATATTTTTTTTGATTTTTGCTTGAAATAAATCTAAATATATATTATACTGTATATAATGAGAAATTTAGGCTTTACGCATAAAAAACGAAAAGCCAATAAACATAAGGAGAATGATATGCTTAAAAAGTATTACGAACAGTATGATTGCGTGGGCGTATTGCCAACAAGAAACTACTACGTGCCTTTCTCGTCTGATCCTATCGGTAAAAACAGAGAAGAAAGCGAGAAGTTTAGCTCTCTTAACGGTGAGTGGAAGATAAAGGCGTATGAGAGTATTCACAACGTTCCCGACGATTTTTACACACAGGATTTAGATGCTGTTATCGACGTGCCCTCTTGCGTGCAAACGAGAGGATATGATTACAACCAGTATACAAACGTATGTTACCCCTTTCCGTACAACCCTCCATTTACCAACAATATTAACCCTGCTTTTCATTATAGCAGGGAGTTTGAGATTGCTCTTGACGGAGAGAAGAAGTATCTTAACTTCGAGGGTGTAGATAGCTGTTTCTATCTTTATGTAAACGGCAAATTCGTGGGTTTTTCGCAAATCAGTCATAGAATAAGCGAGTTTGATATTACGGATTTTGTGGTAGACGGCGTAAACAGAATGGACGTGCTTGTGCTTAAGTGGTGCGCAAGTTCTTATCTTGAGGATCAGGACAAGCTTCGTTATACGGGAATTTTCCGTGACGTATATATTCTTTCCCGTCCCGTAGGGCATATTGTGGATTATCATATTACTGCGGATATGAACGGAGTTCTTACCTTTACGCTTAACCGTGGCGACGAGGCAACTATTAAGTTTGAGGGAAAAACGCTTGCGGTAAAGCAGGGCAAAGCTGTTAAAATCAACGTTAAGAATGTTAAGCTTTGGTCTGCGGAAAAGCCCTATTTATATAATCTTATTATCGAAGCTAAGGGCGAGGTTATCTTAGAGCGCGTAGGCTTTAAGAGTGTTTACAGAGAAGGCAACGTTTTTTATTTTAACGGCGAAAAGATCAAGCTTTTGGGCGTAAACCGCCACGATAACCATCCTTATAACGGTCAAACCGTAACGCGTGAGGATATGATAAAAGACCTTGAGCTTATGAAATTCTTAAACATTAACTGCATCAGAACTTCTCATTATCAGTCTTGTCCCGAGTTTTATCAGCTTTGCGACGAGTACGGATTTTACGTTGTATCCGAATCAGACCTGGAAGGACACGGCGTACAGTCTAAGAGCGTAAGAGGCGGTAGAGATGGTGAAAAAGAGTATAGCGATATAGCATTTTCGGGCGAGTTTTATCAGCCCTCCGCACAGCGTCAGGAAGTAAATATTCTTGCGCACTTTAACCGTCCGTCCATTATTATGTGGTCAATCGGTAACGAAACAGGCTTTGGACCTGTTTATGACAGAGTGCTTAGATTTATGCGTTCGCTTGACGACACCAGACTTATTCACTACGAAAGAATCAACAACGCGAGAATGATCGGTTGGGGCAGGGAAAAGACGGATATGGCGTACCTGGAGGTAAACGATCTTTATTATACCGACGCTGTTGATATGGCAAACCGTATGTATCCGGCTTCCGATAGAATTGTAAACGAATACGTAAATGATAAGAGAGAATTCAGACCATACTTCTTGTGTGAATACGCGCATTGTATGGGTAACGCGCCTGGTGATATCTACTACTACGTAGACTGGTTTTATGATAACGACTGGTTTATGGGAGGATGTATTTGGGAATGGGCGGATCACGGCTTGTACGTGGATGGCAAAAAGTCCCTTAGATACGGTGGCGATTTTGGCGAAAGACATCACGACAGCAATTTCTGTTGCGACGGATTAGTAAGTGCAGACAGATTGTTAAAGCCTGGTTCTTACGAGGTTAAAAAGTCTTATCAGCCCGTAGTGTTCAGTGAGAGCGACGGTGTTCTTACCGTTAAAAACCGTAATTTCTTCGCGTCTGTTATAGGCGAGGTAGAGTTTTGCTATAAGAATAACGGAAAGCTTGTAAAGAAGGAAAAAGTAAGTGTTGCAATCGAGCCAAAAGCAGAAATTAAGCTTGCTATAAAAGAGTATCAGACTCTTATTGTAAAGATGATTGTAGACGGAGTTGAGCTTGCTTTCGAATCGTTTAACAAACCCACGTCGTTTGCTTCTGATCTTGCGGGAGAAGCTGTTCTTACCGAAAAAGGCAGATACGTATGCGTAAAAGCAGGACAAACCACTTTTACTTTCGATAAAGCCAAGGGTGAGATAAGCGAGATTGAAAAGGGTGGCGAGCTTTTGGGCGGAATGAAGCTCACGCTTTATAGAGCGCCTACCGATAACGATAGAAACGTTAAGAATTTGTGGAATAGCTGGTATTTAGATAAAGCGCATTTCGAGCCCAGAAGCGTTAAGGTTGAGGGTAACAAGATTATAACGGAAGGCAAGATTTCCTCTATCGTTTATATTCCTTTTGCAGATTGCACTCTTACTTACGAGTTTTATGACGAGTCTGTAAAGATTGGCGTGGACTATGAGTTTAGCGGACACTACTGCACAAGAAGAGGAAACAGTATAGAGCTTGTAGAAAAAGACGAAGAGGTTTGTGAAATTCCGCGTATCGGCTTTGAAATGAAGGAAAGCAAAGATTTTAAGAATATAGAGTTTTACGGATATGGCGCAGGATCTTATTCGGATTTGCACCACTTTAGCGTAAAGGACGTAATGAAAGAAAAGGTAAGCGATACTTATTATCATTACGTTAAGCCTCAAGAGGGTGGATCTCATTACGATTGTTCGTTTGCGGAGATTAAGAGCAAGAGCCGTACTATCAGAGTGGAGGGCGATGGATTCTCGTTTAATGCAAAGCCTTACTCTGACAAAGAGCTTGCCTCCAAGATGCACGACGACGAGCTTGTAAGCGACGGAACGTATATTAATATCGATTACTTTATGGAAGGAATTGGCTCTAACTCTTGCGGACCTATGCCCACTGTTGAGAACTATATTCCTAAAAAAGCTCAAAAGAGCATTACCGTTATCATTAAATAAGGAGAAAGGATTTTTATGGAAAGATATTTTGAAAATACAGGCTTTATAAATGTTTTAAGCCCTAGATCATATTATATTCCTTTTGCTACAAACGACGCTCTTTCTACCGAGAGAGAAGACAGCTCACGCTTTACTTTGCTTAACGGCGAGTGGGAAATTAAGGAGTATGAGTCCTTTTTAGACGTGCCCGAAGATTTTTATAAGCAATCTTGCGATAACAAAATTCCCGTGCCTTCTTGCGTGCAGTTGTTTGGTTATGACGTGGTTATGTATACCAACGTAAAATACCCCTTCCCCTACGATCCCCCCTATATCCCAGCCATTAATCCTTGCTATCACTACAAGAAGTTTTTCAACGTTAAAGTGGACGGAGAAAAGAAGTATCTTAACTTCGAGGGAGTTGACAGCTGTTTCTATCTTTATATAAACGATAAGTTCGTAGGCTTTTCTCAAATTAGCCATAGAGTAAGTGAGTTTGATATCACCGATTTTGTGGTAGACGGAGAAAACAAGATGGACGTGCTTGTGCTTAAGTGGTGCGCGGGCAGTTATTTAGAGGATCAGGACAAGTGGAGATTTACCGGAATTTACCGTGACGTATATCTTCTTTCTCGTCCTGAAAATCACGTTGTTGATTACAAAATCGAGGTTTGTTCGTGTGGTAAAGTAGCCTTTAAGTACGAAAAAGGCTGTGAGTGTACTGTTGTATTTAACGGCGAAGAAAAGCAGGTTAAAGAGGGCGAAACCATAGAGTTTATGGTGCAAAATCCCAAGCTTTGGTCAGCAGAAACCCCTTATCTTTACGAATTGCTGATAAAAACCGAGGGTGAAGTTATAAAAGAAGAGGTTGGTCTTAGAGATATTAAGATCGAAAACGGAGCGTTCTTATTTAACGGCAAGGCAATCAAGCTCCACGGCGTAAACCGTCATGATTTTTCGTTCGATAAAGGCGCAACGGTAACAAAAGCGGAAATGAAGCGCGATTTAGAGCTTATGAAATCGCTTAACGTTAACGCTGTTCGTACCTCGCACTATCCTAACGCTCCTGAGTTTTATAAGCTTTGCGACAGAATTGGTATATACGTTTTGTGTGAATCTGACATCGAAACGCACGGAGCGCTTGAACAACAGCCCAGACATCCTGCTGACGGCAGAATGAATAAGGGCGAACCGCATCCGTTAGAGTCCGACTTTAACACGAAGTTTGGTGACGTTGCAAACATCGAGTTTTTCCACGAGGCGTTTACCGATAGACAAAAGTGTAACGTAGAAGTTCAGAAAAACCGTCCGTCTGTTATTATTTGGTCGCTAGGAAACGAATCGGGTTGGGGCAAAAACCTTATTGACGCATCTAAGTGGATCAAGAGCAGAGATTCTCGTCCCGTACACTATGAAAGCTCCTTCCACTTCAACGCAAACGAATATCCGGTAGATTATGCGTACAACACTGAAGTTGATATGCAGTCGCGTATGTATCCTAAGTTGGAGTTCATGATAAATTACGTTAAAGATCCCAAGGAAAAGCGTCCGTTCGTGTTGTGCGAGTACTGCCATGCGATGGGTAACGGCCCTGGAGATTTTAAGGATTATTGGGAAATAATGAACTCTTCCGATAGATATATGGGAGGCTTTGTTTGGGAGTGGGCAGACCACGGTCTTACCTACAAGAGCAAGGGCTACAACTATGGTGGAGATTATCCTGCGGACTTGTCTGACGGCAATTTCTGTATCGACGGAATTGTAGCTCCCGATAGAAAAATCAAGACAGGAACGCTTGAAATGAAGCAGATTTATCAGCCTGTTATCATCGAAAAACTTCACAATAAGATCACTCTTACCTCTAAAAACTTCTTCGCCACACTAGACGTTAGAGCTGTTGTAACGAGAAAAGAGATTGCAAAAGTTCTTGATAAAAAAGAATATAACTTTGTTATAGAGCCAAGATCTAGCGTTGAGTTTGAGATTGAAGACGCACAAAATGTTATTGTGGAAATCTTCTCTAACAAGGAGTGGCCGGGTGTAACTAAGGAGCACGTTATTGCTCAAAACGGCTTTGCAAAGCAGGCTTTCGTGCAAGAAAAGCGTACTTGGAATATTCCTCAAATGTCCGAAAATGATAGATACGTATGTGTGAAAACCGCTACAACTGAGTATAAAATCGACAAGGCAAGCGGAGAAATCGTTTCTATTATCGCTTTGGGTAAAGAGATTTTGAAAGAGCCTATGCGTCTTAATATTTATCGCGCTCCCACTGATAATGACAGGAACGAGAAGAATAAATGGAAAGGTCAGCGTATGCATATGGTTAAGAGTGAAGCAAGAAGCGTAGAGGCTGTCGGCTCGTCTATTATGGTTATGGGTTCGCTTGCTTCCGAGATTTTCTTGCCTATCGTAAATTATAAGCTTTACTATCAGTTCTTTGATGAGGGCGTAAGCATTTCTATCGACTACGTAAAGAACAGTGATTTTGTTTACCTTCCCAGAATTGGCTTTGATATGAAGGTAGATAAGGCGTTTAAGAAGATTGAGTTTTTAGGTTACGGTCCTCACGAAAGCTACGTTGACAAGCGTATTTCTTGCATAAAGGACGTGTACAAGACCAGTGTTAAGGATAACTTTGTTCATTATATTAAGCCACAGGAAAACGGCGCTCACTTTGATTGCGACTATATGACTATAAGCGACGGAAAGACCACTATCAGAGTGGAAGACAAGTTCTCTTTCAACGCTTCGCCTTATAGTGTAGAAACTTTGGAGAATACCAAGCACGACCACGAGCTTCCCGCTCAAGACGCAACCTACTTGCACCTTGACTACTTTAAGAGCGGAATAGGTTCTAACTCCTGCGGACCTCAGCTCGCGCAAAAATATCGCACGCCTGATCAGGGACGCGGAACTATCACTCTTATTATAAAAAGCAAGTAAAGTGTGAGGCTTAGTGAAATTTGAGTAAAAATTTTCAAATTTCGACTTGACAAAAAGATAAAATGTGATACAATAATTCAGGTAGCAGAAAATGTTACCTGAATTATATTTTTTGATAATAAAAATAAGGAGTATATATAATGAAAGAGTTTAAGACAGAATCTAAGCGTATACTCGATTTAATGATAAATTCGATTTATACGAACAAAGAAATTTTTTTAAGAGAGCTTATTTCTAACGCAAGCGACGCTATTGACAAGCTCCATTTCCTTTCTCTTACCGACAGCAAGGTGGATAATGATTTTAAGATTGTTATTACTCTTGACAAGCAAGCAAGAAAACTTACTGTGTCTGATAACGGTGTGGGTATGAGCGTGGAGGATTTGGAGAAAAACCTCGGTACTATCGCTTCCAGCGGAACGCTCGCGTTCAAGAAAGAGAATGAGGACGTAAAAGAGCTTATTGGTCAGTTTGGCGTAGGATTTTATTCTGCGTTTATGGTAGCAAAAAAGGTGGAAGTTCTCACCAAGGCTTATGGTAGCGAGGATGCTTATATCTGGGTAAGCGAGGGCGAAGAGGGCTATGATATAATCAAGAGCGAAAAGCAGGGTTATGGAACTGAGGTTAACGTATACCTTAAGGATAACGAGGAAGGCGTGGACTACGATACGTACGTTCAGCAGTACTTTATTTCCGACCTTGTAAAAAAATATTCGGACTATATCCGCTATCCCATAGTTATGGATATGACAAAGAGCAGAAAGAAAGAGGGAAGCGACGAGTACGAAGAGTATACAGAGCGTGAAACTCTGAACAGTATGATTCCCGTGTGGAAAAAGCAAAAGAGCGAGCTTAAGGAAGAGGATTATAACAATTTTTATGCAACCACGTTTTATGACTTTGAAAAGCCCCTTCGTTACGTTCATGCAAATATTGAAGGTAGCGTAAATTATACTGCGTTATTGTATTTCCCTGCAAAAGCTCCTGTTGATTTTTACTCCAGAGAGTTCAAAAAAGGTCTTTCGCTTTACTGTAACGGCGTGCTTATTATGGAAAAGTGCGAAGATTTACTTCCCGACTACTTTGGTTTCGTAAGAGGCGTTGTGGACAGTAGCGATCTTTCGCTTAACATCTCCAGAGAAATTTTACAGCAAGACAGACAGCTTAAAGCGATTGCAACCTCGCTCGAAAAGAAGATTATTTCCGAACTTAAGAAAATGCTCGAAGACGACAGAGAAAATTATGAAAAGTTGTTTGAAGAGTTTGGCGCAACCATTAAGTTTGGCGCGTACAATAACTACGGCGTAAAAAAGGACGAGCTTAAAGACTTGTTGATGTTCGTGTCCGGCAAGAGTAAGAAGCAAACCACGCTTGCCGAGTACGTTAAGGCTATGCAGGAAGGTCAGGACGTTATTTACTATGCATGTGGGGAAAGCTTGGACAAGATTGACCTTATGCCCCAGGTTGACGTAGTAAAGAGCAAGGGCTACGACGTGTTGTACCTTAAGGATAACGTGGACGAGTTCGTGCTTAAAACCTTGGATAAATACGAGGATAAAAAGTTCAAGTCAGTATCGGATAAAGACTTGGATCTTGGTAGCGAAGAAGAAAAGCAGGAAATGGAAGATAAGGCGGTTTCCAATAAAGACCTTACAGACTTTATCAAGGAAACGCTTGGCGACAAGGTTCACGCAGTATCTCTTACTAAGCTAGGTTCTTACCCCGTATGTCTTTCCTATGAGGGTGAAGTTTCGCTCGAAATGGAAAAGGTGTTCAAGGCTATGAAAACTCAGTCGCCCATGCCAGTTCAAGCTAAAAAGGTTTTGCAGATAAACGCCGACCACGCGATTTTAGCAAAGCTTCGCGACCTGTTCAATACCGATCACGAAACGCTTAAAAAGTATGCTAAAATGCTTTTTGTTCAGGCTATGCTTACCGAAGGGTTTGAGGTTGACGATATCGGCGAGTACTTTACGTTTGTGGGCGAGCTCATGATAAAATAAGTATAATTAATTTTTATAAACCGTTACGTTTTTCTGATAGCGTAGCGGTTTTTTGTCATAAAAAATTGAATACGTATGCGGGAAAATGTGAAAAACGCGTGAAAACGGAGTGAATTTCATGTCAAATCGGCAGAAAAAGAAAAATGTTTAATTATCTTGCTTTTCTTGATTGTATATGGTATAATAATGTCGAATATCGTCTTTTTTATATACTATATAAAAAAATCAAGACGCAGATACAAGGAAAAAAGAATGGCTTGTAAATACATCGGCGAGGCAAAAACTATCTTAGAATATATTGAAGATAAGCTTGCCCGATACGAAAAAGAAGAAAAAAATATGGAAACGCTGTTTCGCTATATGTTTTCGGATACGGATAATCCAATGGCTGAAACAAGCGACGGGTATAGAATCAAGACGGTTACCTACGGCGAATGTAAAGACCGCATTTTGCAAATAATTCCCCTCCTAAAAAATGTGTTGGCAGGAGTAAAACAAGACGGTATAGTTGGACTTTATATGGAAAATTCTATTGTGTGGATTCAGACGTTTTGGGCAATATTGGCGCTAGGATACAAGCCTTTGCTCTTAAACACAAGAATGAGTATGGATGTCTTGGAAAAAATAATAAAAGACTACGACGTAGAGGCAGTTGTGTCAGATGGAAAAGAGTTCTCTGTGTTGACGGTAAATGCTCTTGACTTAATGATGAAAATTAGCGAAGAAAAAGCAGAGTTTGAGGATTTAACGTTTGCAAATGAAGTGATATTTATGTCGTCGGGTACAACGGATCATGTAAAGCTATGTTCGTACCGCGGTAAAAATTTCTTTTATCAAATCAAAGATAGCGCAAACATTGTTAAAAACTGTCCCGAGATAGTAAGAGATTACGAAGGACAAATTAAGCACCTTGCGCTTTTACCTCTTTATCACGTGTTTGGATTTATTGCGGTGTATATGTGGTTTGGCTTTTTTTCGAGAGCATTCGTATTCTTGAAAGATATGCGCCCCAAAACAATCTTAAACACCATACGTAAGCACAAAGTAACGCATATATTTGCAGTTCCGCTTGTGTGGGAGGGTGTATATAAAGAGGTGTTAAGAAACGTAAAATCAAAGGGAGAAAAAGCTCAGAAGCGCTTTGATAAGGGAATGAAAATCGCCTCAACCGACTTTGGTAAAAAAATGGTACGTTCCGCGTTTTCCGAAATACGCTCTTCAATCTTTGGCGACAGCGTTAAGTTTATGATAAGCGGGGGAAGCCACGTTAAGGGAGAGGTTATCAAGTTCTTTAATGCGATAGGATATCATCTTTGCAACGGGTACGGGATGACGGAAATAGGAATTACTTCGGTAGAGCTTTCTGACAAAATTAAAATTCTATCTTCCGAAACGATAGGAAAACCGCTTTCGAGCGTGGAATATATGATAAACGAAAACGGCGAGTTGTGTGTAAGAGGTAAGAGTATATCGCGTAAAATTCGCGTTGGCGGAGTGGAAAAGGTAAACGACTACGACGCTTGGTTTAATACTAAAGACCTTGCTAGGGAAGAAAACGGTAGATATTATATTTTAGGCAGAGCTGA
Organism: Clostridiales bacterium; assembly: GCA_015055625.1. Classification (GTDB taxonomy): domain Bacteria; phylum Bacillota; class Clostridia; order Christensenellales; family Pumilibacteraceae; genus RUG12826. Next base: position 11,037 of record SVHU01000031.1, on the reverse strand, counting down.
CGACTTGATTGTGTGCGAAAACGGCGAAAATCTCAATCCTGTTATAGTGGAAAATATAATTAAAGTAAACGACGTTAAAGAGGTTTGCCTGATAGCTGACGAAAATTCCAAGCCTGTCCTGATAGCTTCTTATCCAAATTGCATAAAGAGAGAGAAGGCGGAGCAGGTTAAAAATGAGATAAGGGCTTTGCTTAGAGAAAACAAGCTGGACGGAGAAATTTCAAAAATAGAAATAACTACCGATCCGCTTATGGATGCAAACGATTTTAAGATAAGCAGAAAAAAGGTTGCTAAAAAGTATAATAACAACAGCCTTAGACTTGTATGTGAGCAAATGTATTTTGATGAGGCGCTGTCTGAAATGGAGCGACAGGTTGCAAAATATTTTGCTCAAGCACTAAAAATTGACGAGGAAGTATCGCTTAATGCGGATTTCTTTACAGATCTTGGTGGAACGAGTTTGGACTATTTAGAACTTGCGGATATTATCAAAACAGAGTACGGCGTGGATTTGCCAGTTACGGCTGGAGTAACGCTTGTTACGGTAGGGCAAGTTTGTGGATTTTTGGCTGAAAACATATGATAAAAACTTGAGATGAAAGGAGAGATTACTAATGAAAGTTAGATCTTTAACTAATAAATGGAAGGAGTTCTTATTTGCTTTTTCAGGATTTGGTCCCAACCTTTTGATGGTTTTGATGGGAGCGTACTTTACCGATGCTATCAATCCTTCGGCAATGTCTACGGCAAAAGCGGGAATTAACTATCAAATTTTTGCAAGCGGAGCTTGTTATATTCTACCCATGGTTTTTCCTATTCTTTACGCTATCGGAAAAGTGTTCGACGGTATTATTGACGTACCGTTTGCGCATATAACGGATACGTTATCTACCAAATGGGGTAGACGTAGACCTGCTATTGCCGTTTGCTTTATTCCTATGGTTCTGTCTTACGCAATGTGTTGGTGGCCTATCGGTGGAGTGGAAAATCCCACGCTTAACACTATATGGATAATCTTTTGGTCAATAGTATTTTTTGCTACTTACACGATGTGTCTTATTGCGTTTTACGGCTCGCTTTCAACGGTGTGTGAGGACGAACCTCAAAGACTTAGAGTTTCTACGTACAAGTCTTTCTTTGATACTATTTCGTATTGCATAGTTTATGCACTTGTTCCCCTTCTTTTGACGGTAACTAAAATGCATATTAATGAGTTTGTTCTTATTTTAGGACTTCCATTTATGGCAACTATGATTATACCTTTGTTTATGATCAAAGAGGGTAAAAAGTACGGCTATCCTGAAAACGACGGCTTGCTTCCCGAAAAGGTAAGCTTCAAAGAAAGCTTAAAGCTTACCTTCACAAACAAAACGTTTGCGAACTGGCTTGCGGTAAATTGTTGTACGTTCTTCGGACTTCAAATGTTCCTTGTTGCAATGAACGCTATGATTATGGGCGGAATGGGTATGGACGGAATTGGTATGACCATACTAAACACTTGTGCATTTGCGCCCGTTCCCGTAATGTTGTACATTTTTACTAAAGTAAAAGCGAAAAAGGGAATAAGGTTTACCTACCAAACCTGTCTTGTAGCGTTTGCGATTTCCATAATGTCCTTCTTTGTTGGCTCAACGCTTGTTATGGGCGACAACACGACTGTAAAAATGATTATTGGTTGTGTGGGCGGAGTTGCCGGAAGCTGGGCAATCGGCGCGTTCTTTATGATGCCGTATATGATAACAGCGCAAATCTCGGCGATAGAAGAACAGCTTACTAAAAAGAACCATTCGGCAATGTACTTTGCAGCAAATGCATTGCTTACGTCAATTGTCGGCGCAATTTCCGGAACACTTATTTACGAGCTTATTAAAAACGTATTCTTCTCTACAAGCGGAGGAGTAACGTGGGCGCAAAGCGTGGTTGAAAACGGAGTAGTTATAGAAGCAGTTGACAAAGCCCCAGTCAATCTTGGAGTGGACGCGAATACTGTGTTCAATCTCGGAACGACACTAGTTCCATTTATTGTTGCTCTTGCGTGTATCGTAGGCGCGTTACTTGCGTTCAGAATGCCTAAAGACTATACGCCTGCGCTTGTTGGAAGAGAGCTTAAAAAGCAGTATCCCGATCTCGATATTTCGTCGGTAGAAAACGATAACGAGTATAGTAAAACCGAAAAGGGAGAGATTATCTTCGTTCAAATTGGACTTTCTATTCTTTCGGGATTTATCTTTGGATTTATTTGGGTTGCGTACTTGTTTAAGTCCATAAAAGAGATAGTGAAAGACTTTAAGCCCAAGCTTGGATATTTCCTCTCTTGCTTTATTCCCTTTATACAAGTAGTGTTTATTATGAAAGCGCATTGTAGACTTAGAAACGAGGCTCACAAGCGTGGAATGAGAATGCTAAAACAGCCTTGGTATGCTATTCAGATGGCAACGTACATTTCTCTTAGCATAATGTTCCCCATTCTTCCTCTTAACTTCATATCGCTTGCGTTCTTACAGCGTTACGTAAACGCAATCTACGTTCACGATGAGAAACTTGAAAAAGCAGAAATTGAAGAAGTGAAAAAAGCGCAAAATACGGAGCTTGTGGAAGCGTAGTATGTGGTTTTATAGAATAATGTCGTGGTTTATAAAAATAACCGGATTTATTCCGTATTTATTCTGTTATAGAACTAAGGTTTACCACGAAGATAAAAAGCATAACTCTCTTAAAATTAAGGGGAAAGCAATAGTAGCAAGCAATCATAATGCTGTAATGGACGTAGCGGCAATGCTTTACGTTTTGTGGCGCAGAACGCCTCGCACGCTTGTTGCGGAAGTTATGTATACAAAGAACGTGTTTATTAGATTTACCCTCAAAGCTTTGGGCTGTATAAAGGTAAATAGAGATGCGCACGATTTGTCATTTATGGATAAGTGTAACAAGATTTTAGACAAAGGTGGGCTTATAGAGGTTTATCCTGAGTCCAGACTTGCCAGAAAAGGCGAGGAAAAGCCTTTGCCTTTTAAGCCAAGCACAGTCTATATGGCGCTTAGTAGTGGAGCACCCATTATTCCCATTTATAACGATGGTAAATACGGCGGTAAAAAGGGCGCTAGTGCAATGGTGGGCAAACCTTTTTATGCAAGGGACTATTACGATGACAATTTGTCAGAGCGTGAAAACGCAGAAATTATCACCGAAAAACTTAGAGATAGGATTATTGAGCTAAAAGATGAACTCGACAAACGAACAAAAAAGTAAAAAGAAAAAAAAGAAACGAAAATCGTATTTTCTGTATGATTTCGTAAAAGTTACAGGCATATTACCCGTTTTAGTTTGGATGCGTCCAAAGGTTATATTTGCGGGAAAATGCAAGCGAAAGGATTATAAAGGCGGAATGTTGGTGTGTTGTAACCATAGAGGATTTACCGATCCGATTATGGCGCATTGCGTGTTTTGGAACAGACGTTTGCACTGTCTTGCGACAAAAGACTTGTATAATACAAAGCTAAAGAATTGGTTTTTTAACCAGTTACATTGTATTCAGGTAGATAAGCAAAACTTTAGTATGGATTCGTTCCACACGGTAACAGAAGACTTAAAAAACGATAAGATGGTGCTTATTTTCCCCGAAGGGCAGGTCAACCACACTGACGAAATGCTATCGTTTAAGGCAGGTGAGGTTCTTATGGCGCATAGAGCCGGAAAACCCGTGGTACCCGTGTATTTTCCCGAGTACGGCAAGTGGTATAACCGCAGAGTAGCAATTGTTGGAGATCCTATAAACGTCAGAGAAATGTGCGGAAAAATTCCTACCATGGAAAAGCTGAAAGAAGTAAATGAGTATGTCCGCAATATAGAGCTTTCGCTAAAAGAGCTTTATGAAAGTAAGTACCTGAAAAAGTAAAAATAAACCTAATATAAGGAAGTAAATTATTATGGCAATGACAAGAGATGAGATTAAGGAAAAACTCAAAGAAGTGCTAAAAATGGCGATGGGAACTTCTGCCGATGGACTTATAAAGTGTTCTGAGGAAGATAGGTTAAACGAGGATTTAGGGCTTAATTCGGTAGGAATTTTATACGTGGTTGTGGCTATTGAGGAGTTTTTCGATATTCAGTTCCAAGGCGTTGGCTTTGGCGATTTCAAGACTGTAAAAGACGTAATCGACTATATAGAACAGCACGCAGAATAATATAAATGAAGTGGGATTTTATACAACCTGAAAGCGGTGATATATTAAGAGTCAGTTTTGGTAATTTTTACCATTACGGCATATACGTAAGCGACGAAGAAGTTATTCAGTTCGGTCTTTCGCCAGCTCTTAACGTAGGATTAAAGGAAGCGGATATCAAGGTTTTATCATCGGATATCGACACTTTCTTAAATGGCGGTTTTTTGGAAGTTGCAGTATTGGATAAAAAGGAAGAAAAGAGCAGACTTAGCGTAGAGGAAACGGTAAGACGTGCGCGCGCAAGAAAAGGCGAGGGTGGTTATCACTTGCTTTATAATAACTGCGAGCATTTTGTAAATTCGTGCGTTTTTAATAAGGCAAGCTGTTCTGCAACCGACGACGTTCGTAATAAAATTTTATCTATTCCCGTTCTTGTTATTTACACTGCCCAAATTCCTACAAGCGCAAAGCTGGGCGAGCTTGTTCCTAAAGAGCGTAACGAAGAGGTTAAAAGCTGTAAAAACGAGGAAGTTAGGCGCGAGAAATATTACGTGTGGAAACTTTTGGAATATGCATTAGAGAGAACGTTTGGTAAAAAACTCAAAAAACTGGACATTTATAAGTCAAACAGCGGAAAGTGGGAATGTGAGGGCTATGAGTTTTCGCTTTCGCACAGTCACGGTGTTGTCGCTGTTGCTGTTTCAAGACGAAAAGTGGGCGTAGATATCGAGCTAAAAAAAGAGCTAAGGGTAAATATCGCTGATAAGATTTTATCTGATAAGGAAGCTGAAGAATTTAACGGCGTTGCTCAAAACGAACGAAACGATTGGCTAATAAAAAAATGGACGCAAAAGGAAAGCGCGTTCAAACTTAATGGAAAAGCAGTAAGTTCAATTAAAGATATTCCCACAGACAGTGTAAAAACTTTTGAAGTTAGCGTGGGCGGAAATAATTATTATTTATCCGTTTGTTCCGAGTGGGCGGATAATGCAAAAATTATTGAGAATTTAGATTTAACATTGGTATAAAGAAACTGAGTAGAAAATAGGTTACGAGTAAATTCTTTATAGAAGTAAATGAAGAACTTTGGGATTTGACAGTAAAAATTTTTGATAGTGCGTTATAAAATTTGACACTATTCTATAAAAATAGTATACTTAATATAATATAATGGCTAAAATGTTGAGATAAAAGAAAATCGAAAACAAAGAGGTGTATTTATGTATTGCAATAAATGTGGCAAATATATTGCCGGAAATGATATATTGTGTGATGATTGCAAAAAGAATATACAAGTAGAAGAAAAGATAGAAAAATCAATCGAGCCTAGCTCAAAACCGACAAAGATAAACGTTAAGCTTGTAGTATCTTGTTTTGTGGCTTCCCTCATAGCTTTCGTTATTGTTTTAGTTGCGTTTGGATTTTTATTCCCAATAATGTTAAGCGTAGCCAAAAACGGATACAAACAAGAGGAAATTACCTACCTTATAATTTATCTTGTAGCAACGTCTATACTAATGGCGGTAAGCATTTTTATTCTTGTTTTGGGAATAAAAGCAATTCGTTCTTTTGTTAGAGCTAAGCGAAATAAAGAAAAACCACGTGTTCTAATTTTAGTGTTCGGAATTATATCGGTATCAATAAGTGCATTTGTTGCTTTATATGCGTTGGTGCTTATGATGTTCCCGATTCTTATGCTAATTACTCGCATGATCCCCACTGTTTACATAAATGGCGTTCCCGTGTAAAAGGAGAAAGAAATGTTTTGTAATAAGTGTGGTAAGTTTATAGATTACGATAGCATTATTTGTAATGAGTGTGCGCAACAGTATTATAAAAATAACGTTTCAAGTCCTACTAATGCGTATTATCACGCCAATGACACGTGCGGTTTGGATTCTAACAAAGTTGAGAGCGAAAAAGTTCAAACTTATAACGTAGAGCAGGTGCCTATTACGCCTATACAAAATCAACCAAACAGCAGAATGTTGGGTTTTGGTAAGGCCCTTATATCGGCGATACTCCCCGAAATTGCGCTTATATTGTCGTATGTTTGGAGTTTTTCGTTTGCGTTAACAATTCCAACTAACAGCTCTTACATAAGAATTCCGATGAGCATGCTAATGATTAGTGGTGCGTTTGCTGTTAATATTGTAGCAATGGTGTTGTCATCGCAGTCTATTTTTCTTGTTAGAAAAACGGTTGCAAACGGTGGTGTTCGACCTGTTGCAACGCAGATTCTGGGAATTGTAGGCAGAGTAACGTCTATTATAACAATGGTTGTGCTTGGTTTATTGCTAATAGCGATGGTGTCTATATTTATTGGTATATAATTAATATAAGGAGGCTGCTATGTATTGCATAAAATGCGGTAAACAAATTGATTATGACGCAAAGATTTGTAAAGAGTGCGAGGCTAAGGAAGTAGCCGAAGCTCAAACTATAACCGAAGCAAACGTTGCAACTGAAAATCAAACGCAAAACGTTATAATTACACCTCAAGTCGAGCCTAAAGAAAAACGTTCGCAAAAAAATCAAAGAGCGCATAATGCTGGTTTTGGACTTGCTCTTGCATCGGTAGTAATGGTCCCCATTGCGCTAATTATGTTTGCAATTTATTATAGCGAAACGTACAATTGCGTCGAAAGTTTGTATTTAGGAAAAGATTCTTCGCTGGTGGGCGACCTTATTATTAATTATATAAACGTAGTGGCAATAATTATTGCGTTTATTATGGGAATAGTAATGACCTCTAAGGCATACCGAGAGCAAGGCGAAATTGTTAAAAACGGCGGAGTTAGACATACGGCAACCTTCGTGTTAGCAACTGTTGGTAGAGTTTTGTCCATATTCGCGTTGGTAATAGTGGGTGAAACGTTATTATCGTTAATCAAATTAATTTTTTAAGTGTGTATACAATCTACGTTGCCCTCAAACGTAGTTTAGTATAAAAATTATTTTACAAAAGGAGAATGTAAAAAAATGTATTGCAGAAAATGTGGTAGATACTTTGACGGAAGCGCAGATTTATGTGTAGAATGTGCTCAGAACGAAGCCAATGCAAAGGTTGAGAATAATGCTCCCCAGTACGGAGCAAACAATGCGCCTCAGTATGGCGCTCCCCAGTACGGAGCAAACAACGCGCCTCAGTATGGCGCTCCTCAGTATGGAGCACCCCAGTATGGAGCACCCCAGTATAACGCAAACTACAATCAGACCGTATCTTCCGTAACACCTGTTCGCCAGGGTAGCAGAACTGCGGGCTTGGGATTTGGTATAGTTGGTTTTATTAGTGCTATGGTAGCACTTATAATGATTATTGCCGGCTATGGTAGTGCTTATGATGCGGCTTTAGATGTTACTCTTGGTAGCTATTATGGAAACGTTGAGAGCTTTAGATCGACGTTGACTACAGCTTCGGCTTTGTGCTGGGTAGGTATTGTTTTAGGAGTAATTGCTGTTATATTTGGACCTGTTGCAATTTCTAAGTTTGTAAAGACTAAGAGAAATTCAGGAGTTAAGCCTGTTCCCACTCTTGTGTTTGGTATTATTTCTCTTGCAGAAGGTGTAGGATCAATCTTAGTTGGTTTAATTTGTAATTTGGCATTGGGAGAGGCTTTGCAAATTCTTAGTGTTTTGTAAGACAGGAAATCAACAATACGTATTAGATAAATCGTTACATAATAATTCTAGGAGCAAAAAGATGTATTGCAGAAAATGTGGAAAATTCATTGAGTATAGCGGAGATTTTTGCAAGGAGTGCCTTGCTTCAGCAGACCCATACGACGATGAAGAAATTGTGTTTACTACGGACACGCAGGAAGTGAGAGTTAACGTCGCAAAGCTGACCTATAACGCTGAGCCTGTATATGAGGGAAACGTCGGTACTAATAACGCTAGGGGTAATAGGAACAGAAAATTAGGTTTTGGTTCAGCCCTTACTTCCACTATTTTAGCAGTAGTTGCTATGGTTTTATCTGAGTTAGCTAACACTATTTTGACATGGTCAGTAAGTTATTTTGACGGAACGTTTACTTCAGCGGATCCTGTGCAAGACTTTTGGTTTGACTTTACTATTGTTTGCGTTATTGTTGTTGCCGTTATAGGACTTTCAATCCCGGCGATTATACTTGGCGCAAAATCAATACGAACGTTTGTCAATGCTAAGCGTAGCGGAGGTGTTGCTCCGGTAATTACCCTTGTTTTTGGCATTATCGGTCTTGCAATGGCGGTTAGCGCAATTAGTAGCCTTGTTCTTGTATATCTAAATTTTGGCGAAATTATTGCGAAGTATCCCGAAATAATATAACGAAAGAGTGTAAAAAATCGTTAATATCCCTATTTTTTTGCGCTTGTTTCTCTTGCTTTTTCCATAACAGCATACGCGATTATGGTAGAGGCGGTAAATATAACAAGCGTTTTAGGATATGACGATAGCGTAATACCATACTGCACGTTTGGTATTGTGGGTGGAGTTTTTTCGTTTATACTGTTGTTAGCTACTGTAATTGTAGTTGCAAAAGCAATAGAATATCATGCCGAGCAAAAGAAAAACGGAACGTTAAGCAAATTATGTGATTTGTTTATAGTTCTTTGTTCCATTGTTTTGTTTGCAGTTATATCTTTTGCTTTTTCTGCATTGTTTGGCAGTATAGGATTGTTATGATAGAAATTTAATACACAAAATCCTCAAAAAGAGCAGGTATACTGTAATTTTTGAGGATTTTTTTATGTTGATAGACGAAGAATTTTGAAAAAATTTAAAAATATTTTAAAAATCGCATACAAATTTGTTGCATATTTTTTTCTAATATGTTATTATTATATTCGCGTGAGCAACGCTAATATGGCTGCATAGCTCAGCTGGCTAGAGCATTCGGTTCATACCCGACAGGTCAATGGTTCAAATCCGTTTGCAGCCACCAATGTGGCCCCATGGTCTAAAGGTTAGGACATCACCCTTTCACGGTGGTAATATGGGTTCGAATCCCGTTGGGGTCACCAAAAAAAGAACACACAACACGAGTTGTGTGTTCTTTTTTTGGTTTCCTCCCTCGGGATTGAACGATATTTTGCGAAAAGCAAAAATCGTTCGCTGTGCGAAGCACAAAAGGCGCGTAGCCACCGCTACTCCCGTTGAAAAACAACAGATATTAAGATGGCAGAGTATTGTTGTGATAGTCTTGTTTTTTGGTTTTCTCCCTTGGAATTAGAACGATATTTTGACGCTAGTCAAAAATCGTTCGCTGTGCGTTAGCACAAAAGGCGCGTAGCCACCGCTACTACCATTGATAAGAAAAAATCTAAAACAAACACAAAAAAAAGTATAAGTTTTAGTTTTTTTTCTTTGCAAAATTTTATGTTTTAGCCGAGCCGACTTGTATCAAGACAAGCGCACGCCCTACACTCACATAGGGTATTTAAGGGAACTTATAGGGAATTAGGGTGACTAAATATAATTTTTATAATGTTGACAACTATTGTCATATTTATTATGCTATAATAGGAATGTAAAATTCAATGAAAGGAATAAATTATTCCAAAATGCGAATATTTCTACTTGATATTTTATTTTAGAAATGCTATAATAATATAAATTATTAGAGGTGTATTATGGCGGTAAATTATAACAAGCTATGGAAATTGCTTATTGATAACAATATGAATAAGACTGATTTGAGAGTAAAAGCCGATATTGGCACAGCTACTTTAGCTAAACTCGGTAAGAATCAACCTGTTAGTATGGATGTAATGTTGAGAATATGTGCTGTATTTTCTTGTAATATTGCGGATGTTATGGACGTTGTTCCTGAGGAGAATGTATAATGAGTAAATTAACGTATATTTCATTATTTAGTAGTGCAGGCGTTGGTTGTTATGGTTTTAAAATGGAAAAGTTCAACTGCGTTGCAACCAACGAATTATTACAACGTCGCCTTGATGTTCAAAGAGCTAATAATAAATGTAAATATGAAAGCGGTTATATTCAAGGTGATATCTTACTTGAAGAAACAAAACAAAAAATTCTTTCGCAAGTAGAATTGTGGAAAACGAAAGAAAAAATGGATGAATTAACCGTTCTTATTGCTACGCCACCTTGTCAAGGCATGTCCGTTGCAAATCATAAAAAAGGTGATGAAAGCAAAAGAAATTCTTTAGTTGTCGCTTCATTAGAATTGATTAAACAAATCAAACCTAAATTCTTTGTGTTAGAGAACGTAAAAGCTTTTTTAACAACAATTTGCACGGACTTAGACGGAAAGGACAAGAAAATTAAAGAAGCAATAAATACAAATTTAGGTGATTTATACAACATTGAGTTTAAGGTTTTAAATTTTAAAAACTACGGTGCAAACTCAAGTAGAACAAGAACGTTAGTAATTGGTGCAAGAAAAGATTTAGGTATTGCGCCCGAAACTCTTTATCCTGTCTATCGCAAAGAAAAAACCTTAAGGGAAATTATTGGAGATTTACCAAGCTTAAAAGTTATGGGTGAAATTTCTCCTAAGGATATCTTCCACTACTTTAGAAAATATGCCCCCGAAATGCGTCACTGGATTGAATTATTGAAAGAAGGACAAAGTGCTTTCGATAATACCGACAAAGCTCGATTGCCTCATTATTACCGCAATGGAGAGATTGTATATACTAAAAACGGAAACTCCGATAAATATACAAGACAATATTGGGATAAGGTTGCCCCTTGCGTGCATACAAGAAACGATATTTTAGCAAGTCAAGCGACCGTTCACCCTGTTGACGATAGAGTTTTCAGTATTCGTGAAATAATGCGTATGATGTCTATACCTGAAACTTTCAAATGGACTAATCATACGTTAGAAGAACTCAATGCTTTACCTTTAACAGATAAAGA
>SVHU01000047.1 GCA_015055625.1 Clostridiales bacterium | reverse complement strand
GGATTTCCTCATACTTTTCAACCAAATCACTACCGTTTAAGTCAACAAGTTCTTTCCACTTATAGCCTTCGGGAATAGCACTACCTAATCCTAATTCCTCCTTTTCATCGTCCATCTTTAAGAAAAGGATATATGTAAGCTGGGTTATGTAGTCGGTAAAACCAACGCCTGCTGCTGCAAGAACATTTGCAATATCCCAGACTTTTTTAACTAACGTTGTTTCGCTTTTCACTTGTATATCTGCCATTTTATGCCGCCTTTAATATGAATTTTGATAATTTTTGCATTTCAACTGCTAATGCCTTTGCTCCAAAAGCAACAATCGCCGCTTTCCACAAATCAGGTTCAAATTCGTTAAGCTCTTGTATTGTAAACGAACCGTCTTGAACGATATATTCTGCAATCTGCTTCATCACGTTCTTTTGCTCGTCATTAAGTTCACGTTGAGCCTGACCGCAATAAAGGTTAAATCTCTGAGCGTAAGAGCCGAACAAACTCGTCAAGGTATAATTCTTCTTAAATGCGTATCTCACGATTTGAATTAAATGCGTAAGAGCATTAACGTTTTGCTTAACGTTGAGTTCCTCTACTTGACCGTCGGTATCTAACGTTTTGTAATTGCTCCAGATATAATACGGCGTATATGATTTGTTCGCAGACAAAAGCTGTTCTTGAAGTTCGCAAAGCATAGAATATGTAATGACCGTATCTTCGGAATTATAAATAATTCTCAACGCCTCGATTACATCTTTGTTGTCGTCTAAGTATTTTTCAAAAGTTGCTATAAAGCTCCTTGCCGTTTCCTTAGAAAAACCTTTATAGATAACTTCATCGGGCTTGTCCGGTGTGAAAGCATAGTAGCCCTTTTGCATTTCAAGAAGTTTCTTTCTCGCTGCAAGATTGCAAATAAGACAATCTATCAATGCAAGTCTTTCCGTGTTATCACTTGAAACGTCAATAAACGGAGGCAAAAGATTTTTTGTAAGTGCTACGTTTATATTGTTAGCAAGCGTTTTAGGGGCAAAACCATAATCCACTATGAATTTATCTAAATGTCTGCCAAACAACTGACTATCTTCATATCTTCTATGAATTGTAGAACAGTAGTCACGGAGCAAAGACAAGTTATCGTCAGAAAGCTCGTTATGTGAAAGTCTTTCTAACAACTGTTCAAGCGTAAACACCTTTTTCTTAGGTTGCGTTTCACCGCCCGGATTAGGCATTGACTTATCGCTCTCGGTAACACCTACGGCATCTACTATGTAGAAACACTCTTTTGTTGTAGCGTTAGGCGTAACTTCTTTTAATTTATCGTCTTGAATTACTCGGCAGCCACGACCTTTCATCTGCGTATAAAGAACCTCAGATTTAACGTCGTTCATAAATAAAACAACTTCCAAAGGTTTAACGTCTGTTCCTGTCGCTACAAGCGTTACTGTAACAGCAATTCTAAAGTTCTTTTCAGTCCTTAAATCTCTGATAAGGTCATTAGAGTTCCCAGCAGAATAAGTGATTTTTTGAACAAATCCTGTAGGAACGTTTCCACTATCAAACATTTCGCCAAAGACTTTTTCCACAATACCTACAATTTCAGTTGCATGGTGGTCGTCCTTTGCAAAAATAAGAGTTTTAGGAATATAACGCCAATCTTTATCACGCTCTGGGTACAAATCTTCGTAAATAGAATCTCTATATGCCCTAAGCACACTTTCTATTTGATTTTTATTTATAACAGAGCGATCTAACTGCTTATTTGTATAGTCAATACGTTCTGTTGCTGTATATTCGCTGGTCTGCCCGTTTCTTTTGGCTTCTTCAACAACTTTTTCACCTTCGTTTATCGTTCCACCGTGAACAGACGCTTCTGTTTTTATTCTATAAACACGAGCAGGAACGTTTACACCATCAACAACGGAATCATCATAGGTATATTCTTCTATGATATTTTTGTTAAAATAAGCATAGGCTTCAGGCGTAGGTGTTGCAGTAAGACCTAAAATGCGTGCGTCCTTAAAGTAATCAAGAACGGCTTTCCATTTACCATAAATCGAACGATGACACTCATCAACAATGATAAATTGAAAATAATCAGGTGGTAATTTCAAATCATCACCAAGAATAACGGGCTTATCTGATTTCTCGTTGTCCTTAGCGTAAACTAATTCGTCCTCAGAGTCCTCGTCATCTTCGGTAATTGATTGACCTGTCAAAACGGCAAACAATTTTTGAATAGTTGAAATAATAACGTCGCCATCAATATCTTCGGTTTTTTTAAGTCGATTTATTTGATAAAGAGAACTTAACGCTTGTCCTTTTTCCGTTCTATCGAAAAGACTAAATTCCGTTTCTGTCTGGCGAGCCAAGTTATTTCTATCTACCAAGAACAAAATTCGCTTTGTAGGTGTATAGTTAAGCAAACGATAAGAAGCAAGGCACGCTAAATATGTTTTACCAGAACCCGTAGCAAGAACAGCAAGAGCTTTTTTCTTGCCCGCCTTAAAAGATGCCTCTAATGCTACTTCTGCATTATACTGACAATCTCTAAGTCCTTTTTTCTCAATGCGAGGCAATGCTCCAAACTCGGATTTCTTTCCAATAAGTTTAAGCATTTGCTTAGGCGTATGAAATTCCGTAAGTTCTTCATATTCGCTATCGGCATCAAGCATATTCTTGAAATAAATCTTTTTACCATTTGCAAGATACACAAGAGGTATTAAGCCCGGAAACCACAAGCCATACCAAGATTGAGGAGTATGCGCATAGTTTTCGGCTTGTTGAGCTACTACTGCCCCAAGATTGTTTTCTTCCTTTTTAGCTTCGATAACAGCAATAGCCTTACCTTCAACAAAAAGAAGATAATCACTTTCTGTATTGCCTTGCATTAAGCCTTCCATTATCGCAACTGTGCTATTAGGCAAATAATCTAATCTCGATACGATATCCCAGCCAGCGTTATTTAATTGTTTATCAATTTTTACACGAGCTAATTCTTCCGGTGTCATAACGAAGAATCCTCCTAACTAAATTCCTATAATTTTTTATTATGAGAAGTTGTAGTCTAAAAAAATAAATATCAATCCTTAATGATTTCCATAATATCATCAAAGGAACAATCTAAAGCCTTGCATATTTTAGCAAGGGTTTCAGCATTAACATTTTCGCCTTTATTTAATTTAGTCATTGTAAATGTGCTAAGTCCAGCTAACTGTGCAAGGTCTTTTTTATTCATATCCTTGTCGATTAAAAGCTTCCATAGCCTTTTGTAGCTAATCATAATACACCTCGTATTAAAATACTTTCTTATATTATAACACATATAAAACCAAAAAGCAATATAAAATCGAGTGTTCGCTAAAAAGTTTCGAGCAAAGAATTTTTAAGTTCAGTATCCAGATAACTATTATATCAAAGTAAATATGACAACTTCTGTCATCATTAAAAAAGTTTCTAAAAAATAGGGAAAATTAACTAATTGCAACCGTGGCGTGTGCTTGTCTTGATACAAGTGGCGTCGCTTCGCTCCGCCACGACAAGCACACGCCACGAAAAAGAAAGCAATCAAACAAACGGAAAATG